>NZ_CP044532.1:645154-1290308 GCF_026427775.1 Arthrobacter sp. CDRTa11 | reverse complement strand
GACCGTCAGGTTGAGGATGTCGTCCGCTGCAGTCTTCTGGTTGTTTTGGTCCAGCAGCTCTTCGAGCGCCTGGGAGACGACGAACTTGGTCAGCACCTCAGGGGTGTAATAAGAGGCAGACTGTTGGCGTTCGCGGCCGGCGAGCCGGAAGACGAACGAGCCTCCGGGGTGCAGCACCGGGCGGCGCTCACCTGTCCGTTCGTCCTCTTCCACCACGAAGTGCTTGGCGTCAATGGACTCGGACCGGTCAACGGGGACCACCCAGGAACCCTTTTCTGGATTCCCGTCTTTGGCCACCTCGTGGAGGGGCTCTGCGGCAATGAACCCCGTGTAGGACATCAGGCCCTCATAGACGGCTCCGAGCTGGTTGATGCCCAGTTCCGCGTAGGAAATGAAGCCCCGGTCCTTGCCCTTGGCTTCTTTGCTGAGGAGCAAGTGCTGGAGGACTCGTTGCAGCTCGGCATTGCTGAGCTTGGTGCCGTTGATGAGCGACGTTGCGGCCTCGTGGAAGAGGTCGGCCTTGAGCGGCTGGAAGACCAGGCCTTCGTTCTCGCCGGAGGCATCGTCAGAAGGGTCTGATCCTGCAGGGGCGTGGCCGTTGTCCACCAGGTGGAACAGCTGGGCGAGGGATTCGTAAATGTGGGTGCCGCGCCGGGACGCCGGGGACTGGATGTTGACCAGGGTCAGTTCCCTGAGACGGTCCAGGCCGTAGCCCTCGTTGTATTCGCCCGCGCCGACGGGGAGAACGCCCATTTCCGAGGAGGCCTCCGCGTAGAGCAGGAAGAGAATCCGGTAGAGGAACCGCAGGGACTGGCGGGCCAGGACCTGGCCGTCCACGTCTTCGATGCCCAGACCTGCTGCACGGCGGCGGTTCAGGACATCGTTGGCGATGATTTCGATGGAGCGCCGGATGCCTTCGCGAAGATCCTGGGAGACGCCGACGGTGTGTTTGACGGAGGCCTCGAGGACAGCCTCCCACCAGATGGAGCCGTCCGGTGTCGGCATGAGAGAGTCACGGCCGAAGATCGCCAGGAACCGGTCCGTCTCGGCGTTTTTCTTGGTGTCGTTGCGGTCCGCGACCAAGAGCGCGTCTGCTGCGAGGTAGCGGCCCTCGGCCCAGCGTTCCTGTTCGGTCAGCACCAGCCACCGGCCGGCCATGATGACGACAAACTTCGGCGCCTTGTCCGAAAGGTAGGCCTCGGACACGGCTTTCGCCACCGTCAGCGCCGGGGACGGCTCTTTTCCATCCACTTGGACCCGTCCGAGCGGCAGAGCCGTGGACAGGACGTCTTCCAGCGCGTCAGCCGGGGCGGCCTCGACGAACAGGACCTCGGAGTTCTCCGTGGCCCACACGCCGGGGACGAGCGTTTCGGTGCCGCTGCGCTCGAAGGTGACGGCCGCCGTCGTGCCCGTGAAACCCAGGGCGCCTCGGAGGAGAGCGTAAGCTTCGGACGCGCCCGCCGGGTCTTCCGAGAGCCCAGCGAGCAGGATCTGGAGGCGTCCGCGGACCTCGGCGAAGCGGGTCGGGGTGGTTGAGTGGCCTTGTTTGCCTTCCTCGTCCCAGTGCTTGCGGAATTTCACGACCTCGGCCTGGAAGGATTCCTTGGTGGAGTCCGTGGTGAAGAAGTGTTCGCTAATCCAGTCTTCGCCTACAACGATTGAATCAAAGGACGGCATTACTGGTCAGCACCTTCCGGGATGGCGACAGGGGTTGCGCGGGGAACAACGATCAGGAGGGGTCGGACCAGGCGTTGGGCCGGGGCGAGCGACTCCGCGATGCGCTGCTCCTCGCTGACACGCTCGCGTTGCTTTTTCACTTCAGCCCGCTGCGCGAAATCGAAGGACAGCTGGGTCCAGCCCGTGGCGCGGTCTTTCCAGGCCTGCAGCCGCTGGTTGGCGGAGTCGGCGGCGGCTTCAAAGGTCAGCTGCATGGTCTGCCGGGCGCTCTCCACCGCCTGCGGCAGCAGGGCCTGCAGTCCGTGCACCGTGACCGGTCCGGGGTTGTTCGCTTTGGCGTTGACGCCGATGCTGCTCAGGTGCTCGCCCAGATCCTCGAGGGGTTCGGAGAGACAGAATGTCGGGTTGGCGGGGTCGGGGAAGTCCACCGCGATGAAGGCTTTGGAGACCACCTGCCCGCGGCGGTTCATCAACGTTCCCATGAGCAGGACCTGGGCGGCGTCGACGTCGCCGCGGACAACGAGGACTTCGCTGCGTGACATCGAGGACAGGGCCCGGTCACTGGCCCAGTCCAGGACCGGGTGGAGCGGGCCGAGATAGTGTGCCTCGGGCCAGCTCATGTCATCGGATTCGCGGGCGCGGTTCAGTTCCCGGGTGCCGGCGTCGACGGTTGTGGCGAGTTTGAGCCGCTCGGTGACCCGCCGCTCGGACAGGTAATCTTGCGGGAGGTAGCCCAGGCGGTGCTGAAGGTCGACAGGCGGGTTGAGTTCGGCGAGTCCGTGGCCAGCGTGGACGGTCCAGCCGAGGACCTTGTGTGGATCACCGAAGGCCTCGTTGAGGGCTTCATCCAGGAAGTCCAGGTCCGTGGAGTAAAGGCCGAGCGGTTTCTCGACCGGGACGGTCTCGGTTTCCCCTCCGTCCTTCATGGCCTCAAAGTCGAGAAAGTCCCAGAGGTCGCCCGAGTCCGGATCGGCGTCGGGCTCCCCGACAACGTCCTCGAAGTCCTTCTTGCCGAGCAGGACGTCGCGGATGGCGTCTTCCTCCTGCTTGACGCTGTACTGCCCCATCAGGGAGGCGACGTCGTTAAGGACCGTGTGGGCCTCGTACTCTCGTTCCATCAGGCGCGTGAGGACTTTGATGTCGCCGGAGAAGCGGGTGTTGTGCGGGTTCAGGAGCAGGGTGGTGATCTGCGGTTTCTGGCGCTGGCCAAACCGGTCGATTCGGCCGTTCCGCTGTTCGATCCGGATCAGGCTCCAGGGAATGTCGAAGTGGATCAGGTGATGGCATTCGGCGTGCAGGTTCACACCTTCGGACGCAACGTCGCCGGTGACCAGTACACGCAGCGGGCTGTTCCCGCGCTTGAACTGGTCCACAATGCTTTGCTGTTCGACGTCACTGAGGCCGCCGTGCAAGAGGCCGACGTTCTCCGGTTTGAGGCCGAGGGCCTTGGGCAGCGTCTCCTGCAGCCATTTGAGGGTGGCGACGCGCTCGGCGAAGACAACTGCCCGCATCGGGGAGCCCTTGCCGACGCCGATCTTCTTCAGGTAGGTGACGAGCTCGGTGTACTTGGCGGATTCGCCTGTGTTGGCGGCTTCGGCGAGCTTGCTGAGGCGTTTGAGGGCTTCGGTTTCCTTGGCTTCGGAGGGGGAATCGGCGTCGATCTTCCTGAGACGCTCGTTGACCGTTTCAAGAAGCGCGGCGGGACTGGAGAGGAACGCCTTGGCAAGGATCCAGGAGAACAGCGCGCCGTTCTGCCCCGAATAAGGCGCCGGTCTGCCTTCGGGGTAGAGCCAGACGTCGGAGAGTTCCTCGGCAATGCTGTTCTCCGCCGCGGATGCGGACACGAGCCGGTTGTCCGGTTCCTCCCGCTCGGCCCAGTCCGCGCCGACTTCCTGGGCGACTTCCGGGCTGTGCCGGTGCCGGCGGATGATGAGGTTCTCGACGTGTTTAGGTTCGAAGGTGCCGTCCGGGCGGACCGCCGTGGGATCCAGCAGGCGCAGGATTTCTGCGAACGACTCGTTGCGTCCGTTGTGCGGGGTTGCGGAGGCCAGGATGAGGGCTTCGGTGTTGGGCGCGAGAACCCGGGCGAGTTCGTTGTTCATGGCTTGGGTGTTAGTGACGTTGTGGGCCTCGTCAATGACCACCGCGTCCCAATGCAGCTTGCCGAGCTGAGCCCTGTAGCGCGGGCTTTTGAGCGTGTCCATCGAGATGATGGCGCGCTTGTAGTAGGTGAAGGGGTTGCGGGTGGCCGGGAGCTTCTGCCGGATCTTCTGGATGCCTGCGGAGTCGAGGCGGACGAACGGCAGCGCGAAGCGGCACCAGAGCTCGTGCTGCATCTGCTCCAGCACGTGGCGCGGGGTGACGATAAGGATGCGTTCGCCGCGGCCGCGTTTGACCAGCTCGCTGAGGATCATGCCGATCTCGAGGGTCTTTCCGAGGCCCACGGCGTCTGCGATCAGGATGCGCGGGCGGATGTTCTTGGTGTCCAGGGCCTTCGCGACGGCGATCTGCTGGTACTTGAGGTTCCGGGACAGCATACGGGGGGAAACCGTCAGGTACTCCGCTGACTGCGGTGTCGGAGTCTTGCGAAGAGTGGTCTCCAGGAACAGCCGGGCCCGACGGTAGTTGGGGGTGTCATCGGCGACGACCTTGGACTTGGCTGGGTCAACGACTTCGATGGTGTCCAGTGCGGAGTAGAAGGCGGCGGTGGTGTCCCTGACAAGCTCGCTGAGGCCCTGGACCTTGATGAGGGTGCCGTCTACCGATTTCTCGACGCTGGTGACAAGCCAGTCCTCGTCACGGACACGGACTACCGAACCGGGTGCGACGTTGAGTTCCCGGTGTGTGGCTGTAACTGTCAAGACCTGGCTCCTGTACTTCGTGGGTTCCCCATGGGAGCTTTCTTCCGGCTTGCTGCCGAAGCCTCCCGACGAAAGGCCCCTCAGTCATTATGTACTGAGGACCTTTCAGGTTGCTCATACGGCATGACCACGGCCGATGTCTCGCGGTTGTGTAAAAGTCCAGATCCGCCCCGCGCTCCTCGGATCCAAGCCCGGCACCATATAGTCTGGGCCAAACGCGGTTGCCAGTGGTTCAGGGGGAATGGAAGCCAGATGTCCCAAATGAAAGAATCCGAAGCCGCGATCCGCTTAGCTGTTGATTGGGCTGGCAGACCCGAACTTCAGGAGTCACTGGAGCGCGAGCAGAATGAAACAATCAACTCGTACGCCGCCAAACCCAAGCTTCTGCTGGAGCATTTCAATGAAGAGGACGGGTACCGAGCCGGAAGCTACGGGCAACGGCTCATCCCAGAGCTCATCCAGAATTCTTCCGATGCAATGTCTGGGTCATCAGCGGGAAGGCTTCAGCTGCTTCTCACAGATAAGTACCTCTACTGCGCAAACGACGGCGAGCCGCTCACCGAAGACGGAATGATTGCGATCCTAAATGCGCACTTGAGCCCGAAGTCCAATGAGGATCTTGGACGATTCGGCCTCGGATTCAAGTCCGTCCTAGCTGTGACCAGCAAACCAGAAGTCATCAGCCGATCCATCAGCTTTTCGTTCGATCGTGAAGTATCGAGGCAGCGTCTATCTGCCGTTGGACTCAGTGACCGGGCCGTTCCGTTGCTTCGCTTAGGATGGCCGCTCGACCCCTCGCGAGCGTTTGAACACGATACTGATTTGGCCCAGCTAGCAACCTGGGCTTCGACGATCATCAGGCTTCCACTGGAGTCCGGCACAGAACTCGTGACGACGGGCATTGAAGATCTGGACCCCCACATCCTGCTATTTTTGCCAATGGTCCGGACTCTGACCGTGACCGTACGCACGGCACTCGCGGAATCGGAAAAGACTCTGACCGTATCAACTGACGCCAGTGGCTGGGCCACCATAAGCCGCAACGAGGTCCAGCAGTCGCGCTGGCGGGTTCAGTCCAAAGTTGTGTACCCGTCCGCGGACGCTTTGTCGGCTGTCCCGAAGGCCATTGCCCGCCCAAAGATTCTTCTGTCCTACGCTGCACCGGCGGAGACAACCACCCGGGGCCATTTTTCCGCCGTATTCCCTCTCCGAGATCAGACCACCGCACGCGGAATTCTGAGCGCCCCGTGGCATGTCAGTGACGACCGCAGCGGCCTTCTGGTCAGCAAGTTTAACGACGAGATTATCGCTGCCTTTGCACAGCTCATTCTTGAGACTCTCCCCCTGCTGAGTACGGATGACGATCCAGGTCGTTCGCTTGAGTACCTACCAGTTGACCCTGCCGAATCTTCATTCCACTACGATCGCGAGCTTTCCAGACATATCAGGATGGTGGCACGAGAATATCCGTGCATCCCTGACTGCAGTGGAAAATCTCAAATACCTGAGAGGCTAAAGCTACCCAACCTGGACTTGAAGCTGGCGGAGAATCACGTAAGAGAGTGGGCCTCGAGCCCTCATACGCCGAAGTCCTGTGCTCACTGGACTTGCTACCGCAGTGATACTCGACGTTCACGGCTACGTGGTCTGGTTCGCGGCTTCGGCGCCAAACAATCGAATGAGACCAGACTCGCGGAATGGCTCGACATGATGGTCCGTCGAAACAATCACCAGTCCTGCCTGGATGCGCTGTTGCTTCTAACTACTTTCAGCGATGACAAGATGGCTGCACAGGGATCCAGGGTGCTCGCGATTCCCACATCTGACGGGGCATTGGCCAAGGCCGACTCGACCGACAGTGTGTTCATTGCGCAGAATTTGCCGCAAGCTCTCACAGGTATTCGTCTCGTTCATCCGGGTTTACTGGCCCTGCCGGGTTCAGTGGATGCGCTTGAGGTCTTGGGATTCGAACACCTTACAGTCCAGCGACAACTCAGCCTTCTGTTGGCGAGGAACAAACGATCCTGGACACACCTGGAATGGACCGTGTTCTGGCGAATCGCCAGCAACCTCACGAAAACAGAGTCTATCTCGGTCATCACGGAATACTGCAGCGAACAAGCCGACCTTCGCGTTCCGGCCAGCGACGGAACATGGCGCATTCCTCAGAGAGTTATCGGGCCGGGCCTGGTTTCACCACGGAACGCATCCAGCAAACTGGACCCCACTTTTGCTGCAGAATGGCATTCACTATTGACAGTCTTAGGCATTGCCACCATTCCGGAGGCCATGGAAGTTAAACGGCTTTCTGGGGACATAGTTTTCAATGAATACAAAGAATTCGCTGATCATGTTTATTCCACCAAATTTGAGAAAACCAGCCCCTTTTTAGAATTTGACCAGATCAACGGGGTCGGGCCCCTCTGGCCACTAGCCACGTTTCGCAACGATCAAGACTGGGAGTCGTTAGCCCTGTGGACGCGCAGTCTGCTAAAGATTCCTGTGGAGGAATCTTGGACCTATTCCCCATTTCTCTCCCGCAACGCCCACGGCGCGAAGACCGTCGTCCTTCCAGCGCCTCACCTTTGGGCTGCAAGCACTTACGGCTCCGCGCCGACGACGTGGGGCGAGCGTCCGCTCGCTACGGCTGTTGCGCACAGCCTAAGCAGATTCGGTCAGATCCTCCCGGTGGTTACAGATCCAGAATCTTCCACAGGATCCATGCCAGCCGCGTTAGCGGCGGTGCCCCCGGATTTAATCCGCGAAGCCTTCAAACGAGGGACGCCCGAATCGGACCCTTGGATTCTGGGAGAATTCCTCGCCGCAGCGAGCCGACTACCACTCGATACTTTGGCCGATATTGACGTCGCCAAGTTTCTGATGCCTAGCTCCACTGCTCAGGAGGTCGTACTGGTGGCCCGATCCAAGGCAGAAGTCACATTCGTAAAGGACATCGGAGTCCCGTACGTCGCGTGCCAGAGGCCGGAGGATTTTGAAGAATTGACAAGGCATCCTCGATTTTCCGACATCCAGTCCGGGTTATCGCTGGCGATTATGACAGCAGGGGCGGGAGCTCCCGAACCGGTGTTCAACCGGTTTGGAAGACTTCGAACCCTCAACAAGACTCGCGACATTCTCAAGTCGATATTGTTGGTTCCTTGCAAAGAAATTCAGGTTGCCTGGAAATCTGCCGCGGGCACCTTATCAGCATCCTTCGATTCGGTCATGGAAAAGGATACCTTCTTCTTTTCTGAGGAACTTGCGGACAATGAGATCCTTCAGCAGCTGGTCAGTTCAACGAACGTCGATCTGGATGAACATAGTCAAGCAGGCATTCTCCAATCCTCTCTGAGCATCGACGCTGAGCGCAGAAAGCGGCTTTGCAGACAAGCTCTAGACGTTCCCTCAAAACTCCAGGCTCTAATCTCAGTCTCTGCCATGAAGAAGATACTCCCAGTCGGACTCGTTGACCTTATCGGGGCGCCGGCACTCGCCGAGGAGCAGTCCTCCATCCCCCAGCTCTTCAGCAACGTCTTCGGCGAATCAGCGCTGGAGGAGCTTTCCAGCGAGCTGACAGCCGTAGGATTTGAGACCCCCTATCACTGGAGCGGCAGCACGGCGGCGAGACGCTTCGCCCTCGACCTCGGATTCCCGGAATCCTACGCGGGTGAGCCAGGGAGACCTCGGGACCCACTTCTGTCTGTTCCTGGGCCGGGCCAAGTCAAACCGCTTCATGACTACCAGCGACAACTAGTCGACGAACTTAAAGAACTCATTCAATCCGGGGAAAGGGGTATGCTGCACCTTCCCACGGGCGCTGGGAAGACGCGAACGGCCGCACAGGCCGTCGTGGAGATGGTGCGATCCGGAAAGATCGACTCGACCGTCCTGTGGATCGCCCAATCGGACGAACTTTGCGAGCAGGCCGTATCAACCTTCGAGTCGCTTTGGCGGACATTCGGTGACGAGCGCCAGATAGATATCCACAGATTTTGGGGAATCAACGATCTGGGTGACCCTGAGAGCGGGGGGCCTCGGATCGTGATAGCGACCGACGCCAAATTAGCCCGGCAAATTGATGTGGACCGCAACAGCTGGTTACAAGAGACAACGGCACTGGTCATAGTTGATGAAGCTCACCTGGCTATGGGAAGAAATTACGCCGTGGCACTGCGAGCGTTGGGCATCGACGAGGAGTCATGTGCGCGGCCATTGATCGGACTGACGGCGACGCCTTATAGGGGTAAGAATCTGACTGCGACATTCGAGCTTGCAGCATTCTTTGGGCATCGAAAGCTTGCCATGAACGCCCCCGACCCAATGGCGGAACTTCAGTCCAGGGGGATTCTTTCCCGGGTTGATCACGACGTCCTTCCTGGTTCGCACGTTGAACTGGTTGGAGACGAACTGACACGGCTCAAGGTGCAGGGGATGATTCCTCCTTCTGTCATGAATCGCATCGCGCAGGACCAGAACCGAATGCACGCGCTCCTTGAACACATAACTGGGCTCCCGGAGGACTGGCCAGTAATTGTCTTCACACCCTCGGTCCAATCCGCTCGCATCCTTGCGGCGCTGCTGCTGTTTCGCGGCGTCCCGGCCGTTGCCCTCAGTGGTGAGACGTCACCGGGAGTCCGTAGAAGGGAGGTTGAAAGGTTCCGTCGCGGCGACACTCGGGTACTGGTTAACTGTGACCTGTTCACACGAGGTTTCGATGCCCCCAACGTGCGGGCCCTATACGTCGGCAGGCCCACGTTCAGCCCCAATGCATATCTGCAGATGGTGGGGCGCGGACTGAGGGGGCCAGCAAACGGAGGCAGTGAAAAGTGCCTGATTGTCAACTTCACAGACACATTCGGAGAGTTCGGGGAGGATCTCGCGTTCAAGCACCTTGACTTCCTTTGGTCGCAAGGCAAAGTGTAGAGCCCTTCGACTGAGCGTCCTGTTGCCGGATCCCCATTATTCTTAGTCGCCGAGTCAGGCTATTTCGTGAAAATGAGAAGTGCAATCGACATGAGGCATGGTCCTGAGACAGAGTCAACTTGGAATCGCCTTTGATTTAGAGGATTGTGGTGGGGTGCCCCTAAACAATGAAACTAGCGAAGTTGAAGATCTCTGGACAAGCCGACTAGTAAGAAGTATCGAATCTGGTGAAGTCCTGGATCTTGCTCCTGGAGTACCCGATACACTAATTGATCGCCCTTGGCTTCTGGCGCACCGCAGTGGATCGACGATACCGGCCAGTACATTGCGAGAAGTGCTAAGGAATCCTCCACTCAAAGCAGATCCCCGAGGACTGCGGATTCGCGCCGCATACATTTCGGGTACTTTTGACATGGACTACACCAAAGTCACCACTCCACTTTCCATAGCCTATAGTCTCTTTGAAAGCCCACTGTCCTTTCGCTATGGGTCCTTTTCAACGATCGACTTTTTAGCCTGCAATATATCTGGGGCGCGGCTTGATTTTGCCAAGATCTCGGGCAGCCTCGGATTTTTTGGTTCACACATGTCCGGCGAGACACGGCTGAGTTCGGCAGAAATCCGCGGGCGGGTCGTGTTAGCTAAAGCCACACTAGATGGCGCGGGTGGTAGGGCCTTGAATCTTGATGCTGCAAGAGTTACCGGAGACGTTCTCATGGACAATTTGACTGCCAAAGGAGAAGTTCGAGCCCAAAATGCACAGCTGGCAGGGCGACTCGTGCTTGAAAACGCTTCCCTGAAGAACAACTTCGAATGCGCTGCTCTTGACTTGGATGGGGCTCAGGTCGCGGGCGATGTATTCTGCAGAAATCTCAGTTCGGAAGGGGAAATACGTGCCGTGGGAGCCAACTTCGGTTCACAGTTTCACGCGACCGGATCCACCTTCAAGAACCTCGAAGGACCCGCTCTGAACCTCGATAACGCATCTCTAGCCGGCAGTTTCGTTGTTGAACGGGTGCGATCGAGAGGCGAGCTGAGGGCCGCAGGCGCGCAGCTAGGCGGCCAAATTCGACTCAGTGGCGCGAAGATAAGCGCCGATAATAGTCCAGCGGTGAACTTCGATGGCGCCGATATTGGGGGCGAAGTCTTCCTCGATGACGCAGCATCAATAAAGGGCGAAGTCAGGTTTCATAGCGCACATTTCCGGAAGCAAATAAGTCTTGCCGGAGCATCGTTGGTTGCGTCGGAGTATGGCTCAGAACCTATTGGCCTCAACATGTCGTGGGCCACTGTTGAGGGTAGTGTTTTTCTTACCGACGGGTTCAACCTTGATGGGCAAATGAAGGCGTTTGGTTGTGACATAAGAGGACAGCTTAACTTTGCGGGTGCATCTATCAATAACCCGAAAAAGGTTGCAGTCGATCTCGACTTTGCGAATATCTCCGGCAGTGTGCTCTGTAATGACGGTTTTGCCATAGATGGAATGATGCGAGCCCACCGAGTGCGAATTGGTGGGCTGCTCAGTTTTGTTGACGCCAAAATTCGTAACCCGGATGGAGTTGCATTGCGTGTTACGAATTCAAAAATTGACTCACTTCACCTTGCTAACGAAGCATTCGAAGGTAGGACAAATCTTGCATATGCGCAGATCGGCACCCTTGTAACTACACAGGATCGGCCCGTGAACAAACCATATTTGCCAAACCTCTTGTCAGCGCAAGGATTAGAATTGGGGGCATTTCATGGATTCATAAAAGAGGACCGCGACGCTGCGGCCAGTTGGCTTGACTCCATTCCGCGGGGCAGCAAGAAGGAATTCATCGCTCAACCCTGGAGAGCGCTCGCCACAGTCTTCGACAGCATGGGGCAGAGCAGCGAAGCGCGATGGTTGCGGTACCAAGCTGCGATACGTACCACTAGGTCGTCTCATTGGCGGTCGAAACCCTTCCACTGGCTTTACCGATGGCTCGTTGGCTATGGGTACCGCCCTTTGCGGCCGTTCATCTGGTTGGGTGCGATCCTTGTATTATCCTTCACCCTTGCGGTTTGGCACGCTAATGACTTCACTCCAACTAACCGCGAAGTTGCCAAGATCACAGTCCTCGATGGTTCAGGAAATCCGACACCGCTAAACGGTTCCACAAATCCGCATGTCCCCGGCTACCCAAGCTTCAGCCCCTATTTGTTTGCCATCGATACGGCGCTACCGGCGGTTGACACAGGGCAGGCCAAGAGTTGGCAAATTACCAACAGCGTGCTACTTCCCATGGCATTTGCTGGTATCAAGGGCCTTTCGTGGCTCTTAGGCGCCCTTCTGCTGGCCGGACTTACGGGAATTTTGAAAAAGGAATAACGGTATTACTGTGCGGCAGTTAGGGACGGACATTGCGCGATGGATATATGAAAGACAGTACTTCTAACGGGGGAATTTTCCGTTCCGCCTGCACGAGTGGGAATTTCGTCCCTCCCGGCACCGCGTAGCTCAATAGGGTCCCATCGGGACAAAGCTTCATCGGGCCTGGCATCTATCATTGACAGCAGCAGGGTCGTGGAACTTTCCCCACGTGAGGTAGGTGCGTCCATGCGAGGCCGGACGCACCCTCTTCATGCGCCGAACCTGAGGTGGTCCAAAAGCGCATGATCAGTCGATAAGAATAGACTGCTTGGCACCCTCCGAAAATTCAGCACCGGTCGAAACGTTCCCTGACCGGTGGTGGAGCCAGTTCGCCAGCGCCACCAGGGCGAAAGTGCTCAGGAGCTGCGGGCGTGAGTCCTCGCCGATGAAGCCCACGGTGAAGATCGCCGCGAGGATAACCAGACCCAGCACCATGGAGCGCGGACGTCCATACCAACAGGCAGGTCGGGCCCACGATGTTGAGCAGAATGGGAAGGACCATCTCGGGGAAGGCCAGTTCCAGCACAACCGTGACAACGCCGAAGGCAACGCGGCCAGGACCGCGACCACCGGAACCTGTGCCTTGGACACGGAAGCGAGCAGGCGTGGCGCTTCACCGCGCTCGGCGAGGGAGAACGCCATGCGGGAGGCACCGTAGAGGTTGGCGTTGAGGGCAGAAAGCCTTCACACTGCGGGCCAGCTCCGCCGTTGTTTCAGCTGCGGCAACCGAGACGATCTCGGTGCCGCCGAATGCGAACGTCACCACGAAGAGTGCCCCGGCGATCCCGGCGAAGCCGTCGGGCGCGAATCCGTCGCCGGTGAAGTTGGACAGGCCCGGCGACTGCACTCCCGGCAGCCAGCCCAAGAGCAGGGCGGCGCCCACTAGGAGGAACCCGACGATGGCCGCCACCTTGAGCAGTGCGAACCAGAACTCGAACTCGCCGAAGTTCTTCACGCTGGTGAGGTTCACGGCGGTGAGCACCACGATAAACACGAAGGCCAGCAGCCACACCGGCAGGGCCGGGAAGATGGTGGCCAGCAGGCCCGCCGCCCCGTGGCCGGCTCCGCGTACACCTACGTCCGCAAGTCCATCGATTCCCGGGTGGGGTTCCTGGAGGGCTGGGCCATCCTGCTGGACTACCTCTTCCTGCCCATGGTCATCTGGCTGATCGGCGGCTCTTACCTGAGCGCACAGTTCCCCGGCAGCCCCATCGCGGTGTGGATCGTGGGCTTCATCGTCGTCACCACGCTGCTGAACATCCTGGGCATCAAGGTGGCGGACAAGGCCAACTACGCGCTGATGGCGTTCCAGCTGCTGGTCATCGTGTTCTTCGTGGCAGTGAACACAGCCATCGAGGTCTACCACGAGACCCTCGCCGAGCTCTACGACTACTTCATCCCCTACCCCATCGAGAAGCTGCACACGTCGCACCGGGACCACATCGCGCTGGTTGTAGCACTGCGCGCCCGCAACGTTGAGGAAGCGGTGGAGGTCTCCCGGAAGCACGTGGACATCCTGCACCGGACGATGTTTATGGGGCTGGCGCAGAAGCCCAAAGTCACGCGTGACTGACAACGATGGGCGACTATCAGGTGTGAAGGGCTGGCGCCGTAGCCTCTTCTACTTCGTGGTTGCGTTTGAGTAGGCCTATGTCTTCTGGAGCATCGAGAAAATGCACTGAGACTTGCACGGAGCTTACACCAGACATGGGACGCAGATACCGGGAGATAAACTACCGATACGCGCTATTTCGTTGCTGGCACTAGCCCTGAGCTTAGGTGTTGAGGCTCACCATAGCCTTGATTGCATCGTAGACAAAACAGGAGATAACACCCATAAAGACCACCGTTCCATTCGCACGTACATTGTCAGGTAGAAGTTTCGTTAGAACCCTAATTTTTGCAACAACGACGGGAATGACATTCACTGCAACCACTAGCAGTACCGCGATGGCAGTTGCCCACCAAAGCGGCCCCGGAATCGAACCGGTTACGAAAATCGCAGCTAGCAAACACCAACACCTAAAATCAGGGTTAGCGCGTAGAAAGTATCACAAGGAGCGTGCCCTATACAAATCAGCACTGGCATCTCAAGATCGCTTCACTCGTTTTGTCGCTCAAACTTCCCTGATTGCTGAATAAGTGTCCATCCCCCGATAGCGCGAAAGGCCAAGCGGTAGAGAATGCCTATGATCGGGAATAGAAGACTTATCGGTGACAGGAAGCATAGCTCGTAAGCTAACGCCGTGGCAGCCGCCCCAGCGGTGGACCGTTGCAAGCCGCAGAACTAAGCAGCGCGTCGGCGGCAGCGGAGATGGGTGGAGGAGTCTCTGGCTGTATACAAGAACTCCCGAGTTTTACCGCATAAACACTAGACTCATCCACAGTTCCCTTGGTCGCTCACGGGAGGCTGTACCCACTCGCTACTTGCGGCGATCACGTTGACGACGGTTCTCCAAAATACCTTGTCGTGACTGGGCGTTGGGGGTCGAACTTCCGTGTGAGCCGCCCGCAGATCTTCATCTCTTTCTTCGGGTGCAGGCGTGGGCAGTACACCTGCACCCGCGCTGCGCGGCACGGCTACGACGAACTTCACCGATCCATATCGCGCTGCGTCATAGAGGGTAGTGACGTCTCTCCCCCTTGCGTCGATGATCGATTGAAGGTGGGTCGACATCCCCTCGTTTGCTGCTCTGCGTAGACCTCCAGGACTCACCTTGTAGGTCTCAGTCAATGGATCAAACGTCTGGCAATTCGGGTTGCTGGGGACCCTTCGGAACAACCTGTCTTGGTCGTCAATCTCCGGATCATCATATTGCCATTCGTTCATAACCGCCGCATACGCTCGCGCCAGGCAGGGTTGACGGCCGTTACATCCTCTGCAATTCGACGTACATTGACCCTTGCGCAAACCGTGATAGCACTGGCTTCCGTCAACACGACCGCCTCGTGGCCCGGCTCCTTGGCCCAAAGGTATGTTGGACCAGACTCTTCAACATCAACCTGAAGAGACCTCTCCCCCGCGACCCAATGCAGAACGGCCACACCGTCATCGTCGGGGACTATAGACGGGAAGGTCGACGCTTCTGTTGTGGTTGCATCAAGAAATTCTAGGACTCGATCCTGCACACCTTGCGTCAGGCCAGAAGCACCGAGTTCATCAACAGAGAGACTGCGCATAGTGTTGCGGGCTTCCGCAACGGCAGGCGTCTCCTTTTCCTCGCCGCTGGACTGTTCTTCGCTGCCGGAATATTCCAAGGACCACTCGAAGGGTTCAGCATCTCTGGAGCGTGGGGCGTACAACAGAACGACGGCCTTTTTTCTCCACGTCCGAGACGTCCCAGACGTTCCAATATCCGGCTCAGGCCATGCAAGCTCACTCATTCAAATCCTTCCCCACGATTCATGCTGAGTCGGCGAAGTGTAGCTAAGAAATTTATCAATCACTTCATCGTGAGCCACTGCGATGCCATTCAACTTTTCCGTTTCCCCAGACTGAGTCACGGAAATGGTCAGCATAGGGTCCTGACCTACATGAGCGTCTACGCTGACAAGCGAAGCACAGTTTCTTCTATTGTCATCATCTGAGTGCAGACGGACACCAACATAGTCAGAGTCCATATCTGCGACATCCAGTTGCCCTTTCCAGCGTGTTAAGACTCCGACAGCTAACTGACTTGCCGACAGCCCCTGAATTCGGTTGGAGTATCGACAATTAGAACGCACGATCCCTATCTTGATGTCACTCCGCATTAGGACATCGGAGAAAACGCCGAATTCCTCTTGCATGGTCTGAAAAAGACTGTCGAACCCCGGGTAAGGCGCACCGGACTCTTCATCAAATCCCCAACTTACTGTGAAACGGTCCCCTTGATAGGCAACGGACCGACGATTCACGCTGCTGGAGTATCTCGTGTAAGGGATGGGCCAATGAGACTCTTCGTCGACGACCGAAATGCGGTCTGACGGTACATCATCTGCTGGTGTAGGAGCACGCTCGGTGACCTTCGGGTACGACCCTATCCAAAGTTCCCTCAGCGGAGCCACGTGGCTAGCCTGGACAGCATCACTGGCAACAAAATGCACAGTTAGCTCAACGCGCTGCACTGGAGGCTTCAGGAACCTAACCGGGATCAGACTGTCTTGTCGTTCGTCGGGCATGACGCCACTGTAGTACACCGCTCAGCAAACTTCGGGACTAACGTCGAAAAGGAGTATTTGCGAAAATGCACGGCTTCCCAAACGGGTGTTTCATCCGGTAGAAAGCCAGTCGCCAGTCGCGGCCCGCCACCCTGGCCATCAGCGCGTTGCGGTTGCGACGGGCAATGCTGGCGAACTTCCGGCAGACGGACCGTCCAGCGGCACCTCTGCGCAGAAAGAGACCTCATGACCAAAGCTGCAGCGCCCTCGATCCTGTCTAAGCAATCCCGAATAACGTCGGCGCTTCTTATGTCACTTAGCAACTTGGGGGCGGCATGCACAACGAAGGGCGCGTCTGACGAAGTTGAATTGTTCCCCGGGAGTTAGACTGAAAAAATTCAGTTCCGACTCCCGGGGACCAGTTCACAAAAGTTAACGCGCCCCAGTTGCGGCAAACCCTCGAAACGGTCAGCTGCACTTAGTTCAGTCGACGAGCACCGTCTGCTTGTCACGCTCCGTAGCGTCGACACGGGACGCAACCTTCCGGTTCCGGTGGTGAAGCCAGTTCGCCACCGCCAGAAGCGCCACCAGCGCGAAAGTGCTCAGGAGTTGGGGACGGGAATCCTCGCCGATGAAGCCCACCGTGAAGATCGCCGCGAGGATCACCAGGCCAAAGCACGTGAGCCACGGGAAGCCGGGCATCCGAAGGGGAAGCTCCGTTCCCTCCCGGTCGGCACGGAGGCGCAGCGCGAGCTGGGCCAGGAGCGCGGACGTCCACACCAGCAGGCAGGTCGAACCCACAATGTTGAGCAGGACGCCAAGGACCATCTCGGGGAAAGCCAGCTCCAGCACAACCGTGACAACGCCGAACGCGACGCTGGCCAGGACAGCAACCACCGGGACCCGGGCTTTGGACACCGAGGCAAGCCAGCGTGGTGCTTCGCCCCGCTCGGCGAGGGAGTACGCCATCCGGGAGGCGCCGTAGAGGTTGGCGTTCAGGGCGGACAGCAGAGCTGCTACGGCCACCAGGGTGATGGCGGTGGCTGCGCCTGGCATGCCGGCGGCCTCCAGCACGACGGCAAACGGGCTCTTCAGCCCTGCCGAACCCACAGGGACCACGGCGGCGATGATGAAGATGGCGCCGATGTAGAAGACCAGGATGCGCCACAGCACGGTCCGGACTGCCTTCTTCACACTGCGGGCCGGTTCAGCCGTTTCGGCTGCGGCCACGGACACAATCTCGGTGCCCCCGAACGCGAAGGCCACCACAAAGAGTGCCGTGGCAATTCCGGCGAAGCCGTCGGGCGCGAAGCCGGCACCGGTGAAGTTGGCCAGGCCCGGCGACTGGACGCCCGGCAGCCAGCCGAAGAGCAGGGCAGCGCCCACCAGGAGGAACCCGACGATGGCAGCCACCTTGAGCAGGGCGAACCAGAACTCGAACTCGCCGAAGTTCTTCACGCTGGTCAGGTTCACGGCGGTGAGCACCACGATGAACACGAAGGCCATCAGCCACACCGGCAGGGCCGGGAAGATGGTGGACAGCAGCCCTGCCGCACCGAGCGCTTCCGCGGCGATGACCACCACCAGCTGCAGCCACCAGAGCCAGCCCACGGTGGCGCCGGCCACCGGCCCGTAGGCCTTGGCGGTATAAACGGAGAAGGCGCCGCTGTCCGGGTTGGCGGCGGCCATCTCGCCGAGAGCCCACATCACCAGGATGATGAGCGTGCCGGCGACGAGGTAGGAGATCAGCACGGCCGGGCCGGCAGCCTGGATGCCGGCGCCGGAGCCGATGAACAGGCCCGCGCCGATGGCGCTTCCGAGCCCCATCATGGTGAGCTGACGGGGTTTGAGTGCCGCGCCGAGGGCGCGGCCAGACGTCTTTGTCTGTTGTTCCATGGGGAGTCCTCTGGTTGTAGGTGGAACGGGTTGGGATTTCAAGTCAGTCGGTTGTCAGGCTGCGTGGGCTGCCAGGAGCCGGAGCACACGGTCGTTGGAGGCGGGACTGGCAACGGTGATCCGCACGCCGTCGCCCTGGTACGCCCGGACCAGGATGCCCGCGCGGTCAAACGCGTCCACCAGCCTCGTCAGGAGGTCTTCATCCGCACGGACCCACAGGAAGTTGCCCTGGCTCGCCTGCAGTTTCCAGCCCTGCGCTTGCAATGCCGCGGCCATGCGTGTGCGCTCCCGCTTGACCGCGGCGACCCGGGCTTCCATCTCCTCCCCCGCGTCCAGCGATGCGATGGCCGCCTTCTGGGCCAGCGCGCTCACGGAGAAGGGAAGAGCCGTCCGGCGCAGCCCCTCGGCGATGCCAGGCGCCGCCACAGCGTAGCCCACGCGCAGGCCGGCGAGTCCGTAGGCCTTGGAGAAGGTGCGCAGGATGCAGACGTTCGGGTACCGGCGGTAGAGCGCCAGCGAATCGGGGCCGCTGCCCGCTTCGGCGTATTCCACATAGGCCTCGTCAATCACCACAAGGATGTCGGAGCGGACGGACTGCAGGAAGGCCTCGATGCGATCGTGGCTGATCGGCACCCCCGTGGGATTGTTGGGGGTGCAGAGCAGGATCACCTTCGTGCGGGCAGTGACGGCCGCGGCCATGGCGTCGAGGTCGTGGCCCTCAGCATGATCCAGCGGGATGCGGACGGGCCGGGCGCCTGCCAGTTCAACCAGGATGGGGTAGGCCTCGAAGGAGCGCCACGCGAAGATCACGTCATCCCCGGCATCGCACAGTCCGGTGATGATCTGCTGGAGGACGCCCACGCTGCCGGGTCCCACCGCGACCTCTCCGGCCGTGACGCCCAGGTGCCCGGCAAGCCGTTCACGGAGTTCGACGGCGGCGCTGTCCGGGTAGCGGTTCATCGTACCGGCCGCTGCGGCCACCGCAGCGGCTGCGGCGGGCAGGGGCTCGTAGTGGCTTTCGTTGCTGGCGAGGGCCGCGATGTCCGTGCCGGCGCTGCGCCGGCCCGGAATGTAGGGCGGAAGGCCGGCCACCGCGCCACGAAGCGTGGGGAGGGCCGTTTCCGGTGCGGTCAGGAGTTGATCAGGGGTCATGAGCACCGATCATGGATGTGACCCGGCGCACAATGCAAGATACCCTCAACCCATTGGGACTTCTGCTCAACTTCAACTGACTGTGGTGAAAATATGACCATCCCGAACCCCTGCACCCTGGATTCCCTCGACGGCAGGATCATCCTGGCCCTGGACAAGGACCCCGAAGCCAGCGCCCTGGCACTCTCCCGGACTCTCGGCGTCGCACGCAATACGGTCCACGCCCGGCTGGGACGGCTCGAGCGCAGCGGCGCCCTCCGCTCGTTCAGCCGCAGGCTGGACCCCGCGGCGCTGGGCTATGACCTGATGGCCTTCCTCTCGCTGTCCATCAGCCAGACCCGGACAGGGGCGGTGGAGGACGGGCTCGCCGCGATTCCGGAGGTCATCGAAGTGCACGCCACCACCGGCGACGCGGACCTCATGGCCAAGGTGGTGGCCCGCGGTACGGCAGATCTCTACCGCATCACCAACCAGATCCTGGAAATCGAGGGAATCCAGCGCACCAGCACAGCCATTTCCGTGCTGGAACTCATGCCGCCCCGCTACGACGGCCTCCTGAGCCGGCTGTCGAAGCAGGAATCCCGCCCGTCCGACTAAGCGCGGGTGATGCACACCACAAGTGGGCATATTTTCACTTGAACCGACCCGGTTCTGCCAATTGTCCCAACTGAAACGGCCTCTATTGCCTACTTGGAGACTAGGGCAGAAGATTCCTGCATGACTTCACTTACCGTTTCCGGCCGCGTGGCGCAGGTTCTCAGCAGCTACCTCAGCGACGTCTTCGGCGTCATGGGCAACGGAAACGTCCACTTCCTGGACGCCGCGGAAAAGCTGGGCCTGCGCTTCTCCCCCGTCCGCCATGAAGGCGCCGCCCTCGCAGCGGCCGACGCCTACTACCGGGCCTCGGGACGTCTCGCAGCGGGCACCACCACCTACGGCCCCGGCTACACCAACGCACTCACCGCCCTCGCCGAGGCGGTCCAGGCGCAGATCCCCGTGGTGCTGGTTACCGGGGACGCCCCGACCAGCGGCGCCCGGCCCTGGGACGTGGACCAGACAGCGATCGCCGCGGGCCTAGGCGCGGCCACCTTCACCGTCACCCGCGAAGCCGCTGGCTCCATCACCCGGCAGGCGGTGGAGTACGCGCTCACCAAGCGGACCGCCGTCGTGATTGCCATTCCCTACGACCTCGCGGCATTGGAGGCTGCGGAAGAAGACCTCGTGGAGCCGCAGGCACCCCAGGTGATGGACGACGTCGACGGCGGCCTTGGGCAGGTGGCCCGCCTGCTCGCCGGGGCGAAGCGGCCGCTGGTCCTCGCCGGCCGCGGTGCGCATCTCGCCGGAGCCGGCCCGGAGCTCCGGGAGCTCGCCGACCGCCTGGGCGCGCTGACCGCCGGAACCGCCCTGGCGCTCAACCTCCTCCAGGGCGACGGGTACCTCGGCGTCGCCGGCGGCTTCGGCACGGATACTGCGGCCGGGCTCATGGCTGAGGCCGATGTGGTCCTGGTGGCCGGGGCCAGCCTGACCCCCTTCACCATGCGCTTCGGGCACCTGCTCGGCCCGGACAGCACTGTCATCCAGATCGACACCGCCCTGCAGCCGACGCACCCCAGGGTGGACACGTTCGTCAGCGCGGATGTGAAGTCCGCGGCGGGCCGCCTCCTCCGGCTGCTGGATGACGGCGTTTCGGTGGACGCCCGCTCAGAAGCCTGGCGCGCCGAAGCCCAAAAACGCCTGGCCGAAGGACCGGGCCACGAGGCAGGCTCAGCGGAGACTCCGGACGGCCGGCTGGACCCGCGCTCCCTTGCCACGGCATTGGATGCGATGCTGCCTGAGCGCCGCACGGTGGTCCAGGACGGCGGGCACTTCATGGGCTGGGCACCCATGTACTGGCGCATCCCGCGGCCCCAGGACCTGGTCATGGTGGGCACCGCCTATCAGACCATCGGGCTGGGCCTTGCCAGCGCCGTCGGGGCCGCCCGCGCGGTGGAGGACGGCCGCACCCTGGTGCTGGCCTCCGGCGACGGCGGTTTCCTGATGGGCCTGTCCGACCTCGAATCGCTCATTGCGGCGGCGAGCAGCGCCGTCGTCGTGATCTACAACGATGCCGCCTACGGAGCCGAAATCCATCAGTACGGCTCCCAGGGCCTGACCGAAAAGCCCATGCTGATCCCCGAGGTGGACTTCAGCGGCGTCGCCCGCGCGCTCGGTGCCAGCTCGGCGGTCATCCGCTCGCTGGCGGACCTTGCCGCGCTTCAGGACTGGATCGACGCCGGCGCCAAGGGAACCTTCGTGGCCGACTGCCGGATCACCTCCAGCGTCCGGGCCCCGTGGATGAGCGAGTGGATGAAAGCCAAGCAGGAGGCGAAGGCGGCGGTGGCCGGGTAGCGGGTCCTGCCCGCCGCACCGGCGCGGCGGGCCGCCGTCGTGATTTACGACGGCGGCACGCTGGCTGGGTGCCAAAATCTCTCCTAGTGTCCCGGCTATGAGATCGCTACCTTCCAGTGGCGATTGGGGCCACAGATTACCCGCCGCCAGGGTTCTGGTGGTCCTTCTGCACGGACGGCCTGTCCAGCAAGTGCCCGACTTTTTCCACAAAGCTTCGCTCGTACTCCCGTATCGCCTGCTTCTGGACAGCCGACATTGGTACCGGGAAGTCAATCAGGGTTTCCATCGTCAGCCTGCAACCAACCGTGGTGGGTTCCAGGATGTACGTCGTAATAGCGGACGGGAGATCTGGCGAACAGACCGCTCTCGTCACGGCGGAGCGACCAGGAACTTCACTGAGAACTTCAATGACCGAAACTTCGCCATCTGCCGAGATGAAGCACTGCCGCTCGCCTTCCCCATCCGGGGTACCCGGCACTTTGAATGCCTGGGCAGCACCATCTATGAGCATGGCAGCCTCGGCGGGCCTGATCAGCTGCCAAACAGTCTCGGGCGCATGTCCGTACTCTGCAGCGGCATGTGAATGAAAGGTGTGCGCACGGAACGATTCTCCCGCGGCCATCCGGCGCATGTTTCTGACATTGCGATAGTGCCACCCGGCGTAGGCCAGCGTCAGTAAAAGGCCGCACCCTAACAGGGTAAGAACAGCTACGCCGCGGGGGTCCTGGCTTTGGAATCGGGACACTCCATACAGGCCGAGTGTCATAAATCCAATTATCTGGAGGATAGCCGCATAAAAATCTACTGCCCGCTTCACTCGATAACTGTGGCACGTTGACGCCGGTCCAGGGAGCAGGACGATATTGAACCGCCGCCGCCGTCGTCAATCCGCTCAATTACAAGGCAGCCCGGATCATTAAAACGCGGCGAGTGCGTCCCACAGCTTTAGAGGGATCACCTCCAGACAGCGGAAGAACCACGCGCAGCAGCTGGTCTGAATAGGGCATTTCTCCCCTTTGCACCGTCCGCCGTGGGGACTAGTGTGATCTGCATCACTGTCCACCGCCGTCGAGGAGCTGTCATGGCCGGGTTTGTGCAGATCATCGAATTCAAGACCTCCCGCATCAAGGAGATCGAAGAGCTGGGCCGTCCCTCAAGAACCGAGGGCAGCACCCAGCCCACGTTCCGCCGCATTGTTGCCACGGCAGACCGGGACCACCCGGGAACCTATTTCACCATCGTCGACTTCGATTCCTTTGACTCCGCAATGGAGAATTCCGGCCGGCCGGAAACGTCGGAGTTCGCTGCCAAGATGGCGGCACTGTGCGATGGACCCGTGATCTTCCACAATCTGGATGTCATGTGGGAGGACACCGGAGACGGTGCGCAAACCGGCTAGGCGCAGGACACGGTTACCCTCAGTCCCGTTCCGGAGCGGGCCGCCGTCGTGATTCACGACGGCGGCCGCCGGCAGGGTGTCACACTCCCCCTTGGGAGCTGAGGGCCTCCTTCAAAGCGTCGCGGCGCTTGCTGCCGCCTTCCTGCATGAGCCCCTTGATTCCCGGGCCGTCAAGACACGCGGATACCTTCCGGGCCCGAACCTCGTCCCGGGCACCTACGAGAGAATCAGCATCGGAGCGTTCCACCTGTGGTGGCGGCCCTTGCGTCAGTGCTGTGGCATCGGGGAAGATCCAGCAGCGGCTTTCCCCAAAAGCCAGCCCCACCAGATCAGGACGGCGCCGAAAAGCACGCCCGCGAGCAGGCCAAACACCGGAACGAACGGACCCTCAAGGGCGAGGAACAGAACGCTGCTGACTGCCAGCAGCACCCCGGCTGCGCGGGGGAAAACGGAGCAGCGGGCCGCCGCGGCACCGATCATCGCCAGACCCACAAACCATCCGAGAGCTGCAACGCCGACGGCGATCATCGGCCAGGAAGCCAGCAGCGGTCCGTCCAGCCGAAGCAGGTCAGGAGCCCGCTCCGCAAGCACCGGGAATGCTACCGCTTCGACGGCGGCAAGACCGCTGGTACAGCCCGCACCCACCAGAGTGACTACCAGGCCCGCATGTCCCAGCCGGCCCATTTGCTCCCCATGGGCGGCAACAAGGCCGGTCGCTCCGAAAACTGTCAGAACAAAGACAACCAAGCCAGCCAGGTGCACGGGAGCCCACCACGCCGCGGATTCCAGGACCACGTCACCGATCGGCCGATCGAAAATACTCGGGTGCAGGAACGTCACGGCGATGAGCAACACACCGGTTACCGCAAACGACACCGCTGATAAGCGAAGCGAAACCCTCAACATGGCCATGTCCCACTATAGATTTTGGCGCCGCCACTGGGAACGGCGACGGCAGGGAAGGACGTGCAGCTCGCGCTGGTAGTCCTTTCTTTGAGCCCGAATTGAGCAATCCCACAGATGGGGCACAACGAACTCTGTTTAACAACGAAGACAACCTGCAGGGAAGGAAGTAGCCAAATTGCCAAAGGGAATCGTCATCAGCAGCCGAGGCAACTCAGCCTCCGTCCTCGTCGACGGCGTCTTCGCCCTCTTCTTGGTCACTGTCGCTGAGGCCGAGGCCTACGTCGCCAGCCTCCGCCCCCTCGACTCTCTCGACGCGCCAGCCCCTTAAGGACTGTCAGGGGGCGCCGTCGTGGGGCACATTGACGCTCACACGGCCCCGAACCTGCTCAATCCGCGGCGTGTCCGTGTCAAAGTGCCCCAGTTCGGCTACTCAAAGCGGCCATCAGTCTGACCTTCGTTGCGGGACCTGGCAACTATCGGCGAACAAGCCGCCACAGCGACGTGACCTCGGCCGTGCGCGCCGCGAACAGCGGGTCGTCGCGGTCCGACGCCTTCGGATGTGTTGGCTTGGTGTCCAGCCGGTCCACCGCCTTCAGCCCGGCCGCCGTGATGGCGTCAAGCAGATCGTCACGTGTCCGCAGGCCAAGGTGCTCGGCCAGGTCGGAGAGGACAAGCCAGGCCTCACCGCCGGGCTCCAGATGGTCGGATAGTCCGTTTAGGAAGCGGAACAGCATCCTGCTCCCGGGATCATAGACGGCGTTGTCCAGGGTGGAATGCGGCGTGGCCGGAATCCAGGGCGGGTTGCAGACGATGAGGGGTGCCCGCCCGGGCGGGAACATGTCGGTCAGGACCGCCTCGGCACGGTCCTGGACGCCGAGGTTCCGGAAATTCTCACCAGCGCAGGTTATGGCGCGCGGTTCATTGTCCGTCGCCACCACGCGGCGGACGCCACGGCGCGCGAGGACGGCAGCGAGCACCCCGGTGCCGGTTCCGACGTCGAACGCCAGCGTGTCAGAGGGCAGCGGAGCGGCGGCCACGAGATCCACATACTCACTGCGGGTGGGGAAGAACGTGCCGTAGTGCGGGTGGATGCGGCCCTGCAGGGCATCGACGTACACGCCCTTCCGCCGCCACTCGTGGGCGCCAATGGCCCCGACAAGCTCATGCAGGGATACAACGGAAGGTTCGCCGATCTCGCCGTACGCTTCAGCGGCGGCCTGCCGGATGTCCGGTGCGCGGCGCAGCGGCACCACCGGACCTGGATCCAGGGGAATCAGCAGCAGGCCGAGAATGCGGGCACGATGCGAGGCTGACTGGCGGTGCCGATAGAACTTTTCGGCCGGAGTTGCTGCGGTCTCTTTCTTTCCCGCGCCGATCCGCCGGTCCATGGCGTTGAGGATCTGGCGTGCGTTGTGGAAGTCACCGTGCCAGAGCATCGCGATCCCCTGTGACGCCATCCGGTTCGCGTCATCGGCCGTGAGAGAGTCGGAGACCACTTCGATGCGCGTCGGCGCCGGTCTGCCGTTCGCCGAACGCCATCGCGCGGTCATGCTGACACCAGCCTCGGCCCAGGTCACGACGGCGGGCTCATCCGCCGCAGCTCCGTGTGAGGGCTTGAGGACCGACGTCGGGATTTCCCCGGGAGCTGGCTTGTTGGTAGTGATAAAAGGTCCACTCCAAGAGTCCATTGGGCCGATCGGAGACTGACAATCGCGGCGGTGATTCGACGACCTGGAAGGCGAGGGCCCAGGATTCCGGACCGTCATCCGGCCGCGAACCGAGCTTGGTTGAGGGCTGCTGTAGCCATTCAACCTGCCTTGTCAGGATACAGGTGTGCCATGATCGGGAGATGCGCCGCTTCGGAAAGACTCGGGCCTGGTGGGTCCCGCCAGCCTTGCGTGGTTACAGGATCGAGTGGATGCGCCACGACCTGGTGGCAGGCATCGCGCTCTTCGCAATCCTGGTCCCCGCGGGCATGGCGTACGCTCAGGCGGCCGGCCTTCCGCCGGTGACCGGTCTCTACGCGACGGTAGTGCCCCTGCTTGTCTACGCGGCAGTAGGGCCGTCGCGTGTGCTGGTGCTGGGGCCGGATTCCGCGCTCGCCCCGATGATCGTTGCGGCGTTGGTTCCCTTGGCAGCGGCCAACGAACAGAGATCCGTGGCCCTGGCCGGCCTCCTGGCCATACTGATAGGTGTCATTTTGCTGTGCGGCTCGGCCCTGCGGCTAGGGATCGTCACTGGACTGCTGTCGAAACCCATCCGGCTCGGCTACCTCAATGGCATCGCCTTGCTGGTAGTTGTGTCCCAGCTACCCACCATCTTGGGGATATCCGTCGAAGACGGCACGCCCTGGGAAAAACTTCTCGCCGCCGTGCCAAAGGTGCTTGCCGGCGAGACCAATGTGCCGGCAGTGCTGCTCGGCCTGGCCTCGCTGGCGCTGATCTGGGTTCCCCGCTGGCTGAAATGGAAGGTTCCTGGCGTGCTCATTGCGGTGGTTGTGTCCTGCCTCGCCGTGGCCCTGCTGGGACTTCAGGAGCGCGTGAAGGTCACAGGCGCACTCCCGCAGGGACTCCCCGCACCGGCCCTCGGCGGAATCGGCTGGGCCGACGTCCTCACACTGCTGCCCGCCGCCGCCGCGATCGCCCTCATCGTGTTTGTCGACACCGGAACCCTGTCCCAATCCCTCGCCGCGGCAGAGGACGGCAAGGTATCCGGCAACCACGAAATGGCAGCCCTGGGTGCGGCAAACGCTGCCAGCGGGCTGCTGGGTGGCTTCCCCATCTCGGCCAGCACATCCCGCACACCGGTGGCCGTGGAGTCCGGGGCGAAATCCCAACTCACGGGGGTGGTCGGCGCCGTCCTGGTGCTCGGCTTCATGCTCATGGCGCCCGGCGTCACCGAGTTCCTGCCGGCAGCCACCCTTGCCGCCATTGTCATCGCCGCAGCCGCAGCCATAGCCAACCCCGCCGGCGTATGGCGGCTCATCGGCATGAGCCGCAGTGAATCGTTGGTGATGCTCGCGGCGTTCCTGGGGGTCGCCATCCTGGGGGTCCTCCCGGGCATTGCCGTCGCCGTTGGCCTGGCAATCCTGGACTTCCTGCGGCGGGCCTGGGACCCTTACCGTGCCGAACTGGTGGACGTGCCTGGGGTACCGGGATACCACGACGTGAGCCGCCATCCGGAAGGGGAACGCGTCCCTGGCCTGTTGATCCTGCGCTTCGACGCACCGCTGTTCTTCGGCAACGGATCCTTGCTGGGAGCCTTCGTTCGCAGCGAACTGGACCAGGCGGCGCCTGGCACCGAACGCGTGGTTCTGGCGGCGGAGCCCGTGACAGGGATCGACACCACGGCACTGGACGAGCTGGTGCAGCTTGACGAATGGCTGGACAGGCACGGCGTGGACCTGGTGTTCGCCGAGCTAAAAGGTCCGGTTAAAGACAGATTGCTGCAGTACGGCATGGCCGCCCGCTTTTCTCCCGAACACTTCTACCCAACGGTGAGCGAAGCTGTGAGGGCGTTCCAACGGGAGGGGAGGAAGCCTAGGGACGCTGTGTAATCTGCGCAGCGGCTCAAAGCCGCCGGCCGCCGTCGTACTTCACGACGCCGGCCTGCCGGCCTTGGTGCCGGGCTCCCCTACTGTCCCGGGGCGCGGTAGGACGGCGACTTCTTGGCGGCTTCGTCGAGGTCTTCGACGGTCAGGAGCGGTTTCAGGCGGACATTGACGTTTCCCGTCGAATTGATCAGCAGCGACAGTGCTGCAGCACTTGCATCGTCCGGTGCCTCAAAAACGCCAAGGACGTCGTAGTAACCAAAGGCGTAGTAGAAGCTCTCCAGCGATCCTCCGACCGAGCTAAGGGCCTCCGCCAGAGCGTCACGCCGCTTGGTGCCGCCTTCCTGCATGAGCCCCTTGATGCCCTGGCCCACGTATGTTCCTTCAAACAGATACTTCGGCATGGTCATTTCCTTTCCTGGATTCCTATCCCATCGGCCGCTCATGGCGATGTAACTGCGGTGCAGGATGACGTCCACACAGAGTCCTCCTCTGGCTCCATCGCAATGCAGGAGCGGCCCAGATCCGGCCCCTTATCCCGTGGAAAACGGGGTGGATGACCCCGCTAAGGCAGACGTTATTCCTCGGGCTACAGGCAGTCAATACGCGGGGATATCTCCTGGCAGGTGGGACGCCCCGGAGTGGACTGTTCCCGAATTGCATCGCGATGAAGCCTAAGCCTCTTCGGTTTCGGGCGAACCGATGACAGCGCTGCAACCGAAGACAATGGTTACCGTCGGGATCACGAACGTAGACGTTCTGAAGGCCTTGATCCTCCACCGGGCTGGACGTATTCATGTTGGACAGGGCGTCGCGCGGCGGGAGGCGGGAGGCGGGAGGCGGGAGGCGGTCGAGTATGCCACGCTGACCCCCGAGCATGAGGACTGACCTGCGATTCGATCGCGCACCGACGAGTTTCCCGCGCCGCGCCCGGACTATACGCTGGAGACCGACTGACGGAAGGCTGGCGCCATGCGGAAACTGATCTACGGCATGAATCTGACCCTGGACGGCTACATCGCCGCGGCCGGCGACGACATTGGCTGGAGCGGGCCGAGCGACGAATTGTTCCAGTGGTGGCTCGATCAGGAGCGGGCGAGCGGCCTATCGCTGTACGGGCGCAAGCTCTGGGAGACCATGAGCTCCTACTGGCCCACTGGCGACCAGCAGCCCAACGCCACTCGGGCGGAGATCGAGTTCGCGCGGAACTGGCGGGACACGCCGAAGGTGGTGTTCTCCTCCACGATCGACAAGGTCGACTGGAACACTCGCCTGGTCAGCGGCGACGCGATCGCCGAGATCACTAGGCTCAAGGCAGAGGACGGCGGCCCGATGAGCGTCGGCGGCGCAACGCTCGCCGGGGCGGCCATGCGGGCCGGGCTGATCGACGAGTACGTGCTGGCCACGTATCCGGTCCTGGTGGGCGGCGGCACGCCGTTCTTCACCGCGCTGGACCGCTGGGTGAACCTGGACCTGGTGGAGACGCGGACGTTTCCCGGCGGCGTGGTCCTGACCCGGTACGAGACGAGGCGCTGAGCGCAATTCCTCCGGGCATGGGGAATAGATCCACCACCGGCGGCCCCACGTCGGTGGCCAGAACTCGTCTGACTTCACGGAAATTAAAGGTGATTGCCCTTTTCGTAATGCTCAGTCGGCGAGACGTCTCGTTTCCCAAGGGTTATGAGACGTAGGCTACCGCCAGATCTCTCGAGCTAGTTAGACCCGGGCGGGGAAAAGCTGCCTCAAATTTGGCGTTTCCTCCACACGGCTTCAGGGCGCTTCCTGTCATTTCGGGGATTGCATGAGTCGAAACTGATCACCGTACAACTCGTCATTGTCACGGGTACTGTGCTGGAGGAGACTTGAGGCGACGGCATCCCATCTCGGGCCGCCCGCGGGGCCATCCGGCTGCGGGGCCTCACAGTACCCTGTAGCGGCTTGGAAAATCGATGAGCTCCATGACACCCCTTGGAAAGGCCGATCAGCGGTCGCGCCATCTCTTGCCCCTGGTGGTTATGGCACTGATTGCAAGTCTCGGCGGGTGCGAGTATGAGTCCGACGACGTCTCCCTCCCGTCCGCCAGTATTCCGACTACGGAAGCCAGTTTTCCGACTACGGATGCCAGCGGCATCCCACCGCTCCCTGAGAGCGGCGACGTCGACGCCGGCACATACCTCGTCACCAGCTTCACGGAGCCTTTCGAGATCACCGTCCCAGACGGCTGGTCGGGCGGCGAACTCGGCCTCGGCAAGGACGACCCGGATCGGCCGGGTAAAGCGGCGGTCTACGTGGGTTGGTGGCCCTCCGACCATGTGCCGACGGACGCATGCGCGTGGCAGGACGCACTCGTCGAGGTCAATCCGTCGGCTGAGGCCTTCGTCGAGGCGCTGACGGCGCAGACGTCCACGGCGAGCACACCTCCCGTTAAGGTCGTGGTGGGCGATTACTCCGGCTTCGAGTTCGACCACTCCGTCGAGGGCGACGTGGACATAACAGCCTGCGACAGCGGCAGGTTCTGCATCCACTCAGAAATGTTGTACCACTGCACACGCTGGTACTCGAGTCAGGATGAACGCGAAACCTACCGGGTGGTCGACCTGAACGGCCAGCGCGCTATGTTCTGGGTGGCCCAATACCACTCACCCGCCCAACCGGAGCTGACGAGAGAGGAGTGGGTGGCCGTCCACGCACCCATCAATCCGGAGCTGACGAGAGAGGCACGCGCCGTCTTCGACTCCATCGTGTTCAGGTCCGACAAGTGACCAGCTGATGCGATAGGGAAATTCCAAGAGTTTTCCATAGATGGCTATCAGTTCGGGCTGAGAGAGGCCAAAGGATCCGGCGCTGGCACGACAGTTCTCAACAACGAGACCAAGACTTGGGAGAGTCTCAGCGGGCTTGTACGGCTGCCTTAGCTTTCGGGCTTTCATAGGGTGGAGCATGGCTGCCCGTACTGTCGCCGCGACGTTCTTCAAATGTTGGATGCTTCCGGCATGGCCGGACCGGTCATAGACTCGGGGCGCGCACATCATCACGAAAGGTAACCCCATGAACGCGAGCGGGTCAGGAGGCTTCACCGAGGTGGAGCGGGCAGCAATGAAGGAACGCGCCGCAGAGCTGCGCGCTGAGAAGGGCGGCAAGAAAGCGGCCGCCGCCCTTGAGGACCTGCTGGAAAAGATTGCAGAGATGCCGGACGACCAGCGTGTGATCGCCGAAAGGATACACGCGATCGTGGCCGAGGCAGCACCGGCTTTGATTCCGAAGACCTGGTATGGGCAGCCCGCGTGGGCCAATTCCGAGGGTAAAGTTGTCCTGTTTTTTCAAGCGGCCGCCAAGTTCGGAACACGGTACTCAACCTTGGGAGTTCAAGAGGCCGCCGCCCTTGATGACGGCAATATGTGGCCGACAAGCTGGGCCATCACACAACTGGATACAGCCGAGGAAGCCAGAGTTGCCGAGATCGTAAGAAAAGCCGCTGACACCGAACTGCAGTAGCGCCCCCATAACTACGCAGCACGCTTCGATCCACCCCTGTTAGCCGGGTTTGAGATAGCCTGCGGCTGGCTAGGAGCGGCCCGGGCTGATGGTTCCCTCGCGGTAGCCTGACTCGGCATAGGCTGCGGTCTCCTGTGAGCGCGAATCGGTAGCTGCACTAGTTGCACTACTAACCCTCGAGGTCGTGGGACCGACGGCGGGCCGGGCGTCGAGCGGAGTGGGGGAACCAATGGAGTCCGCCGTCGGCCAGGTCCCGCTTTACGCCCGGGCCGTTTACGGGGTACTGGATTTTCCCCGCATTTCTTCCTTGAAGCCGTTAGCCCAGGCTGTCAAAAACGGTTGTGGAATCGAATTGAGCACGAGAAGATGCCTGAATTCTGGCGCTGCGTGACCCTTTCCTCCAATTTGGATCGTTCGGTCCCAAATGGTCGTTTTTGACCGTGCGAATAGGGCACCTTGACCGGAAGCCCGCACTTTTGAAAGAGTTCAGCATGTTTTCCTGCTGCGTCCTTGGAGGACCGGTTTTGGGGCGGACCATGCACGAGCGCTTGAGGCCTCTCGATTCGTCTTCAGTGGATCGGGGTATGCGATGGCCAGCAGCCCGCGCATGGCCCACCGGTGGAGGAAGAGCTTTGCGCCGCTAGGCGCGATCGAGCCTTGAACCTTGAACCTTGAACCGAGCATCCGCGCGATCTACGATGAACGGCCAGGAAGGCAAACAAAACGACAAGGGGCCTGCCCCGATGTGCGTGGGGAGGGATCACTGTGGGTGAGGCTGCTTACGGGGCATTGGCGTCCGTGTATGAGTGGCTGGTACCGGATGCTAAGGCGTCCCCGGCGGGCAATGCGCAGGCGTTCGAGATGGTGACGGCAGGGCTCGACCCGGGGGGACAGATCTTGGACTGCGCCTGCGGGATTGGGTTGCTGGCGGTGGGGCTGGCTGAGGCCGGGTTCCGGGTCACCGCGTGCGATGCCAGCCCGGCGATGGTCGAGCGGACCCAGGTGCTGGCTCGCGCTCACGGAGTCGAGCTGTCGACGCGGGTATGCCGCTGGGACCAGCTACCCGATCAAGGCTGGCAGGACCGGTTCGACGCTGTGTTGTGCGTCGGGAACTCGCTCGCGCACGCGGTCGGACGCAGTGGCCGGCGCGCCGCACTCGACGGTATGGCATTCGTGTTGGCGCCAGGTGGGATGCTGGCGCTGAACTCCCGCAACTGGGAGCAGATCCGCTCAGCCGGCAGCAGGCTGGACGTCTGGAACCGGCTCGTGGAACGCGCCGGCCGCAAGGCAGTGGTTGTGTACTCCTGGCAGGTGCCGCCTTCATGGGACGCCGAACACCACCTACAGATCTCGGTGGCAGCACTCCAGGACGGTGACCAGCTGCAGGTGACGACCGAACTGCTGCCGATCTGGCCCTTCCACCATGCGGAACTCCTAGCCGATGTCGCGGCCGCAGGTCTAAGCCTCGCAGGGTCCACGTACGACGCGACCCAACCGAATTACCTCGTCACCGCTCAGCGACGCCCAGGGTTGCCGACCTGACCCACATTCTCCTCGTCGCGGCGTCGAGTGCGGTACGGCGAGTCATAGAAGTCGTCTCGAATACGATCGATTAACGAGACAGCAGGCCACTCCCCCACTGACTTCCAAGATCCAAGTAGCGACACGGACATGGATGTCTCGAAATGCTGTCTAACAACCCATAGTCTCTCAACTGCAAATCGTTCGGGATTAAGAGAATATGGGGACGGCCATCCATTAGTACGGGATCCACGGTGCAGGTGGTGCAGTTCGAGGACCGACTCAAGCGACTTCAGAACCGCGCGATTAGTACCAGTACTTTCTTCCGGCAAGAGGGCGTCCGACTGCACCGAGCACCAAAAGCACGAGGCCGATAACAGCCAGAATCCACCCAATAGTTATCAGGATTCCAATGTTGAAAATATAACCAAGGATTAGTAGAACAACTCCGAGTACAAGCACTTTAGTCCTTACCTTTCCAAATATTCGAACCAACCTTAAAGTGCAAGACGGTTCCTTGCGCTCGTCCCATTCGTACCACACCGGGTTGTCGAGTGGAACAGGAACCTTACTGGCCCCACGTCGTCGCCGCGAACCTGCCCTTCACCACTGGTCTTCGGGCGATCTAGGGGGGATCCGGAACCTTCGGAACCGCGCGGTCGGTCACACCATGTCGCGGGAAACGATGCGATAACCGGTCTGATCTTCGGAGATTTTTGGCGCTCTTCTGTTCAGGGCATTTGAGCCGGCGGCCCGTCTCTCCGGGCCCGCGCCTCATTCTGCCTCCGACGATGCGGGGTAGAGGAAGACGTCTACGGAGTCGCCGCGGTAGTGGAACCGGACGACGCTCCCCTTCGGGAGGCCCATCACGGCATCATCACCCGAATGGGTTTGCCCGCCGACGTCTGCAAAAAGATCGACCCCGGGCGGCACACAATTGGCGCCGTCAACAAAAGGACCGGAACGATCGATGAGCATGAAGCACCGGTAGCCCCGTCCGTCCACGAAGAACCAGGGTTCGAATCCCCGATACTGTTGATAGCCGCGGAAGCTGGATTGGCCGGCAGCTTCCCCCCAAGGGAATTCCAGCGTTGAGAGGAACGACAGCATTGTGAAAACGGCGCTGTCAGCCTCGTCTGCGATCGGACGCAACGTGGCATCGGGATGCGGTCTAACGATCCATGCCACGGTGAACACAGCGGCAACAAAGACGGCAACAAAGACTGCCAGCGCGGTGGCCGTAAATGAGTAACGGCGGACTTGTGTCGCAATGCGACGACGCCAGGCTGAGGACATCAATCCAGTGCTGGGCTCCGCCACGGGTGCGATGCTGGTTGCTGGTTCCGGCCATTCTTCAATGAATGTGTTCCAGGTGGAGTGAGCAACTGACCCGGAATCCGGGGCTGCAGCGGGTGCTGTGACTTCGGTGCCGGCGGCGGCGCGAAGACTCGCAGTGCGTGCCGCCTCCAGTTCCGCCAGTCTTACCAGTGCTGCAGGGTCGGACTGGATATCTGCCTGCGGACCGTATGCCCTCCTGCGGAGCTCGTCCAGCTCCCGCTGAGCGTCGGACCGGGGTGAGGATGGGTCCATCAGCCCTCCTCCGGAGTGAGGTAGACGTAAGCGTCCACCGTGTCGTCACGAAGTACGAATCGGATGATGCCGTCGCCGGCGCGTCCTTCGAATCCTTCAAACCCATCCCGGGATGAGGCGACGTCCATCATGAGATCTGCTGGAGCCGGAGCACAGCGAACGTCTGAGAGATTACCGCTCGCCTGGTGCAGTGCCACGAGACACGGCGAGTCGAACGCGTTCACCCCGGAATAGATCTCGAGACCGAGATACGACCCGTATCCGCGGAGGGTTGAAGCCTCGATCTTCAACAGGGGTGCTCCCCTAAGCAGCAGTCCGGGGAGCCGGTTATCGACCGCGGCCCCGCTCGGATGAAGAGTGGCATCAGGACGCGGCGCGGATAACAGCAGAGTCGTCGTAACGATCCCTCCCGCGAGGACCAGTGCGGCACCGGCCCAGTACAGGCGACTCCACCTTGGCACCGGATGTTCTATCGAGGCAGCGTCCGCGGGGGCCTCCGAATCAGCCGCATTCCCGCTCGCCGGGGCAACCGGCAGAGAATCGACGCCAGCGCGGTCCGCCGCCTCAAGTTCGCGCAACCTCGCTAGGCCCGGAGGGTCGACACTTATGTCTGGATCCGGACCGTATGCCCGCCTGCGGAGCTCATAAAACTCACGGTCGGCGTCCGAAGAGTGCCTGAAGCCTTCCACAGCTCAAAGTACACCCATCTCGCGGAGCGGGTCTATACGCTCAAACATGGCTCGCCGGACGGTCGGTCCCGCAGTCATGGTCCGGGTAGGGGTGTCTGGAGAAGCCAGGACACAACATGAATGAAGAGGAGCCATTCTGGCGATCCCAACGCACCTACGCAAAGACAGTTCCATCACAAACCAGCCAGCGGCATAGGGGGCAAAGTTCCCGACTGCTGTTCTCCCGGGGACAGGGGCTGCAGTAATGCTGATGAGGATGGAAATGTGGCGATCGATGAACGCTTTGTCGTCGGAACAGGCACTGGACCGCTGTCCTTGAAAAACCTTGTTTGGCTTCAGCCCGTTGTAGATGCTGCGGCTACACCGGGCAAGCAGGAAAGCCGCCCGGAAGTTACGAGTCAACGGCGCCTGTGTACATTTGATCAGGCGGAACCTACCATGAGCCATGCCCATGACCGGCCGATCCGTCTCTGCCGTGGTGCTGCTCGTCATTGGGGCAGGACTGGCGCTGCTGGCTGTGCTGGTCCACTACGGATTCATGAGCATATACGGCGATGTCACCGATACCGCATTCGAGGCGCTCACCTGGGGGTTGACGTCCGGCCCCTCCGGATTGGCGTTCGGTCTGGTCGCGATGTTCGCCCTGATCGGCTTGATGCTCTCAACACGACGGTGGATGCGGCTGACGGCCGTGGCCATCCCGGTCCTCATGCTGGTCGGGATGTTCGCTGTCACCCCCTTGGCAGTTGGACAGAAGCTTGAGGTGCACTACGAATCGGCTCCGCAATGCGTGATCGAAGGCACGGAAGAGCCCATGGCCAGTGCAGATCGTGAGTCCCAGCGCGCGTTCGATTCCATCAGTCATGTCGGCGATTTCGGTGGCGGCGGCGTAAGTGGTGTCGGTGGCTGTGAACGAAGGTTTGTGCTCACGGGAGACGTTAACCTTGATGTGATGCGGCACTATCGCTTAGCGCTGCCAGCGGCCGGCTGGGAAGTGGTCGAGGATGACGGGCGCCACTTGCGGGCCCTGCATGACGGCCAGGCGTTCGAGGTGATGCTCTGCCCTGGAGGCGGTGTCATCTGGACCGGAAGCGCCGCCGACTCCCCAAGCGGAATACGAATGGGCTGTGATAGCGGGCACTGAACGAGTAACGCACCATTCTTGGCTGCATCGGGATGCACTCCGCCAACCGCCAATCCCAGCTACATGTTGCATCCACGATTCTGCATTACTGGTTCAGTATCCGCGCCCGCCAGGCGAAGGAACTCTCTGGCGGCAGGATCCTCATTGAACCGGTGTGGAAGGCAGTGGGCGAGGACAAAGCCGACTGGGATCAGGCCGTGGCACGCGGAGTGATGACCGGGGACTTCGATATGGCCCTCGTTCCCGCCCGCGCTTGGGACACCGAGGGCGTAACTTCGTTCACGGCCCTCACGCCCCGTTTCTCGTGACATCGAATGCAATGACTGCAAAGGTGACTGCCAAAACCTTCCAGTCCCTGAGCCAGGCCCAGCGACAGGTACTCAAGGACGCCGCGGCAGCCACCCCTACTTGGGCGGCCGGCGCCATGACGGCCGCGGCGAATGACGCCGCTAGCTTCTGCAAGGAGGGAGGCACCATTGTCACTGCGACCGAGGACGAGATTGCCGTTTTCAAGGCCGCGGGCGCCCCGGTCTACGCGATGCTCGAGGCAGACCCAGAAACCAAAACCCGCATAAGCAAGATCAGGGACCTGGCAGCCGCCGACCCTGCCTCAAGCGTCAGCAATGGTCATTTTTGACCTGCACCTTCGATCAAAGCCTGGGGCGCACTTCACAATGCAGCAAGACGTTCAGAAGCAGTCGCTTGTGCCTGGATTAATTGACTTTCAGCCGAAAGAGGCACACAGTGACGTTACGCACCACGTCGTTGGTGATATCCGTTCATGGTGGGGGCTGCAGAACGGATTTCTTATTGCTCTCACGCGATGAGCCGATCAGCAGGCTGGAAGCGGGCAACCAGCAAGTAGCTGGACCTTCCTTCCGGTCCACAGTGAATGTCGACAGACGCGTCAAGCGCTTCATCCTGGTCTAATACTCATCCTGTCTCTAGCAAATTGGGGTTCCACTCATGGGTTCAATCACCCGCGCCGCGCTCGTCCTTGCCTTCTCCGCAGCTCTCGCCGGGAGTATGGCTCTGCCCGCCTCGGCGGATCCGACAACCGCCACCATCCAAGTCACTGGAGGTGCCCTCGCAATTAGCGTTCCTACCGACGCCGGTAGCCTTGGCTCCCGCGTGAACACTGTGGGCGGGGGCACGATCAGCGGACCCTTGGGCCAGGTGCAAGTCAATGATGCCCGCAGCTCCGTTGCCGGTTCGGGTTGGGTTGCGAGCGTCATTTCAACAGCTTTCACCCCTGCGCCGGCTGGAACGGCCATCGCTGCCAGCGCTGTCGGCTACACGGCCGGACCAATCACTAAAGTGGGCACAGCGACCTACACAGCGAATGACCCGGCCAGCCTCGTCGGTGTAGTTCCTGCGGTCACGGCGACCGGGATCACCGGGGATAACTCCGCGACATGGAACCCGACGATCAGTGTCGCAGTCCCGGGAGGCGCGGTCGCCGCCATCTACTCGGCGACAATCACCCACTCCCTTCTCTAGCCACCGATTGGGCACGTACTCGCACGTGGGACGGCCAGCGTTCCTCCCCCGCGTATGGCAACGCATCATGCGGTCCATGTTGTGCATTATCGCCGGCGTCGGTTTGTGCCTAGTTGCCGGGGTGCCCGTGGACGCGTCCACGAACACCCCGACAGGCCAACTCCCTGCCGCAGGCCTCGGGCTGCGGCTCCTCGACGCCCCGTCCGGTGCCGCGAACGATCCGCGGGCACAGCTATACATCGTGGACCACCTTGCCCCTGGAACGGTTATTCAGCGGCGGATCGAGGTTTCGAACGGAGCCGCTTCCTCCACCCCTGTTGCACTGTATTCTTCCGCAGCCACCATTTCGGGTGGCTCATTCCTGGGCGCCCCCGGCGACACGCCTAACGACTTATCCACATGGACGTCTGTCGATCCGGGCACGTCCACGCTCCCGGCCGGCGGAAAGGTGACCGCCACCGTAACCATCGCCGTCCCGGCCGACGCGGCTCCCGGGGAGCAATATGGCGTTGTATGGGCCGAGGCGCGTTTGAGTCCCATCAATGGCGGCGGCGTCACTCAAGTCAGCCGCGTCGGTATCCGTCTCTACCTATCCGTTGGGCCCGGCGGGGCGCCCCCGGCCAACTTCACGGTCGACTCGCTAACGGCTGAGCGGACCGCCGACGGCCGACCCTCCGTCCGTGCGTCCGTCCACAACACCGGCGGCCGGGCCCTGGACATGTTCGGGACCCTGGATCTTTCAGGGGGTCCGGGCGGGCTCAGCGCGGGCCCGTTCCCTGCCAGTCTCGGCACGACCGTGGCGATCGGTGCCACCGAGTCCGTCACGATCGTCCTGGACAAGCAGATACCCGCCGGTCCCTGGGAGGCAGGGATCACGTTGCATAGCGGACTGCTTGAACGACGTGCCCAGGCAACGATCACCTTCCCTGATGCCGGTTCATCGCCCCCAGTGGAAACGACGACTCCTGACCCCGGATGGCTGTACGTTAGCCTCGCGCTGCTAGCCGTCCTGCTGCTGGGTACCGCCGCGTGGCTCCAATTGCGCTACCGACGCCGGCGCCGCATCAGGGCCGGAGTACCCACAGCCGCCACGGCCGTTAAAGGTTCCTGAAACGACCAGTCCAGCTTCGGCGTGCAGCCAATCGGACTTGAACTGAAGCCCTGTTCACCGGATATTTACCCTGCAGACTGCCACCCGCGAAAGGCCTACACTGATCGTAAGTTTTGCATTCTTCTTCGTGCTTGCAGTACGCCCCAGAGCGCAGCGCAAGGGAAGGAACGCCATGGATGCCAGAGCGAATTACGAACCGTCGGATGGCCAAACAGCGGGCCCTGTTAGACCGGATGGGGTGACCGGGAGGCCGGACCGCTGGACCGCGGCGGCTGGCCTGGTGTTCACCGCCCTGGTTGTGGCCAGCATCTTCACGCCCGAGGTACCCAGTGGCGACAGCCCGGCGGAGGACATCGCGGCCCAGCTTGCCGCGGAGGGCACCGGCCACCGGCTTTCGCTGCTGCTGGGATTGATCGCCGACATCGCATTCCTGGTGTTCCTGGCTGGCCTCTGGAGCAGGCTGCGCCGATGGGAGGGCCAGGCCGGGATGTTCGCCGCTCTGGTCCTCACCGCCGGCACTGCCGTGGGGGCACTCATGCTGGTTTCGGGGGGCCTGCACCTGGTGCTCATCCAGTACGCATCCGGTGGCCAGTCCGACCCGGCGGTGCTGCCCGCCCTCGCCGTCCTCAACCAGTGGGTGGGTGCGGCCATCCTGCCCCCTAGTATCGCCATGTTCCTCGGGGCGGCGGTGGCCATCCTGACCACCCGGGCGCTACCGCGGTGGCTGGGCTGGGTGGCTGCCGCCACGGCCCTGCTGCAGCTCATTGCGCTCGCGGGAGTATTCCAGACCACCATCGAGGGAGTGGTCGGCATCGCCGCTTTCGTCGGCTTCCTGCTTTTCATGGTCTGGGTCCTGGCCACGAGCGTCGTCCTCCTGATACGGCCCGGCCGGCAGCCGAACGGTCCATAACGACACGAAACGTGGAACCGTTTGCCGCGCAGCCCTACCGCCGTCGTAAATTCACGACGGCGGCGCTTGCCTTGGTGCCGCGGGTGGGAGGCCCGTCTGAAACCGCCTAGCCTTGGAACATCGGACACAAAGCCTCGTCAACTGTTCCCTGGCTCCTGTGCCCGGTCAACTATTTTGAAGTCCACCCCGGAAGGTATGCACCCATGCGGATACTCGTCGTCGGAGCCGGAGCCACAGGCGGGGCGTTCGGTACGCTCCTGCAGGAAGCGGGACGGGATGTCACGTATCTGGTGCGTCCGCGGAGGCAGGAAGTCCTTCTCCGCGACGGGTTGCGCTTCGTCTCCCCCACCGCCGACCGGACGCACCCGGTGAAGACCATCACGGCACCGGACGGGCCGGAGGCCTTCGATCTGATCCTCGTCACGGTCAAAGCCAGCGCGTTGGACGGCGTACTAGGCGAGATTGGCGCTTTCGTGGGACCCGGAACCACCATCATTCCAATCCTCAACGGCATGGCCCATGTGGACCGGCTTGAGCAGCAGTACCCGGGACAGGTGCTCGGCGGCCTGGCCCGGATCGTTGCCACGCTCGACGGCGATGTGGTCCGCCAGCAGGTTCCCCTCACTTCGTTCATGGTGGGCGGGCTGAACGGAAACCCTGTCCCATCTGATGTTTCCACTGCTCTGGACGTGCCCGCCGTCGACTTCTCGGTAGTCGACGACATATTGGGTGCTCTGTGGGATAAATGGGCCTTCATCGCTGCCGCGGGGATCGTCAATTGCCTGTTCCGGGCGCCGGTGGGACGGATACTCGACGCCGGCGGGGAGCCCAGGATCCTGGAGGCCATCAGCGAAACCGAAACGGTGGCCGCTGCGGCAGGACATCCTGTTTCCGATGCCGCTCATGCACAAGCGGTCGGTATACTCACCCAGCCGGGATCGGCCTTCACGTCCTCCCTGTACCGGGACCTCACCGCCGGGCTTTCCTCGGAAGCCGAGCACATCCTGGGCGACCTCGCCGGCAGGGCCCGCAGCCTCAACGTCCCGACGCCACTGCTGGACCTCACCCTCATCCAGATCAGGGCCGGCCTCCCACTCTGAATGAGCGGCGGTTTCGAACAAACGTCGCAACAGCGACTGGCGCGGCGCGTTACCTAGCCTTCGGCGGGTCGGCGGCCCTGTGGAACACGTAGACCTCGACGTAATCGCCGTTGAGCACGAATCGGTCGATACCCTGGGCATCGAACCACATCACCTCCGCGACGGTATCGAGGCCTTTGGGGGAACACCCTTCGGCACCGTTATACTCGCGAATCCCCTGATCTTCCACGAGCAGACAGACCATGCCGTAGCGGGACTCTCCGCTCCAGACACGGAAGTCGTTGAAGTTCTCGTATTGCCGCAGCTCATTGGCATTGAGACCCATCGCGTCGAGAGTGCCGAGCCTGTCTTGGGGCTCATCGGTGTCCGCGCCGACCGACTTCAATGCGAGCCTGAAGTCCGCTGCGGGCACGTAGGCGGTCCCACGGTGCTGCGCCTCTGGGACGACAGCGGGCTCATCAGCACGCAGCTGCAACAGCAACGCGACGTGAACCGTGATCAGGGCGAGGGCAGCGGTGGCGCCGCCGAGGATCATCAACCAGCGGCGGCGGCGCCACCACGGTGCCGCGGGGGCTCCGTCGACAGCCTGCGGGACCGATGTCGAAGTAGATCGCGGCCCTTCGACCGGCTCAGCGACCGGGACGCGTTCCCGGACCGGGGCGGGGACGCTCGGGGTGGGTTCGATGACGGGAGTCAGCTGTCGGTGTTGGGCGGCCTCCAGTTCGGAAAGCCGAGCCTGCGCCGCCACATCCCCCGCGATGTCGCCATCCCGTCCGTACGCGCGTCGCCGCAGGCGCTCCAACTCGATAGCTTCCACACCCTCGACCGACCCCAGCGGGTCATCCATGCCCTAATTGTCCACCCGGGCTCCACCGGGGGCTAGAGGCATGGCACGGGGCAACCCGCTGCCGCCGTCGTACGTCCTGCCGTTGCTGAGCCTTGAGCGAGACTTATCCGTGCTGGCATCACTCGCATAAGGCACGCCCTCGTCGAAGGGGCCGCCCGCCCTCGATATACTCCAAACATGCCAATCACACGCCTTGACCGAGGCAACCACACTCAGCCGTCCGCCGTCGAACAGTACGGGAGCGATCTGTGAGCGGCGGTCTGGTCGCCCTGCTGGACGACATCGCAGCCCTGGCCCGCATCGCGGCCGCCTCGGTGGACGACGTCGCTGCCGGAGCGGCGAAGGCGGGGGCCAAGGCCGCCGGCGTGGTAATCGACGACGCCGCCGTCACCCCGCAATACGTGTCCGGGGCGGACCCGTCCCGCGAACTGCCGATGATCAAGAAGATCTTCTGGGGATCGCTCCGGAACAAGCTGTTGATCATCCTGCCGGCCCTGCTGCTGGTCAGCGCCTTTGTCCCCTGGGCCATCCCGTTCATCCTCATGCTGGGCGGCACCTACCTTTGCTACGAGGGCGCCGAAAAAGTCTGGCACAAGCTGCGCGGCCACCACACCGCGGAGGAAGATACTCCTGCCGTTGAACGCGGCCCTGAGGCCGAGGCCAAGGTCATCAAGGGCGCCATCACCACCGACTTCATCCTGTCCTGCGAGATCATGGTCATCTCAATGAACGAGGTGGCCGCAGATTCCTTGCTGTCCCGGGCAATCATCCTGGTGGTCGTGGCCCTCGTGATCACCGTGCTCGTGTACGGCGCCGTCGGCCTGATCGTCAAGATGGACGACATCGGCCTGCACCTGGCGGCCAAGGATTCCGCAAGCTCCAAGCGCTTCGGCGAGCTGCTGGTCAAGGGGATGCCCGCCGTGCTGGCCGCAATAACCTTCATCGGGACCATCGCCATGCTGTGGGTAGGCGGCCACATCATGCTGCAGGGGGCCTATGACCTCGGCTGGCACGGTCCGTATGACATCGTCCATGTCCTCGAGCACCCCTTCGAGGGGATCGCGGTGGTTGGCAGCTTCCTGGCCTGGCTCGTGAACACCTTGTGCTCAGCCGTCATCGGGCTCGCTTGGGGCATCGTGGTCATGGCAATCGTGCATCCGCTGCTGAAAGCGCTGCCGTTCGGCAAGAAGAAGGGCGGGCACGAGGAGGGCGACATCCGCGCCGAACTTGCCGGTTACCGGCCAACGAAACACGACGGCGACGCCTCCTCCTAGCCCGTTGTCTCACCCGGTAAGCCCCGACCTCTTGAGGTTGGGGCTTACCGCGTTTCAGGCCACCGGTTTGATGTTCTGGTTGATATGGAACAGGTTGCCCGGATCGTACGCGAGGTCCAGGCCCTTGTCGCGGGCAAAGTTCACTCCCGCGAGGCATCCGCGATTTGCGAAACCAATGGTGACTCCCATTCGCCGGTTACCGAACGGAGTAGGCGGAGCATGCTCCTCTGGGGCAGCGACCCAGGCGCGTGCCGCCGTCGTACTCCCCTGCCTCAGAGCAGCGCTAATCGCAGGTGCTGTCGAGAGCCTTCTGCGCAAACTCCTCCAGCCCGTAATCGCCTGGAGGCGTATCGACGCTCAGCGGTTCTGCAGCGTGTGCCATGAACACAGCCAGCTGCCTGGAGCCGTCGGCGCTGGTCATCGCGATGGAGGCATAGCCGGGTGCTCCGCCGAGATGGCCATAGTAGTAACCGCTCGTGCAGCTGTCCCACCATTTGGCCAGGCCGAGCCCGTACTCAGAGGAGTTCTGGCTTTGCATCTCCTTGACCAGCGCGGGATTCACCACCTTGCCTGCCAGCAAGGCCGAGAAGAACACGTTCACGTCCTGGACTGTGGAGATCATCCCGCCCGAGGCAGATCTGCTCTGAACACCGGCCTCGGTGGCGTCCACCCGTTCGCCGTCGATCATGACATAGCCGTGCACCATGGTGGCGGGAGCTTTGGCGGTTCCGGCGAGCAGTGTCCCGGCCAACCCGAGGGGCTCCACAATGTCAGTCCGCAGCACATCCCCCAGGCTGCGGCCTGACACGCGCTCGACGAGAAGTCCCAGCACCACGTAATTGGAGTTCGAGTACTCATACACGCCAACATCGGCGGAGTCCCACGGCGCCATTCCTGTCAGCTCAAGCCTTCGCTCCGCGGTAAGCGGGGTGGCCAGGACCTCTTTCACGGGACCCGATCTGATGAGCAGTTCCTCAAAGCCTGGCATCCCGGACGTATGGTCCAGCAGCATCCTGACGGTAATTGGCTTGGGCGGGTGCAGGACTGAATCGAACTCCGGCAGGTCATCGCTGACCAGGTCATCCAACCGGATTTTTCCCTGTTCAACCAGCTTGAGGACGGAGGTCGCCACCATGGATTTGGTCAGGCTGGCCATGTGGAACGAATCGCCGGACTCGGCGGGAACCTTCGTCTCAAGGTCCCGAACACCTTCGGCATTGGACCAGACTTCCCCGCCCAGCCCCGCCTGGATGAGGACGGCTGAAGCTCCTGCTGCCAACCGCTCGGTGCTGAACTGTTCCAGTTCGGCTTTCAATTCATCCATCGACGACGGCGGCGACGGAGCCGGATCAGGACCGGCGGAGCAACCAGCGAGCGCAAGCAAAAGGACAGCGAGGCCGAACGCGGTCTTACGTCCAAGGGCCTTATGACTCCAGCTCACCAACATCCCGAACAGCCTCTCCCGCGTGGGGCAACAGGCGCTGCCTGTTCCCCCCAGCCATATTCAGATGCTCCCCACGCCGTCGCAGCGAGTCAACAGCGCACAGGTGATGGCGGCCGATGCGACAACTGACGGCCACCTCATCGTGCCGGGGTGGCCGTCAGTTTCAGTACGCTGTTGGTGTCAGTGCTCCGCTTCCGCCGCAGCCTTCTTTGCGTTTTTCTGGGCGTCCTTCTCGGCGCGCAGACTCTCCGTCTCGTGCTGTTCCTCGGCCTTTTCCTGGTGGATGAGCTCTGCGAAGAGCTTCTCCATTTCCTTGGCCACGCCGGCAGCTGAAGCCGGGTTCTGGCCTGTCACCAGCCGGTCATCCACCACCACCATCTCCTCAAAGACACCAGCGGAGACATGGGTAGCACCCTGTTCCTCAAGGCGGTCTGCCAGGAAGAACGGGATGACCTTGTCTTTCCCTGCGGCAACCTCCTCGTCGTTGGTGAAGGCGGCCACCTTCCGGCCCTCGACGAGGCGAAGCCCGTTCTCCAATTCCACGTTCAGCAGGCCGGCCGGCCCGTGGCAGACCGCGCCCACCAAGCCGCCGGTGTTGTAGACGCTCGCCACCAGATTCTGCAGGCCTTCGCTGTCCGGGAAGTCCCACATGGTGCCGTGGCCGCCTACAAGGAAGACGGCGTCGTACTGGTCGGGATCAACGACGTCGACCCGGGCCGTGTTGTAGAGACCGGCGCGCGTAGTCTCGTCCTCCGTAAAGGCGACCTGGATGGGATCTCCTGAGTCCACCTCGTCGCGCGGGGGCTGGCCGCCCTGGATGGACGCAAAGTCGACGAAATGCCCGGAATCCTTGAACACCTTCCAGGGATGTGCAGCCTCGGCCACGTTGTAGCCGGTCTTCTCTCCGGTGTCGCCGATCTCGGAAACGCTGGTAAGTACCATGAGGATTTTCTTCATGAAGTGCTCCTTTCGCCCAAGTCCCACCCTACGCCCGCCGAATTTGGGCCCCCACGTCTAGACAGGCGTCAGATAGTGGCGAGGGCTCCCCTGGCGCTTTCCACCAGCACATGGGTGCCTGCCTGAACATGTACAACTTCGCCGTCAATCTGGCATGGAACAGCATTCCGCGTCGTGAAGGCATAGCTGCTGACGCTGGGTTGATGCCCCAGTCCCAAAGTGACGGCCCGAAGGGTCATCAGCGCCATCTTCCAACGCCCGGCATGGGGCAACGTCACCACCTCGAACTGCCCATCATCCGGGTGGTTCGACTCGCTGACCCGCCCATACTTCGCCATCCGCGAGATGTTGGCCAGGATCAGACTGTCGAATTGCGCGGTTGCCCCGTCGGCCCGCACGAGCTCAAACGGCCTCAGGCCAGAGAGCGTCCGGGCAACGGAGATGAGCTCGAGGATTTTCCCTTTTCCGCCCTTTTCGATCCCGATCGCCATCAACGGTGTGAGTCCGAACCCCACATATGAGTGGGCGTACTGGACCTGCTCCCGATGTGCACCGCGGAACGTTATGCGCAGCAGGTCGATGCGACGGACCCGGCTCTCGCGGATGGCCTCCGTAAACGGCCTTACGGGCCTACTCCTGTGATGGTCATTGGCGTTACCTGCAGGGAGCACAGTGCAGACAGCCCTGGTGGCGGGAACGTCCATCACCCCGTTGACAACCTCGTTGTACCCGCCATCGCCGCTGACTGAGACGATGAGCGGGGATCCCGCCACGGCCACGGACCGCGCCAGATCGCGGGCGTGGCCCGCAAAATCCGTCGGCAGCAGCTCAATTGGCAGACCCGGCAGATCAGTGCCGAGATCACGCTGCACGTCATGAATCCGCGTGGCCATTTCGGCTTTGGTCGGATTGAAGATCAGGACCACGCGGTCGAAGGGGGCGGCAGGTGCCCGGTCATCAGCCATGTGCCCATCCTCCAGTCCCGGTTGCGATCGAGTCCAGCCTAGCCGTGGATGTTCTCACGCAATGAAAGCAGCGGCCTCCGCCTTCGCAGCACGGCGATGAGGACAGCAGCACCGGCAAGAAGCAAAGCGCCGCTCCCTGCCGCAATGACAGGAACACCAGCACTGAAAACGTCCCAGCCTGCCGCAACCTTCAAAGCGTCGTCAGCCGCGTCAACGGCTCCCCCGGACAAGGCGGCCGGAGCGGATCCCAGCAATCCGGCGTCGAACACTGTAAGAGTCTTATCTCCCCTGTTGACCACCACCACTGAGCCGTCGGCTGTGAGTGCCAGACGGCCAGGATCTTCCCCGGTGGGTATGGTTTCAGCCACCCGGTCAGCGCCGGGAGGGATGACAGAGACCGTGTTGTCCGCACTGTTTGTCACGTACACCCTCCCATCCGGACCGGCCACCACCTCCTGCGGTTCCCGGCCCACCCGGATCCACCGGGCCACTTTGGTGCCGCCGGGCTCGATAACTGCAACGGCGTTCGACAGGACGTTTGCCACGTAGACATTTCCATCAGGCGCGGCTGCTATCCCGTGAGGGCTTGAACTCTTGCCCACGTCGATAGTGTGCGAGGGGCTTGTGGCGCCGCTCGGAATAACGCTAACGGTGCCTGCATGCTGATTCACCGCGTACGCAGTGCCTCCCTTCGCCACGGTGACCTCCACCGGAGAGTGCCCGGCCTCCATGACACGATGAACCTTTGTCCCGCCCGGCAGGACCACCGAGACAGTGCCGTCATTCCCGCTGGCCACATAGAGCGATCCGTCCGGCGACGTCGTCAGCCAGTGGTTACCTTGCGTCAACGGAATGGTCGCCGAGACCTCGCCTGCCCCGGGTGTCACAACGCCGAGCTCGGTCTGCATGGACTCGGTGGACTGGAGCACATAGAGCGTCCCGTCCGACGTCATGGCCATGGAGGTTGAGAAGTGGCCAACTTTTATGTGCCGGAAGGCTTGAGCCTCCCCGGATCGGAAGACGCTTACGCCACCCAGAAAGTTGTAGTCGCTGACGTACAACGTGCCGTCCGGGCCGGCCACAACTCCAAGCGGCTGGCCGCTTACGTTGATCACCTGTGAGTCTTGAGCGGACGCCGGCGCGGGTGCCAGCAGAGCCGCCGCCCCGGCAAGCAGGAGGGCACAGACGGCGCGACTGAATGGCTTGATGTTCACGATGATTCCCCCAAAAGCTATGGCCGGCCTGCGGCAATGCTCCGATCCTACCGTCCCTGCTCCTGACTACCGCTCACTATCCAGTGGCCAGTCTGCCCAAGAACTTAGCCGCAGGGCATCGAGGCAATCGGCTAATTCGGTAGTGTCAGTTCATGGACAGCGACACACTGGTCAATTTCCTGTTGGTCCTCTTTTTTGTGCTGCTGGGCGGAGTCTTCGCCGGCACGGAAATGGCCTTGGTTTCCCTCCGCGAGAGCCAGGTGCGCCGGATGGAAAAGGCCGGAAAGCGCGGCGCCCGGATCGCAGCCTTGGCCGGGAACCCCAACCGGTTCCTCTCCACCGTCCAGATCGGTGTCACGCTCTCCGGCTTCTTCTCCGCCGCCTACGGCGCCTCCACCATCGCGCCCGACGTCGAACCCCTCCTGGAAGGTCTGGGCCTTGGTTCCGCGGCGGAACCAGTGGCCTTTATCTCCATGACGCTGCTGGTGGCCTACCTTTCCCTGGTGCTGGGTGAGCTGGTGCCCAAACGGCTGGCCATGCAGAGTGCCGTCGGCTTCACGAAGGTCCTTGCCCCGCCCCTGAGTGTCCTGTCCGAACTTATGCGCCCCGCCGTCTGGCTGCTGTCGGTGTCCACCGACGCCGTCGTCCGGCTGTTCGGCGGCGATCCCAACACCCGCCAGGAGAGCGTCAGCTCCGAGGAACTGTGGGACATGGTGTCCCAGAGCGACGACCTGGAAGAACACAGCCGCAGCATCCTCACCGATGTGTTCGGCGCCGGGGACCGCTCACTGCAGGAGGTCATGCGTCCCCGCACAGCGGTTACCTTCATCGACGGCTCTCTGACGATTGAAGCTGCACGCAGCCTGCTCAGGGACGGCCCGTTTTCGCGCTACCCGGTGATCGACAGGACTCCGGACGACGTCCTTGGTTTCATCCACATCCGCGACCTCATGCCCCGCGATAAAGAGTACGACCAAGGCATAGTGAAGGACATCGCCCGGGAGATCCTTCCGCTGCCGGGAACCAACAGGGTGCTGCCGTCGCTGTCCCGGATGCGCAGACTCGGCCAGCACATCGCGCTGGTGGTGGACGAGTACGGAGGCACGGACGGCATCGTCACCCTGGAGGACCTGGTGGAGGAACTGGTGGGTGAGATCTACGACGAGTACGACAACGGCACCGACCCCGAGGACCGCGTCACAAAGGCCAACGGATCAGTCGAGGTCGACGGCGGCCTGATCCTGCAGGAGTTCGAATCAGCGTCCGGCATCGAATTGCCCGAAGGCCACTACGAGACGGTGGCCGGGTTCGTCATTGACCGCTTGGGCCGCCTCCCCCGGACCGGCGACCAGGTGGAGGTCGCAGGCCACGTCCTCACCGTGCTCGCGATGGACCGGCTGCGCATTGCCCGGATCCGGGTGACGCCCGCGAAGGGGCAGCCGCAGGAGTAAGCAGTTGGAGTCAGGCTATTGCGGTGGCCGACCTGCGCCGTTCAGTTGGCCGTCGACGGGTGCCGGCACCAAGGAGGACGACGGAGACTGCGGCGATCCAAAAGAACACGGGCTGGAAGGAAACGATGAACAGCGGGATCTGGGTGACGAGCACCGGACGCAGAATGCTCACGATCCCGACGGCGACTCCTGCCCAGGCGAGCCACTTCGGCAGACCGCCGGCTCGGAGGGAGGCCACGCTGACAGCGACGATGACGATGCCCAAAGCCACTTGCCCTTGAGCGATCACGGTAGACCATAGGCCCTGCATCAGAAGAGCAGAATTAGCGTCGAGGTTGTAGTCGGGAGTTGAACGCAGAACTACGGCTATTCCGGTCGATAGTGTCTCCGACACCAGCCCGGCGGCGAGAAAAACTGCTGAGCCAACGGACACCACCCCGCTCACCCAATCCGAAACGTTTGATTGGTCACTGACGCGGCGTAGCCCTGCGAAGAACCCGATTCCAAATACAAAGATGAGGTTCGAAAGGGCGAAGAAGACCAGCATCTGATCGACGTTCGTGCCGTCCTCCAGGTAGGTAGCAAGCTTCCCGCCCGCTCCCGCCTCCCAGTAACTCGGCATTCTCTGCAGAGCCACCGAGAGTGGGCCATTCACCAGGATGGCCCCAACCATCCCGATGCCGCACCAGCCGGTAAGGCGGCGCGCGGTGCCGTCCAGTAAACGGTGTTCCGGTAAGGTCGACATGGCCCACTCCTCGTTATAGTGATGCTCTAATGAATGAAGTTATACTCCACTCAATGGGTTATGGCTATACTGACTTCATGCCTTCCCCCCGACCAACCCACCGGCAGCGCCAGGCCCAGGAAACCAAGGACCGCATTATTGCCGCCGCCCGGTCGCTGATGGCGGCGAAGGGATGGGCAGCCACCACCATCGACGCCATTGCTTCAGAGGCTGGCGTAGCCACCCAGACGATCTACGCTGCGTTTGGAAATAAGCGTGCCCTGCTCGAAGGCATGCGGCACACAATGCTGCGGGACTCGAAAATTCCTGAACTGATGGCCCAAGCCGCGGCCGAGCCGGATGCCTCCCGCCGCCTGGGCCTGTGGGCGCAACTGGTGCGCCAGCAGATGGAGACGAGCTACGACGTCATCTCCATACACCGCCAGGCCGCAGCGTCAGATCCGAAAGTTGCCGCCGCCTACCGCAAAGTGCTGGACAACAGGGCGCGGACACTTGCGGACTTTATCCACAGCCTGCGTGCCGATCTCGCGGCCAACATCGACGAAGCGACCGCAAGCGACCTCCTGTGGTGCTTCTCGAATGAGGAAATTTACCGGGAACTCGTCGAGGAACGCGGCTGGTCAGCCGACCGCTACCAAGAATGGCTTGCGGCGACCCTCGTGGCGCAGCTGATCACCCCGCAGGCCAGGCAGCCGGATACTCTCACGGCCGAGACCTAACTGATCATGAGTCCTGAGCGGTTCTCCTCACCGGTCAGGGCCAGTGGATCCTGCTCGGGCCGTGGCTGTCTAGTCCTTCGTTGTGCGCTGGCTTTCGACATCGTGCAGGTGGTGAACTCCGTCGTGCAGCAAGTACTGTCGAACAGTGATCGGACGAGTTGATGAAGTCGTAGTGGATTGCCACAACCCCGCCGGGCTGGCCGAGTTCTGGTCCTTGGTGCTCGGCGGCGAGCCTGTGCACCGGAGCGATGCCTGGTCCTTTATCGATCCCCCGGGATGGACGCGACTGGCCTTCCAGCGAGTCCCCGAAGACAAGCAGGGGAAGAACCGCCTCCATATCGACGTGTACGTGGACGATGTGCCGGCTGCGGCCGCAGCGGCTGAAGCCCTCGGAGCTGTCAGGATCGGCACGATCCACAAAGATTCCGTCGGCACCTTCCAGGTGCTCCAGGATCCAGAGGGCAACGAATGGTGCGTTGTCCGCTCGGCTTCAGAAGGATGACCACCAAAGGCTGGATCCGGGCCTGCCCCTCGCTGCCCTGAGCCCAGGCGACAGCTAATTCAGCACCGCGTACCCTGAAGCTATGGAACCCGAAGTCCGGGACCTCCGGCTCCGCACAGGCATCACCGTGCCATGCCTCGTTCACGGCGAGGCAGACGCTCCCCCGGTTCTGCTGCTGCATCCATGGGGCGAATCCCGGCGGACCTTTGACCGGCTGATCCCCCTGCTAACGGGTTTCCGGGTTTACGCCCCCGACCTCCGCGGCCAAGGCGAAGCGGACAAACCGAGGGACGGCTACTCTTTGGCCGAACAGGCCGACGACGCCGCCGCGATCCTGGACGCGCTCGACGTGACCCGGGCGTCCGTCGTCGGCTCCTCCAGCGGTGGATACGTGGCCCAGCAACTCGCCGTCGTCCATCCTGAAAAGGTTGCGGCGCTGGTGCTGGTGGGCACTCCAATGAGCCTCCACGGACGGGCCCCTTTCGCTGACGAAGTGGACGCGCTGACGGACCCCATCGACGAGGCGTGGGTCAGGGATTCCCTCTCCTGGTTTCGCCTGCTGCACGACGTTCCGCAGTGGTTTCTTGAGGACCGCGTGCGGGACGGAGTAAGGATGCCTGCCCACGTGTGGAAGGCGGTTTTGGACGGCCTCGCCGCCGCCGTGCCGCCCACGGAAGCGGGAACCATCACGGCACCCACGCTGATTCTGTGGGGCGGCGAGGACAACCTTCTCCCACCTGGCGACCAGGACAAATTGGCCGCGCGGATCGCGGGCTCGTCGGTGAAAACGTATCCGGATGTGGCGCATTTGGTCCTCTGGGAGTGCCCGGAGCAGGTCGCCGAGGATGCCACCACGTTCTTCCGCTCGCTCGCTGGATTACCCAGGCCATCGGACGCGCCGTGACGGGCCGCTCCGCAGGCTCCCTGACCACGCGCCTAAAGGAAGCCTACGAAAACATTCCGCTGCCGGCGCCCACCGTGGCCGCGATCGCCTTGGATCTCCTCCTTCACCGGCTTCGCCCACTGCCGCTTCCCGGCCCCTGTTTCCTCCACCGGACGGCGGGGGCCGGACTGGTGCTTGCCGGCGTCGGCCTGAATCTTTGGGCCCTAACTGAACGCCGACGCCGGTCCGCCGGCACTTTCGCGCTGGAGGAACCGGAGGAACTGGTCACCAGCGGCCCTTACGCGATCAGCCGCCATCCGATGTACGTGGGCTGGTGGCTCATCCAACTGGGCGCGGGGACCATGGCCGGTTCATCCTGGGTCCTCGTGACGCTGCCGGCCGAATTGCTGGTGGAACATCCCTACATCCTCGATGAAGAGGCCACGCTGGCCGAGCTCTTCGGGCAGTCCTACGTTGATTACGCGCAAAAGGTTCCGCGCTACCTCGGTTACTCTCGGGGATAGGCAGCCCGGTTCCCCGGCGATGGTGGCGTTGCGCTGGCGTCAGAGGGGCGTTAAGCAGCAGAAGTGCCACGAAAACCTTCCACAGAGAAGGTTTCCGCAGCACTTCAACCTCTAGGTAAGGTGGCGGCTAACTTTCACAGGCAACGCCGTCTTTATCCCGGTCCAGGGCTGGCCGGTAGCCGGCCTGCCCGGCAAAGAGCGGCGCCGCACCGGCGGCCTTGGCGTCAGCACAGCTGCCGTAGTATGCGGCGGCGGGAGCCGGAGCAACGGGAGCCGGAGCGGGTGCAGGTGCTTGTTTGGCAGCCTGCTGTGCTGCAGCCTGCTGGGCCGCCGCCTGATCGGCAGCAGCCTTCTGGGCCGCGGCCTGTTCGGCTGCCAGCTGCGTGGCAGCCAGATCAGCTGCTGCCTTGTCCGCAGCGGCCTTCTCAGCCGCAGCTACTTCGGCGGCCGCCTTTTCAGCGGCTGCCTTTTCAGCTGCTATCTCATCAAGGTGTTTGACGCCGAGGTGGACCGTGGAACCCTTTGCCGCTTGGGTACTTCCTGTGGGGTCTTGGGAGGTCACCTGCCAGTTCTTCTCCACAATGATCGACTTGCCGGCGACGGCGTCCACAGCCTCGACCTTGAACCCAAGATCTTCCAGTTGATCCGTGGCCTTATCCAGCGCCAGGCCCGTCACATGTGGAACCGTGACAGCATCTACAGCCACGGAAACAGCGGTTGCAGTTTCTGACGGCGGTGCCGCCGTCTGCTTGCCACCGCAGCCTGTCAGCATGAGGCCGGTCAGCACAACTAAAGTCAGTGTCTTTTTCATTTTTCCCCCTAGGAATTTGAACTTGGAGTGATGAGGTTTGGCTAGCTCTCGCAGGCCACGCCGTCGGAATCGCGGTCAAGCGCGGGCCGGTAGCCGGCTTGCCCGGCATAGATCGGCGCGGCCCCGGCAGCCTTGGCTGCCGTGCAGTTGGCGTAGTAGACAGCAGCCGGCGCCGCAGGGGCAGGTGCAAGTGCAGGTGCAGGAACAACCGGTGCCGGAGCAACGGGAGCCGCCACCACGGGGGCCGGCTGAGGTGCGGGGGTTGGAGCCGGTGCCGCGGCCGGGGCCTGTTCGTTTGTTGGGGCGAGCTGGCCTGAACAGTCGGCCAGGATCCTGGCCATCGCGTCGTGTTCCGCCTGGGTGACCCACAGGCTGTACGTGGCCTTCACGGAAATCTGGCGGGCGACGTACTCACAGCGGAAGCCCTTGTTGGGCGGCATCCAGGTGGCGGCGTCGCCGTCGCCCTTTTTCATGTTGGTTGGGCCATCCGTCGCCTGGAGGTTCAGCGGATCGTTGGCAAACGCCGTACGCTGTTCTGTCGTCAACTGCTGCGCGCCCTTCTGCCAGGCGTCGCTGAGGGCAACCACATGGTCAATCTGGACGGCGCTGCTGGTGGCAGTCCCGCGCAGGAAACTGATGGCGGTACCCGTGTAGGGGTCCGCCAGCATCCCTGACTGCACCTTGCACGGAACGCTGTTGGTGTAGGTGATGGCTGTCAGGTCGCGCTTGAGGGTGTCGTTCCGGGTGTCGCAGCCGTTGCGGTCGACGTCTGCCCAGGCCTGCCCGAAGAGAGCACGGTCATAGCCCGTCTTGGGTGCCCGGCCCTTGATGGGAAGGGTGGCCAGCAGGTCGATCGCCTTCGTCGCGAAGGCGGGCTGAGTCTTGGGAGCCGCAATGCTGACGCCCTGTGCGACCAGGTAAGGATTCTCGGGATCAAGCGGCGCGCCGCTTGCCTGCGCAGTTGGAGCGGACGACGGCGGCGGCGGCGCTTTGACACTTGCGCTCGCTTTCGCTCCGGCTGCCGAGGAGTTGCTTTCAGCGGCGGCGGCCGACAGGTCTCCCGCGGGTGTGCGCGGCAGCGAGACTCCGCCGGCAATAAAGAGTGCACAGGACACAGCCAGGGCGATGGCTCCAGCCTTCCGCTTGGCCGGCAGCCATGCCCAGGAACGGCGTCCGGTGGCAAGGACATAGAGCCCGGTCAGGGCGGCCGAGATGGCCAGGAAGACCAGCGCACCTCCAAGACCGCCCGTGAAGGCCCCAAGGATCATAAAGAGAGCCGTCATGCCTCCGACAAGAAAGTGGAAGCGCGTGGCTTGTTAGGTGGTTTGGGTCCCGGCCCTGGCCCTGGCCCCGGAGCAGATTGTGCCGGCCCCAGAAGACTCTCATAGTTCGACAATTCTTTCCCCCATTGATAAAGCCCCGGCAATTAGCCGGACCTTCTTCATTCGACAAATGCGCCGACGCCGAGCCTATTTCTCAGAAAGCCCGCCCCACCGAAACTTCGGCGATCCTGGGACAACTTTGAGTAAGTCCTGAGCCGATCTTGATCGGAGCCCGTCGCAAATGGTCGTATAAGGGAAAAGCGATATATAAAGATCGTTTGCACGCCTGATTTAAGCGTCGGTGACAAAGCCTTTCCTCCCACATAGCGAGTGCCCACAGGATCGGCGGGATAATGAAGGCATGGCCTATCACGATCAGGACTGGGACCCTTGGGATGAGTTCCACAGGCTGCGGCCTGCCCCGCCGGACCTTATCGGTGGACACCCCGGCGGAGAGCCGCTGGGCTTCGGCTTCCGCACCGGTGTGCGCAGCGCAAGAGTGGCCTTGGGGTTCGCCGTCTATGCTCTGGTCCTCGGAACCGCCCTGGTCCTCACTGGAGCGGTGGTCTTCATCAGCCAGGGCCAGTGGCTGCTGCTGGGACTGATGGTGCTGATCGAGGCCGTCTTCGTCTTCGGCTTTATCCGGCTGGTGAAGCAGGCCCGCAACCGCCGCTCCGCCGGGTAGCCGGGGAGCGGCAGGTCAGGCAAGCAGCCAACCCATGATGGAGGCGCTGCACCGAGCCCGGCTCACCGTCAGCCTTCATCCGGCTCATCGACGCTCTCCGGACCGACCGATCCTTGACTCCCATGCATCCAGAGCACCACGTCGAGAATCCGAAGGAGTGAGAGGCCGTGCAGCCCGGTTGTCGAGCGCAAGGTCTCCAGCCGTCTGACAAGGTCACCGTCTGTGGCAAATGCGTGGTGCCATGCCCGCCAGGTCCCGTCCGAATTGTTGAAACCTGTAAGCCCGGCAACAACAGAATCGTAAATGGGGATCAACCCGGGACGCTTGCGGGCCATGAGCTTGCTTGCCGTCGTGGCTCCAATGCCCCAGCGAGTGCTCTCATGCCTTCGAAGGAGCCGCCAAAGACGCAGCGGCGGCGTTTCATCGCCAAAGTATCGGTCGTGTTCGTCGAAGGGGATGTCTTCAATGGACAGGTCAGGCGGAATGTATCCGAGAAGAGTTGTGATCTTGCTGGAGTAATCACCAAGCAGCCCTAACGCGGCCCGTGCCGGTACGTGTTTGGACAAGCAGGCTACAGCTATCAGATCGTCCGCGGTCAAAGCGTTGGGCTCGTTGATGCCAAATGTATCGAAGTGGGCGCCTGTGAACTCCTTACCTTCCCACTCGCCGAGCCCGTAATAGCGCTGCAAGTACGTGCGCGCTGCTTCGTCGGGAATTTCTTCAAATGCACTGGAGATTGTCATGGTTGTCCCCCATTTGACTGGTTCCGAAGTCTGGTTATGCCGCGCGGCAGTGAGCCCGGGGACAATCTACTCCCCAGAGCGCGGTCAGGGGAGGGCTTCGGTATGCTCAAGCAGCAACGGTTCGGTCTTGCTCTCATGACCGCTACCGCGCTTCCAGAACTGCCTTGAGGCTGGCCAGCTGCGCCACTTCCTTCTCCATGGTGCGCTGGATCAGCGGCGCCAGGAGCCGCATGGGACCTTTCGGCTGGAAGTCCAGGGTGAACCCGACATTTGTCCCGCCGGGCACCGGGCTGAGGTGGTACTCCCCGGCGGGCCGGGCGGGTCCGGCCACCACCTGGAAGCCCATGTGCTTGCCGGGCTCCGCAGCGGTGATCCGGTAGTCGCCGTCGATGGGCCGGCCGCCGGGACCAGCGAGGGTCTGGCGGTAGACGGCGCCAGCTGCTCCGGCTGTGCCGCTCTTCAGCGAAATGGCCTGGACCCCTGACCGCCAGGCAGGGTTGTTCAGCCCGTCCGCGAGAAAGGCGTAGACGTCCTCCGGCGGGCGGTTGATGGTGGTCTGGTTCTCGGCGTGAGCCATGGCTCCCCCTGACGGATCGGTGTTTCCTGCGGCGTCTTCTAAGTGTCGCTGCTCACGGCCAATGTGGCGGAAGAACACCTCTTTAATCCGGTAAAATTGGTGGAGGAATTGTTCGGCCGCCGAGCCCGGTTCCGCCCCTCCCCCTTGAATGGAAACACCCCCTCATGTCCTCCGCGATTTCCGCGCCGGCAACCCAGCGTTTCCCGCTGGCCGCCATGATGGTTTTGGCCACCATCGCCTTTACCGCCATCACTACCGAACTCCTCCCCTCCGGCCTGCTCCCCCAGATCAGCACCGGCCTGAACGTGTCCGAGCCGGTGGCCGGGTACCTCGCCGCCGCTTACGCCGCCGTCATCGTCATCACGGTGGTGCCCGCCGCCCGGCTGCTGGGCAAGGTGCCGCGGCGGCCGCTGCTCGTGGCGCTCGTCCTGACGTTCGCCCTCAGCAACGCCCTGGTGGGCCTTGCACCCAACTTCACCGCGGCGATGATCGCCAGGCTGGTGGGCGGCCTGGCCCACGGACTGCTCTGGACCACCATGGCCCCATACATCGCACGCGTGGTCCCGGCCGACAAAGTGGGTAAGGCCCTGGCCTTGGTCTTCAGCGGCAACAGCCTGGGCCTGGCCATCGGCGCCCCCATCGGAACCGCGCTGGGCGGCTTCCTCGGGTGGCGCGCGTCGTTCCTGTTCCTGGCCGGCTTCGGTCTGCTGCTCGCCGCCCTGGCCTTCTGGCTGCTCCCGTCCGCCCGGCGCGCCGCCGGCGAAGCCCGCCCCTCACTCCGCAAGGCAATCGCCCAGCCAGGCGTGAAGTCCGTGGCCATTGCGTGGCCGCTGATGGTCATGGCCCACTTCGCACTCTTCACCTACATCGCCCCGTACATCCGCGGCGCCGGCCTCCCCGACTACGCCATCAGCCTCTCGCTCACGGTCCTGGGCGTCTCCGGCCTGGTGGGCATCTGGATCGCGGGCCTCACCGTGGATTCGCATCCCCGCCGTTCCATCCTGATCACGACGGCGGCAATCGCCGTCTCGATGCTCCTGTTGCCGTTCGTGGGGGGCAGCCTTCCGTTTGCCCTGATGCTCGTCACCATTTGGGGCGCCGGACTGGGAGCCATCGGCATCTACAACCAGTCAGCCATCCTCCGGGCCGGCCGCGAAAACAAGGACGCCGCCAACGGCCTCACGGTCCTGACCATCCAGCTGGGCATCACCATCGGTGCCCTCTACGGCTCCGCCGCCCTGGTGGTGGCCGGACCGCTGCTGGTCCCGGCCGCGGCGGCACTCCCCGTCATCGCGGCGCTGCTGGTCACCATCGCCGGCAAGCAGGCAGCCTACCCTCCAGGTCCCCGCGAATCCGTGTGGAAGAGCCCGCGGCCCATTAAGGAAACCCAGGGCACACGGTAGGTCACACGGCAAAGCCCCCGCAATGCTCCGGGGGCTTTGCCGACTTCCCTTAAGTGTTACTGAACGGCGACGAAAACCTTGTCACCGAACATGCCGGGCCTGACGGCGAGGACGCCTTGGCCTGCAGTAGCGGTGGGCACTTCGATGGCTTTGTTGCCTGTTGCGGTGCCGTCCTTGTAGAGCGCGCTCGTGGTGTCAATGGGCTCCGGTGCGACCACAAGCTTGTCGAGTCCATTCACCGTGGTTCCGTTTGCAGTGACGTATTCGACAGAGACGAATGCAGCCATTTGTCCATCAGGGTCATCGCCGATATAGGTGGCGGAATAGTTCACCATGATGTACTCCGACCCCTCAGTCGGCCGCTCGTTGAATTGGTTCGCGGCAACAACGGCATCCGACGCCGCGAGGGTGACCGAGTTGATCACGACCCGCCAGTCATCGGATTCGATGACGGAGCCTATCGGCGACGGGTTCTCGCGTGTTCCAGCTTCTGCTGCCGTGCCTTGCAATCCTGAAACTTTGATGTCGCCACTGCCCAAAGCGTTGTCGAGCGACGTCCCCACCGCGGCAAAGAACACCATGAACCCGACGATCGTTCCAACGATGGAGGCGATCAGTGCAGTGACGCCCATCCACTTAGCTTTGTCCTTGAGAAACAGGGAAACGAGAGCCAGAACAAATGCGATCGGCAGGAGAATCCAGCCAACGATGAGTGCTCCTGGGGTACAGGCGAAAATGAAGCCGAGCACCGCTGCGATGAGCGCGATCAGCCCGACCACGTTCAACTGCTTTTTCGCCTTCGTCGGCTGGGGCGGGAGCATCTGCGTTGGCGGCCCATAACCCGGCTGCGCGATATACATTTGCCCAGGCTGCCCAGGTGCCGCTTGCTGATAACCCTGTTGGTGTGACATATATTTCCCCCAAATTTTGATTAATGTGTTCGAAATTCGATTTCAGCCAGCGCGCCCGGTGTCAGCAGTGACCTCGACGAGAATGAGCTTATTTGTTTTGCCCCTCCATGCCGCGGTATTGGGTGAATCCTCGCTCAACATTCGGGCTTTCTTGAGCGGATCCTGATATTTCGTGGCGCCTTTAGGTTTTCTACCTGCATTGCAAGAGTGGTCGGTTTAGGGCATTGTGCAACTTGCCCTCCATAGAGCGGAGGTGTCACTGCCCAACCCCGGCCCGCGTAACCGCAGCGGAAGCTACCCGTCAGCCGGCCGCCTTGGGGAAAGTTGCGGGTGCAGCATCGTGGTGCAGTTTGTGGGAAAAATACCGTCCGGCGCGGAAATACCAGTACGGCCAGGCCACCCAGGCTGCGGCACCCACTGCAGTTCCTGCCCCCATGAGCGCCGTCCGCAGCCACTCCGGACCCTGCGACGCGTAGCCTATGCCCGCAATCGGCAGCCCGACCAGCATCGCACCGCCGATGGCCCGTCCCAGCCTTGAAAGCGTGCGGGGATACTCATCCACCTTCTGAAGCCGGTTATGGATCAAGTAGAACCAGGCGCCCTGCAGCGTAATGGAGGCTATCGAGATGGCCGTGGAGGAGTTGAAGTCCAGGACTTTGAAGACCAGCAGGGCCGAACTCGCCGCGCCCGCCGCACAGGAAGAAACGGTGACCCATTTGATCGGCTCCGTCCACGGCGCGGGCGGCACCCGGCGGTGGACTTGCAGGATGACCGGGATGACCACAGCGTTGAACACCGCGCCGGTGGCGTCATTGATGGTGCCAAATACAAATGGCCCGCCACGCGGAACTTCGACCGCAAACATAGCGCCCAGCGTTACTACGCCTATGGCGCCCGTCGCCGCGGCTGCGTACGCGAGGCGCGAGGCTGTCCTGTCTCCGGGGATTTCAATTAGCTGGTCCATGCTGCCCTCCTGTTTTCAGGACGCATCCAATAGGTTCCCAGCAATTCCAATCGTAGGCGGGTACTCCCGCCGAAGGCAGTGCCCCTGTAGGAAATCAGCAGGCCTGATTGAGCACGGGCTAAGGTGTAGGCCCAGGATTTTCACACAAGCAGCTTCGCCACAAGCTCTCCCCGGCTGCCCACGCCCACCTTGGCGAAGAGCGCCTTCAGGTGGTCGTGCACGGTGTGCGGTGAGATGAATAGATGCCGCCCGATCTCTGCCGTCGTACTTCCCGACAGGACTTCCAGGCAGACGTCCCGCTCGCGGACGGTGGCCCCGTAGGCAGCGAGCAGCAGGCTGACCAGGCCGTGAGTGGTGGCGGGCTCCACGGTGACCACCATCTGTTCGGGGTCATCGCCCGTGATGAGGCGGCTGGCCTGCAGCACCACCCAGCTGCCGCCGGCGTCGCGCATCCTGGCCCGGGCGGTTCCCGACGGCGCCGCGTGCGCCTGCGCCACCACCGTGTACAGCGTCATGCTGAAGCGGCCGGGCGCCGCGTCCTCCAGCTCGGCCAGCCAGGACGTGGCCGCGGGAGTAGCCGCCTGCAGTTCACCGTGCGGGCCTGCCAGGACAATCACGGGCCCGACGGCGGCTGGCCGGGCCTGATGCGCTGCCCGCACCGCCACCCGGCTGGCGGCGGCCAGGGTGGACGCCACGGCGCCCAGGAATTCCACCTCACGGTCGGAGAAATCGTGCCCCGCCTCGCGGAAGAGGCTGCCCACCCCCCAGCACGCGTCGTCCACACGGAAGGCCGCGCGCAGCTCATGGTCAAGGCCTAGCGGCAGCAGCAGGTCGTTGATCCGCACGCTGCGGACTACTTCCCGGTGTGGCGCATCGGAGATCCTCGCGACGGGCTGCGGCCGGCGCAGCAGCTCGGCAAAGGTGTTGGGTTCCCGGCCGGTGTATTCGGACTCCGCGAAGCGGGCGGCGTACTCGTCCGTCACCGGCCACGGGCGCCAGTTGGTGACGGACGTCATGCCCAAAGAATCCGGGTCGACGCCGGCCCAGCAGGCCTGCTCGAACGGCACCGTTTGCCGGACAATAGCCATGGCCGACGCGTAGAGATCAGCCATGTCCAGTCCGCTGGTGGCCAGGGCCGCAATCTCCCGCCGGGCACGCTCAGCCCGCTCCTCCCACATACCTCCAGTATCCGATCCGCGGACCGGACCGCAATCCCCCAAACTGGGGAATTCCGAAGCAAGCGAAACCCCTGCTGAGGGGATCGCGGCGGCCCGTGCCGGCGTCGTACGTTTCCCCCATGAATGCTGTAACCCAGGTTTTCGCGGTGCTGGCCGCACTGATCCACATCGCCGTGTTTCCGCTGGAGAGCTTCCTGATGCACCAGCCGTGGGCGCAGAAATTCCTCAGCACTCCGCCGCAGAACGTGCCTGCCGTCATGATGTGGGCCATCCCCACAGGGTTCCGCAACCTCCTGATCGGGCTGGGTGTCATCGCCGGGGTGGTGGCCGTCAACATGGGCTACGCGGTGGTGGGCTACACCCTGGTCATCTATTGCTGCGCCAACATGGTGCTGGGCGGGTCCACCATGCTGCTGGCAGACGCACTGGGCCACTACCCGCGGAAGGGTGAGAGCATCCCCGGCACGCTGGGGGCAACCCTCCCGGCGCTGGTGGCACTGATCGCACTGGCCTTCTGACCAGCGATTGTCCGCCGCACTACGTAATCATCAGCAGGCCTGATTGAGCGCTTCCACCGCCGTCCGGGCCATCTCCAGCGCCTGCGGGTCGTCGAAGCCAATCAGGTCCGGCTTGGGAGCGCGGGCCACAGCCATGGCAATCTGCCGGGATCCGTCGGCGCTGATTAGTGCGAGTGCAGCGTAGCCACGCACCACTCCGACGTGGCCATAGTAGTCGTTGTTGGAGCACGGATCGTAATGCCGTACCAAGCCCAGACCGAACTGCTCGTACTTGGGGTGGTGCATTTCCGCCAGACTTTGAGGGGTTACCAACTTTCCCTTCTGCAGTGCGGCGAAATAAGCGTTGAGTTCGGGGACGGTGGAGATCAGGCCCGTATCAGGTGACCCGCTGTGGAATGGAGCCAGCGCGTTATCCACCAGCTCGCCGCCCTCGGTCCGTGTGTACCCATGGATCAGGTTCTGCGGCCCCGGCTCGGAGCCCGTCATCAGGGTGCCCTGCAACCCCAGCGGCTTCACGTTATCGGCGAGGATAACGGTTCCGATGTCCTGGCCGCGCAGCTTTTCCACCAGCAGGGCCAGGGCCGAGTAGTTGGTGTTGGAGTAGTTGTACAGGCTGCCCGCTCCCCGGCCCCACCGGACAGCGGCGGCGAATGACAGACGTTCCTGATGCGTAAAGCGCCGGTTCCCAATATCGTTCGGTGTCTCCCAATAGTGCGGCATCCCGGACCTGTGGCTGAGCAGGCTGCGGATGGTGACAGGCCCGGGCGGCTTGATGATGCTCTCGAACTCAGGCAGGTACTCCTGGATGGGATCATCCAGCTGGATTTCTCCCTCCTCCACCAGCTTCATCACCGACACAGCCACCATGGTCATAGTGATGTCGCCGACGTGCGTCTGGTCGGTCAGCTGCACAGGATCATTGGTCTCGAGGTTCCGGACTCCCTCAGCCGAGGACCATTCCCCCACCCGGGACTTCATCTGGATCACGACGGCGGTGGCTCCTCCGGCGCGCAGGTCCCGGCTGTATTTGTCCAGCCCGGAGGCGAACGCCGGCGCGGCAGAGGCGGTCGCCGTGGCGTTTACAGACGCGCCATTCGGCGTCGGGGATTGCTGGTCGGGCGGGTCCGGCGCACCGGTGCAGCCTGCGAGCGCGGCAACCAGGGCAACCGCAGCGGCGGCGGCACGGCGGACAACGAGGAAGCGGAAATCTGCTGCGTGCATCCCTCGTCCTTTCGAGACGCCGTTCCGCAGCTGAACTTCCGGGAGACCGCCAGTTGCACCGGCATTTCGATGTTCCTCAGGCCGCGGCAGGATGTCAAGGGCACCACGAATGCCTCAGGACTGTCCCGCCCAACCAGCTCGCTACCGCCCGCCAAGCACCACGTTCACCGGCTCCTGCCCGGCGAGCATCAGGTCAACCTGCCTGCCGATCAGCCGTGCCACCCGCGGCAGCATGGCCGAGCTGGCCCCGCCCACGTGCGGAGTGATCAGAACGCCCGGAACGGCCCAGAGGGGGTGGTCCTGCGGCAGCGGTTCCGGATCCGTCACGTCCAGGGCTGCCCGGAGCCGGCCGGATGACGTCTCGGCGAGCAGAGCCTCCGTGTCGGCCACCGGCCCGCGCGCCACGTTGACCAGGAGGGCGCCGTCAGGCATTGCTGCCAGGAACTTCCGGTCCACCAGCTGGCGGGTCTGCTCGCTCAGGGGAACGCTGACCACAACAATCTCGTGCAGCGGCAGTTGTTCGTACAGCTCATCAATCCCGTAGATCCTGCCGTGCCCGTCGTCGCGGCCGCGGCTGGCCATTCGTGTAACCTCGGTTTCGAAGGGCAGCAGCCGCGCCTCGATGGCCTTTCCCACTCCCCCGTAACCGACCAGGAGCACCCGCCGGTCCGCCAGGCTGGGCCGCTGGCTGTTCGCCCACGTGCCCGACGCCTGGTTCCGGACAAAGTCCGGGATACCCCGCTGGCTGGCGATCATCATGCCCAGGGCGAGTTCCGCCGTCGAGGTTTCATGGACGCTTGCCGCATTGGCGAAAAGGCAGCCCGCGGGCAGAACTGCCTCCACGCCGTCGTACCCTATCGACTGGCTCTGGACCAGGCGTGCGTCCACGGACTCAAGCGCGGCCAGGACCCCCGGCCCGCGCATGTACGGCGGCACCACAATGTCCAGCCGTTCGGCCGGGGCGGGCCCGGAAAAGTCCCACAGCAGGAACTCGACGCCGGCGCGCGGCTCCACGGCATCCATCAGCTTTTGGTCGGGCAGGCTCACGCGCAGGCGGGTGGACACAGGGCGTTCCCTTCATCGGAGGCGGGCGTTGGTGCTCCCCCCTAATCTACCGACTGCCGCCCAGCAGGCACCGCCTCGGCTCCGCTTATAGACTGCTGGGGTACGTGTCCCTCGACCTATTTAGGAGAAGTTCATGAACTACAGCGGAAGTCCGTCCGAGAAGCCACTGGCAGCCGGTGACCTTGACCGGAGCCACATCGGCCATACTGTCAGCTTCCAGCCCAACGACTTCACGGTGGTCTTCGGAACGCTCGCCGGGATCGCCCGGACCGACGCCCAGGTGTATCTGTCCCTCCAGGGAGTGGGCGGCGGCACCCACCTGAAGGACGAGTACGACCTTCCCGTTACCCAGGAGGTCTACCTTCAGCTGGATCCCATCAGCAGCGCCGGCAAGACCCTCTCCGAGGCGGAACGGGTGATCAAGGAGAAGTTCGACGAGATCAAGAAAAACCTAATGGACCGGGACCAAAAAACCGGTTCCGAGTAGCCGTACCTCTTAGGTAGCGAAGAACCCCGCAACGTTAGCGTTGCGGGGTTCTTTCGTGATTTGGGGGCGGGTGCCCGCGTTTTGTGGGCAGTCGCTTTCCCGGTTCCGCCCTGAGTCAGGCCTTGAGCGGGTAGGGCTCGATGTCGTCTCTTTCGTCGCTGAACTCACGAGGGGCGTCGGGATCCACCTGGACCATCAGGTTCTGATGAACCGAAACCCAGCCCTCAGCTTCCAGCATCCCGCTGTCGAACTGATCTGGAACAAGCACTGCTTCCCTGCCGTCGGCGTCCCACACATACGTCAGCACATCCCTGCCGTCGATGAGCTCTCCGCATGCGGCTTCCCAGCCGCCGTCCTCCATGACCGCTACGGCGATCAGGCAGAAACTGGCCTCGTCGTAGGCGCTGGGGGCCGCAAAGTACTTGGTGTTCTCGTACATTCCCAGGAAGCGGGCGTTCTCCATCTGCATGTCCGAGGACATGGATCCGAAGTCACCGGCCAGGACGTCCCGCTCGGACGCCGCCCTGTCCAGCACCTTAAGGGTTCCCGGCTGCGGGACGAACAATGCCATCGCGAGGAAACCCAGCGCAGCGCAGGTGCCCACGCCCAGGACAGCAGCGAGGGCGACGATGAGTTTCCAGCCACCCGTCACGCTGTACAGCCAGTGAGTGTCACTGTTTCGACGACGGCGGTACCGGTGTGCGAAGTGGGTGGATGATTCATGCGCTGCCCCCTCAGGCTGATTGATCTTCCTGAAGGTTACACCTGCTCCTGGCCTGCAGCGGCGGGTTCAGTCCGTGCGGTCACAAGACGCCCCGGCTGGCTTAGCCCGACAAAGAATTCCACGCAACCGGCGTCTTGCCAAACGTGGGAGAACATACGGCAATCGTTTTCCTCAATCCTTGTGGCGGTACTCATCGCCGTGCAATAGTAAGCAGCATCAGCCATCGGGGCACCGCGGCGATTCACCTCTTTGACGACCCAAAGGACCCGGCATGAACCCGATAGCTGCTCAGATAGGCATGGTTTTCATTCCGGTCAGCGATCTTCACAAGGCCAGGGACTGGTACTGCGACGTGCTGGGGGTTCCTGCCGATGGGGAGATCCTGCACGACCACCTTTACGTCCTTCCCATGGAAGGCGCGGGGCTCATCCTGGACAGCAAGATCTACTCCCGGGACGCCGTCTTCCAAATTGCCGCCGTCGTTCTCAACACGAGCGATATCCGGACGGCGCACCAGCACATGAAGTTAAAGAGTGCCGAGGTGGCGGACATCCAGTTTGATAAATGGTTCAACTTCAAAGACCCCGATGGAAATCTGCTGATGATCTGCCAGAACTAAACTCGTCCAAACGGCCTGGCGCCGCGCCGATCAAGCTTTCCGAAAATTGGTCAACGGCGCACCTGAAAGCGCAGGTGAAGGACCCTGTTGCCCTGAATCACCACGTCAGGATCCTCCAACAGGTGCTGCGCCTGGAGCGACCCGAAGTATCGCTTGCCGGACCCGAACACGACGGGGACGACGTCCATGCGCACCTCGTCGATCAGGCCCGCGGCAAGCACCTGGCCACCGACGTCGCCAGCGGCGACCTCCACCATGCGCTCGCCCGCAAGCTCCTGCGCCTTGGCCACGGCTGCCTCGACGCCGTCGACGAAGTGAAACGGCGCCTCGGGGTCCCAGCCCTCGGGCTCGGGCCGGTGCGTCACGACGACCACGTGGTCGATCCCGCCCGGAGGCTTCCCGTCCCAGCCGTCCGTCATGTCAAAGACGTGGCGGCCGACGATTGTCACCCCGATCTGGTCCCAGTACGGCCGCGTGTAGTCGTAGGACGTCTGCGACACTTTCAACGCGCCGCTCTCGTCCAACGGAACGTCACCGCTGGTCAACCAGTCGAACAGCGGTCCGGGCTGGTCGTTCTCGTCCGCGATGAAGCCGTCCACCGACACCGAGCTGTACATGACCACCTTGCCCACGGGGCTCTCCTTTGCTTGGGGGTGCGCCCAGATTAGCGTGTCGCGCGCTCTCGCTCTAGAAGAAATCAATCGGCCGGCAGCGGCCAGCTATCCAGCGTGTAGCCGGGATCCTCCACTGCGGGTGCTTGACGGGGTCTTGAACTGGCAGCCACACTCCCCTCAGGTGCTTCAACACATGCGGGACCGCCTTGAAGACCTCAAGCGGCAAGGCATCGAGGCCATCGAGGCCATCGACTGAACTATCGCGCAAGGGCGGCTGCTCGAGGGAAGGAATTGCGGTTTGGATAAATCGGTTCCGCTTGAACGCATGGTGTTCTTCAGCGACGCGGTGTTCGCCATCGCCCTGACGCTCCTGGCACTGGACCTGAAGGTTCCCGCAGGAATTCCACCGGAACGGCTGACTGCCGAACTCATCGACGGAATACCTGAGCTGATCGCCTTTGCGCTGTCCTTCGTGATCATCGCCCGCGTCTGGATGTCCCACCACACGGACTTCTTCCGTATCCGCGAGTTCAACCCGCAGCTGGCGTGGCTGAACATGCTGCTGCTGTTCTTCATCGTGATGGTGCCCGCCACTACCTCAATACTCAGTGATTACGGCGGAAACGCGAGCCCTTGGCCAAGTGTGCTTTACGCCGCCGCCATCTCCGGGGTGTATCTCACGCTTGCCGGCATGTGGACCTATGCCTGGCGCAGGGGCCTGACAGATAAGACGGTGGATGCCCAGGAGCACTGGCGGGTGTTCCGGGGCAGGATGACCGCGCCGGCCGTGTTTCTCCTCAGCATCCCGGCCGCATTCATCCTGACCAACAACACTCCGTACCTGTGGTTCCTGATCCTTCCCGCCGCCTTCATCTCACGCCGGATCTCCCGCCGGCAGGCTGCCGCGCGCTGACCGCCTGAAGCGTTGACCGGTTGACGCGCTGAACCCCCGATTGCACCCTTCCCACATCAGGAGCATAATGGTTAGCGTAGCTAATTAGCATTGCTAAGTATTTGACGAGGAAGAGGGGCCGGGACGCACGGCCAAGAGGAGCAGCGGCATCATGAGCACCATCGAAACGGCGGACCAAGGGACTGCGGACCAGGAGGCGTCGGGCCCCACCAGGCCGGACGTTCTGGCGATTGACCTGCGGACGGCCGTGATGCGCACGTCCCGCCGGCTCCGGGTCGAAGCAACCGGGGACGTCATCACCCCCGGGCAGTACACGGTGCTGGCCCTCCTGAACGGCAATGGCCCCAGCACCCTCCGCGCACTCGCCGAAAGCGAGCATGTGCAGGCCCCGTCCATGACGCGGATCGTCAATGCCCTCTCCGACCAGGGCTTCGTTTCAAGGTCCGCCCACCCCGACGACGGCCGGCAGGTCCGGGTGGACATCACCGACGCCGGCAAGGACGTCCTGGCCGAAGCCCGCAACGAGCGGACGGCGTGGCTTGCCCAGCGTTTGGCCGGGCTCAGCGAGGAGGACAGGGTCATCCTCAGCCGCGCCGCCGGCATCATGCAGAAGATGAGCGGCCGATGAGTGCCATGTTCCGGGCCCTGGAGAACCGCAACTACCGGATCTGGGCCGGGGGTGCGCTGGTGTCCAATGTGGGCACGTGGATGCAGCGGATCGCCCAGGACTGGCTGGTCCTGACCGTCCTCACCAACTACTCAGGTGCCGCCGTCGGCCTCACCACCGCGCTGCAGTTCCTGCCCATGTTGCTGCTGGGCCCCTACGGCGGGGTGCTGGCCGACCGCTACCGTAAACGCATCATCCTGCTCTGGACCCAGCTGGCCATGGGTCTGACAGGCTTGGCCATCGGACTCCTGGTGGTCACCGGCACCGCCCAGCTGTGGCACGCCTACCTGGCTGCCCTTTGCCTGGGCATAGCCAGCGCCATAGATGCCCCGGCACGCCAGGCGTTCGTCTCCGAACTGGTGGGACAGGACAACATTTTCAATGCCGTGGCCCTGAACTCCGCCTCCTTCAACACCGCCAGGCTTACCGGCCCCGCCGTCGCCGGTGTACTCATCGCCTGGGTGGGTACCGGCCCGGTCTTCCTGCTCAACGCGGCCAGCTACGCCGCCGTCATCATCTCCCTGTTCCTCATCCGCACCTCCGAGCTGGTGCCGGTGGCCCGGTCAGGCGGCGGCAAACACCAGGTGGCCGAGGGCGTGAACTATGTGCGGCGCCGCCCTGACCTGGTGCTGATCATGGTCCTGGTGGGCATCCTGGGCGCGTTCGGCATGAACTTCCCCATCACCAACGCGCTGATGGCCACCACGGAGTTCGGCGTCGGCGCCGGCGAATTCGGACTGCTCGGCTCCATCATGGCCGTCGGCACCCTCGCGGGAGCACTGCTCGCGGCGCGGAGGGCCGGACCGCGGCTGCGCTTCCTCCTTGGCGGGGCGCTGGGGCTGGGGTTCTTCACGCTGGTGGGCAGCGTCTCGCCGTCGTTCTGGCCGTATGCGGTTCTCCTGATCCCCGTTGGCCTGGCGTCCATCACGTTCCTGAACAGCTGCAACACCAGCATCCAATTGTCGGTGGAGCCGCAGTTCCGGGGGCGCGTGCTGGCCCTGTACCTGGCCGTGCTTCAGGGCGGGACTGCCCTGGGCGCACCCCTGATGGGGTGGATTGGCAGCGAATTCGGTGCCCGCTGGTCCGTTGCAGGCGGCGGCATCGTGGTCCTGCTGGCCGGCCTAGCGGCCGTAATTGTGGTGAGCCGGAGGAGCCGGCTGTCCTTCCGGGGCGCCCTTCGGGTTGCGTTCCGCGGGAACCGGGAGCAGGCCGCTTAGAAGATCGACGACGGCGGCGTCAGGGCAGGTGCGCCGCGAATGAGAGGTCGTCGACCGCTCCCGCCTCAAGCCGGGTCTGCTTCAGGAGTTGTTGAACGAGGGTCTGAAAGAGCCAGGCCTTGTACTGGGGAACGCTCCACCCCGAGTCCTGGACCAGCTCGCTGAAGACTTGGTGCCCGATCAGCAGGACCACAACGTCCGTAGCTCGCTGGCGGTCAAGGTCCGGGCGCAGTGCACCCAGCTCGGCGAGCCGGGCGATGATCCTGGCTTGGCCCGCCCGGCGGCCGGCAGTGACATTGGTCCAGTACTGCTCGACGTAGCTGTCGGCCTCGGTGGCGGCCCGGACCGCTGGCCACAGCGGAGCTGCGCGCTCGAAGATGGCGGTGCCGTGCTCGACGCCGAGCGCCAGCACGCGCTGCGCAGAGGTCGCCGAGAGCATCGCCTGGGCCCAGGGGCGCTGAATGACGGGGGTCGGGTCCTCTTCCCCTGCAGCCGTTACCTCGACGACCTCGCAGAGCAGCTGGCCCTTGGTCCGGAACGTGTAGTAGACCGTCTGGACGGCGACACCGGCCGCGGCGGCGATCTGCTCCATAGTGGTCGCAGAGTAGCCCTGGGAGACGAACATCTCGCGGGCCGAGGCCAGCATGCGTCGTCGGGTCTCCTTGGCACGCTCTGCGCGAGTCTGCTTATGGGAGGGCTTGACTTGGGGCACGTGGAGCAGTCTACTAGAGAAACCACTAGTGGACACTCTAGTGAAAAAGTCGGCCAAGGAGCTCCGATGTCCGTCATCAGAAATTCCGTTGTGATCCGGTGCAAGCGTGAGGACGCGTTCGACTACCTGTCCGACCACCGCGCTGAGCTGGAGTGGAACCCGAAGTGCATGATGATGGAGAAGGTGACCGAGGGGCCTGCCGGGCTCGGCACCAGGTACCGGGCGCAGTGGAAGGGCAGCCCGCTGATCGAAATGGAGACCGTCGCCTATGAGCGGCCACGCACCTGGACGATGCACAACGGAGGGCCACTTGAGGTTACCTTCACCTGCCGCCTCGAACCGGTTCCGGAAGGAACCCGCCTCGACGTGGAGTTCGTGCCACGCCCCCATGGCTGGTTCAGGCTCCTCTTCCCCGTCTTTCTTTTAGTCTCGCGACGCGACGAGGCCGCCAACATGCACCACATCAGAGACGCGCTCGAGCGCCGAGCGCATTCAGCGACGCCCGAGTAACGGTCATAAGAAGTCCTCGGCGCGTCGATCGCCACTGGCTTCAGACTGCCGAGATCGAAGTGAGCTCGTAGACCAGGGCAGAGCTCACCGCCGGCCCGCGGCAGGTCAGTTGGCTGGGTGGTGCGCGGCGGGCGTCCAGTTCAACGTCGACACTCACCGGGTGGGGCGGGCGGCCGGTGATGCGGATCCGCCAACGATCACCGTCGCGGGAGGTCTCGACCACCCTGTAGTCGTTCCGGCCGGCCGGGCCGAAACGTCTGAGCGTGGCCGCGACAGCGGCCTGCTGTGCTGGGACGAGATCCGTGTATCCGCGCAAGTACTCCGCGTGGATACGGCCGGCCAGGTGTTCTTCGACCGTGGCGACGGACGACTCCGCGTCCAGATTCCCGTAATAGACGCCGTCGGGCGCAACCACAACGTTTGCGGCGAACCTGTCACCGCCTACGTGCGAGCATTCCCACACCAGTTCCGGCCAGCGCTCACTCAGTGCACGTCCCACGGGCCGTCCCCACACGGCACAGCATTGGTCACGTTGACCGTGGGTACAGACCAGGATGACGGGCGGATGGCCGGGCGTTCCGGGGAGGCTGAGGGCTGTGGCAATCTCCGCCAGATCCTCGTCCCGGCTCCACGTTCCCCATTGCTGACGATACGCGCCTGAATCCTCATGGCGCAGCACAGCCCAACGGCTCTGACCCTCACGGCGGCGGAGACCGGCTCGCCTCACCAGCAGCACCCTCGCCCGCGCGGCCTTCGCCGCAGAAAGCACGAGTGCTTTGGTCTCAGGCTTCAGGTCAAGGCCCTCGAAGCCATTGAGCGGCCACCCGCCCCGGTACTCGATGAGGACCCACACGACGCCGTGCGACGCCGTGCCTGCAATCGGGTCGCCGCGCAACCGCGCGCCTTCAGAGCAGAAGAAGCGCTCCGTGGCCGCCACCGTGGCGAAGTCACTGGTTGGATCACTGTTCAACGGGAACGAGGACCCCCGCGCGCAACAGTCTTTCAACGAGTTCGACGCCGAGGTCACCGGCGGCGTGAATCTCCCCGTCGAGCAAACGGGTTACAGACGGCAGCTCGGCCTCTGGAAAGTCGAGCCAGCCCACGCGCGTGGTCAGGCGCGATCCCTCTAGCCGTGCCTCCAGTGCATCGCGAAGCCGGACCACAGAGTTGGGATCCAGGCCGTCGACAGCCGCGAGCTGGGCCAGCGGTCCCAGCGGCGCCGGCCGGCCTTGACCCCGCCGGGTGCGGTGGAACAAAGAACTGGTGTCAGCCTCGGCGAGGGCGGCCGCGAGACGCTTACGGACGACGTCGACCTCCCCAATTGGCCCGTCCACGCCCAATGGCAACGTACGGCGCATCTCGGGATCGTCGCACAGCGCTGCGAGCGCGGCCTGCGCCAGCTGTTCGGCCAAGGCATAGCGGGTCCAGCTGTGGATTCCGAGCGTGAGGTGGATGGAGACCTCGCCCTGCGCCTGAGCGGCATGCAACCAGCCACGCGGCAGGTAGAGGACGTCCCCTGGCTCAAGCACCGTATCGATATAGGCCTCGCCTTTCGCGGCCTCGGCCACGGCGGAGCGGCGGTCGGTCCAGGGCTGGTCACGCAGCGGGTCCGGGTGGACCGGCTCATGGATGATCCAGCGCTTGGTCCCCCCAATCTGCAGGACGAAGACGTCGTGGACGTCGTAGTGATCGTCGAAGCCACGGTTCTGAGGCGGCGTGATGTAGGCGTTGGCCTGCACGGGATGTCCCAGCTCGGTGCTCAACCTGCTGCTGAAGTCCGAGACGGGCTCCCAGGTGCGGTGCAGTGCCTGCAGCACCAGCGTGGCACCGTCCGCGAATTTGCGCCAAAGGGCTGTGTCGTCGAGCTGGTCAGAGATGGTGGCGCCGACACCGGCGGGAGAGGTGAATGACGAGTCGGGAAACGTAGTGCCTCCCTTGGCAACGCGGAGGAAGGGTGTGCGCAGTCCGCGGCGGGAGACCAGTTCGTCCACGGCCTGGGCGGAGAACAGATCGGAGAAGTCGCTGGCGCCACGCGTGAGCAGCGCAGTGCGCCCCCAGATGTCGCCGGCGAACCTTTCACGGCCAATGTTGATAAGGCGTGTTTCCAGGACCCCGCCGCTTTCCAGTGCGTCGGGGTCCCGAAAGTCCGTGCGGGTGGTGCTCAAAATTTAGATGCCCCGTTCTGCGGCTCCCCCATCGGCCCCTCCGTCGGCACCGCTGTCAGCTCCTCCATCGGCACCACCGCCGGCACCGCTGTCGGCTCCCCCGTCAGCGCCTCCATCGGCACCGCTGTCGGCACCCCCATCGGCGCCGCTGTCAGCTCCTCCATCGGCCCCACCGCCGGCACCGCTGTCGGCTCCCCCATCGGCTCCGCTGTCAGCGCCGCCGTCGGCACCGCCATCATGCATGCCGGGGACGCCTGCCGCGCCACCGTCCGCGGGGCCTTCCTCCTGGCTCGGATCCTGCTCTGGACTGGTCATGCTTCCTCCCGAGAATCGAATCGCTAGGATCAGCTCCGTTACCGGCACCTGATCACCCAACCGGGCGATTCCTTCAGCGGCACCGCCCGTGATCACCCTAACGGCACGGGCCAGCTGCGGAACAGCCCTTTTGCAACTCCGGAGCCAGAATCTTCAGGGGCCGCGCTTTGTGCGGCGGGCGCCGCCGTCGTACTCCCCTTTTCCAGGCACCAAATGCATTGTTTTCCCTCCGTCCGCGCTTTACCGTGAAGAGACGGACAGCCGAAGTGCAGGTGCGGGCATGCGACAGATTTCCTGGTCAGCGCGCTGCTTTCTGTCGGGCATCCTTGCCGCCGCCGCCCTTGGCCTGGGCATTCCGGCCGCTGCCATCGCCGAAAGCGCCCCAACGCAGGGTCCGCATCCGGACCAGGCTTACGACGCGCTGGATCTCTTCCTCCAGGATCAGCTGGACACGCTGGACATTCCCGGCGCCGCCGTCGTTGTTGTCCAGCATGGCCTGCAGGTGCACTCTGCGGCGTTCGGAATGGCCGACGATTCAGCCAGGCCCATGACCGCCCAGACGCCGGTGCTGCTGGCTTCCACCAGCAAGTCACTCACAGCCATCGCCGTGATGCAGCAGGTTGAGGCCGGCCGACTGGCGCTGGACGAGCCGGTTCAGACCTACCTGCCCTGGTTCACCCTGAAAGACAGCCGCGCCTCCGCCATCACGGTCCGGCATTTGCTGCACCAGACCAGCGGCATGTCCTCCGGGGATACGGCGTTCGAAGGCTCCAACGCGCAGGACCCCGCGGCGCTCGAACAAGGGGTGCGGGCCCTGGCAGGCGCTCCCCTGGCCGGCACCCCCGGAGCGGAGTTCGGATACGCCAATGCCAACTACAACATCCTGGGGCTCCTGGTGCAGACTGTCTCCGGCCAACCGTTCGCGGACTACATGGAGCAGCACGTCTTCGAACCACTGGAAATGCCGCACAGCCATCCCACCCGGGCCGCTGCCCGCGCAGACAATCTGGCCGCCGGCTATTCCCTCTGGTTCGGCTCGTTCTGGCTCCAGACCGATGTGCCCGCACCCGCCACGGGAATGCCGTCAACCACCATGTACTCCTCCGCTGAGGACCTGGGCCACGAGCTAATGGCCCTGCTCAACGATGGGCGGTACGGTGATGGCCACATCCTCCAGCCTGAAAGCGTGAGGGCAATGTTCCAGCCGCGGGTGCAGGTGGACGCCTCCAAGGGGTACGCCATGGGCTGGTTCACCCGCCCGCTGGTGGAATCGGTTGGCCCGTCAGAGTCCGACGACGGCGATCTGCCACTGCTGCTGGAGCACCAGGGCGAATGGGGCAACACGCACACCTACCTGGCCATGGTTCCGGACTCCCGGCTGGGGGTGGCCCTGGTGATCAACGGGAACGACGCCTCCGCCCCCTCCCGGCTCAAGTCCATCGACACGAACATCCTTCGGATTCTCCACGGCGGGCCGCCGGTGCTGGCAGTTGTCCAGGAGGACTGGCTGCAGCGCTACAGCTGGGCGGTGGCGCTGGCGCTGCTGGTGGCGGAGCTGCTGAGCCTCTGGCTTGCGCTGTCCGTCCTGTTCCGGCGGCGTGCCGCCGGGAGGCGGTGGCTGCCCGCGGTGGTGGCTGTTGGGGCCTTGGCACTTGACGCGTTCGCGCTGTGGCTGTGCTTCGTCTACGCCCCCGCCCGGTTCGAGACGGACCTGGCGGTGATCATCCGCCAGTTTCCCGACGTCGGCGTCTCGCTGGTGCCGGTGCTCGCCCTGGCTGTTGTGTTGCCGCTCCCCCGAACGGTGCTGCTGCTCCTTCGGACGCGGGCGGGCCCACAGGCAGAGGTTGCGTAGGGCGAAGCCAGGCGCCGCCGTCGCACTCCCTAAACCGGCAGCTGTACTAGGCGGTCTGTCTTGACCACGGTGAAGAGCACCGCGGAGTCCTCTTCCGCTTCGAGGCTGTGGAGCCCATCCGGCACGATCAGCAGGTCCCCGGCCTTGCCCTGCCAGGAGTTCCCGCCGGACTTCAGCCACACGTTTCCCTTCAGCACAAAAACAGTCGCTTCGCCGGGGTTCTGGTGTTCGCTGAGCTGGGTGCCCGCGCGGAACGCCATCACGGTCTGCCGGAGCGTCTTTTCATGCCCACCGAAGGCGGTATCGGCGGCCCGGCCGCTGGGCGCCGCCACGGCCGCCTCGATCTGCTGACGGGCCAGGGCGTCAATCGAAATTTTCTGCATGTGGGAACCGTACCCACGTTTGCCTGCGGTTACCCGCTGAGGCGGCGTGTCCCGCCGGGGAATGAACCCGACCCTTAAGATGAGGCATGGACTTCGGCGATGTGCTCCTGACGGCTTTGGGGGCCGGACTGATCCTGCTGATGCTCGCCGACGTCTTCCGCACGCTCCTTTATCCGCACGGTTCCGGACCCGTAAGCCGGGCAATCATGCGCGGACTATGGCTGCTCACCAGAAAGCTCAGAGGCCGGGCCTCCACCATCGCCGCACCATTGGCCATGGCTGCTGTCATCGCCGCCTGGGCTGGGCTCGCTGCCATCGGCTGGGCCCTGCTGTACCTGCCCCACCTGCCAGAAGGTTTCGTTTACGCGGAGAGTGTGCCGCAGCACGGCGACTTCACAGAGGCGCTCTACGTCTCGCTGGTCACACTGTCCACCGTGGGGTTCGGCGAAATCGTGGCCGCCCATCCGCTGCTCCGGCTCGTGGCGTCGTTCCAGGCAGTCACTGGATTCGGGTTGCTGACCGCCACGGTCTCCTGGATCCTGCAAATGTACCCCGCCCTCATCCGCCGGCGGGCGCTTGCCCATGATCTTAACCTCTTCCGGGAAGCCGCAGGTTCTGAGGGGGTGGCCTCGCTGAATCCGCAGCATGCCGCCGGACTGCTCGAATCGCTGGCCAGAAACGTGGCAGCCGTCAGCATAGATCTGCTCTCGTTCCATGAAACCTACTACTTCCATGAGGCCGAGCAGAGAGGCTCCCTGCCGGCCACGGTTGCTTACGCACAGCAGTTGGCAGCCGATGCCCAAGGCAGCAAGAACCCGGACCTCCAGTTTGCCGGGCGGATGCTGTATGCGGCGCTGGACGATCTCGCAGAGGTTCTCCGCGGCAAATTCGGCCATCCGGGAACCACGTCATCCGACGTGTTTGACAGTTACGCGCTGCACCACAAGCACCGGCATCCGCCAGTACCCGGCTCGGAGTAGCCCAATGTCTATGGACCCGGCCGTTTACGGACCTGGCGGCGCGGGCGGGAAGAGGGCGTCGACGGCGGTCTCCGTCAGTTCGTGGATCAGCTCGGTCCTCTCCGCCTCGTCCGAGCTGTCAGCGCTTTCCGTGTAGATCACCAACGCGTAGGTTGCCTCCCGGAAGGTCAGCAGCGCGGCGTCATGGAGGCTGCCGTCCAGCTGCCCGTACTTGTGATGGACGGTAATGTCCGGCCTGGTTGCGGCGGGGATCAGTACTTCATCGTTGGTGTTCCGCATGTAGCCGAGCATCTGCTCAGTGTCCTCGCGGTTGAGCAGCTCACCGGCGTACAGCTTCTTCAGGAACACGGCCATTTCCCCGGGCGTCAGGGTGTTTTCCTGCGGATCGTAGACGATGCCAATCGAGGCGGCGTATTCAATGAGCCGCGGATATCCGATCGCGTCCATCAGCAACAGCCAGGAGTCGTTGCTGCTGGTGTTGATCATGGCCTCGACCTGGAAGCCGGCGTCGTAGTCCCCCAGCTTTTCATCCAGCGTGGCCTCGCCGGTTTCCACCAGGTGATAGTAGGCCGCTGCGGTGATGAGTTTCGCCGTGCTGGCAGCCGCGAACGGCGAATTATCACCGAACGTGCGTGTCTCGCCGCCGTCAACACCGGACAGCGCGACGCCGACGCGATAGTCGCCCGCGTCGCCCAGGATCCGATCAATGCTGTTCGCCAGGTCCTCGGGGATGGCTGCCGCGCTGTCCGGCGTCCCCACAGCTGGGACAACCGGCGACTCAACCCACGGCCCCGGCACCCAGCGGACAACTGCGAACGTGATGCTGGTTAGGATGACCAGCGCCACCGCTCCCCAGATCAGGGACAGCCTCCTACGACGGTGCAGCGGCGGCCGGAAATGGCGCCCGGCCGGGGGCAGCGGCGAAGCCAGGGGCATGCGTTCTCCTGTCACAACAATCCAAGGAAGTAGCAGTCAGCGGCCCCAGCAGTCGCATATACTAAGCATGCTGATTAAATCATGGATTGTCGCCGATCAAGGGCGTTGTCCCCGAAGGCAGCGGTGATGAATTTCCGTTGTGCCCGCCCTTCCAAGGGCCGATGCGAGGAGTTGAACGTATGGCTCAGGCGCTAGCCCCCTTGCCCCGCCGTTCCAGTGTGACCGCCTTTCCGATTGTCATTCTGCTGGCTATCCTGCTCGGGTTCCTGCCGGCGTCTCCGCGGAGCGAGGAGCTGCAGGCGGACACGGCAGAAGCGCTTCAGTCCCTTTTGATCCCGGTTCACCAGTCGGCTGCCGCAGGAGACTACGCCCGGGCCTTGGAAAACCTTAATGGCGTGGCCAGTGAAGTTGCCGCCCACGCTGCCGCCGGCGGGATTTCCGTGGCGAGGCAACAGAAAATCCTGGGCGCGCTGGAGTTGGTCCGGGCCGACTTGGAAAACTTGATCCGTCAAGCCGCTGAGGCTGCGGCCGTACAAGCCAGCGCTGACACCCAAAACGGTGCTGCCGGCCAGACACAAGCTAATCCCGCGCCCACAGCGCCCTTGCCGGCGCCTGCTCCGGCACCGGTGCCCGCTCCTCAACCTCAAGCTGAGCCGGATGAGGATGCGGAGGAGCCGAAGTCGGAACCCGGCGACAAACCGGGGAAGGGCAACGACAACGGGGCCCGCGGCAACGGGAAGGGCAAGTAGGGTTCCGGTCCAGCCGGAGGCTCAGCGGACTAGTCAGTGCTCCAGCTCAAAGAAGTCCGCGTCATGTCCCAACTCGCGGACAGCGGACATGACCTTGCTGCGGTGCCAGGCGTTCCCCGCCAGGATTTCGTCGTGGAGTTCCTGCTGCCACAGCGGATCTGAGGGTCGAAAACCCTCGTCAAGGATTGAGCAATCCTGGGCGCGCCGGGCGGAGTGGTGCAGTGAGTATGTTTCTACCGCTGCTTCCTCTTCTTCGGTGAACCCGTTCTGGCTGCGGTATCCGATGAGGAACTCTGCATAAAGCTCGGGTTCGGGGTCAGCGCCCTCCTCACCGTGCAGCGCACGGGTCGCAAGAGCGATGTCGCATGCAGCGGGGCCGTAGCCTGACTCGTCGAAATCGAAGATCGCCACGCCGGCGTCGGAGAACCGAAGGTTGTCCAGCTCGAAGTCACCGTGCATTGTCATCTGTCGGTGTGTGGGTTCACTCGATCCGAGGAGCCCGTGCAGGTGTGCAAGGGGTCCGGCCAGCAGGCCTTCATCAGAGTAAATGTGAGGCTCAGTGGAATCAATGCGAGGAGCAGCGGCGTGGAATCGCGCCAGCGCCTGGCCCCATTCCCGGGCCCGTGCCGGCGTGAGGGACTGTACGTCGAGGGTAATGCCCGGGGCTTCCTCCACGAGCATCGCTGACATTGGGCCAAACGACGTGTCGACGGTTGGCACGCGGTCGCCTGAGCCTGACGGCAGAGGACGTGCGACCCAAAGGCCATCGACATGCGGAAAGTCGGTTGCCAGTTCGGCACCCTGCCGGAACCGCCGGGCGGCTTCCGTATCCGCGGGCACAAACCGAAGAAACCGACGCGGAGCGCCGGGGACCACGAAGACGTGACTGGCGCTGGACCTCCACCATCTGGCAGTCCCAGGATCAAGACCCCACGCGCTGGCTACGTCGTCGGCAACAGTCGAACGCCACTCCGGATCGACCGATTCCTTAATGCGTCTGATCTCACTTAGAGGCATCATCATCGGTATAGATTACATACAACCAACCTCTCGAAGGATCTTGCTTGCACCCAGATCTCCTGTGAAGTTATGCCGGCCATTAGTTGCGTGGTGCTCCGTCGGGCAGCGAGGGCGCATGAGCGTCCCGACGGGGGGGAACCGCCCGGTAACCCTAGTCTGCGTCGAGGCTCCTGACCGGCTGCCGGAGGATGGTCTTCAGCTTCTCCGGTGCCGTGCGTCCGGGGGTATTCAGGTAGATCTCGTGGTGATCCCCGTTACGCGCCAGCCCGTTGTTCGGCATGTACTCATGGTGCAGCCGGGCCAGAACGGGCCCTTCGTTGTCGTATGGCCCCACATGCAGGATTTGCACGGAGGGGCCTTCATGCAGGCTCATCAGCTTTAGCTCCTGAATGGCCGGCAGCCGCTTTTTTGACCATGCTTTTTCCCTGGCAGTGGCGAGCGTATCCGCTCCGATCCAATCCGGTTGTGGGATCATCATGGTCCATTTCCAGTTGACCTTGTCCCGCCGTATGTAGTCCTCCTCGCTTCCCCGCCACAGGCCCTCAAGGGGCCCGACTGTGAAGTCCCTCCCGTGAACGGCCTTACTGTGGAATTTCAGCGTATAGGCCACGGAGAAGAGACCCTCGACTGCCTCGCTGTAGGACTGCGAGGAGTTCGGGTCCCCCTGCCCGTCAACCGCCAGGAACTGCATTTCCGGAACATCGACGATGGAGAAATCCCTTGGTCTGGCCGAGTAGCAAGCCTTCAAGGCCATCTTCACGTCGTATTTGTCCATCTCATCCCCCTTCGGTCCAGGAGATCGCGTGATCAGGATTGCTGGCGCTGATATAAGGTCCTCCGCGCCGACCGGCTTTGCCCAGCAATCGTGCACTCACGTCCGTGCCTTTTCCCGGATGAAATCCAGATCCTCCCGGGAAAGCATCAACTGGCCATGGTTATCGGTTTCTATGAGCCCAACGGAATGCTGTTTGATCCGTGCGGTGACCGTGCGGGGCAACATCACACATCCCGGATTCTCCAAGAGCCACTGGCGGGTCTCCGGATCCAGCCGGTCCCACTCGTCTTTGAGTGTCATCTCCCTCGTGCCGTCCTTCCCCCACGTACCCCTGAGACCCTAGCCAGGTCAGCGATTCCGCCTAGAGTACCCTTCGCCTCAGGAGAAGGACAGGGGTCCTGGCCCAAGCTGCAACCCCTTCAGCAGGCTACCGGGACAGAGGCCCGGAACGTGGGCCGGTTTTAGAAAATAGAGTACTGACTACTCGTGCTTCCCTTCCCCGGGCTGTGTATGGTCCATAGGAGTTCTGGGGGACCGTTCGGCGTTCAAGGTTCAGGAGGGGTCATGAACGTTGGGTCCAGATTTGCTTGCACGTGCGCGCCCCGGACGTGGGCACGTCATGACGGAGCCTGACGGGTACATCCGGCCGCTGGTTGACCGGTCCGTGTTGGACGCGCTGCGCTCGGAGCTGGATGAGGATGAAGGAGTGTGGCGTGCCTTCGTAAGGAACTACATCGCGCACCTGCCCAACAGGATCGAAAAGCTTCGCCTGACCCTGACCACCGGGGACCTGGATGGTGCACTCGATGCAGTCCTCAGCCTCAAAACCTCCAGCCAGATGGTGGGTGCCGAACGCCTCGCTGGCCTTGCGTTGGACCTGGAGAGGTCACTCCGCGACGAGGATACCTACGCTGACCCCGTCCGCCGCTTGCCCCAACTGGCAGTGGCGCATCTTGCGCGGATCGGCCAATGCGCCCAGCAGACGGGCTCTTTGCTGCGGGATTACGGCTAGCCGCGACTGCCTCGGTCAGCAATCGAGTGGGGCACTGATTTCCGGAGCCAATCCTGGCCCCAACGCGCGTACCCTAACACCAAAGAACCTCGACGGAGAGGACCGTCATGACCACGGCAAACCCCAGCATCAGCACCGTCCCGGCCGGCTACTCCAGCGTCAGCCCCTGGCTCATCACCCGGGACACCAGCACCCTCTTCGAATTCATGACAGCTGCCTTTGGTGCACAGGAAATCGGCCGCGTCGTCGGCGAGGACGGCAGCGTCGGGCACGCGGAAACGCGGATCGGCGACTCAGTAGTCCTTGCCTTCGATGCCCGCCCGCACTGGCCAGCCACGCCGTCGTACCTTCGCCTGTACACGGACGACGCCGATGCCACCTTCCACGCCGCCCTCGCCGCGGGTGCCACCGTAGTTTCTGTCCTGGACAACAGCGCCTGGGGTGACCGCGGTGCCCGCATCCAGGATCCGCTTGGCAATGTCTGGTGGATCATGTCGCACAGGGAGGACGTGCCCGACGACGAAGCCGGCCGCCGCTGGCAAATGCCCGAATATGCGGCCGGCATGGAGTATGCCATCGACTCACTCCACAGGCACATGACAGGTCAGCCGCAAAACCCTGCCCCAGAGGCCGTCCGCAAGATGGCCCCGCTGAAGCGCGCGGAAGGAGTGAGCGCCATCCCGGCAGGCTACAGGTCGGTGGAACCGTGGATCATCACGCGCAGCACGCCTGGCCTGCTCGACTTCATTACCGCCGCGTTCCATGCCGAGGAAGCCTTCCGCGTTCCAATGGACGACGGCTCAATCGGCCACGCCGAAGCCCGCATCGGTGACTCGAACATCCTCGCCTTCGATTCACGCCCGGATTGGCCGCCGACTCCCGCTTTCCTCCGGGTCTACGTCGACGACGGCGATGCCACCTTCGCCGCTGCCCTGGCCGCCGGTGCCACGGCGGTAACGAACATGACCGAAATGTTCTGGGGCGACCAGGTGGGCAGGGTCCGGGATCCGTTCGGCAACCTTTGGTGGATCCACAGCCGGGTCGCTGAGCTCAGCGAGGAAGAAGCCTATGCGAGGGCAGGCGATCCGAAGTTTGTGAAGGCCATGCAATACGTGACCAGCGCGGACTTTTTCGCGCCTGAGCGTTAGCCGGGCCAGGCTTCTACCCAATCCGATGGGCAGACCTCCTTGCATGTCCCAAACACGTAGTCAGCGCGGCCGTCGGAGGACTGATTCCATTTACTTGATGTTTCAAGTAAAGCTGCTAAACTATATGCATAAGCATATAAAAGCTTTGTCGCGGGACTACCGTTACTGCGCTTGACTGACAGATTGGACTGACTCATGCAATTGGAAAATCGGGTGGCATTCATCACAGGCGGCGGCTCCGGCCTCGGTCTCGCCACAGCAAAGACCTTCATTTCCGAGGGTGCGAAGGTCATGATCTTTGACTACAACCCCAAGGCGCAGGAAGTTGCCGACGAAATCGGTGCGAAGTTCGTCCAGGGCGACGTCTCGAAGGCCGAGAGTGTTCAGTCCGCCATCGCAAAGACGGTTGCGGAATTCGGCAGGGTTGACATTGCCGTCGCATCAGCAGGCGTCGGGGGCGAGGGCGACGTCGTCACGTCCACCATCGAAAACTGGGAACGCACCAACGGCATCGATTACTCGGGCGTCTTCTACACCAACAAGTACGCCATCGAACAGCTCCTCGAACAGGGCACGGGTGGCGTCGTTATCAACCTCGCCTCGATGTTCGGCCTCGTAGCCGTCTCGAACAACATCGCTTACTCGGCCTCGAAGGGCGGAGTCGTCAACATGACCCGCGCCGCCGGGACGATGTACGCAAAGGAGGGCATCCGGGTAAACGCGGTGGCCCCCGGCGTCATCCGTACGCCGCTCATCGAGGAGCCGACCCTTGAGCAGTATGCAAAACTGCACCCGGCAGGCCGTGTCGGCGAGGCCCAGGAAGTTGCAGACCTCATCACCTTCCTCGCGAGCGACAAGGCAAAGTTCATCACCGGCGCCACCATTCCGATCGACGGTGGTTACACGGCGGTCTAGCCCGAAACCGGCAGCATCCTGGCACGCCCCTATAGCCAGGGGCGTGCCCTGCAAGCACACCACCCAGGAGTTCCTCATGTTGTTATCCCCCGAGGAGCGGGACCAGCTCGACGAACTGGAAAGGCACCTCAGCACCGAAGACCCCGAACTGGCAAGGACGCTGCGCCTTGGAGCGTACGGGCAGCCGCTGACGGCCGACGCTGCCGCCCCCATCCTCATCGTGCTGGGCGGCCTCCTGTTGCTCGTCGTCGGCATCGCAACAAAGTTCATCGCTGTTGGCGTCATCGGTTTCCTGGCCATGGGCGCCGGAGTTTACTGGTTCGTGCAGAAACGGTGGTCCGAAAACCGATCCCGCCACTACTGACTTGCGCGGCCGGCGATCAGACGGCCCCTCTTGGCTCAGGTCCCGCCGTCGGCCTCGCTCCGGCGCAAACCAGGCTGGCTGCTTCGCTGCGGCGTGACCAGTCCCAGGCAGAGTACGGCGGCAGCGAGGGAGGCGGCCGCCACGATGCCGAACGGAACCGGATTGTCAGCGCCGGCGATCCCCACCAGCGGGGCGGCCAGTCCGCCAAAGGCGAACCGGGCGAGCCCCAGCAGCGATGAGGCGGTCCCGGCGATGGCCGGGTAATCCTTGAGCGCAAGCGATGTTGCCGGCGGGCTGGTGACGGCGACACCGCTGACCATGTTGAAGAGGGACAGGATGATCGCCATCAGGGGCAGCTGCAGCAGCGCGGTGGCCAGTAGCCCCAGCGCCCCGGATCCCGCCATGATCAGGCCCAGGGTCAGTGTTCCATGTTCGGACCAGCGCTCAGAGAGCCGGCCGCCGAGGAAGCCGAAGACCATAAAGCCCAGCGAATTCAGGCCGAAGGCCAACGCATAGCCCTGGGGCGAGAGCCCGTACAAGCCTTGGAGAATGTAGGTTGCGCCGCTGAGGTAGGCGAAAAGAGCGGAGTATGTGAACCCCGTAATCAGTACCACGCCGACGAACACCCGGTCTGCCAGGAGCTGCCGAAAATCGTTGAGCGTGTGCGGGAGCCCTCCGCTTACCCTGAGCTCCGCCGGCAGGGTCTCCCGGAAGACCACCAGGCATGCCACCAGGATCAGAACGCCCACGCCTGCAAGGAACAGGAACACTCCGCGCCAGTCCGTGAAGGTTGCAAGCTGCCCGCCGATGACCGGGCCGACGATGGCGGCCAGGCCGCCGAGCACCGTTAGTCGCCCGTAGTAGCGCAGCAGCTTGCCGCCCGAGTACACGTCCCGTCCCGCAGCCTGGGCAATCACTATGCCCACGGCGCCGGCGAGGCCCTGTACGAACCGGGCCAGGATGAGCGTCTCGACGATGGGGCTCAGGGCGCAGAGGACCGATGTGACGGTGTACGCGATGACTCCGATCAGCAACGGCGTCCGGCGGCCAAACCGGTCCGAGAGCGGCCCGGCGATCAACTGGCCCACGGCCAGCCCCAAAAGGCAGGCGGTGATGGTCAGCTGGGCCACCGACGTCGTGCTTTGAAGCTCCATGGTGAGGGCTGGAAGGACAGGCAGGTAGAGGTCCATGGAAATGGGACCGAAAACTGTCAGCAGGGCGAGCACAACCGCCAAGGGGCGGCCGACTGTCTGCTCACGTGCGGGCATCGGGGTGTCGATGGCAACTGCGGGCATGGGGTGTCCTTCCGGGTTTTGGGGGCACTTTCCATCAAACAGGGCAACGCACTTCCCAGCGAGGGCTCTGCTTATCCGGGTTCCCGCAGAACCTCCCTGGCCGTGCTGCTGCGCGGTAGCGTGGACGGGTGGACAACAGGATGGAAGTGCGCGAGTTCCTCGCATCGAGACGGGCAAAGATCAGTCCCGAAATGGCGGGGCTGACGCTCTACGGCGGACGACGGCGGGTTCCCGGCCTGCGCCGTGAAGAGGTGGCGATGCTCGCCGGCGTGAGCGTTGACTACTACACCAAGCTGGAGCGCGGGAACCTGTCCGGCACGTCCGAAAGCGTCCTGGACGCGATCGCCGGCGCCCTCAGGCTCGACGAGGCCGAGCGGGACCATCTGTACAACCTCGCCAAGGCGGCCGGACCGTCAGGCAGGGCCCGCCGTCGTCCACTTCAGCGCAAGGCGGTCCGCCCCACCCTGCAGTTCATGCTTGACTCCATCACCGGTTCCCCGGCATTCATCGGCAACCACCACATGGACATCGTGGCGGCCAACCAGCTCGGCTATGCCCTGTACTCGGAGATGTACCGCGGCCCTGCCCGGCCTGCCAACCACTCCCGCTTCATCTTCCTGGACCCCAGCTCCCGTGACTTCTACCCCAACTGGGATCTGGCGGCCAACACCAACGTCGCCATCCTGCGGACCCAGAGCGGACGGAACCCCTTCGACAAACGGCTGGCCGACCTCGTCGGAGAACTCTCCATGCGCAGCGAGGAGTTCCGGACCCGCTGGGCGTCCCACAACGTCCGGCACCACTACGCCGGGACCAAGATCTTCTGCCACCCGGTGGTCGGGGAACTTGAGCTCGCCTACGAGGCCATGGAACTCCCGGAAGACCCCGGCTTCTCCCTCACTGTCTACCCCGCGGTACCCGGCTCCCCCTCGGACGAACGCCTCCGCCTGCTTGCCAGCTGGGCTGCCACCGAACGGATCCAGGAGGTAGCCGCCACAGCCCAGCCGCAGGACGTGCGCCAGCCCTGAGACTTTTGGCAGGGGCAGTAGGGTTTACCGCATCCGCTAGCCGCACTGCTTGGGGGGGGAACCATCATGACATCAGCTGCCAACGGGCTTGCAGGCCCTCTGACTCCGACCTTTGGCATCCTGGGATTCATGCTGATGGCGTACGCAGTCCTGATCATTGCTGCCCTGATCAGCATCGCCCGGAACAGGACGTACACCTCCGGAGGCATGCTGGTGTGGGCTCTGATCGTGCTTGCGCTGCCCGTGCTGGGACCAGTGCTGTGGTTCCTGACGGGGCGCCGTCCCTCCCCCGGCGGACGAGCGTCAGCGCTGCGGAAGTAATGCGGCATGCGGGTAAACTCTCGAAGATGTTTCCAACCGGGTTATCGATGCTTTGGGAATCGGCCGAGCCCAGGAGCGCCCTGCAGGAAAGATTCGGTCATGACAGCTTCGATGAAGCTTCCGGCTGGCTTACTGACGTCCTCGCTGAAACCTGGGCCATCGAGGTACAGGCGTGCGAGCGGATTGTCATCAGTGGCGACAACGCCATCGCCTGGGTTCGCACGAGCCGGGGAGCGTTGGTGGTGAAGTGGTCCCGGGCCCAGGATCAGTTCACCAAGTTTGCCGCGGCCGCGGACCTGATCCAAGAGCTGCACCAGCAGGGCGTGCCCGTGGCTCCCCCACTGGCCTCAGTTGACGGGCAGCTCCGGGTAATCATCGGTTCCGTATCCGTATCGGTGCAGCCGCGGATCGACGGCGAACTGCTCGACATTACTGCTGACGCGGCGGTTCGAAAGACCGGCGCGTGTCTGGCGCGGCTACATGGCGCGTTGGCAATGCAAAGTGACAGCCGGCTGGCCGGGCTGGGGCGCTTCACGGCAGGGTCCCTGGATTTGCGACGGCGGGTAGAGACATGGTTGCAGCACGAGGACACCGGGAGGGTGCCGGACGCGTCCGCAAGACTCCGCCGCCAGACAGAGTCGCTGCCGCCGATCGACAGCGAGCCACAGCTGATCCACAACGATTACCGGGCCTCGAACATACTGACCGCAGGCTCGGAGGTCATCGCCGTTCTGGACTTCGACGAGGTGGGGCTGGACCATTGCGTCAGCGACCTCGCGAACGCATGCGTCTTACTCGGCACCCGGTTCACATCATGGCAACCGACGCCTGAAAGGGCCCGGGCCGCGCTTCTTGCGGGATACGAGTCCGTGCGGCCGCTCAGCCCGCTCGAGCGCCAATGGCTGCACGCACTTGTGTTGCTGCGGGGGATCCAGGCCATCCCTCCGGGCGATGACCCCGCCGGATGGGCACGCGCTGTGTAAGTACCACGGGTTCGGTGAAGCACTCCCGTATCCGGCGGGACAGAATGGAACGGGACTACGTGGATGGAACCAGCCTGAACGCGTATCGGCCTACTGTGCGGTCACCTGGGTCGATCCGGAAATCTGCGTCCTGGCTGACCAACTCCAGGGAAGTTTTGAAGAGGTCTCCGTTGCACGGGACCCGTACCGGAGCCAGAACTTCCGCACCTGACGGAACGGACACCGAAAGCTGAACCTCGGGTGGTCCTTCGCAGACAAAGTGCAGTTCGTAAGTGCCGGGGTCGAGTGCCGTCATTCCGTAGTTGGTGACTGTGTCCGAAACGGTGGAACCATAATGCTGGCCGGGTTTCTCGGGTCCCAGCCTCTGTGCTGACCACTCCTGCAGGTCTTCCAGTTCCGAAGCGCGTGCGTCCGTGTTGGGCTGTACGGTAACGCCCGCCGCGGCCGGTTTGCCTGTGGGTACGGTGGCACTGATGGTTAAGGGGCCACCGGGGTGCCGGACGAACCGTTCCAGGACCGAGTCGCACGTATAGGGCATTGTCAGGGGCGGGCGCTCGCCTTGGACAATGGAGAGATTGGCGCTGTTGCCACCGGCACAGGCACTCTTGACCGTATAGTCGCCGGGAGCAAGCTCAATCGTAAGCTCACCGGCAGGCTCTGTTTCCGACGGCATCCCCGGGTCTGTTGGGAAAGCTTTGAGTAAACCCGCCACTTCGGCAACGTTTTGCTGGATCGACCGCTGTTCCCTGGTCGCGGTCTGGGCCGGGGAAGTCACCGCCCCCTCGGCCGGCCCGCTGTACTCGCATCCCGCCAGTGGAGTGGCGAGCGCCGCCACAATAAATAGAGCTTTTCCATACCGCATCTGCATCCCCCATAAGCCGACGTCACCCGAGTCTAATGGCCGCATGACCGATAAACCGTCTGGTCGGATCCCTGGAACAGTGCTTTCGTTGAGGTATACACAACAACACTCGGGGGCCTGTATGAGACGCCATTGGGATCCAAAGCGAGTCCGCCGGATCATTGCCCTCTCACTCGCAGCCGGGGCTTCCCTGGTGCTGCTCCTATTTCCCGTTTACAGCACGATGAGCCTGAGCAACGGAGCGCCGGACCATGTCACGGCTTCGACCATGTTTGACGTCATGGGGCCTTCCATCTTGGTTCCGTTGCTGGTCCCCGTTGTATTGGCCGGGTTACCACTCCTGGTGCGGCGAACGGCGCACGCATTGCCCGTAGCCACCACCATCGCTCTTGGCATCTTCACGGTCATCTCTTCAGCAACCATCGGCTGGTTCTATGTGCCGGCCCTGGCAGCCGCGGTCGCCGCCGTCACTGCACCACCCAAGCCGTGGGGCGTCGGGGAACAGGCACACATAGCCGGTCAGCACTAAACAAGGTGGCCATTCCAGGACCCTTCCAATGCCATGGAGTGCCCTCTGTCGGCCCCTGCGCGTACACTTATCCTATCGAACATATATTCGAATAAAGGTGTGTTGTGCGCGTTATTATTGGTCCCCGCGTGATAGATGCGGGTAGTTCCCTACTGTCGGTGCTGATCTCCCCGGTTCCGGTTGCCGCGGGCTACCCCTCCCCCGCCCAGGACTACTTTGACGGCCGGATAGATCTCAACGAACACCTGATCAAGGACATCACCAGCACCTACGTGGTGCGCGTCAGCGGTGACAGCATGGAAGGCGCCGGGATCAGCGACGGCGATGAACTGATCGTCAACCGGGCACTGGAGCCAAAGGACGGTTCCGTTGTCATTGCAGTGCTCGACGGCGAACTGACCGTTAAGCGGCTCCGGATCACCGCCGCCGGGGTGCTCCTGCAGGCCGAGAATCCCAACTATCCGGACGTCCGCGTTTCCGCACTGAGCGAGCTGACCATTTGGGGCGTGGCCACCAGGTGCCTGCACCATGTCTAAACCCGCAGTCATGCGGCAGATGGAGCAGATCGCGCATGTGGACGTGAACTGCTTTTACGCCAGCGCCGAGCGCGCGTTTGATCCCTCACTTGAGGGCCGCCCGCTGGTGGTGCTCTCCAACAATGACGGCTGCGCGGTCACCCGGAGCCCCGAAGCGAAAGCCCTGGGCATCCCCCTCGGTGAACCCTGGTTCAAACTCGCGCCCAGGGCCAAGGAATGGGGACTGGTGGCCAGATCCAGCAATTACGAGCTCTACGGGGACATCAGCGCCCGTGTCATGGACCTGCTGGGCAGGTACTCCGCCTGGCTCGAGGTCTACAGCATCGACGAGGCCTTCCTTGGCGTCAAAGGCTCCCCCGAGGAACTGCGGCTGCTCGGCCATGCCATGAAGGAGGCCTGCCGCCGGCACGTCGGGGTGCCGGTCTGCGTGGGCATCGCCGGCACCAAGACCCTGGCCAAGCTGGCCAACAAATGGGCCAAAAACAACCCCGCGTTCAACGGCGTGTGCCAATGGGGCTCAGTGCCTGCACCTGTGCGGGAAGCGCTGATGGCCGGGCTGTCGGTGATCGAAATCTGGGGTGTGGCAACCCGGCTCACCAAACGCCTCAACGCGATGGGAATCCAGTCCATCCTGGACCTTTCCAGGGCAGACCCCGTGGTGATCCGCGACCGCTTCTCCGTGGTCATGATGCGCACGGTCCTCGAACTCCAGGGCACTCCCTGCATTCCGATGGAGGAGGAACGGATCGGCCGCGACCAGCTGATTTTCTCCCGGTCCTTCTCCACCCCGATCACCACGGCGCCTGACCTGCGGCAGGTCCTCAGCGTCTACGGCCAGCAGGCGTCCGCCCGGTTGGCCAAACACGGCCTGCAGGCCAAAGTCCTCACTGCCTTTGCCGGCACCTCGCACTACAACCCGCGGGACACCTCCTACCCCTCGGTGTGCATCCGGCTTCCGATGCCCACAGCTGATCCTGTACTGCTGACGCGGGCCTCTCATGCCCTGCTGCCCCTCATCCAGGAAGGCGTCAAGTATGCCAGGGCAGGAATCATGGTCACGGACCTCCGGCCCACCGGCAACCAGCCACCCCTGCACCTCTTCGAAAACGCCCACGAGGAACGTGGGATCGGCGCCCTCCTGGAGGACGTCAGCCGCCGGTACGGCCGGGGGTCCATCGGCCTGGGCCACGCAGGCATCCGCGGCGGACCGGACTGGAGCATGAAACGGGACATGCTCTCACCCCGGTACACCACGCACTGGGACGAACTTCCGCTCGTCAAAGCCGCCTAACCGCCCACCATCGCTGAGAGCAAGGAAGAACCCAGGGCAAACCATGGAGGAGCTCCCCCTTCACTGCACTTTGTCAACCAGTGGCCCATAGGGCTGCTGCCGATCAGTTAGCTGCTGCCGTACTGATCAGCTCTTGCCCACCCGCGCTCACGTGTCTCATAACTAACGATGAGCACTCGATTCTTGCCGAAGGTTGCAAGACATAGTTACGAGAATTGCCCTTGCCATCGCACGTCCGGGATTCCGCCGAAAAGCTGTGACAGTGCAGCGAGGCGACTGTTCACTCGTTGAGACGTCTCGTATCCCATGGGTTGTGAGACGCCTTGGTCGAGACGTAAATCTCGGCGGCGACAAGCTGCATCGACACTTCGAATTAAGCGGACATCTCCTCAGCTGGCGGACGAGTATCAGTCAATCCAAGCATTACTGGGGTGGAGGGCCTGGACGGTCCAGCTGGCGAGTATTCGCATGGCGTCGGCGGTCGGGGATCCCGGTTCAACGGTATATACGAGCATGACCAGGCCCGGGTCGGTGGAGAGCTCGAATGATTCGTAGCCGAATTCGAGGTCGCCGACGGCTGAATGGGTGAGCATTTTCTGCCCGGACCGGTAACGGAAAACGTCGTGGGAGGCCCAGAGGGTGCGGAATTCCTCGCTTTGGGTTGAGAGCGTGCCGATGATCTCGATGAGTTCCCTGTCGTAGGGGTCCCGGGCCGTGGCGGCGTGAAGGAGCGCCACCACGTTGTGTTTGGCTGTGTCGAAGTCACGATGGAACCGCGGGGCGCGTGCATCAAGGAACAGGTAGTGCGCGTAGTTGAATCGGTCGCGGGATCCGTCGTCGGGGAGCGAGTAGAGCGCCCGGCCGATTCTGTTGGAGGCCAGGCGGTCAAGGCGGGCGTTCTGCACGAATGCGGGGGCATCGATGGAGTCCAGGACGCTCTGGATCCCCGGCCTGACCGTGGTGCGGTTGGAGGGTTTCCGTCGCGGGGTGCGCCGCTGAGTGATCCTGGCGAGGTCCAGCAGGTGGTCGCGTTCGTCTTCGTCGAGCTGCAGGGCGCGGGCGATCGCCTCCATGACCTCTCGGGATGCGCCGGAGATTTTGCCGCGTTCCAGCCTGGCGTAGTAGTCCACGCTGACACCGGCCAGTTGCGCCACTTCCTCGCGACGCAGGCCAGGGACCCGGCGTGCCCCGCTGTACAGCGGGACGCCTGCTTGCTCGGGGGTGAGCTTGGCGCGCCGGGAGGTGAGGAAGCTGCTGATCTCGGACCGGGAATCCATAGCTCCAAGGGTAGGCCTGCCGCCTTCGGTCCCGACAGGACCTGCCAGGTCCTCCCGGCGCCGGGGGCCGTTCACCGCCGGGGGCGGTGTCAGTACCACGCCGGGCCGTAGTTCACGTACGGGGCCTCAAGCATATTGACTTCCTCGTCGCTCAGTTCCACGGACAGCGCCTCGACGGCCTGCTGGAGGTGGTGCGGTTTGGTGGCGCCCACAATGGGGGCCGAGACGTTCGGGTTCCGCAGGACCCAAGCCAGCGCGATTTGGGCCATGGTGACGCCGCGAGCCTCGGCCACGGCCTGTACCGCATTGATCACGGGGCCGTCGTAATCGTTGTCGAATGCCTGGACCACCTTGTCCGTGCTAGAACGGTTGCTCTGTTCCCCTGCCGGGCGGGCCAGCCGGCCTTTGCCGTTGGGCGAGTACGGCACCAGGCCCACCCCCATATCTGCGCACATGGCCATGAGTTCCGGCTCGTCCTGCCGGCGCAGCAGGTTGTACTGGTTCTGCATGGAGACGAACCTGGTCCAGCCGCCAAGATCCGCTGCGTGCTGGAGCTTCGCGAACTGCCAGGCATGCATCGAGGAAGCTCCGATGTACCTGACTTTGCCCGCCTTGATGACGTCGTGGAGGGCCTCCAGGGTTTCCTCCACCGGCGCCTCATCGTCAAAGCGGTGGATTTGATACAGGTCGATGTAATCCGTGCCCAGGCGGGCCAACGAGGCATCGATCTGTTCCATGATGGCCTTGCGGGAGAGGCCTTCGCCGCCTGGACCCTCATGCATCCTGCCGCGAACCTTCGTGGCCAGGACAATATCTTCACGCCTCGAGAACTTGGTTATGGCACGGCCCACAACTTCCTCGGAGGTACCGGCCTGGTACACATTGGCCGTGTCCCAGAAAGTGATGCCCAGATCCACGGCCTGGCGGAAGAACGGGGCGGCTTCCTCTTCGGTCAAGGCCCACACATGCGCGTTCGGCGTGGTGGGGTCGCCGTAGCTCATGCAGCCCAGGGCAAGCCGGCTGATCTTCAGTCCTGTGTTGCCGAGTCGGGTGTATTCCATGGGGTCCTTCTTTCAGACGGGGTTTCGTTCCTTTGACGGTACGAGGATCGGAGGCGGCCAAACAGGACCTGCCAGACCACGTCAGAACGGGTCCTTCTCCGTGCAGGGCAGCCACGGGATGGTCGACAGGACGGAACTTCCCGGTTCCGGACTCAAGGCCAGCGAAAGAAGCATTCTGCGAATGGCGACCCTGCGCCTGCCGCGGCGTGCCACGCTCGTTTTCGCGCTGGTGGTCTTCGCGGCCGGACACGTCATGGCGGCGCTGGGAAACGACGTTGGGACCGTCTTGTCCGCACGCGTGATTACTGCCCTAGCGGCCGGGGCCTTCTGTTCCGTGGCCGCTGTCGTCGAAACGCAGGCCGCCGGCCCGCCCGACAGCTCCCGTGCCCTGGGCGTGATGATGAGCGGTGTGGGCCTGGCCACCGTCGCGGGCGTCCCGCTCGGATCCTTCGCCGGCCAACTCCTTGGCTGGCGAGGGACATTCTGGGGACTTGGCGATCCTGTCCGTCGTCGCAGTTCCCGTTATCGCGCGGTTCACGCCCACAAACAAGCACTCGCACGCGCCGTCCGTCCGTGCCGAACTACGGGCGATCATGACCGCCCGCATGGGCATCCTGGTCATCGCCACCATCCTGGCCACCGGCGGCTACATGACATGCCTTCAGCTACCTTTCCCCGTTTGGCCACCGGCCGTGCCGGGCTGCCGGCCTGGGCAGTGCCCCTGATCTTCGTCGTCTTCGGCCTCGGCGCGATCATCGGAACCAACCTCGCCGGAAGGTTCGCCGACAACCGCCCCGTCACCACCTTCATCACAGCCACCGCAGGGACCATCGTGCTGATGGGGCTGCTCGTCCCGCTCTCAACGAACGCCGCCGCCCTCTTTGTTCTCATGTTCCTGCTCGCTATCGCCGGTATGGGCATCCCACCGGTGGGAACCGGACTCGCCGTCCGCTCGGCGCAGAGGGCGCCGACACTGGCGGCCGCAGTTTCCGTGTCCGCTTTTAACGGTGGAACGGCAACCGGCACATGGTTTGGCGCGACGCCGCTCGAATCGACTCTGGGCGTCCTTGGCCCCTGACCACCGCGATCATCATGGCCGCCCTTGGCCTGGTGGCACTGCTGGTCCTGGCCCGGACTCCAGCGACGTACCAACCGGACGCTGAAGATACCTTGTAGCCCCGGCACCGGTTCCCCACCCGATTCTCTGTCTCGAAACCTCTACGCCTCAAAACCCTAGGGATATGAGACGCCCATGGCGTCCGTTGGAACCTTCGAAGGGATTGAGTTCCTGCGGAATTCCGTCCTTGGACTCGAACGCTAGATGTCGCTGAAATAGGTTGCGGCCTCCTAAGAAGGCCTATTCTGAGGGCATGGCGCAGTCCGGTGAGATGATTCCCGCAGCCCTTCACCCACCGCTAGAGGTGGTGTTGGCGAAGGCCGTGAAGGGCATTCCCTCGCCTGCCGCATTGCCTGGCCAGATGCTTTTCGAGCCGAAATTTGACGGGTACCTATTCCGCTTTTGACAGAGGCGCAGCCGAGCCGGGCGAGAGCGTGATGTCTGGCGGGGCTCCGAGCGCGATCAGCCGCTCGCGGATGCTGCTTCGCGCGAGTGCATATCCGCGTGAGGTGCGGTGGAGCAATGACATGCTGTTGGCGGCCTCGAGCATGGAACCGATCTCGAACGCCAGGACCTCAGCGGCGTCAGTTCCGCCGCTCAGGCCAGGCAATTCAGCCCCAGCTTCGCGGACGGCGCGCGTGACGAAGGCCAGCCATTCCGCATCGATCTGCGCGAGACGGTCACGGGCGGCGTCGTCCTTTGACGCGGCGTCCGCCCCGACGGCACGGAAAAAGCATCCGCCGGCAAACACACGGCCCTCGGAGTAGTCGAGCCAAAGTTCAATGAGCGCGATGAGTCTCTGGAGTCCCCGCGGCCTGGCGAGGGCCGGGGTGGTGACCGTGTCGATAAAGATCGCGCGCGCGGCCTCGATCGTCGCCAGTTGCAGCTCCAGCTTGGAGCCAAACAGCGTTGCGACATTGCTCTTGCTGACTCCCAGCTCGCTGGCCAGCCCCCCGATGGTGAGCCCGTCCAGTCCGGTCAGCGACGCCCGATCGACGGCGAGGCGCAGAACGGCGCGCCGTGATTCATCGCCGCGCAGCCGCCTGCCATCGGATGTAGCCGTGTTTTGCATTTTTGACCCCTAGACAATACGAACGATCGTATGTATATATTAGCACTATGACGACAAAGACCCCCACTGTCCCCCCAGCGGTTCGTGCACTTCACCTTCTCGAGCGAGTCGCTCCATCCCTGGCAGCCGAGGCAGCCTACAGCCTGTGGGTACGGCCCGGTAAACGCAAGCCGGTGCATGACACGGAGCGGCCCGTCATGGACCACGCCAGCCGGTCCACTATCAGCGTCCGCGGGCAGCGCGTGGCCGTGTACCGCTGGGGAACCGGCCCGGACGCGGTACTGCTGGTCCACGGCTGGCAGAGCCGTGCCGCTGCCCTTGCTCCACTCGTGCGCGAACTGAGGGCTGCGGGCCGCACGATTGTTGCCTTCGACGCCCCTGCGCACGGCGAATCCAGCGGCCACCAGACCAACGTACGCGACTACGCTGCCATCATTGAGGAGCTTGCCCGTCAGCACGACGGGTTCGAGGCGATCGTGGCACATTCGTTCGGGACGCCAGGCGCCGCTCTCGCCATCCGGAACGGAGTCCGCGTTGGACGGCTGGTCACGGTAAACGGCGCCGCCGACTTCGAGTATCTGCTGGCCGGATTCGCAAGCAAACTCGGGCTGCGCGAGTCAACTGTGGACGCAGTGCGGCGCCTCACAGAGCGCCGGGTCTTCCCCGGCGTCGCTGATATTTGGACAAGCCTTTCGGCCACCGCCCCGCTTCCCGCCGCCGTTCCCTGGCTTGTCATCCACGATGATTCCGACACCATGATCGGGCTGGACCAGGCGCACGCCCTCCTCGATGCGCACCACGCATCCACCATCCTGGTGGTCACACATGGGCTGGGGCACAACCGGCCGCTCCGTGACGACAGCGTGCTGGAGCGGATCAGCAGCTTCCTGTCTCCGGCCCCTCAACACCAGCCCCAGGGGGAATGGCAGCCGGCCGGGGAAAGATACTCGACCCAGGACAAGGTGCCGTCTTCCGTACTCGCCTAGATCAGGTCGAACTTACGTAGCTGTATCCGGCCATTGGCTCGGGTCGTAGCCGTGAAGGCCAGGCACCCGGCGGATATCGGGCTCTTTGTCAGCCGGAGGCTCCTGGTCCTTCTCAATGCTGTTCGCCGATTCAGTGGGATCGGTGTCCGCCTGTTCCCGGGCTTCCCGACGTCCACGCCCCCTGCTCTTGCTGTCAGCCATTTGGTACTCCGACCATTGATGGTAAGGGTCCGTCTGCCTGAACCACTACGCAAAACCCTAGTCTCTGGACCTCCGGCAGACACGCCTCATCCGCTCAAGGTACGGGCAATATTGGATAAAGTCCGGCGGCGGGCCAATTCGAGGATGGAGAGGGATTATGACAAACATCAGCGTTTTCCAGAGCGTCACTCTTGACGGGGTTATGCAGGGCCCTGGACGGACTGATGAGGATACCCGCGGGGAATTTAATCACGGCGGGTGGGCCAACGGTTATCAGGATGAAGTGTCCATGCAGTTTGCCGGCGAAGGAATGTCCTCCGGAGGTTCTCTTTTGTTCGGCCGCCGCACGTATGAAGACCTGCTCGGTTTTTGGAGCACGACGCCGGATCCGAACCCCTTTACCGACGTTCTCCTCAACTCGCGGAAGTATGTGGTGTCCCGGTCGCCGGAGACTGTCCTGGCCTACCCGAATTCGACCTTGCTCGCCGGCGATGCGGCCGGAACGGTGGCAGCGCTGGATCAGGAAGCCATAGGCGGGCTCACGATCCTGGGCAGCAGGCAGCTGGTCCAGTCATTGCATGCTGCCGGACTGATCGACCAGTACATTCTGCTGGTCCATCCCATCGTGCTTGGTTCTGGGACAAAGTTGTTCGGCGACGGCGAGCGCATAAACCTGACTTTGCAGCAGTCAATCACCACCACCACCGGGGTGATCATCGCCCAGTATTCAACGCATTAACCGGGTCGAGGCTCATAACGAGTCATATTTCGGCACTAAAGAGCGGCTTAAAGCTCAAGTTCCACGGGTTATGCGCAAGCTTCGCTCAACATAGTGCCACTTTTGCATTTTCGGGCCACTGAACTGCTAAATTCTCAACAGTCCCCCAAATTTCTGGGTGAGGCGCGGGAAAACAAAAGATCAGGCCATTATTTTTGCCTCTGGGGCGGCGGCCGGCCTGATCGTTCTTTGGCTGCCTTGTGGACTCTCGGTCTCAAACCTCAGGATGCACCATGTCAACGAAAAAGCTCACGTTCAAACTCGGCAGGAAAACTGTCGCCGCCCTCACAGCGGGCTTCCTCATCATCGGTGGCGGCGCCTACGCCTACTGGACCACCACAAGCCAGGGAACAGGGGCCGCTCCCAACGCCGCCTCTAACGGCAGCATAGTCCTGACGGCATCATTCGCCCCGGGACTCACCCCCGGAGCCAGCGCCGCCGTCAGCTACACAGCAGACAATCCCGGCACCTCCAGCCTCCAGGTGGGCACCATCAGCCACGTGGTCAGCACCAGCAACCCGCTGTGCCTCCCGGCAGACTTCACCATCACAAACGTCCCCTCAAACACCACGGTCCCGGCCGGCAGCGATGACTTTCCCATCGCCGGGGCGGGAACACTCTCCTTCGCCGACACCTCCGTGAACCAGGACGCCTGCAAAAGCGCCATCGTCACCCTGACACTCACCGCCAACTAGCCCAACGGCGCGGACGGGCCCGTGAGGGCCCGTCCCCCGTGGACACACGCCGGAGTACCGGGGCCGGCAGCTTGATGGAGGGTCAGATGGTTTTCCAGCGCCCAAATGGAGCGATGGGAGGATTACTCCGCGCGCAGCATGCCGTGGTGGTCTTTGTCCTTGCCGTCGCCACCCTGCTGGCGCCTGGCATTGAACCGGCTCTTGCCTATTCCACCGGTCCCGTCTCCGGCACCAGCTCCGCCACCCTCGGCAGCCTGCAGCCGCCCACCAACGTCTCAGTCCCGTCGAGCAGCACCGGCACCGTCCGCGTGAGCTGGACCGCCGCCGTCGGAACCCCCACACCAAGCGGTTACTTCGTCACCAGAACCAAGACCAGTGACGGTTCCACGACGGCGGCCTGCGGCACCAGCGCATCCGCCACCATCACCGGAAGCGCCTGTGATGACTTCACAGTCCCCGTTGGGGACTACCGCTATACGGTCACGTCCGTGTACAGGACATGGACCGCTTCCAGCGCATCGAGCGGGAGCGTTGGGGTCACCCCGCCGGGGTCGGCGGCAAAGCTTCTGTTCCTCACGCAGCCCGCCAACTCCTCCAGCGGCGTGGCCCTTCCCACCCAGCCCGTCGTCGTCGTCACGGACGTCAACGGCAGCATCGTCATCACCCAGGCCCCCACCCTTGTTTCCATCACCGCTTCAGGCGGCCTGCTCACGGGCTGCCTGCCAGCCACCACGGTAAACGGCACGGCAACATTCTCCGGCTGCACTGTCACCGGGCCGGGCACCTACACCCTCACCGCTGCATCGTTCCCGCTGACCAGCGCGGTCAGCACGGCTTTCACAGTGGCCGGCACGGCAGCCAAACTTGGCTTCACCACGTCACCCTCCGGAGCCACCGGCGGCGCAGTCTTCGCCGCCCAGCCGGCCGTCTCCGTCCAGGACAGTTCCAGCCGGACAGTCACCACCAGCACGGCCCCCATCACGCTGAGCCTCAGCAGCTCACCCGCCGGGGCCACCCTCAGCTGCGACTCCAACCCCAAGAGCGCCGCCGCCGGCGCGGCCTCGTTCTCCGGCTGCAGGATCGACAAAGCCGGAACCTACACCCTGACAGCCAGCGGCGCCGGCTTCACCACTGTCAGCGCCAGCTTCACCGTCACCATCGGGGCAGCCACCAGGCTGGCCTTCACCACCCAGCCCTCCGGCTCCACCGGCTCCGTGTCCTTCGGGACACAGCCCGCCGTCAGCATCCAGGACGACGGCGGCAATACAGTCCCGACGTCGGCGGCCACCGTGGACCTGACGCTCACCGGAACAACCGGGGCAACCCTGAACTGCACCGCCACGCAGGTGGCAGCTGCCGCTGGCGTGGCAACGTTCTCAGGCTGCAGCATCAACAGGGCCGGCACATACACACTGACTGCCACTTCCGCGGGGCTCATCTTCACGCTCAGCGATACTGTTGCCATCGCTGCCGGTGCGCCGGCGAAACTGGGCTTCACCGTCCAGCCCTCCCAGGCCACGGCAGGCAGCGCTTTCGCCTCCCAACCTGCAGTGGCCCTCCAGGACGCCGGCGGAAACACGGCCGGCGGCACGGCTGCCATCACACTGAGCATCACGGGCGCGCCCGGCGAAACCATCCTCAGCTGCGCGGCAAACACCGTGACCACAACCGCGGGGCTGGCCTCCTTCTCCGGCTGCAGCATCAACAAGGCAGGCACCTACACCCTGACAGCAACAGGAGCCGGATTCACCGCCACCAGCGTGAACTTCACCGTCGCTGTGGGAACGCCCACCAAACTCGGCTTCACCACCAACCCGGCGAACTCCACCGGCGGCGTCCCCTTTCCGGCCCAGCCGGTGGTGGCCATCCAGGACGCAGGCGGCAACACCATGACCGGCAGCACCGCCGCGGTAACCCTGACCATCACCACCCCGACCGGTGCCACCCTGGCCTGTGCCGCGAACCCCGTCGCTGCCGTTTCCGGCGTCAGCGCATTCGTTGGCTGCAGCATCAACAGGCCGGGCACGTACACCCTGACCGCCACGTCCGGAAGCCTCACCGCGGCAGTCAGCACCAGCATCACCGTCACCACCGGTCCCGCGGCCAAACTGGCCTTCATCACGTCCCCCTCCACCAGCCCGGTCAACACCATTTTCGCCACCCAGCCGTCTGTGGCGGTCCAGGACGCCGGCGGCAACGCCATCACCGGCAGCACCGCCCCCGTCACCTTGAAGATCTCGTCCCCCAGCGGCGGAGCCAGCCTCACCTGCACCAGCAACCCCAAGAACGCCGTGTCTGGTGTTGCCACGTTCGCAGGCTGCAGGATCAGCAAAACGGGCACGCGCACCCTGACCGCCACCTCCGGCACACTCACCGCCGGCACGAGCGCCAGCTTCAACATCACAGGAGGCACAGCCACCAAACTCTCCGTGACCACCAGCCCCGGCGGTTCCACCGGCGGAGTTGCCTTTCCCACCCAGCCGGTGGTCACCATCCTGGATGCCGACGGCAACCCAACCGCCAGCACGGCAGCCGTTACCTTGAGCATCACCACGCCGGGCGGGTCCGTCCTGGCATGTACGTCCAACCCGAAAACCGCCGTGTCAGGAGTGGCCGCGTTTACCGGCTGCAGCATCAACAAGCCCGGCACCTACACCCTGACCGCGACGTCGGGTACGCTGACCGCGGCCGTCAGCTCCTCGTTCACCGTCACCACGGGTCCGGCGGCCAAGCTGGGCTTCAGCGGCAGCCCGTCGAACTCCGTGTACAACGCGGTGTTCGCCACCCAGCCGGCAGTAGCCGTGCAGGACGCCGGCGGCAACACCGTAACCGGCAGTGCCGCATCAGTCACGCTCAGCATCACCACACCGGCCGGCGCAGTCCTGGCCTGCACCCAGAACCCGGTGAACGCAGTCTCGGGCCTAGCCGCATTCGCAGGCTGCAGCATCGACAAGGCGGGCACCTACACGCTGACGGCGGCCTCCGGCGGGCTCACCCCGGCCACAAGCGCCACGTTCACCATTGCCGGAGGGAACCCCACCAAACTCGCCTTCACCACCAATCCGGCAAACTCCACCGGCGGAATCGCCTTCCCCACGCAGCCGGCAGTCAGCATCCAGGACGACGCCGGCAACACCACTACCAGCACGGCTTCAGTCACGCTGAACATCACCACGCCGGGCGGAGCCGTCCTGGCATGTACGTCCAACCCCAAGGCAGCAACAGCCGGCGTGGCCGCCTTCACCGGCTGTGCCATGAACAAGGCCGGGACGTACACCCTCACGGCCACCTCGGGAAGCCTCACCACGGCCGTCAGCTCAAGCTTCACCATCTCGGTAGGGCCCGCCACCCATCTGGTCTTCACCACACAGCCAGCGGGCGCATCCGTCAACACCGCCTTCACCACCCAGCCCGTGGTGACGGTCCAGGACGCCGGCGGCAACACCGTCACCGGCAGCACAGCGGCGGTTACGCTGGCCATCACCGAAAAGCAGGGCAACCCCACCCTGACCTGCACGGCAAACCCTCAGAACGCCGTCGCCGGTTTGAGTACTTTCAGCGGCTGCCGAATCAGCAGGACCGGGACCCGTACGCTGACGGCGACCTCTACCGGGCTCACGGCAGCAGTCAGTGACCCCTTTATGGTTCAGTGAGCTGGCGGAGTTGTGCCCGCTACGGTGCCGGCTTAATCAGTTCCGGGCCGTTGTTACCCACGCTGTTCACGCGGTCGGTGACCACCCTCGGCGTCAGGACTGCTTCAGGGATGGCGTCCAGCAATTCCTGAACATCCTCTTTCTCCCTGATTCCCGGGTTGAGCCAGTCCGCGTACATGCCGGGCGGGACGATGACCGGGGCCCTGTCGTGGACGTGGCCAAGTGAGTCGTGGGCCGTCGTGGTGAGGACAGTGCAGCTGAGCAGCCAGCGGTGCGGATCATCCTTGGGCAGGGCCGGATCCGGCCAGAATTCGTACAGGCCGGCGAAGGCCAACACCTCATCCTTGTCCGAATAGAGGTAGTGCGGGATCTTCTTCCCGTCCTCAGTTTTCTCCCACTCGTAGTACCCGTCGGCCGGGATCAGGGCACGGCGCGTGATGGCCGCCTTCCGGAAGGCCGGCTTGTCCAGGATGGATTCGCTGCGGGCGTTGATCAGCTTGGAGCCGATCTTGACGTCCTTGGCCCACGACGGAACCAAACCCCAGCGCGCGATCAGAAGCCGCCGCTCCACGGAGTCCTCGTCCAGCTTCTCCGTGATGATGGGGACGTCCTGGGTAGGAGCGACGTTCCAGCTGGGGGTAGGCGGGCTGCCCTCAACGTCCCTGGCCTCGAAGTGGCTCAGGAGATCGCCTGTGGCTTTCGACATCACGTATCTGCCGCACATGAGTTCATTGTGCCCCAGGCTCGCCGGAACAAACAGGAACGCCAACGCAGCGCGCTGGACTACTCCGTGGAAAGATCCGACCGGGATTTGACGTAATGGGAGACGAAGATGCTGCGGGCCCTCTTCACATGCTGTTGGAGGCACCGGGACTCTGTGATGGTGGGCAGCAGGAATGTCCACATTTGCGCTACCCGCTGGATCAGGTCGGTACGGCTCGTAAGTGTGTTCGAGACAAATTGCACTCCGATGAACGAGGCCACCAAATAGCGGGCCAGGTCTTCCACATCGACGCCAGGTCGGAGCTCTCCCGCAGCGAGCGCCTGCCGGAACAGCCCTTCGAAGACCTGCATAACGTTCACATAGGGTTTGGTTACGCGGGGAGCGAAGGCGGACTCCTCCATGGTGAGCCGGTAGGCGGCCCCGACAAACGGTTCTTCGGTAAGTTGGCGAGCGATCAGCGCCGAGAGTTCCATCGCAGCAGTCATGCCATTGCCGCCCTGGTTGGATACCGCGTCAAACGCCGGGCCGAACTCCTGGCTGTACTCGGCGACCACTGCCTGCGCAAGCTTTTCCTTGGTGGGGAAGTGAAACTGCATCGATCCCTTGGACACTGCCGCCTCGCGGATGATGTCTGCGGTGGTGGCCCGGGCAAACCCTTCCCGGTTGAACACGACGGCTCCCGCCCGCAGGACGGCATATCTGGTAGCTTCTGCGCGCGCCTGAACCATCATTGAAAAAGTATAGGCGGATTGTTTTCGTTGACCGCTTCCGCAGTGCCTCGCAGTCTTGGTTGACGGCCCGCTCCCGTGGCCTTCGCATTCCGCATTCGGATGCACTTTTCTTCACCAACCACTAAGGACTCTTTGTGTCTAACCGCCTGTTCACCGCTACCGGAATTGCATCGTCGTTCGGCGGGATGCTTCTCATCGGCGCACTTGAAGCACTCTATGGCCCGTCCCTGATCCGGCTCATTGAACGGTTTGGGGCCTCCCCCTCGGCCGTAGGCATCGTCGTCAGTGCCCACTTCGTCGGAGGCCTTCTCGGGGTGCTCGCCAGCCAAAGTGTCCATGCGCGGATCGGAAACAGAATCCTGCTCGCGGCCGGCTACCTGCTCCTGCTTCTCGGCAGCATCGGGTTCGCCTGGTCACCGAACCTGATTCTGGCCATCACTGCTTCAGCTGCAGCCGGTTTGGGCTTTGGGGCATTGGACTATGCCCTCAGCCACCTGTTTGCCCTGGCGTTTGGTGCCGGCTCGGGAAAGATGCTGAATCTTCTTCACGGTTTCTTCGGCGTCGGGGCCATCCTAGCCCCGCTTGTAGTGGCCCTCTTCGGTCCCGGACTCTACCCGATGTACTTCACGGGCTTTGCCCTTCTTACGCTCATCACGGCTTGGGGAGTCAGCGGGGTCCGGTCATTCCCCACCCAGGGATTCGCTCCACCACCGGAGACCCCCGCAAGAACTGCAAAGACTGGATTATCGACGGCGGCAGGCAAACAGCCTTACTCCATCGTTGGATTCGCCGGTATGGTCTGCGTCTTCGTTTTCCACGTCGCAGTGGGCAGTGGAATTGGAAGCTGGGAAGCAACCTACCTGACCGTCACCGGGATGAGCGTAGAGCAGGCGGCTGCGGCCACGTCTCTGTTCTGGTTCAGCTTGACCGCAAGTCGTTTCGTCCTGGCCACAGCTATAAGGCGCCTGCGTCCGGGCAATGTCGTGACCCTCAGTTGCACACTCATGGCGATTGGTTCGGCCCTCGCCTTGATCCCGGGCTGGGCAGTTATAGGCCTGGCCCTGGCGGGTTTCGCGATGGGACCGGTTTTTCCGACTGCCTTGGCGTGGTCTAACCAGCTCTTCGGTGGACGATCGTGGGTGAGTGGATCGTTGATCGCTATTTCAATGGTCGGCGGGATCGCGTTTCCTCCTTTGCTGGGCGCCACAGTCGCGGCCGATGCTGACGCCTCCCTGTTCCCGTTGGCCCTGGCCGGCCTCGCCCTGCTGTCGGTGCTGGCATGCCTTGCCGTAGGAGCCATGTGCGTCGTTCAGCGCCGTTCGGCTACAACGAACAAAGATCCGGACCGAGACGTTGCATCCGTTACGCAACGCTGATCCATGGCTGTTTTTATGGTGGCGCCGCCCGGCCGTCGCAAGCAAGAATGAAAACCATGACTTCAGAACCAGCGCGATGGACCCAGGCCACCATCTACGCCGACATGTGGGTTGACCCGGAGAATGACCCCCGCGAGAGCGATGGAGTCGGTCCGGACGGTGAGCTTGCAACGCTGCAGGACTATCTGGCGAACTACCGCCTGACACTGCTGATGAAGTGCGAGGGCCTGGATGCCGAGCAAATGGCACGCCGCTCGGTCCCGCCGTCCACCATGTCACTGCTCGGCCTGCTTCGGCACCTCGTCGAGGTGGAACGGGACTGGCACAACTGGATCGGCGACGACGATCCGCTCCCGAAGCTGTATGGCAAACGCGACGCGGACTTTGATGGCGCGGTGGCTGAACAAACCGAGGTGGACGCTGCCTACGCGAATTTGGTCCGTGAGCAGGCGGCCACCGATGCCGCGCTGGCCCGGCATCCGGACCTGGGCGAGCGTGTAGGCAAGGATCGGATCGCCATCCGGGAGTTGATGGTGCACAGGATCGAAGAGTATGCCCGCCACTGCGGGCACGCGGACCTCCTGCGCGAGTGCATCGACGGACGGGTAGGCCAATAAGAAGCAGGCCATATGCGGATGGGGCCATAAGCCTCAGGCGTCCCGGGACTTCTGACCGAAGGAACCCCGTTTTCACTTTAAGTCAGCCGTGCAGCAGGTTGAGTAGGAGCGGAAGGCTGGTCACGCCGTCTTCTGCGAGGAAATGCCCGGCACCGGGTTGGACGTACACCTCGGCATCGAGCCGCCGCGCAAGCTCATCGGATGCCCCCGGGGGTACAAAGGCGTCCGCATCCGAGCGGACCATAACCCGCACACCGATGCTCTTCGCAACACGGCCGCTATCGACGTCAGTGGCGAGGTAGGTATCCAGCACCGGCAGTGATGCCAGTTGTCCGGTGAACCCCGAAACGAGCACGAGACCGCCGAGCTGCCACGGCTGTGTCAGAGCCGCAAGTGCCCGCAGTACCGTGATTCCGCCGAGTGAATGCGCCACGATCCAAGTTCCCTCATCGGGGACCGCAATTGTGTCCGTGACGGCGCTTTCCCATGCGGCCGTTTCCGGGTCGTCGGGAGTCGGTAACGCTACCACCGTTGCGTCGACGCCTTCCCTGTGGAGCGAGTCACTGAGCCAGGGGAACCAATGGGCATCCGGGTGGGCAGCGTATCCGTGAACGATGATGACACGTCGGAGGGAATGAGCCTGGCCGGCCTTTGTTGTTATGTTCATAGGAACTGACCGTAAGGGGTCACATCAGTGTGAAGGTCAAGAAAGGGTTGTGGATGCTGATCGGGGAGCTGTCCGAGCGCACGGGAGTCAGCCGGCGCTCGCTTCGCTACTACGAAGAGCAGGGCCTGTTGGTGCCCGAGCGGGCCTGCAACGGGTACCGCATATACGCCCAAGACGCCCCGCTCATCGTCGCGCAGATTCAGAACCTTTACGCCACCGGGCTCGACTCCGACGCGATCCGACGCTACCTCCCATGCGCCCGCGGCCGCACACCACAGCTTGAGATGTGTGCGGAACTGCGCGCCCACTTGGCCGATCGCGCCGCAGAGCTCGATGCCCAGGCGAAAGCCATCACCCTGCAGCGCGACGCGGTGCTGACCCACCTGGCGTTATGAGCGGGTCTGGCTGGCCTCATACTTGCTCAGCGACCACGCCATGCCCAGACCGGTCAGCAGCACACACCACGCCAAGGCCTGCCACCCGTAGTTTCCAACGCCCGTACCCATCAGCAACCCGCGCACCGTCTCAATGAACGGAGTGAACGGCTGGTACTCCGCCACCACGCCTAACCACGCTGGCATGGAATCCGTGGGGACGAACCCGCTGCTCAGGAACGGCAGGAAGGACAGTGGCATGGGCGAGTTGCTGGCCGTTTCAACAGTGTCCGCGACGATGCCCAGCGCCAGGCAGAGCCAGGTGATGGCGAAGCCAATCAGGGCAACGACACCCAGCGCGGCCAGGACTCCCCACACGCCGCCGGCGGGCCGGAACCCCAGAAGCATCGCCGCGGCCCCGACAGCGAGCGTGGCCAGAAGCGCCTGCACCACGCTGACCACGGCGTGTGCAGACAGGATCGCGATGCGGGAGACGTCCATCGTTGCCAGCCGGGCCGCCACACCCTGCCGCATATCCATCGCGATGTAGATCGCAGTGCCCGCTCCCCCGGTACCTACTGCCATCAGTACGATCCCGGGGACCACGTACTGCAGGTAGGCTGCCACTCCGCCGTCGGCCTCCGCCCCCAGCCCCGCGCCCATCATGCCGCCGAACACGTACACGAACATCAGCAGGAAGATGACGGGCAACCCGACCATCATGATGATCATTGAGGGGTAACGGACCAGTCGCTTCAGTCCCCGCCCCGTCAGGGTCACGGTGTCCGCGAGGGCGTGCTGCACGGCACTTGGCTCATATGCCGCTGCCGCTGCTGTCATGGTTGTCATGCTTCCTCCTTGGTGGGTGCTCCGGTGAGCGCGAAAAAGACATCGTCAAGGTCGGGTGCTGCGGTGGTGACCTCGGCCGGTTCGACTCCGGCTGCCGCCAAAATGTTCAGCACGCCGCGCACTGCCGCGCCGTTGGCCGGTGTTGGTACGCGGAGCTCCAGTCCGTCGTCGGAGGCCGGCAAAAAGTCCTGTACGACGGCGGCCAGCGCCGTGCGCGCCCTGCCCGCCTGGTCTTCGGTGATGAAGCGAAGCCGCAGCTGCTCCTCGCCCACGGCTGCCTTGAGCTCGGCCGGGGTGCCCTCGGCGACGATCCTGCCGCCGTCGAGCACAGCCACCCGGTCCGCCAGCTGGTCCGCCTCTTCGAGGTATTGAGTGGTCAGGAAAAGGGTGACGCCGCCGGCCACCAGCGTGCGCACCACGTCCCACATGGCTCGCCGGCTCCGCGGGTCCAAGCCCGTGGTGGGCTCGTCGAGGAAAATGATCCGAGGGTCCCCCACCAGCGTCATGGCCAGGTCAAGGCGCCGCCGCATGCCGCCCGAGTAGGTGGACACGGGCCGCGTGGCGGCCTCAGTCAGATCGAACTGGCGCAGCAGACGCTCGATCAATGCCTCCCGCTCACCCTTGGGCACATGGCGCAGCCGCGCCATCAGCCGGAGGTTCTCGGCGCCGGTGAGGAGTTCGTCGACGGCGGAGAACTGTCCCGTCACGCCAATGGCCCGGCGGACCCGGCCCGGTTCATCGGCCACGGAATGGCCGCCCACCATGGCGGTGCCCCCGTCAGCCTTGATCAGGGTGGCGAGGATCTGGACGGTTGTGGTTTTACCGGCACCGTTGGGGCCGAGCAAGGCAAACACCCTGCCGCGTTCGATCTGCAGATCGATGCCGTCCAGAACGCTGTGCTCGCCGAAACTCTTTCGCAGGCCGCGGACATCGAAGGCGAGGTCCGTGGCGGTAGCTGTGCGGGTCATGATGGCTCCTTCTTCAGAGCGCCGCCGCGCTGAAGGCGCGGAGGCTGTCGTAGTTGTTGAGGGCAGTGACTTTGAGGCGATGGGCGGTTGGGCCTTCATGCCGCCCCAGGTTGCTGTGGTGTCAGATGACATCGGTAGTGACACCACGCGGTCGGCGCTCGTCCGCATAGTCCAAAACGAGCTTGCCTTCGTACCGGGTCGACTAAACAACGTTCTTGCCTATGCAGAAATGTTCATGACGTCAGTATGACACCAGTGTGACGTCATAGGCAAGAGTTCCGAATGGCCTTGCCGAATTCGCGGGACCAGTCCCGAGATCGCTGTTGAGTTACAGCGAACGCGGCAACGTTCCCGCGACCTCACGGAGGCTCACGACGGAATGAAGCCGGAAGGGTTGCCTGGGTAGGGTGGTCCGCATGGGGAGACCTAAATTGATCGGAGTTTTCGCCCTAGTGATCATGGCGACTGTTTCCGGTTGCGGCGACCCCCGGGGCGCTCCCGACAGGAAAGAAACGTTCTTTGTCCAGGGAGCAGAATGTACTGCTCAATGGTGGCTGGAACCAATGGTTGACGATGTCCCCAGTGCAGCGTCTGACGAAGCAAGCCGGGCACTCACCTCGGCCCAGGTTGAAGCGTCTGAGTTAGAAGACTGGATGAGGACGATTCGCGAATCGCAGTCCGGCGACCGTGAGATCAGTGAGAGCCGACTCGAAGGATTCGCATATGTTGAGGCAGTGCGGGCTGAGATCCGATCAGGCCTGGCTGAAGCGGGGTTCCCGGACGCACCCACCCGCCTCATCGAGGTCTACTCCGATGTGAAGTGCAGCTGATTTGGCCGGGTCTTCTTTAGCACGTCGGCCGCCTGCACCGGAACGCAACGCAACGCAGCACCCGGCCATGCAGGGTCACAGCAATAGGGGACATCTGGGCACACGGATGTTTCCCTACCCATCCGATCAAGTTGGGCAGCGCCTGCTCATTTCAGTGACGCCGGCGTCGCGGACTGTACTGGGTACTTGCCGCCGCCGGAGTCCCTTACTCGTAGAATTCGATCCGCGGCTCGCCCTGCATGCCGGCTTGCAGCATGGCGTCTTTCAATCCGGGATTGCTCAGGTACGCGCGGGCTGCCTCGACTGAATCGAATTAGTGGAGCACCAGGATGTTATTGGGATCGTCGGCCATGCGGTGCACTGAATGATTGGTCACCCCGCCGGACTGTCGCAGCCCGTCCGCCGAGTCGTAGACGCTGCGGAAGGTGTCATAGTCGGCGAAGCGGTGGAGGAGGGTGACGAGTGCCATGGGAAAACTCCTTCGACTGGTCCCGAGATCTGGTTGGTTAGTAACGTCAAGCTAGACCCGGGACCAGGGCTGGTCAAGGTATCAACAGTTAGTCTCGTGCCAGCCCTTCGATCGGCCAACGCACAGACAGTGTCGCCTCGCCACTGGAGCTAATTGCTCAGCCTTGGTAGCTTTCAACGCATGGCCATCAAATTTGAGAACGTGGGTATCGCTGTTCGCGACATCGAAGCAGCAATCGCCTTTTTCACCGATCTCGGCCTCACTGTCGTCGGCCGTGACACCGTCAGCGGCGAGTGGGCCGATACCGCCGTCGGACTTGATGGAAACCATGCCAAGATCGCGATGCTCCAGACACCTGACGGTCTTGGTCGACTGGAGCTCTTCGAATACATCCATCCTCAGGCGATCGAGTCGGACCCGACGCGTCCCAACGACATTGGCATGCACCGCGTGGCCTTCTCGGTAGACGACATCGATAAGGCCCTCGAGGTAGCTGCAAAGCACGGATGCCATCCGCTGCGCGGCGTGGCAACCTACGGCGACGTCTACAAACTCACGTACCTCCGCGGCCCCAGCGGCATCCTGGTGATGCTCGCGCAGGAATTGAAGAAAGACTGACACTCGAATCGAGCAAGGTTGCCCAGACATCATTGAGGTGGCAATCGCCCATCACCACGGCGGCAAATCAGGTGACCGGCCAGCTTGGAATCATGAGCCGAGCAGGGACCCATTCCGGAAATGTATCTGTTCAAGCAGCGATCGGGGTTCGATGCCAAGAAGGGCTGCCGCGAGGCTCCCGAGCAGGTCCAGCACGTAGTCAGTGCTCGCAGTTCCGGCCAGCACATCCATCAAGAGGCCGTCTTCCTGGGCGACGAGGGTACGGGCGATTTTCCCCGGGGCAAGGACGGGAAAAAATTCACCAGCCCGGATACCGTCGGAAATGATTTCTTCGTACATTGTCTGCTGGGTGTTCGTGAGCTCCTCCTGTATCCGGCGCATTTCAGTGTCCCGGAGCGAGTGGGGCCAGAATTCATAGAGGATCCTGGAGGCGTTATCGTCCAGCCCAGCTGAGCCGGCACTGATCACGGCGGCAAGCCTGACGGTGGGGCTCATATCCCCTCGTACTGCTTCCGACAGTTTCTTGAGAAAGCGGTCGGACGAGGCCTTGACCGCTGCCGCGGTGATTTCGGCAAGGCTTCCGTAGTAGTACAAGACCGCATTGGCGGCCATCCCGGCTTCGGCTGCTATCGCGCGCAGGGTCGCCCCCTCGGCGCCGTCCCGGGCCGCTACGGCCTGCGCGGCTGCGGCGATCTGTTGGCGCCGTATTTCCTTCTTGCTGAGTGCGGTCACTGTCAGCTCCCCTTGCCAATGCCTATTGACATTGAGCTTAGACCAGTATTGAATGGCATTCAAATTTTGAATGTCATTCAAATATTAGATTCGATGAGGAGTCGCTATGTCACATCCCCTTTCGCCGCCAACCCTTCCGGTGGCCGCCCCTACAAAAGGTCTCAAAGCCGGTTCTATCGGTCTTGGACCGACCGTTGCTCTGGGGCTCGCTGCCGTGGCGCCGGCATACAGCCTGGCCGTGACGCTTGGATTCGTCGTGGTGGCTGTTGGCGCAGGTACTCCGGCGGCCTTCCTGCTGGGCTTCGTGCCGATCCTGTTCACTGCGTTCGCCTTCCGGGACCTGAACCGGGAAATGCCCGACTGTGGAGGAGTGTTCGTCTGGATCTCACGGGTCTTCGGGCCGGTGGCGGGCTGGTTCTTTGGCGGCTGGGTGCCCCAGGTCGCAACTTTCATCGCCAGCGCCGCCCTTGCCCAGGTCGCGACGACTTACCTCCTGAACTTTTTCGGACTCGCGTGGGCGGCTTCAGAACCGGTCATCGTCGCGGCCATCGCCTGTGTACTGATCGCCTTGAGTGCCATGATCGCTGCCAGGGGGATCGAACTGTCCGCGTGGCTCCAGTACGCCCTGATCGCCCTTCAGCTGGTCGCGCTCGGCGGATTCTGCATCGCCGCCTTCACCGCCATGGCAGCTGGCAATGCTGCCAAAGACGCGGAACAGTTGGGTGTGGAATGGTTCAACCCTTTCGCCTCCGGCGACATCTCGGGACTAGTTTCCGGCGTCATCCTCTGCCTCTTCATCTACTGGGGCTGGGATGCCCTGATAGCAGTCAATGAGGAAACGACCGACCGCAAAGGCACGCCGGGGCGGGCCGTAGTCATCACCACCTTGATCCTACTGCTCGTCTATGTGGCGACGGCGACTGCCGCCGTCGGATTTGCCGGGACCGCTGGCATCACAGACCCCGAAACCGTCTCGGATGTCCTCTCCGTACTCGGCCCGCAGGCCACCGGGGACGTCTTCGGCAAGGTCATTATCCTCGCCGTCGGCCTCTCCGCGCTGTCGGCCCTGATGACGGTCGCTGTCAGCACCCCGCGGTCCTGGCTGAGCATGGGGACCTACGGCGCACTGCCCCGGGCCACGACGAAGATGCATCCCCTAAGGGGGACGCCCACAACCTCCATCACGTGGTGGGCGCTCATCAGCATTGCCATGACCGCACTGCTGACAGCCATCAGCGCCGACTTCATCGGCTTGGCCATACTTTCTGTGGGGCTGATGATCGCGGCCTACTATGCCGCGACCGCGCTGGCATGCGTCGTGTACTTCGCTCCCGAGATGCGCACCTCGGCCGCCGCGCTATGGCTGAAGGGCATCCTCCCCGGGCTCGGCGCCATCCTGATGATGGGAGCTTTTGCTTACAGCGCCGTGGACATGCTGTCTCCCGAGTACGTCGAGCTCTCCTGGCTCGGCATCGGATCCGTCTTCTGGATCGGGATCGGCGCGCTCGGCCTGGGCTTGCTGGTCACCGCCGTTATCCGATCCAGATTGCGCCCCTATTTTTCCGGGGAAACGATCCCGCGCGGCAACTTCTCCACGCGAAACGAATTACCGTCCATCCTCAGCAGCGAATCCGAGGCATAAGTGCGCGTCCTATCCATTGCAGCCGTCCAAACCAAATCCGTCCCGCACGACGTGGAAGCAACCTGGGCCCGGTTTGCCGCCCAGGCTGAAACGGCCAAACAGATGGGCCCTGAGGTTGACGTCATCGTCGCCCCCGAACTGCTCCTCTCCGCGCCCGGCGAGTTCCTCGTCCCTGATCCCGACGCCGAAACCCGCTCCGCCGCCCCCATCCCCAGTCAGCTCACCAACCGCATCTCGGCACTCGCCCGCAGGCTCAACGTCTGGCTCGTCCCGGGATCGCTTTTGGAAACAGACGACGGAAACACCTACAACACCGCGATAGCAGTCTCTCCCGAAGGCGAGATCGTAGCCCGGTACAGGAAACTCTTTCCCTGGCGCCCTTTCGAGCAAACCACCCCGGGCGGTTCGTTCGTCACTTTCGACATCCCAGGCCGGGGACGGGTCGGGCTCGCCATTTGCTTCGACGGAAGCTTCCCCGAAGTTTCCCGGCAACTTGCCTGGCTTGGCGCCGAAGTCATTATCCAGCCCACCCTCACCACCACCCGGGACAGGGCGATGGAAATCGTGATGTCGCAAGCCAACGCCTTCGCCAATCAGGTCTACGTCGTGAACGTCAACGGCGCCGACCCGATCGCCGTCGGCGAAAGCGTCATCGTGGACCCTGAAGGCACGATCATGCAGCAGGCCAGAGGCGGCGAAGAAATCCTCTACGCCGTCCTCGACCTTGACAGGGTCACCCAGGTCCGGCGCTACGGCACCCACGGCATCAACCGGCCATGGGCACAACTCCAGGACCAGCAAGGAATCCTCTCCTACCCCATGTATGGCGGCGCGCAATTCCAGCCGCCAGCCTGGAGCAACGAGGAACTTGATGACCCACGCCCCCGCCCGTTCAGCAGCGCAGTCTCCTGATTCCCCCGCCGACCGGCTTGACCGCCTGGATCCGGGCTCTCACTCCAGCATGTTCTCAGTCGAATCCCGGCGCAGCCTGGCACTCAGGCCAGGCCGCGAAGCCGAACAACCAAAACTGAAAGAAAAAATGACAAAGCCGCGAACAACAACACGTGCACGTGCACGTGATCTGGGTATCTCCTTCTCCGGAGCCCCCGGAGAATTCAACTCCATAACCGACGTCCCCGGCGTCCTTGTCGGCTATCAGACTCTGATCAGCGGCGACGGTGAGCTCATCGAAGGGACAGGCCCGGTCCGGACCGGTGTCACCGCGATCCTTCCACGCGGCCGGACGGGTGTCGGCCAGTCCGTCGCAGCAGGAACCTACTCGTTCAACGGCAATGGTGAGATGACTGGGACGGCTTGGATCGAGGAATCCGGAACATTCAACACCCCGATCCTGATCACGAACACCCATTCCGTCGGCGCCTGCCACGAAGGGTCAATAGCCTGGATGATCGCGAACAAGCCCGAGGCCGCGCGCGCCTGGATGCTGCCCGTCGTGGCTGAAACCTGGGACAGCTACCTCAACGACATCAATGGCCTCCACGTGCGTCCCGACCATGCTGTCGCGGCTATTGACTCAGCCGGGAGCGGCCCACTCGACGAAGGCCCAGTGGGCGGCGGAACCGGGATGACCTGCTATGGCTACACGGGAGGTTCGGGAACGTCGTCACGGAGCGTACGGGTCGGTGGAGAGGAATTCACCGTGGGTGTCTTCATCCAGGCCAACTTCGGGGAGCGGAGGGAACTCGTTGTCGCCGGTGTTCCGGTCGGTGAACGCCTGCTTGAGGACAACCCGATCGAAGACCCGGACTGGTTCGCGACAGCCGGCTCCGGAAGCGCCATTATCATCGTGGCAACCGACGCGCCGCTGCTCCCCTCCCAGTGCAAGGCGCTGGCCCGGCGTGTTCCTCTGGGTCTGGGACGGACCGGAACAACAGGATCGCACTTCTCCGGAGACCTTGTGCTGGCTTTTTCTATAGCCAACCAGGGAGCTCTGAACAGCAGAATGACCGACACCTGCTCACCTACCGCCCGAGGCATTGAGACGCTGAACTCGGTGGCATGGGGGCTGATCGACCGGTTTTACGAGGCCACCGTCCAGGCAACCGAGGAAGCGGTCATCAACACGTTGGTCGCCGGCAGAACTACCTTCGGCCGTGACTCGCACCGGATGCCGGGGTTCCCCGTGAACCGGCTACCCGAGCTGCTCGGCGACCGGCTGGAGACCCGTACGGCCGTTCCGGCCACCTGACCCGCTCCGCCACGCCCGTATCCAAGAAACACTCCCCTACTAGGAGAAGACTTGAACATCATCGAGCACTGGATTAACGGCCGCAGCGGACGCACGGGCGGGTCTAGGGAACCTCGACGAAGTACTCACAATCGCAGACCACGTTGCCTCCTGATTCCGCCGAGTTGCAAGCGAGGGCGGGGCACCTTGCGCTGCTTTCGGGATCGGCTACGTGAGAATTTGACCTGGCTCACCGGCGCTCTACTTCTGGATCTCCGCGCGGCGCAGCCGGACGAGCTCCTCAACAACATCGTCCGGCAAGGGGTGATCGGGGGTGAAACGGATGGTGCCTTTTGACAGGGAGAAGCCCTCCAGCCGTGAGGCAACCGCGTCAACAACCTCCGGGGAAAACGGAAAAACGGACAGGTGTTTGGCAGCTGCAACGACGCCAAGGAGCGGCTTCCCATCCAGCTTAAGGGCGGGCATCCCGTAGCTCACGCCATCCACGGCCTCAGGCGCTTCGGCCCGCGCAACCTCTATCACGTGCTGGAGACAGGCGCGCTCCGACGGCGGCAAATCGACTAACGAATCGTCAACGGAACCCATGCGGACAGCTTAGTCCTGCGCCTGGAACCACGGCAGGGGCAAGGCAGCCGGAGACTAGGCGCCCACGGCCTTAGAAGGCGGCGCCGTTGAACCCCGCACCACCAGCTCCGTCCCGAGCTCGATCCGCTGCGGCAACTCCTCATCACCGTCCAGGTGCCGGAGCAGCGCGCGCATGGCCGTCTCCGCCATCTGGACCACGGGCTGGCGGATGGTGGTCAGCCCCGGCTCGATCCATTCGGCGGCCGGGATGTCATCAAAGCCAACGATGGACAGGTCCTGCGGAATCCGAAGGCCCGCCGTTCGTGCGGCCCGGTACGCGCCCAAGGCCTGGTCGTCGTTGCCGGTGAAGATGGCGGTGGGCCGGTCCGCCAGCTCAAGGAGCTTGCGGGTTCCGGCTTCGCCGGCCTCAATGGAGAAGTCGCCGGGAACCATGAGCGCCTGATCTATGGCGACCCCGGCCCGCCGGAGCGCTGAGATGTACCCGTCTTCGCGCGCACTGCTGCACTGCAGGTCCTCGCGGCCGCCGATCATGCCGATCCGCCGGTGCCCCAACCCCAGCAGGTACTCCGTGGCCGAGTGCGCGCCTTCCCAGTTTGCTGCCCCCACTGTCATCAGGTCCGGGCCCGGCTGGCCGACGGGATCGATCAGCACCACTGGGATCCCCAGCGACTTGATGCGCTGGATCTGCTTGGCGTCCAGCTCATAGACCGCCATCAGCAGCCCGTCCGACTTCCGCTCGGCCAGGTTCGCCAGCCATGGCCGGATCCTCGAACCGTCCATGGACAGGCTGCTCACCACCGTGCCGTATCCGGCATCCTGCGCCACACGTTCCACGCCTTCGATGATTTCCAGCGCCCACTCCGAGCCCAGCCCGGGGAACACCAGATCGATCAGTCCGGCTTTTTTGCTGCGCTTCGCCGGACGCCGGGCGTAGTCACGCCGGGCAATGATCTCCTCCACCCGGGCGCGCGTTGCCGCTGCCACATGGGCATGCCCGTTCAGGACTTTGGAGACTGTGGGAACGGAGACGCCGGCTTCCCGGGCAATCTCACTGATGGTGGCTCGTCCCACGTCCGGCTTCGTCATTCGTCAAACCGCCCTCTTCGAGCTGGGAATCACCCTCAGCGCTGACTGTTATCGGAAAGTTCCCAAGTGTCGATTCGTCCACACATGCCGTAGATTCTGCGGGGTTTCCGTATTCCCATCCTAGTAGCGGACTCCTGAAGGAAGAAACTTTCTTTCGATTCCAGAGAACGCAAATGATCCTTTGTCAGCGCTGCCTGCGCCGCCGCCCCCTGCTCCAGGAAACCGGTCCACGCGGCGGTGTTCCCGCTGACCAGATTCACCGCCGCCGCGTGAAAATCCGCTAACCCGGCAACTCCGGAACGCAGGACCTCCTCCTTGAGCTGAAGGTATCCCTCCAATGCCAAATCCCGACGACGGCGGACGGCTTCCTCCGCAGCCGGATCACCGCCGTCGGCCTCCTTGGACGGGAGGGAGGCGGCGGCGCGGTATGACTCCACGTCTGCAAGGTGCCCCGCCGGGAACGTCATGACAGCGTCCCCGTTCTCCGGCAGCCCGGCGTTCTGCATTAGGACCAGCACCTTGAGATCGCCCGAGGTGTTGATGGCCCGGTGAACTGTCCCCGGCGTAAACCAGAGCACCACCCCGGGAGCCAGGTCCGTGGACGTGAATCCCCTCGAGTCCAGGGTCTCCAGGCGGCCGGTCCCCTCCAGCACGATGTACGCCTCCGTGGACGCCGTGTGCATGTGGGGCGTGCCGCCGGCGGCACCGTCGCTGGCCGGCCAGTTGTAGATGCTCACTGCCGAGACGGCGGTGGCACCCGGGAACGTGCTGCTGGCCGTGGCCGTCACTTCCAGCTTTCCAGGGCGGCTTTGGCGGCTTCCGCCAGCCGGTCCGCCGTGTCCCCATCCGCTTTTCCGTCTGAAATCACGACGGCGTAGCGGTAGGTCAGCGGCTGGCCTTCCTTCAGGGGGACTACTTCGCTGAAGAACGGCGCGGAACCCAGGCACGCGAACATTGACGAGCGGGCGAACCACTTGTTGGGCGCACCGGGGTTGGTGCTGTCCTCAACAAACATGATGGAGGAGAAGCGGCACGTGACATCGTGCTGGCCCGTAAAGGCGATCCATGGCGAGCGGGTGCCCATAAACTCGTCCGCGCCGGTCCCGTTGGATGACCGGAACTCACCCCCGGTGAAGGACCTCGGCCCGCGCCAGAACAGCCCGCCGTAGCCGGCGTTGTTCCGGCCTTCGGTGGTGGGGCTGCCGATCTCGATGGTGTCAGGCGAGATGTTGGTCATTTCCGTTTCGAAGAGGATGGCCCAGGCGGCGTGGCCTTCTTCGGCGGCCGACGGAACATCCAGGAGCCGGATGTTGAAGCGGCGCTTTTCTCCGATGACTGGCTTGCCGTCCTGGGAGGTCCAGGTGAGGGCCTCCACTGCCGTGATGCCTCCGCCGGATTCAGTGATCCCGGTGAAGGCCTCGTGGTTCATGGCGCCGTTGTTGTCCAGGTTGGCGTACTCCGTTTCCCGGGTGTACGTGGCACCGCCCCAGAAATTATCCTTCCCGACGTTCGGCAGCGCCCACGACAGGCCCTTGTGCCACACGTGGTCCCAAGGCCGGGCAATGGTGACCTCGTCACCGCCGAGGGTCCTGAGCGGGTGGAAGTACGGGCGCGGGCTTTCGTACTGGTCATCCCCCGGACGGTAGGTGTATCTCGCCAGCTCCTGCCCGCCTGCATTGAAGACGAGGGTGGTGCCATCGTCTGAATAGGTGAGCTCTTTGTTCGTTACGGCGCTGGTGGGTGCTGCGGTGGTGGTCACTGGATCTCCAAGACGTGGGAAGGAAGAAGGGATCGGGTTCAAGAGGAAGCGGTGGTGGATGCGAGGGCTGTTGAATCCAGGATCCGGCTACCTAGGCCGTCGCCGTCCATGCCGTTGTAGAAGGGATGACCGGGTACGATCTCCCCCCGCTGCACGGCCTTGCCGGTGAACGCTGAGGCGTAGATCGCGGCAGCGAGTTCCAGGGTCTGGCGCACCGAGTCTGCGCCCGCCGGAAGCGGTTTGCCGGCGTCGAGCGCGTCATACATAGCCAGGAACTGGGCTGAATGCCCGCTCCCCTGCTCGAGCGGCTGACCCTCCCACGCCGCGCGCACTGTGTCCTCGTGTCCGGGGGCACCGGTGATGGTCCAGTTGTTTGTGGAGTAGCCGTAGAGGTGGGAGAGCTCGATGGTGGCGAACTCAGTGTCGATGCGGATCTCTGAGGTTTCCCGCGGGGACAGCAGGGAGTTCAAAACCGTGGCCACGGCCCCGTTCTCAAAACGGATAAGGGCTGCGGACAGGTCCTCGGTGGAGGTCCTGCGGGCCTGACGCGAAGCGAGAGCCGTGACCTCCTGCCAGGGGCCCAGGAGGTGGAGCAACAGGTCGAACTGGTGGATGCCGTGGCCCATGGTGGGTCCGCCGCCCTCGGCATTCCATGAACCCCGCCACGGCAGGTCCCAGTAGCTGTCCGGCCGGTACCAGAGGGTATCGCACCTGGCCACCAGTGGCCGGCCAAACGCGGCATCCCCGATCAGGCCCTTGGCTGCCGCCGCCGCATCTCCGAACCTGTGCTGGAACACGCAGGAGAATTGCGCGCCACCCTTAATCCTGGCTGCCTCCAACCTGTCGAAATCCGCCAGGCTCAGGGCCGGCGGCTTCTCAGACAGGACATGGACGCCGGCCTCAAGGCATTCAATGGCCTGGTCGATGTGCATCATGGGCGGGGTGCACAGGTGCACGATGTCAGGCGTGGTCTCAGCCAGCAACTCCGTGAGGCTCTGGAAGCGGCCCGGGATGTTGTGCTGGTTGCTGAAGGAATCCAGCCGCGCCGCGTCCACATCGCATGCCGCCACCAGCTGGGCCCTGCCTCCGGCGCGTCCCACGTTGTCCGCATGGACAGCTGCTATCCCGCCCGTGCCAACGATGGCCACTTTATAGCTCCGCATGTATTCGCTCTCTCCGTCATCGCAGTGGAACATCGGTCCCGGGACGCTGGCCCGGTCCGAAACTTTCTAAGAAACCCTTGAATTTTCTCTGCACCCCGGAAGGGGGTAGCAGCCTTCCTCCCCAACCGTAGAAAGTTCGCTTGCCGGAAGTCAAGGATTTTTTGATCTAGAAACTAACTGTAAGTTTCTGATAGTTTCAGAGAAATCATTCCAATCCAAGGAGCAACCCGTGAACAGCGGTGCAGCCGAAACGCAAGCAGTTCAGCGCCCCGCGGGGCGCACCGTCGTCGAACGCCTGATCCAGGACATGACGCTCGAAGAGAAGCTCGCCCAGCTGGTGGGGGTCTGGGTCAATGCCTCCATCGAGGGCGATTCCGTTGCACCGCTGCAGAGCCAGCTGGCCGGGGACAACCGCTCGTGGGGCGAGGTCATCGCCAATGGGCTCGGGCAGATCACCCGCATGTACGGCACCACTCCCCTGGACCCCGCGGCGGGCGCGCGTTCCCTGGCCGCGGCGCAGCGGGACATCATGGCCGCCTCACGGTTTGGCATTCCCGCCCAGGTCCACGAGGAATGCCTCGCCGGACTGGCGGCCTGGAAAGCCACAGCCTTCCCCGTGCCGCTCGCCTGGGGCGCCACATTCAATCCCGCACTGGTGCGCGAAATGGCCGGCCGGATCGGCGAGAGCATGCACGGACTCGGCGTCCACCAGGGCCTGGCGCCGGTGCTGGACGTGGTCCGCGACCTCCGCTGGGGACGCGTCGAGGAGACCATCGGCGAGGACCCTTACCTGGTGGGCACAGTGTCCACGGCCTATGTGCAGGGCCTGGAGGAAGCCGGCATTGTGGCCACCCTCAAGCACTTCGTGGGCTACTCCGCCTCCCGCGCAGGCCGCAACCACGCGCCCGTGTCCATGGGCCCGCGCGAACTCGCAGACGTGATGCTTCCACCCTTTGAGATGGCGATCAAACACGGCGGCGCCCGTTCGGTCATGCACGCGTATACGGATGTCGACGGCGTGCCGGGGGCCGCCAACGGCGCCCTCCTCACCACCCTGCTGCGCGACACCTGGGGCTTTGACGGCACTGTGGTGGCCGACTATTTCGGCGTCTCCTTCCTGCAGCTGATGCACGGCGTGGCGGAGGACGGCGGACACGCCGCAGCGCTGGCGCTCGAGGCGGGGGTCGACGTCGAACTTCCCACCGTGAATTGCTTCGGCGGGCCGCTGCTCGCCCGGGTCCGGGAAGGCAAAGTGCCCGAAGAACTGATCGACCGGGCCTTGCGCCGCGTGCTGAACCAGAAGCTCGAGGCAGGCCTGCTGGACGCCGGCTTCGATCCGGAACCGCCCTTCCTGGCTGCAGGCCCCATCGACCTGGACCCGGCTGAGAACCGAAAGCTGGCGCGGGACCTGGCCGTGCAGTCGCTGGTACTCCTGGCCAACCATGACCATGGCACCGGGGCGGCGTTGCCCCTGGCCGGCGCGTCTCGTCTCGGCGTGGTGGGCCCCCTGGCCTCGGACCCCTTTGCCATGCTGGGCTGCTATTCGTTCGATGCCCATGTGGGGGCTTCGCATCCTGACACTCCCCTGGGCATCAGCATCCCCACAGTTGCCGGCGTGGCAGCCGAGCGGTTTACCAATGTGCAGAGCGCCGTGACGGGAACGTGCGAGGCCTCCACGGCCGAGGAGATCCAACGGGCCTGCGCCATAGCCAGGGCAGTGGAGACCTGTGTGATTGTGGTGGGCGACAACGCGGGCCTGTTCGGCCGCGGGACCTCAGGCGAAGGCAATGACGCCGCGGACCTCAGGCTTCCGGGCGACCAGCACAAGCTGCTGGACCGCGTCCTGGCCGCCGCGTCCCAGGCGGGCACCCGCGCCATTGTGGTGGTACTCAGCGGACGCCCCTACGCACTGGGTGACTTCGTTGACCGCGCCGACGCCATCGTCCAGGGCTTCTTCCCCGGGGAGGAAGGCGCCGAGGCCCTCTGGGACGTCCTGCTGGGAACGTCCAACTTCTCCGGCAAGCTTCCGGTGTCCGTCCCCCGGGCCCCCGGCGGCCAGCCGGGGACTTACCTGCAGAGCAGGCTGGCCGGGAAGACCGAGGTGAGCGCGCTGGATCCGTCGCCTTTGTTCAGCTTTGGCCACGGCCTGTCCTACACGTCGTTCGAATTGTCCGACCATTCCTGCAGTACTCCCACCATGTCCACGTCGGCGAGCGCCGTGGTGTCCTGCATCGTCACCAACACCGGTGCCCGCGGCGGCGCCGAAGTGGTCCAGCTGTACCTGGAGGATCCGGTGGCCGAGGTGGTCCGCCCGGTCCGTGAGCTGATCGGCTACGCCCGGGTGGAACTGGCTGCCGGGGCGTCGGCCACGGTGGAGTTCACAGTCCACGCGGACCGCACGTCCTTCACCGGGCTGGGGCTGGAGCGCATTGTGGCGCCGGGCCTCGCGAAGCTGCACGTGGCGACGTCGAGCATTAACGATGCCCACACGCACGAAGTGATCCTGCACGGCGAGCGGCGGGTAGTGGGGTTTGAGCGGGAGATGCTGACCCCGGTGCGGGTAACGCCTCTGGCATAGGTGACCGGTCAGTTGGCGCCGCCTGGATTCAGGAAACGGGAGCGGTTGAGGCGCGGACCACGAGCCGCGGCGGAACCATGGCCGCCCCAGGCACCTCGACCGATTCTTCGCCTTGCCCTGCAATGAGAGCCAGCAGCCTCGACACAGCGAGGTCACCCTTCGCCTTGAAGTCGATGTGCACGGTGGTCAGTGCGGGCTTGAAATAGGCCGCACCCCGGACATCGTCGAACCCTACGATGCTGAGATCCCCCGGTACGTCCATCCCGCGTTGATCAAGCGCGGCCAGCGCCCCCATGGCCATCTCGTCATTGGCGGCAATGATTGCCGTGGTGCGGTCGTCAAATGAGGCATCCCTGGCGATGGCAAACGCGGACGCGGCAGACCAGTCACCATGCTGCACCCCGGTTATGGCCATTCCAAGGGCTGCAGTTTCGGTGATCGCCGTTCGCAGCCGCTTGGTGGTAGAGAACCACCCCTCCGGTCCGGCGATGATGAAAATCCCGCGGTGGCCCAGGTCGTGCAGGTGGCGGACTGCCAGCTGGGTTCCCAGGTCAGTATCTGACTGCGCCTGAGGCCCTTCGAGGCCATCTCCATTGACTTCCCGCAGCAGGGGCACCCGCCGGGCAAGGTCGTCAAAGAGCGCATCAAACTCCGCTGTTGGCGCCAGCGACATCGCGCCTGCCACGTACTGCAGGCCGGTCTGCTTGATGGTGCGTGCGCTGGATTCCAGGGAGTCCACGTCCAGGCTTACGATGTCCAGCACGTACCCTGCAGCCGCCGCGGCTTTAGTGGCAGCCCGGACGATGTTGCTCGGGCCTGCCTCGGAAAGCTCATGCACAAACAGGAGAATACGGTTGGGCTTGCTCGTCCGCAGTGCACGGGCCAGCGGGTTGGGGCGGAAGCCGAGTTCTTCGATCGCCTGGCCAACCTTGGTCCGTGTTGCCTGGCTGATTCCTTCGAAGCCGTTGAGGAAACGGGTCACCGTCTGGGTGGAGACCCCCGCCGTTTCCGCCACATCGTAGATGGTGGCCGGCCGTCCGCTCTTGGCCGCCTTGGCGGCGCCAGTTTCCAGGGTCACGAACGCCAGCGTAGGCGCCGCTGCATGCCGCTGTCAATCGACCTACAATTCCTCGCCTAAGGCACGAACTGCGCCGTCCCCCTCCAATCGATTTCCAAATGTATATCGATGGACAAGTCCGGTCCGGCGCGGTAACGTCTCACCCCATGAACTCAGAGCAGAGTTCACAAAGGAGCGTGGACCGCTTTGTTTTCCCGACGTGCCGTACCTTCGGCCCCTACTGACAGCACCCCGACCTGGCGCCGCCGCATGCCCCGCCTGCGTCCCCCTGCGCACCTCCATGCCGTGGGAAGAACCACTGCCACCGCATTGTTGTTAGCGCTCACTATTCTTGGCACGGGCTGCGCGGGCCCAGACGCCACGGTCGAAAACTGGCAGGGCCGCACCATCGATTTATCCGATGTCTCAGTGGATCAGGGCTTGGCGCTGGTTTCCGCGGTACCCATCGACACCACCGGCCAGGTCACCGATCCCGCGGGCCGAAGCCAGATCGTGGTCCTCAAGAGCATCACTACCCAACATCCTGATGTTCGCGGGCTAATCGTCAGTTCCAGCAAGGCAGCCAGCAGCGGGTCCTTGCAGAACTTCGCGGCTGACTGGCAGCTTCCGCCGTCGGGAGTGGTTGGGCACAACGCCGAATCCCTGGCACAGGCCGTAGAGGCCACCGAAGACGCGGTCACCACGGTCCTGATCGACGACGGCAAGGTGATCGGTTCGTGGAGCAAACGGGTGGTCCTGACGCAAGAGATCGATGCTGCCCTGACCGAGGCAGCGGTCCCCACAGGTTCGACGCCAACGACGGCGCCGTAAGAAAGAGGAAGAGATGACACGAAGTTTTGTGCGACGGCGGATGGCGGCCGCAGCCGCCGCCGCCATCGCAGCACTGGTAGGGGCATTGGGCCTCGTGGGAACACCTGCTCCAGCCAACGCGGCAGGAGCGAGCTATTACGTGGATTGCTCAGCCGCGACCAACGGAGCCGGCACCCAAGCTTCACCCTGGAACAGCTTTGCCACACCAAATGCCACCACTTTTGCCCCCGGCGACCAGCTCCTCTTTAAGCGCAGCACCAGCTGCGCAGGAACGCTGCATCCTCTCGGATCTGGGAGCGCCGCCGGCGGATCCATCACGATCGACGCCTACGGCACCGGCGCCCTGCCAAAAATCGTTGCGGGCGGAGCCGCCGACGCCGTCTACCTCCACAACCAGCAGTACTGGGAGATCCGGAACCTGGAAATCACCAACACCGGAGCGGTGAAAGGCGCGAACGCACGCCGCGGCGTCTACGTCGTCCTTGAAAACTTCGGCGCCGGGAACCACTTCAAGGTCAGCAACCTGAACATCCACGATGTCAACGGCAACACTTCCAAAGAGGCGGACGGAAGCGCCGGCATCCTCTTCGCAGTCCGCGGCACCACAACCCCCAGCTGGTTCAACGACGTCGTCATCGACGGCAACACTGTGGCGAACGTGGCCCGCAGCGGAATCAACATGAGCACCTCCTGGCTCTGCCGCCCGTCCATCGGCTGCAACAACCCGGCCTGGACTCCCTGGCAGGGTGTAATCATCCGGAACAACACCGTCCATGACACCGACGGTGACGGAATCGTCGCGCAGATGACGCAGAACGCCGTCGTCGAACACAACGTTGTTTACAACGCGGCCCTGGCCCCCAATATGGCCAATGCCGGTATCTGGGCCTGGGACGCCGACGGGACGGTCATCCAGTACAACGAGGTCTACGGCACGAAGAAACTGACGGGCAACAACGACGGTCAAGGGTACGACGTCGACTACGGCCAGGACGGCACCATCGTCCAGTACAACTACAGCCACCAGAACGACGGCGGATTCATCCTGTACTGCGGCTGCGGCGGCGGTTCCCGGCTGAACAGCAACTCCGTTGTCAGGTATAACGTCAGCCAGGACGACAAGCTGCGTGTCATCAACATGCTGGGTGCCACGGACGCAAAGTTCTATAACAACACCATCTACATCCCGGCAGGATCCACTGCCCACGTCTTCGAATCGTCAGGGGCCTGGAATGACCTCGCGCTGGTGAACAACCTGATTGTGAACAACGGCAGCGGCGGGTACGTCTACTCCGGCCAGACGCCTGATCAGTATGCGTGGCTGAACAACATCTTCTATGGCAACCACCCGGCCAGCGAACCCAACGATCCCCGGAAGATCACCACGAATCCGCTTCTGGCTTCCCCCGGATCGGGAGGCACCGGCACCGGTTCGGTCAGCGGGTACCAGCTGACTTCCGGATCTCCCGCGATCGGTGCCGGTCTGGTCATCCCGAACAACGGCGGCAAGGACTACTGGGGCTCCACAGTTCCCTCCGTCTGCGCTCCTGATATCGGAGCAGACCAGTTCAGCTCCCCGTCAGACGCAACCTGCCTGGCCAACCAGAACCTCGGCTTTGAAGCCGGCTCCCTGTCGGGCTGGAGTGCGTGGAACAGCGCCTCCGTGGTCAACACCGGGGCCCGTTCCGGAACCTATGCCGCCCGTCTGGGAACGGCACCTGCCTCCGTGGAGAAGGTAGTGAACCTCGCTCCGTGGACCACTTACCGGGTCTCTGGCTGGGTCCGGTCTGCAACCGCCGGTGAGGTGGTGAACGTCGGGGTCAAGAACTCGGGCGGAATCGAAACCGCTGCCAATGCGTCCAGTACCGCCTGGACCCAGGTATCGGCCGACTTCACCACCGGTTCCACCGACGGACCCGTAACCCTCTACTGCTACAAGAGCAGCGGAACGGGCAACGGTTACTGCGATGACCTGGCCATCACCCCCGTCAAGAACTACCTCGTCAATGGCAACTTCGAATCGGCCCACACGGTGCCGTGGCGAAACGGTGACTTCTCGCTGACCGGTACGGCATCAAACGGCAAGCTGGCAGGCCTGGTGAACTCGTCCCTTAGCGGCGGCGCCCTCTGGCAGATCGTCTACGGGCTCAGCCCCAACACCACCTACAAGCTGACCGGGGCAATCGCCAGCCAGGTGGCGGGATCGCAGACTGCACTGGAGGCCAAGGTCTACAACGGTACGGCTGTCTCCAGCGTGTCCACGACGTCCACCAGCTACAGCAAGCAATCGCTGACGTTTACCACCGGAGCCGGCGTCACAACTGCACGGATTTTCTGCCATCTTGCCGCCGGCACCGGTGACGGCTACTGCGACGAGGTGACGCTCACCCAGCAGTAACCCTTTTCAATCACGAAGGCTCCGTCAGTGTTTCGGACGGAGCCTTCGTGGGCAGCGGTCACTGAGGCGTCCAGGCAAGAACGGCCCTGCCCCGCTCTAGCGGTGCGGGCCCGCGCCGTCTGTGCGGGCCGGGGCCGTCCATCCGAGCTCCCCGCCCGATTCGTCAGAAAGGCCCCTAGCATAAACCCGTTCTAGTCAGCCTCGTCGCGGCCTTCACGGTAGTCCTCTTCGTCGTCGAGGGAGAGCGCCATAGCCTGTTCCACCAGATCTGCCTCAGCGGCGTCCGCTTCTGCAACGGCCGTTATTCCGGCCTCCGCACCGCCTGGCAGTACGTCTGCGTGCTGCTCCATGACGTCCACCTCCGGTGCATCAATGGGCAGGGGGTCCATCAGCTCGTTCTCGGACCCGCCCGGTAGGACAGGCGTTTGCTGCTCAAGGGCATCAGCTTCCGGTATTTCCGGCGACGTTTCCCGCTCTGGCCGGATATTCATCATCTTCCTCCTGTGACCATCTCATGCTGGTTCTCTGCACCAGCGGGGCTCAGTGGTTGCACGAAAGCGAGGTTAGTGGATGGGCGGCGGGGGGACGCCTTCATCCTTGCCGATATTCTGTGTGCCCACGGGTTCGCCGGGCCCCCGGTTGGTCCGCCGGGTGATCAGCCAGGTGATGAACCACAGGACAATGCCGATGGCCATGAGCCCTCCGGCCACCTGATACTGGATCGGGTTCCGTCCCACCCATGGGCCGGCCAGGAAGGCGCACAGCAACGCCGCCAGCAACGGAAGTTGGCCGGGCGAGGTGAAGAATACCTTCCGGTTGGGATCCCGCTTGCGCCGAAGTACCAGGCACGCGACGTTGACCACCGTGAAGACGCAAAGCAGCAGGAACGCCGTCGTGCCTGAAAGGTTGGCGACGATGTTGCTTTCCGGATCACTGCTGACGTACCAGATCAGCCCCAGCGCCAGAACGGTGGAGAACAGGATGCCGGCCCACGGCGTCCGCCGCACCGGCAGCACCTTGCCCAGTGGCCGCGGCAGGACATCCTGGCGGGCCATGCCGTAAATGAGGCGGCTGGCCATCAGCATGTTGATCAGTGCAGTGTTGGCCACAGCGAACACCGCGAGGAACGGGAAGATCCTGTCGATCGGGAAGTCCGGGGAACCCTTGTGCACCACCTCAAGGAGCGCGGCACCTTCGGCCTCCCTGATGTTCTCAAGCTCGGTGGGCGAAAGCACACTGACCACGGATACGGCCACCAGCATGTACAGGAGCACTGCTATGCCCAGGCCCGTCAGCATGGTGCGCGGGAAGATCTTCTCGGGTTCCTTGGTCTCCTCCACCATGTTCACCGAGTCCTCGAAGCCCACCATCGCAAAGAAGGCAATGGACGTTGCCGCCGTGACCGCCAGGAACAGCCCCTTGTCCTGGTAGTCATTGAAGACGAATATCTCGCCCGCGTTCCCGGTCCCCTGCGTCAATACGTAAAAGCCGACGCCGATCACGATGCAGAGTGCGATCATCTCCACCATGGTGAGCACCACGTTGAACTTCACGCTCTCGCCCACGCCACGCAGGTTGATCGCCGCCAGGAGCAGCATAAAGCCCATCGCCACCATGGTGATGACTTCCCGGCCCGGCACTCCCATCCAGCCGTTGATCTCCATCCCGCCGAAGAAGTTTTGCGCCAGGACGTTCGCGGAGGTGGAGGCGCTGGTGATGCCGGAGCAGACAACGGCGAACGCCACGAGGAACGTGACAAAGTGAATCCCGAACGCCTTATGGGTGTAGAGCGCAGCACCCGCGGCCTGGGGGTATTGGGTGACCAGCTCCAGATAGGAGAAGGCGGTCAGCGTCGCGACGATGAAGGCGAGCAGGAACGGCAGCCACACGATGCCGCCCACCTGGCCGGCCATCGTCCCGGTCACCGCGTACACGCCGGCGCCCAGGATGTCACCAACAATGAAGAGGAGCAGGAGCTTCGGTCCGAGCACCCGTTTAAGCTTGGGTTCGTCTCTTTCAGGAGTTACATCAAAGACCCTGTCTGACGTTGTGCTCATGACGACCTCCACAGCGGATACCCGGCTACCTGAAGGATCTCGGCCGGATTTCCGGCCTCAATGCGATCTATTTCACTGTGAACCTTCCCGGCTGGTTTTGGCAACACCCTCCGCCGTTTGACCAGCCACGACACATACTTTGCTGCGGCGCTGCCGGTGATGAGGAACGCCGGCAGCTACAGCCGGCGTTCCTCCCTCACCGGCCTGAGCCGCTGCGGGGCCCCGTCAGCGTCTGTGTCAGGAAAGGTGCATTCGAACTCTCCGCGGTACCCGAAAAGGAAGCCCAGGAGAGGATTCCGCACCTGCATCTGGATAGTAAAAACCCCGCGGGCGTCGTCAAAGCCCTCATAGAGATCGGCGGTACCCGTAAACGCGGCGGGAAAGGTGAATCCCAGCAAGCCTTCGTAGAACCGCTGGGCCCCGGATTGGAGATGGAGGGATCCGTCCGGCATCACCTCCAGGAGGAGGTCGGTGGCCAGGTGCTGGTGAGTGCCGAGGTAGTCCACTATCCCGCCGCTGTCAGGACTGAAGACCATGGTGGCATCGAACCGGCGGGTCCTGGCCCCGGGGAGCTCCAGCGTCCGGACGAAAGTAACGGTGGGCCGGCCGAAGCCATCAACATAGGGATAGTTCTCGATGGTGAAGGGAATGTTGTCGCCGCGGTCCGGGAAGAGAATGTTGCGGTACGCGCCCAGGCGAAGAAACGGCACGGTCCACCACGCTCCGCGGCGCACCTCCGAAAAGAGACCGTGTCCCACGCATGCGTAACCAGCTTCGGCGTCCACTCCGAAGCGCTTCTGCAGCATGGGATGCAGCCGGTGGAAATCCTGGCCCATCGCGAGTTCAAAAATCGATGCCACTGCTGCTCCTTCTACCAGGGCCGGTGCCGGATATGGGAGGTGAGGGAAGAGTCAGGAGAGACGAGGGGGCACGTGCGGAGCGCGCGTCTGGCGCCTTCCTCAGGCACCGCCCCGCCCGCGGGACCGTCCGGTGTGGCGGAGTAAGCCAGGAGGCGAGCGCCGCCGTCGAAGCCAAAATGGCGGCCACTCCCACGTCCCGGCCGGACAGGGCACGGCGGAACAGCAACAGCGCAGTGAGAAGAGCAGCCCCTCTGGCCGCTGCGTCAATAGCCCAGCGGTTGCGGGAATCCTCGGGCCGGAGGCCGGATTCCGCCCACAGGCGGAGGCGATCAAAGGAGATGGCAGTCGCCCAGCCCAGGGCAGGGCGGATCACCCGGCGGTCAAGGATCCTGCCGAGGACGCCCATTCCCGGCCGGTAGCTGTATCCGGTGATAAAGCGCACGCCGTGGTCGGTGGGGATGTAGCGCCAGTATCCTGCACCCGGCCCGATCGGCGAGAGCACGTCTGCTGTGGTGAATCTGAGCACTGACGTTGCCTGGCCGTCGGCACGACGCCGGTTGCCCAGTGACGTTCCGGTTCCCCTGATGGTGTGGAACGGCAGGCGAAACTCATACCGGAAACTGACGTTGCCCTCATCGTCCTGGCCCGTAGGGACGATGCGCGAAAACCGAAGGTCCCAGCGCGGATGCAGGTCCGGTTCCTGGCTGAGCGTCCACAGCCGCTCCATGGACGTGCGGATGCCGATTTCAACATAGATCTGCTGGCCAGCCCCAGCAGGCGGGCTCCCGCTCAGATGTTCCCCCATGTCAGCATCATAGGCGGCGGCCACGCGGGGTTGATGCAGCTGGATTGATTCAGCCGGATTGATCCGACGTCGGGCTGACGGGCACGACGTCGGTTATTCCCCTATCGTGGAGCCGTGACTGGACAAAGCACGGAGACGGACAGCGGCTGGGTGGACGTGCCCCACGCAAGGATCTACTGGGAATCGACAGGACATCCAACAGGCGTGCCGGTGCTTTACCTTCACGGCGGCCCCGGCAGCTCGCTGGGCAGCGGGGGTTACCGTAAACAGCATGATCCCGCCCGGTTCCGGACCATCGGGCTGGACCAGCGGGGCTGCGGAAAGAGCACACCCCGGGCACAGGATGACCTCGGCAACCTGCACCGGAACACCACGCAGATGCTTGTGGAGGACATAGAGGCCGTCCGCGAGCACCTCGGCATCGGCAAGTGGATTGTCACCGGCGGCTCCTGGGGCTCTACACTCGCCCTCGCCTACGCGTTGACGCACCCCGGCCGGGTCCTCGGCCTAGCCCTGGTGGCGGTGACAACCACCAGCCGCGCCGAGGTCCAGTGGATTACCGAGGGCGTTGGGACCGTGTTCCCCGAAGCATGGACCGAGTTCGCAGCCAACGCCGCCGCACAGCCGGGAGAACGCGTGGTGGAGGCTTACGCCCGCCGGCTGGCGGGGGAAGACCGCGACGACGCCCGGCTGGCGGCCTTGGACTGGGACCGCTGGGAATCGACGCACATTTCCCTGGACCCTCGGTGGCGGCCAGGCCCAATGTTCGACGACGAACGCGAGCGGATGACCTTCGCCCTGCTGGTTACCCACTACTGGTCCCGCGACGGATTCCTGACCAGCGGGCAGGACATCATTCCGAGGATCCACGAACTGGACGGGATCCCCGGCCACCTCATCCACGGCCGCCGCGACATCAGCGGCCCCGTGGTCACACCGTGGAAGGTTCACCAGGGATGGAAAAGCAGCAAGCTCACGGTCATTGAAACCGAGGGGCACGGCGGCCCGGAATCAGCCAAAGCACTCGCCCAGGCGGTGGAAGAGATTGCCGCCCACTTGGCTGAGGATGGCTAAAGGGCGAAGTCCGGGCCCGGCGGAGGTTCATGGAGCCCAAAGACTGAGCCTTGGTCGTCCCGGCACAGCTTGAAGCGGCCATATTCTGCAGCTTTGCTTTCATCGCCAAGGTCGGTCTCGTCTATCGAACCGCCCAGCTTGCGCACCCGGGCCATGGCAGAGTCGAGGTCATCGACTCGGAAGAACAGGTAAGGCGCCGCTCCGGGATCACCTCCGTGCATCCCGCCACTGATCCCCGGAGTGCCGATCACAAATCCTTCCCCTCCTGAGGGTCCGGGGGCAAATTTCCATCCGAAGAGCGACCCGTAAAAGGCCCTGCCCTGGCCGGCATCCTGGACGCCGATTTCGAAATACACTGGCTCACCGGACATGATTCCTCCTGGACAGGGAGTGACTATTGGCCCACCCTAGACCCGCAGGACCGGGCGGACAATGATCAATTTTTCTATGATCTCGCCGCGCGGACAACCCTGCTGACGGCGGCGCCGGCGGCCAGGATAGCCGGGACCAGGCAGACCAGCGTAACCACCGTGTTGGGCCGGAACAGTGAGCGCCCGCCGTCGTTCCGGTAAACGCCCAGCGGCACCACCATGCCCCCTCCCCCTCCGCCGGAAGCACCGTTCCCGGCTTCCCCGCCGCCACCAAATCCGAAGGAGACCAGCGCAACCGGGATGATTTCTTCCCCGCCCACCTGGATCGGTGGGCCGTATGCCTTCGAAACGCCGATGTTTTTGAACGTGTCCACGAGGGAGGAGAAAGTATCAGACATGGCTCCACGATAGGCACTAACAGCGCCCAGCACCATGAGGCGGAGGCCCCGCCTCCCGGCGTCGATCCTGAATTGCTACGGGCTAATTTGTCCCCAAGGAAGTCTGGAATACTTCACGCATGGCCTCCCTCCCCGTTACCCTCTCTGAGGATGTCTTGAACCAGCCAGTCCGAACCCAGTTCGAGGCGTTCCTCAACGAGCACCGCCTCGCCCTCAGTGACTGCTTGGACGGGATCACCGAGGAGCAGGCGCGCCGCTCCCTGGTGCCCTCGCGGACCACGCTGCTGGGCCTGGTGAAGCACGCCACCTTCGTCGAAAAGGTCTGGTTCGACGAAGCCATCACGTGCCGGTCCCGCACCGAGATCGGCATCGCTGCGACGCCGGACGAATCATTTGTCCTCGACGACGGCGACACCATCGCCACCGTCCGGGAAGCCTACCGGCAGGCGTGCGATAACTCGCGGGCCGCGACGGCGCCGCTGGGGCTCGACGACCTTCTCCACGGAAACCGGCGCGGGCCGCTCCCGCTGCGCTGGGTGTATCTTCACATGCTCCGAGAACTCGCCCAGCACTGCGGGCACGCGGACATCCTGCGCGAGCAGCTGCTGGCCAATAACGTCACCAGCGCGCAGGCATAAACTGAGAGTGAATGTCTCTTCCATCGCCCGGGAGGACCTCATGGAGACTGAATACGCCGATGTCACCGGTCACGATGTCACCACCATCGTCTGCGTCTGCGGGAACACCGTCAGCGGCGAGGGACTGATCCAGGCCAACAGCGAAGGCATCCCGGTTCACGGGGACAGCAGGACTCCGGTACCCGCCGGGCTGGCCGAGTGGCCGGAGGATGAAGACATCTACACGCTCTGTCCATCCTGCGGCCGGGTATACCGCGACGCCGTTATTGAGGAGACCGGGAAGGCCCCGGTTGCGTTCCGCGTAGACGCCGCCCAGGGACCCGTTGCCGAGGCAATCCGCGTCCACTGGGAGCAAAACACCTAGGGCAGGTCTACTTCGCCCAGCCCACCTTGGGAAGCCAGTCCTTCAGGATGGGCAACACCACGGAGCTGTGCATCGCACCCAGGTGGTCCAGGCCCGGGAGGACATGCACATCCCAGCCGGCCTCCCTCAGTTCGGCCTCATGCCTGGCCAACGGCTCACCGATCTTCACCTGGACTCCGCCCCACTGAGGGCTGTAATCGATGCTGTCCTCGGCGCCGGCGAAGGCGAGTCTGGGCAGGCCCGGGGGCAATCGGACGGCGGAATCGTCAAAGTCCTGGAGCGCTTCGTAGAGCGTGACGAACTGGCCGGTTTGTGCCGGCGTGGTCTGAACGGCGGCAGAATCCCAGTCGCCGGGTTCGGCTTCAGCCACCGGAACCGCCGACGGATCAGGTGCCTGGGTGGACATCAGATGCGCCGCGCGGGTGACCGCCAGCATGCTCCGGTACGGTCCCCCTAGGGGAGGAAACCCGCCCATCACCAGCGCCCCGAGCCGGTCGGTGCGAAGCGCCAGCTGCAGGCCGCTCAGCGCCAGCCAGGAGTAGCCGTAGTAGCCGAATGATTCGGAATCGGCTGCATCTGCGATGGCCAGAAGGTCAGCGGCAAGATGGTCCGGGGTCAGGCTGCCCGGCGCCGGGTTGGCCATCCGGTGTCCTTCGTAGTCCGCCGCGATGAGGCGGTTCGATGCCGACAGTCCATCCACCAGAACTGGCCCGAGGTCCGGATCCCCGCCCCATTTGCGCATAATCTCGGCCTCGGCAGGCGCATACGGCTCCAGCCTCACAGGCAGGAGCAGCGCCGGCCCGTGCCCCTCAACGGTGACAGGAATGACCGAGCCGTCGTGGAGGACAGCCTCAACAAAGTCAGCCATGGTGAATCCGCTCCCTTTCGACGGCGGCGGCTTTCCGTTTTCGGCTCCTCCTGCGGAACATCCCGCCGATGGTTACGGCGAGGGCCAGGCCATCAAAAATAAACATTAGGAGAACCCCTATTCCCCGCACGGATACGCCGCCGCTTTCGAAACCGAGCACTGTGGCCCGGCCCGGCTGGTCGGCCTGGTACACCACGGTCACCTCATCGCCCACCACAGGCTCCTGGTCGTGGTCTACGCTAGCCGAGACGTAGCGGAACTCCCCGTCCGCTGACTGATACTCCACCCGGATGTTGCGGTCGGACGCTTTGTTGGTGTCGACAAACCGGACGATCGTGCCGCTGACCTGTTCACCGGTCCTGGCCAGTTCGTCATCAGCGTCGGCCAGTACGGTGCCGACCACGATAAGTGCCGGTCCGATGCCGAGAAACAGAACCATCAAAGCAACGTTCCTGAGCCTGTTGAGAAAGGTTTTTGGCTTGCGGGCTGGGGCGTTATTCGGCTCGGTCACGTCCCTATTCTGCCGCAGGCTTCCGGCCTGCCGAACACCAGAAACCTAGGTACATGAGCCGCCTTCAGGTCAGCGCCGGTTCCCGAAGGGTGAACTTCGCTTCGATGAATGTCAGCAGCGGCCGCGAGTTCAGGCAGATCAGGAACATCACGGGCCCGGCGATGAAGATCAGCAGGCCCGCGGTGGTGGCCGTCAGCAAGAATGCCGAGATGAACAGGATCCCGGCGTTGCCCAGCGACACCCGCTTCTGTGCGCCCAGGCAGTACAGCGACAGCCGGTGGATGTCCCGAACCCGGAACGCAAACCGGGCCACCAGCAACATTGCCGTCACACCGGCCGTCGCCACCAGGAGCCCCAGCACCAGCAGCCCTGCCCGGGCGGCCGCCAGGCCGGGATTCCCGGCGTCGAACGTTCCGGGCAGGAGCAGCAGGTTAAGGACGACGACGGCCATCACCGCCAGGTACGGCAGCCAGACCGCGAGCGCCTGCCTGACATTGCTGCGGTAGCCGCGGAGGAAATCCCGGAAGACTCCTGTCTCCTCCCCCGCCAGCAGACGGTTGAAAGCGTAGGCGGCGGCCACCAGCGACGGGCCCACGGGCACCAGCGCAGCCGCAACAACGCCGGCGGCCAGCAAGGTGGAGCCACCGGCCAGGCTGACCATCAGCGGGGCCAGTACCAGCAGCATGTTGGCCAACACCAGAAGCACGCCGGCCATCATGACTCCGTACACCACCCCGGCCGCCCTGAACAACGGACCGGAGCCGTACTCCGCCTTCTTCTGTGCCACGAAATGCCCTACTTCTTGCTGTTATTTGGCTGTATTGGCCTGGTAAGACTTGTACGCCTTGTTGGCCAACTCTACGTACTTGGACTGGCCCTTCGCGTCGAGTTCCTTCAGGTAGGCATCGAACTCGCTCAGGTCCCGCTGGCCGGTGATGAACTTCAGGGTGTTCTGCTTGACGTGGTCCTTCAACGGGGTCAGCACCAGGGTTGCCTGCTCCCGGTCCACGTCGCTGAACGGCACGGGCGGTGCCACAGTCTTGGGCTTCTTGGACTTCATGGCCTTCTGAAATGCCAACTCCTCCTCGTTGAACGTGGACTGCAGCAGCTCCGTGGTGCCGCCGTAGGCGAAGTTGCCGCCGGAGAAGCCGTACTCCACGCGGAGGTCTTTGGTGCCGCCGGGGTTCAGGCCCTGGAAGTTGATGTCCTTCGCCAGGACCCGCTTGCCGCCCTCCTTCGTGAAAGTGGTTCCTTCAACGCCCCACTTGGTGAACTCCTGGCCCTCGTCGCTGTAGAACAGCCAGTCGATGTACTGGATCAGAGCCACAAAGCTGTCCTTCTCCTTGACGGAGGAGTTGAGCATGATGCCGTTTTCCAGACGTGATCCGCCGATGATGTCGCCCGCCGGACCGCCCGGCACCGTGATCTTGGCAACCGCAAAGTTGCCCTTGCCCAGTGACTGCTCCATGGATGTCCGGTAGGTGATGATGTTCTGCGAGTTCGCGCTGATCACAAACGACTTGCCGGAGACGAACTTCTGGATGGCCGAATCGTCGGTCTGCGTGAAGCTCTCCGGATCCATCAGGCCCTCGGACACGAGCGAGTTGAAGTAGGTCACCAGTTCCTTGAACTGCTGCGAACCCGCACCGAACGTAAACTCCTTCTTCGACTCGTCAAAGCTGAGCCCGTCCACCAGCCCCCAGCCCGCCACGGTCCCGAACGCCGTCCCGGCGATGTTCAGGACGCTGTTGCCGTTGAAGCGGTCGGAAAAGGGCACGACGTCGGGATGCGCCTTTTTGAGCTTGCGCAGCACTTCGCGGAACTCATCCCAGCTCTTGGGCTCGCTGATGTTTTCCTTCTTGAGGATGTCCGTGCGGAACGCCACCGAGTAGTCCGGCCACAGCTCCTCATGCAGGCCCGGAAGCACGTAGTACTTGCCGTCCTCCTGGGTCAGACCGGCGATCTCCGGCTCGAGCTTCCACTTCTTGACCTTGTCCTGGAAGTGCGGCATCAGATCCACATAGTCGCTGACAGGCAGGACGGCGCCGGAGGAGACGTACGCCGCTTCCTGGCCGGGGTAGGTCTTGGCGATGATCTCCGGAGCGTTGCCCGAGCTGATCAGGAGGCTGCGCTTCTGCTCATAGTCGCTGCTGGGCACAATGGTGGTTTCCAGCGTGACGTTGTTCTCTGTTGCCATCCGGGTGAACAGCAGCCAGTCCTTTTTGTAGGGGTACGTGGGCTGGTCGCTGAAGAGGAAGCTGAACGTCAGCGGCGTCGTCGCCTTGAACGTGTCCCCCACCCCGAAGCTGTCCATCGCTCCGTTGCGGGACTTGGAGGTGTCCACCTCAGCCGAATCGGAATCGCAGCTGGTCAGCATCAGGCCGATGGTGACAACGGATGCCAGACCGAGGAAGTCTCGTCTGCGGAGCTCTGGTTTGGAGATCATTGGATGTCCTTTCATAAGGGTTATTCCTTGACGGAACCGAGCATGACGCCCGAAAAGAAGTACTTCTGCACGAACGGGTAGACACAGAGAATGGGGATCACGGTCAGGACGATGGTGACCGACTGGATGTTGGCGGCGATCTGGCCCACGTTCTCCACGGTCCCGCCGGCGGACCCGGCCGTGGTGACGCCGGCGATCATGTTGCGCAGGTAGATGGTGACCGGGAAGAGCTCCGGCTTATCCAGGTAGAGGAACGCCTGGAACCAGGAGTTCCAGTTGGCCACGGCGTAGAACAGGACCATAGTGGCCACGATTGCTTTGCTGAGCGGCAGCACCACCCTGAACAGCACGCCGTACTGCGTGAGGCCGTCGATGGCCGCGGCTTCCTCCAGTTCCCGCGGCATGTTCTCGAAGAAGGACTTCATGATCAGCAGGTTGAAGACGCTGATGGCGTTGGGCAGCACCACGGCCCAGATGGAGTCCCGCATGCCCAGCGAACTGATCAGGACGTAATTGGGAATCAGCCCGCCGTTGAAGAACATGGTGAACACCGCAATGCCGATGAAGAGGCTGCGGCCCTTGAGGTCCTTCTTGGCAATGGCGTAGGCGAACGAGGTGGTCAGCACCATGGAGATGGCGGTGGCCACCACCGTGTACAGGACCGTGTTGCCATAGTTGTTCCAGAACGTGCCGTCCGCCAGGATCAGTTTGTACGTCTCCACGTTGAAGCCGCGCGGGAACAGGTTCACCTGGCCGGCGTTGATGAAGCCTTCGCTGGAGAAGGACTGGGCGATGATATTCAGGAACGGATAGAGGGTCAGGAAGACCACTGCCAGCAGGAACACGAGGTTGAAGATCCGGAAGGCTTTGACACCGCGGGATTCCTTCAGGTCAGCTACCCGCACTCCGCTGTCTGACGTAATTTTGTTCACCACAGGCTCGTTCCTGCGAGCCGCTTTGAGATCGCGTTCGCGGAGAGGATCAGCGTCAGGCCGATGACGGATTCGAACATTCCGATGGCGGCCGCGTAACTGAAGTTGCTTGATTCCAGGCCCACCCGGTACAGGTAGGTGGAGATGACATCCGAGGTTTCGTAGTTGAGCGGGTTGTAGATCAGCAGGATCTTCTCGAAGCCCACGGCCATGAACGTGCCGATATTCAGGATCAGCAGCGTAATGATGGTGGGCCTGATGGCGGGCAGGGTCACGTGCCAGGTCTGCTGCCACCGGTTGGCGCCGTCGATCCGGGCTGCTTCATACAGCGATTCATCCACCCGGGTCAGAGCGGCGAGATACAAGATGGCGCCCCAGCCCATGGTCTGCCACACCTCCGAGCTGATGTACATGGGCCGGAACCAGGCGGCGTCCTGGGTGAAGTTCACCGTGGTGCCAAAGAGAGTGTTGGCGATCTGGTTCACTGTGCCGGTCATGGAGAAGTTCTGCAGGATCATGCCGGCGATGATCACCACGGACATAAAGTGCGGCAGGTAGGCCACGGTCTGGACGAACTTCTTGAACTTCTGCGAGCGCAGCTCATTGAGCATCAGCGCGAAGATGATGGGCATCGGGAAGCAGAACAGCAGGGTCAGCACGCCCAGCATGATGGTGTTCTGGAAGGCCTGCCAGAAGCTGGGATCGTTGATGAACAGGACCACGTACTTCAGGCCCACCCACTTCTCTCCGAAGATGCTGCCGCCGGGCTGGAACTGCCGGAAGGCGATGACGTTGCCGGCCATGGGCAGGTACCGGAACACCGCGAAGTACAACAGCGGGAGCACCAGCAGGGTATAGAGCCTCCAGTCCCTTTTGATGGCCAGCTTCCAGCCGCCGGGCTTGTTCCGCGGCGGTTCTGCGCCGCGGGGCTGGTCAGCGGTGACCGCCTCCGGCGGAATTTCCAGTCTCATTGCCATGGCGTCCCCTGCCTATCGTGTGGTGTCATTGGTGGCGGCGTCGGCTGTCCGTCTGTCTTCGAGCCGTGTGTCTTCGACGCTGTTTTCCTCAAGGACCAGCACGCCGCTGGGCGGGAGCTCCACCGCGCCCTGGACCGGGTGCCCGGTCAGGAGGTCTGTTCCGCCGCCGCCCACGTTGACGCTCGCCGGGGCGTCGTTGTGGTTGAGCATGAACAGGAACCTTTTGCCCTTGCCCGCACGACGGCGCACCTGGACTCCCCGGGGTCCGTCCAGTTCGGGATGCACTCCGGCTGCCTTGCATTCGGCGTCCAGCAGCGCGCTCAGGAATGTGGCGTCCACCCGGGCCGAGAGGTAGACGGCACTTCCCCGCCCAAAGGCGTTCCGCGTGACCGCGGGTGCCCCGGCGAGCCGGCCGGACGCGTAGCTGGCAAGGACATCCGCCCCGTCGGTGTGCAGGTGCTCGGTCCAGTAGCCCGCGGAGGCCGTACCGCCGTCGGACAGTGTTAGCTTCACTTCCTCGCCGTCGCCGGCGAGCGGGTGCATTTCCTCGCTCCAGGCACCCAGGACGTTCCGGAGGGCGCCGGGATAGCCGCCCAGGCGGATGGTGTTGGACTCGTCGACGATGCCGGAAAGGTAGGAGACCACCAGGCGTCCGCCGTCGGACACGTAGTCCTCAAACCGCCGGGCTGACTCATCCGTGAGGAGGTACGCGGCCGGCATCAGGACCAGGCTGTACTGGCTGAGGTCCCGCTTGGTGTCCACAAAGTCGACGGTGACGTTCGCGTCGAACAGTGGCCGGTAGAGCCGGAGGACTTCCTGGGCATAGTTCAGGTCGGACCGGGGCGAGTTGCCCAGTTCCAGCGCCCACCAGCAGTCCCAGTCGAAGACGATGGCCACCTTGGCACTGGACCTGGTGCCGGTGAGGCCGGCCAGGGACTTCAGCTCGGTGCCGAGCTCGCAGACCTCCCGGAAGATCCGGGTAATAGGGCCCGCGTGGCCCACCATGGCGGAGTGGTAGCGCTCGGTTCCGCCCCTGGCCTGCCGCCACTGGAAGAACAGGATGCCATCCGAACCCTGGGCGATGGCCTGGTACGAGCCCAGGCGCATCTTGCCGGGAAGCTTGGAGACGTTGATGGGCCACTGGCTCACCGCTCCCGTGGCCTGCTCCATGACCATCCAGGGCTGGCCGTTGCGCAGGGACCGCATGAGGTCGAAGTTCAGTGCAGCCGCCACATGCGAGTCGGCTTCCCGCGGGTCCGGGTAAATGTCCAGGGCGGCCGCGTCCTCTTCGGCGGCCCAGGCCCAGTAGTCGTTGGTTTTGTAGAAGCGCATGAAGTTGGTGACGATGGGCAGGTCAGGCGTGTGGCGGCGCAGGATGTCCCGAACAGCCGTGTAATGATCCAGCATGCTGGCGGAGGTGAACCGGTGGAAGTCCAGCCGGCGCGACGGGTTGGACCAGGTCCGCGGCTGCGCCGGGACACCCACTTGGCTCCAGTCCGAGTAGACCTGGCCCCAGACGTCCGTGCTCCACGCCTGGTTCAGGTCCTCCAGCGAGGAGTACTTCTGCTGCAGCCATCCGCGGAATGCTTTGTCCGCCCAGGGGCCGTAGGAGAGCGGCCCGTATTCGTTGCCCACGTGCCACATCCGAAGCGCGGGGTGCTTGGCATAGTGCTCGCCCATCCGTTCCGCCAGGGCCAGGGCCTTCCGGCGGTACACCGGGTGCGAGACGTCGAAGTGCTGGCGGGAGCCGAAGCCGAACGTGGTCCCGTCTGCCAGTACAGGGTGGATGTCCGGGTGCTGCTGTGTGAGCCAGGCAGGCGGAACAGCGTCCGGGGTTGCCAGGTCCACGCCGATGCCGTGCCGGTGCATCAGGTCCATCACGTCATCCAGCCAGCCGAAGTCATAGACTCCATCAGAGGTTTCCAGGCGGCTCCAGGAGAATACGGCCAGGGTAACCAGGTTGACGCCGGCCTCCTGCATCAGGCGGGCATCCTCGAGCCATACGTCGCGGGGCCACTGCTCGGGGTTGTAGTCCCCGCCGTAGGCAATCCCGCCCAGGCGTTCGTGCAGGCCCTTCAAGCGGTCTTCGGCGGTGCTGGCTTGTGGCTCGCTGGTCATCATTGTCCTTTGGTCGGCAAGTCGGCCGCGTGGTTCCCAACCCTGCGACCTGCATCACATGAAGAAAGTATCGTAAAGTTTACGCAATAACAACACCCTGGATAGCGGATTCCACTCCCACTTTCAGTGAAGCGGCACGGCCAAGCGATGTATAGGGGGCGATTTCAGTCCGCTTTCGCTCGGAAAGGCCACCAAGCATCCCGCACTGATAATTAATGTTTCTGAGACAATTCAGAAACTATCGGAGAAGCGGAGCGGCAGCCACAGGCTTAGAAACGAGGCGCGTCCGGCGAACCATCACTCATAACTGCTAAGGTGGTGTTGGATTTCCAACAATTCATGTTTGCATTGCCACTACTGCCCAGGAGCACCATGGACCTGTCACCGTCCTTCAAGGCCTACGACGTGAGGGGCCTGGTCGGCGTCTCCATAACCGCCGAAAGCGCCGAAGCCGTGGGTGCTGCCTTTGTTGACACCCTGGACCTATCTGGGAAGAGCATCGCCTGCGGCGGAGACATGCGTCCATCGTCGCCCGAATTCAGCCGCGCCTTCGCTGTAGGCGCCACGCGGCGCGGGGCCAATGTCCTGGATCTCGGCCAGATTTCCACGGACGAACTCTACTTCGCGTGCGGTGCACTGGACATGGCGGGGGCAATCTTCACCGCAAGCCACAACCCCGCCGAGTACAACGGCATCAAGATGGCGAAGGCCGGCGCCGTTCCGGTCTCCGCGGACACCGGGCTTAACGCCATCAGGGACCTCGCCCAGCAATACTTGGACACCGGCATCCCCACAGTCCAGGCCGAGGGCAAGATTTCGGCCCTGGACGTCTTGGAGGCCTATGCCGAAAAACTGCGCTCACTGGTACCCCTGGACGGGATCCGGCCACTCAAGGTGGTAGTGGACGCGGGCAATGGCATGGCGGGCCTGACCGTGCCGGCTGTGCTGGGCGCCCAGTACTACCCCGGGTTGCCGCTCACCGTGGTTCCGCTGTACTTCGAGCTCGACGGCACGTTCCCGAACCATCCCGCCAACCCGCTGGAACCGGACAACCTCCGCGACCTGCAGGCCGCCGTCGTAGCCCACGGCGCGGACCTCGGGCTGGCGTTCGACGGCGACGCCGACCGCTGCTTTGTGGTGGACGAGGCTGGAAGGCCCGTGACGCCGTCGGCCATTACTGCCTTGATCGCGGTCCGCGAGATCGCCCGGGCCCGCACCGCCGGGGAGGCAGAGCCGGTCATCATCCATAACCTGATCACGTCCCGGGCGGTGCCGGAATTTGTCCTCTCTGCCGGCGGCCGGCCAGTACGCACCCGTGTGGGGCACAGTTTCATCAAAGCCCGGATGGCTGAGGAAGGGGCCGTGTTCGGCGGCGAACACTCCGCGCACTACTACTTCCGCGATTTCTACAACGCGGACACCGGCATGCTGGCCGCCATGCACGTCCTGGCGGCCCTGGGAGGCCAGGCACAGCCGCTGTCCGAACTGGCCCGCGAATATGATCCGTATGCCGCAAGCGGGGAGATCAACTCGGCGGTCGCCGGCGTCGCCGGGACCGTGGCACGGGTGCGGGCAGCCTACGAAGGTTCCGCTGCCGCATTACTGGAGGAGCTCGACGGGCTGAGCGTTACCGACCCCTCCGGGAACTGGTGGTTCAACCTGCGGGCCTCCAACACGGAGGAACTGCTGCGGCTCAATGTCGAAGCCGCCGACGCCACCACCATGGCGCAGGTGCGGGACGCCGTCCTGGCCGAGATCCGGCGCTAAGCCGGCCGCCACATGAAAGTCGGCGCCGTCCAGGGGCTTGAGCGAGCCGCGCGGCCCTAGTCGGGCAGGGAGACCTGCAGCCGGGCGCTCACGCTGCCACCACCAGCTTGACCTTGGCGGCACGCAGGGCTTTTTCGATCTCGGGCGGCGGCGGCGCGTCAGTCACCAGGATGTCCACGGCGTCAAACGCCGTCAGGCGCGCCAGCGCATACCGGAGCATTTTTTGTTGTGTTGCCACTACCACCACTTGTTCCGCCGAGTTCATCAGCGCAATTTTGGTGGCGCGCTCCACGTCGCGTTCAATGTAGAACGCCTCGTCGTGGAGCCCGCTCACACCAATAAAGGCCGTCTTGGCCCGGAGGCCCTGAACGGCCCCTACTGTCATGGGTCCGTTGAAAGCCTGGCTGTCCAGGAGCAGCTCGCCGCCCAGGCAGATGGTCCGCGCGGACGTCAGCTGCAGGCAGCGCTGGATGGCCGGCGCTGAATGCGTGATGATGGTTCCCCCGAATGAGGTCGGCAGCTCCTGCGCAATCTGGTAGGTGGTGGTCCCGGCGTCCAGGATGATGGCGTCCCGTTCGCCGATCATGGCGACGCAGGCACGGGCCACCCGCTGCTTGGCGTCGGCATCCTCACGCACCCTTGCAGCAAAGTCCGCATTCTGGCCTCCGGTGTTGATGGCGCTCACGCCGCCGTGCACCACCCGCACCAGGCCCAGCTTTGACAGCACGCGCGTGTCCCGCCGCACTGTCATGTCCGAAACCGCGAAAGTCTCGGCGAGGTCGGTGGTGGAAATGAAACCCCGCCGGCCCAGCTCGTCCAGGATGGTGCGCTGGCGGGGCGTCAGCGGCGCCTCTTCACGTGCGATGCTCATAACCCCTTCTTCCTTGCCCACATGCCGGATTGCCTGGCGGAGTGTTGCAATTCCAACACCAATCTACTTAATGCCGTACACCTATGCCCGCATTCACCAGCTCTACGGGGCGCCCTTCCACAATGGAACGCTCGGCGGCGAGACCCATCCGGACAGACTGGAGGCCGTCCGCGACGGTGACCTCCACTGGGCCCTCGCCCAGGATGGCCTTCCGGTAACCCAGGTGTTCGTAGTACGTGGAGCCATGGTGGGCGCCAGCTGCGAGGACTGCCTCGTCCACCGGAACCTCATGCTTTTCCGGACCGAGCGGCGACCGCGGGCTGAATTCCACAGTGGCCTCGGCTTCGTCTCCTTCGATCCAATGGTTGGCCGCCACCGGGATGAGCGTCTCGATCTTGGCGGCGTCGCCGACGATGGAGATCCGTTCCTGGAACTTGGAACCCTCAGCGAACATGGACAGCTCCAGCATGGCGCGCCGGCCACCCTTGAAGTCAACGATCACGTAGGCGTTGTCGATCATGTCCGACACCCGGCCGTCATAGTTCTCGTCCATGTGGTTGACGTCATGACCGCCGCTGGCGTAGACGCGGGTGGGCTCGTCCTGCAGGATCAGTCGCATCAGGTCAAAGAAGTGGCAGCACTTTTCCACCAGCGTTCCACCGGTCCGCTCGGCGAAGCGGTTCCAGGAATCCACTTTGTGCAGGAACGGGAAGCGGTGCTCCACGATGGACAGCATGTAGATGTTGCCGAGTTTGCCGTTGTGCGCTGCCTGGATGATCTCCTGCACGGGCGGCATGTATCGGTATTCCATGGCCACCCACACCGGGGCCGTGTAATTGGCGGCAAGCGCCTCGAGTTCGTCAGCCTGCTCCGCCGTGGTGCAGACCGGCTTCTCCACGAGCACTGGCAGGTTGGTGCCGCTGGCGAAAATGTCCTTGAGGATGCCCAGGTGCGTGTCGTTGGGGCTGGCAATCACTAGCGCGTCCACCAAGCCGGAGGCCAGAAGCTCCTGGTGGGACGGGAAGGTCTGCACCTGATAGCCGATCTCGGCAGCGGTCTCTTCCAGGGATGTCTGCTGGGGATCGGAAACTGCGGTGATCCGGCTACCCGGGATCAGCGCGAGGTTCCGGACGTGTTCACGGGCCATGTGGCCGGCCCCGATGAGGCCGTAACGAATGGTCCGGACCGTTTCCGCAGTAGGCAATGACATGAGCTGCTCCGTTTCTCTACGTTGAGGGTGGGACCGCGGCGTTGCATCCCAAACAGAACTATACCGAAAGTGTTGTTATTCCAACATAGCGTGTGTATATTTCTTCAGTATCAGCCCGGAACTACAACGAGGTGGAACGTGCCCCAACCGTCAACTGGAACCCTGCTCTTCGTAGGCTGTGCAACTCTTGACTCCATTGCCCTGGTCCAGGATTACCCGGCAGCAGACAGCCGCACCGTTGCAACGGACTTCGCGACGGCGGGCGGCGGCCCGGCAGCCACAGCGGCCGTCGCTGCAGCCCGCGCCGGCGCCCTGACAGCCTTCGCCGGAGTCCTCGGCACCGATGAGGAAGGCGACCGCATTGTCAGCGGCCTGGAAGCGGAAGGCGTGGACACGTCGGCCGTCATCCGGGATCCGAACGTCAAAACCGGTGCCAGCGTGATCGTCGTCAGCACCGCCACCGAAAGCCGGGCGATCGTCACCCGGCCCGTCCCCCCTGTCAGTTTTCCCGCCGGCAGCCGCTTCCACGAACTGTTGGCCACCGCAGCCTGGGTCCACACGGACCATCTGGGCTGGAACGCGGTAGCCGGTGCCACCGGCCTCAATCCCGCCAATCTCAAGCTCAGCGTCGACGCCGGCAACCCCATCCCTGCCTTCAGCCCCCGCGGCGTCGCGCTGTATGTCCCCACCGTCGAACGGTTGAGGGCAGACTACGGCGAGGACCTCGCCGTCGAGGCCCTCCTGCGGAAAGCGATCGACGACGGCGCCTCCGCCGTCGTCGCCACCGCCGGCTCGGAGGGTGCCTGGGTCCTTTCCGGCGACGGAGATCCGGTCCACGTGCCGGCAACCCCGGCGAACATCGTCTCCACCCTTGGCGCCGGCGACGTCTACCACGGCGCGCTCCTCGCTGCCGTCGCCGCCGGACTGGCCCTCGTGGATGCCGCAGCCTTCGCCGGCCGCACTGCCTCGGCCTCCTGCGCCGGACTGGACGGCCGCTCCATGATCCCGCGCCAGGCCGTCACCCCTGTTCCTGCCTGACTAAACCGCCCTAGCTGTAACCCCTAGCTGAAAGAAGCAGCCCATGAGCCCCACCGACCTTTCACCCCTCCAGCGCCCGTCAGGCGCGTTCGCCATGCTCGCCGTGGACCAGCGCGAAGCCATGCGCAACATGTTCGCCGAGCATACCGACCAGCCCGTCACCGACGAGGACCTCCGCGACTTCAAGCTCGAAGCCGCACGAATCCTCACGCCCTACGCCTCCGGCATCCTCATCGACCGGCAGTTCGCCCTTGACCAGGCCATTGAAGCCGGCGTCGTGGACCCCGGCTGCGGACTCATCGCCTCCGCCGACCACTTCGAGTCCGCCCACGGCGAGCTCGTTGGCGAGGTCACCATCGACCGCCTCGTTGACCCGCACAAGTATGCCGCCCTCGGGGTGAAGGCGCTCAAGCTGCTGGTGCTGTACCGCCCGGACGAGCCAGCCGAAGGCCGCGTGGCCATGGTCCGCGAGTTCGTGGAACGCTGCCAGTCCGCCGGACTCATCAGCATCGTCGAACCCGTCTCACGCAAGCCCCTGGCCGGCGGCGAGTTCGACTGGAACGCCGGAATCCTTGCCGCGGCCAAGGAGCTCGGCAGCCTCGGTGCGGACCTGTACAAGGCGGAGGTCCCCTTCCACGGCCTGGCGCCCGAAGCCGACGTCCGGGCCGCGTGCGCCGAGCTCACCAAAGCCATCGACGGCCCCTGGGTGGTCCTGTCCTCCGGCGTGCCGGAGGACGTCTTCCCCGACGCCGTGCGGTGGGCCTGCCTGGAAGGTGCCAGCGGCTTCCTGTCCGGACGCGCCGTCTGGGCGTCCTGCATCGGCGCCCCCGACGTCGTCGAATCCCTGTCCACCGACGCCGTCCGGCGGCTGCAGCGCCTGTGCGCCGTGGTTGACGACGTCGTCTCGTCCCAGCGGACCAGCGCATAGGCGCTCCCGCAGCGCCAAAGCGTCGTCCTGACCGTGGCAACCCTTTTCCGCAGCCAAGTAAGCAAGGCACAGCAAAACACTCAACGAGGAGAATATTGTGAGTCAGATTTCACGCAGGCAGGCCATCGCAATTCTCGGAGCCCTGGGCTTCGGAGCCACCGCGGCGGCATGCGCCGGACCGGGCGGCACCACCACACCAGGCGGCGCCACCGGACCGGCCGCACCCGCCACCGGCGCCGTCACCGGCAAGGTGTCCTTCGCGCATTGGCGCGGCGAGGACAAGGTGGTGTTCGACGAGCTCATCAAGAGGTTCGCCGCCCTGCACGACGGCGTGGAGGTGGTCCAGGACATCTCCACCTCCAACGACTACAACGCCCAGGGCCTGCAGAAGGTCCGCGGCGCAGCCATCGGCGACGCGTTCGCCACCTTCCGCGGCGCCCAGTTCAAGAACTTCACCGAGGCCGGGATCTACTCCGAACTCAAGGGCAGCAAGGCCGCCGCCAACTACCAGCCGGGCCTGCTGACTGCCGGGCAGTCCGGCGACAGCCAGCTGGGCCTGCCGTACCAGGTTGTCTTCCCCATGCCCATGGCCAACGCAGACCTGTTCGATAAGGCCGGCGCCGAGATCGCCCCGAAGGACTGGGACGGCTTCCTGGCAATGTGTGAAAAGCTCGCGGCTTCGGGCGTCATCCCCATCTCCTGGCCCGGCGGCGACGTCGGAAACGGCGGCCAGCTGTTCAACTGCATGATCGCCAACAACGCCCCCGTTGACGACATGTGCGCCCAGATCGAGCAGGGCAAACTCAAGTGCACCGACGACTGGTTCCTAAAGATGCTGGGCCAGTACAAGGACCTGGTCCCGTACCTGCAGCCGAATGCCACCGGCACCGCTGTGGAGCCGGCGCAGAACCTGTTCTCGCAGGGGAAGGCAGCCATGCTGGCCACCGGCTCGTACCACATCGCCGCCGTCCGCGGCCTGGGCGCGGCGTTCCCCATCGAGCTGGTGTTCCCCAACACCTCAGACGGCAACGGCAAGTTCGAGGGCGCCTACAACGCCACGTTCATTCTGGGTGTCAACTCGGCGAGCAAGAACCAGGCCGCCTCCGCGGCATGGATCGATTTCCTCTCCGAGCCCGAGAACGCCGGCTACTACGCCAACCAGACAGCCCAGCATGTCGCGGTGAAGGATGTGGAGTACACCAACCCGGACCTGAAGCGGCTCAGCCCCTGGCTTGACAAGAAGACCGCCCTCGCCGCCCGGTTCCAGTTCCAGAACCTGGATGTCCGCAACGCCGTGGAAGCCAGCGCCACCGCCGTCATCTCCGGCACAAGCCCGGAGCAGGCGGCTGAGGCCGCGCAAAAGATTGTTGACGAACGGATATGAGCACCCCCACAGGAACGGCTGCCCAGCGCAAAGCGCCGCACAGCCCTACACGTACCGACACCGCCAAGGCGCGCCGCCGCTCTCCCACCCGGGTGAATCCGGCGCTGTATCTCTTCCCGCTCCCCGCCGTCGCCATCATCGCCTTCTTCCTGGTGATGCCCACCCTGCAGGCGTTCCAGTACGCCATCACGGACTGGAACGGCTTCTCGGCAGCGTTCAACTACGTGGGGCTGGACAACTTCGTCCGGGCCTTCACCAAGGACTCCCTGTTCACCAACGCACTGACGAACAACCTGAAGTTTGTGCTGATGGTGGTCATCGCCCAGACAGCGTTCTCGCTGATCCTGGCCCTGCTGCTGACGAAGAACTCCCGGGGCAGCATCCTGCTCCGCGCCCTGTTCTTCTTCCCCACCATCCTGTCCTCCGTCTCCGTGGCCTTCATCTGGAAGTTCATCTACGACCCCAACTTCGGCCTGGCCAACGCGGTCCTGGGCGGCGTAGGCCTCGAGGCCCTGCAAGGCTCCTACCTCGGCAACAATGCCCAGGCCCTGTACTGGGTGGCCGTCACGCAGGTCTGGTTCCACGCCGGACAGATGATGGTGGTGTACATCGCGGGCCTGCAGGCCATCCCGCGGGAACTCTACGAAGCAGCCGAAATGGACGGCGCCGGCCGGTGGCAGCAGTTCAAGTCCATCACCTGGCCGTTTGTGGCCCCGGCAACGTCCATCGTGGTGGCCTACACCACGGTCCAGTCGTTCAAGGCGTTCGATCTGATCCTGGGCATCGCCGGCAACCCGCCCAAGCAGTCTCTGGACATCCTCTCCACCCGCATCTACAGCACTTTTGCCAATTCGGAGTTCGGCTACGCCGCTGCCCAGTCGATCATCTTCATGGCGATGATCGCCCTGGTGACCTGGCTCCAGCGCCGCCTGCTCCGGCTGACCCCGAAGGGGGAATAGCAGCATGCTCGCCTCAATAAGCCGCCGCGCAATTCTCGGAATCTACGCGGTCATCATCATCGTCCCGCTGACCGTCGTGGGGTTCGGCAGCTTCAAGTCCACGCAGGAGCTCTTTGCAGGCCCGTTCAGCCTGCCGCAGTCCCTCTCCCCCGCCAACTACGCGGAGGTGATCGGCGGCCAGGACCTGGGTAGCTCGTTCTGGAACAGCGTCATTGTCACCGCCGTCTCCGTCCCGGTCACCCTCTTCCTGGCCAGCCTCGCCGGCTACGCCATCTCCAGGCTCAAGGGGTTTATGGCCTGGGCCATCTTCGGCTTCCTGGTCCTGGGCATGGCCATCCCCGCACAGGCCAACATGGTGCCGCTGTACGTCCTGTTCGGCCGGCTGGGGCTGCTGGACAGCCTCACCGGTTTGATCCTGGCCAACGTAGTCTCCACGCTGCCCATCGCCGTGTTCATCCTGGGCGGGTTCATGCGGACCCTGCCCAAGGAACTCTACGAAGCGTCGTCCATTGACGGGACCGGGCCGTGGCGGACGTACGTCTCCATCGCCCTTCCGCTGTCCGCACCGTCGGTGGCCGCAGCCGCGATCTTCCTGTTCGTGATCCATTGGAACGAACTGCTCTACCCGCTGCTGTTCATCCAGTCCCCGGGCAACCGGACCCTCCCGCTGGCGCTCCTCAGCTTTCAGGGCGAGTTCCAGACCAACTACCCGCTGCTGTTCGCCGGCGTCATCCTGGCGTCCCTGCCCGTGGTGGTGGCCTATGTCTTCCTGCAGCGGTACTTCGTTGCCGGCATCACCGCAGGTGCCAGCAAGGGATGAGCACTCGGGACCTCCCGTAGCCAAGAAAGGCAATATCGATGAACCTCAAATCAGCCCAGCACCTCGTCAACGGCAACTGGCACTCCTCCGGCACCTCCAAGGAGGTCACAGACCCAGGAAACGGCAGCACCGTGGGTGAAGTCGCCTGGGGCACTGCGGACGACGCCACGAAAGCAGCAGACGCGGCCGCCGAAGCTTTCGGCTCATGGTCCCGCACCACGGCACGGACCCGCGCCGACCTGCTCCGGAGCGCGGCTGAGCTCCTGGCCGAACGCCGCGATGAACTCGCCCACACCCTGGCGCTCGAGGCCGGCAAGCGGCTCCCTGAAGCCCAGGGCGAGGTGGACTTCTCGGTGGAGTACTTCCGCTGGTTCGCCGAGGAGGCCCGCCGTTCCACCGGCACGGTCAGCCCACCCGAACTGCAGGGCCGCCGCCACCTCAGCCTCCGCAAGCCCATCGGTGTGGCCCTCAGCCTCACTCCCTGGAACTTCCCGGTGTCCATCCAGGCCCGCAAACTCGCCGCGATGCTCGCGGCCGGCTGCACCGTGGTGGGCCGCGTGTCCGAAAAAGCACCGCTCGCCGCCACCGGGCTTTTCGAGGTCCTGCACGACGCCGGATTCCCGGCGGGCGTGGTCAACCTGGTCCACGGGCCCTCCAGGGAGATCACCGCGGCCCTGCTCCAGCACCGGGCCGTGCGCGCCGTCAGCTTCACCGGTTCCACCGGTGTGGGCCGGCAGATCATGGCTTCGGCCTCCGAGCGGGTGGTCCGGCCGCTCCTGGAACTGGGAGGAAACGCGCCCTTCATCGTGTTCGAGGACGCCGACCTGGACGCAGCCGTCGAAGGCGCGGTGCTGGGGCGGCTCCGCAACACCGGCCAATCCTGCGTGGCCGCCAACCGCTTCCTGGTCCAGGACAGCATCGCCGACGAATTTGCCAGCAGGTTGGGCGCCCGTTTCGATGCGATGAGCATCGGGCACGGCGTTCCCGACGGCGGCGCACCGGTTCCTGACCTGGGTCCGGTCATCGACGCCGAACGGGTGTCCGCCGTGCAGGCGCTCGTAGACGACGCCTTGGGCCGCGGCGCCCGCCGCGTGACCCAGCGCACCGAAGTTCCCGGGCAGGGCTCCTACATGGCGCCGACGCTCCTGGCGGATGTCCCCGACGACGCGCCGCTGGTAGGTGAGGAAGTGTTCGGCCCGGCCGCCGGCGTCGTGACCTTCGCCTCGGAGGAGGAGGCCATCCGGAAGGCGAACGCCACGGAAATGGGCCTTGCCGCCTACGTCTGGAGCGGCAGTCCGAAGCGGGGCTGGGACATCCCGGAGCGGCTGGAGGCCGGCATCGTGGGTGTCAACGATCCCCTGCCGTCCGTGGCGTTCGCGCCCATGGGCGGAGCCAAGCAGTCGGGCCTGGGCCGGGAAGGATCAAGCCTTGGCCTGGAGGAATTCGAGGAGGTCCAGTACGTGGCCTGGCGGCCTTAAGTGCTGACCACCGGGCTGGTGCTGGGCGCCGTGGTGATGGGCGCCGGGATGCAGCGAATCACGGGTATGGGTTTTGCCCTGGTGGCCGCGCCGTTCCTGGTCCTGCTGCTGGGGCCGGTGGAAGGCGTGGTGCTGGTGAACGTCTGCGGCGCCGTGACGGCCGGGGCCATCATCGTCCGCGTGGTCCGGGACATCGACTGGAAACGGTACGCGGCCCTGACGGCGTCGGCGGTGCTGGGGATTGTGCCGGCGGCCTTCCTGATCCGGCTTATCCCGCCGGCGGTCCTGGAGATTTCCATTGGGGTGATCCTCGCCGTGGGACTGACTGTCCTGCTGGTCCTGAAGTCCGCCACCCTGCCGGCCCGGCGCCGCTACCTCCTTACCGCAGGCGGGCTCAGCGGGTTCATGAACACTGCAGCCGGCGTTGGCGGACCTGCGGTGAGCATGTACTCCATCGCCACCCGGTGGCAGCAGAAGTCCTTCGCCGCCACCATGCAGCCGTACTTTTTCACCATCGGCGCATTGTCGCTGGTCTCCAAAGCTTTGACGGCGCCGGCAACGTTCCCATCGCTTCCTGCCGCAATGTGGGTAGCAGTGGCCGTGGCCTGCCTCGCCGGTCTGGTGCTGGGCGACGTGGCTGCCCGGTTCGTCCCAGCCCGCGCGGCACAGATCTTGCTGATCGTCCTGGCCTACCTGGGCGCGGCAGCCACCGTGGTCCGCGGCGTGCTCGACGCCGCCGGATAAACAGCCGTTGCCCCGTGGAACATACACACTAATTCGTACATGCACTTTAGAGAGGAAATAACATGACGTGGCTGGACAGTGCCGCTCACGCACGATGGCTGGAGGCAGAAACCGATCGGCTCATCAATTTCGCCAGGGGTTCAAAGGTCCCCACAGGATTCGGCTGGCTCGACAACAACGGCGAGGTATTTCCCGACAAGCCGACCCATCTGTGGATTACGGCGCGGATGGTCCATAGTTTCGCTGTTGCCGCCTTGATGGGACGGCCGGGTGCTGCGGCACTCGTTGACCACGGCATTGCCGCGCTCAACGGAGGTTTCCACGATAATGAGTTCGGCGGTTGGTACGCCGAGATCGACGACAAGGGGCCGGTGAACGACACCAAGTCCGGCTACCAGCACTCCTTCGTGCTCCTCGCTGCTGCCAGCGCCGCAGCGGCTGGGCGCCCCGGAGCCCGGGAACTACTCGATGAGGCGCTCCGCATTGCTGACATGAAGTTCTGGGACCACGAAGCCGACATGTGCTTCGACTCCTGGAACCGCGATTTCTCGGAGACCGAGGCTTACCGGGGTGGAAACGCGAGCATGCACTCAGTCGAGGCGTACCTCATTGTCGCTGATGTGACCGGGGAGAACCGCTGGCTTGAACGGGCCCTCCGGATCGCCGAGGTGCTCATCCACCAGTTTGCGCGCAACAACAACTACCGGGTGTTCGAGCACTTCGACTCGGACTGGAACCCGCTGCCCGAATACAACACCGATGACCGGGCCAGCCAATTCCGGGCGTACGGCGGAACCCCCGGCCACTGGGTTGAGTGGGCGCGCCTGCTCCTTCACCTCCGTGCCGGACTGGAGGCCCGCGGCCTGGAAGTCCCGGGATGGCTGCTCGAAGACTCAAGGGGCCTCTTTGATGCCGCCATCCGCGACGCTTGGGAGCCGGACGGCCATCCTGGATTTGTCTATTCAGTCGACTGGGAAGGCAAGCCGGTTGTCACCTCCCGCATTCGCTGGGTTCCTGCGGAGGCTATCGGGGGCGCAGCAGCCCTCTACATAGCCACCGGTGACAAGAAATATGCCGACTGGTACGAGCGGATCTGGGACCACGCCCGCGACTGGTTCATCGACTACGAGCACGGATCCTGGAAGCAGGAGCTCGACGAGAACGGCAATGTCACCTCGACAGTGTGGTCAGGCAAGGCTGACATATACCACCTGTGGCACTGCCTGGTGGTCCCGCGCCTTCCCCTGGCGCCGGGGCTTGCGCCCGCTGTTGCGGCAGGTTTGCTGGACGCACGGCTGAGGGCAAACGGATAAGGCAAGGAACCTGGCTGCCTGCGCCAAAGACCCTTGATAGGTGACAGGAGCTGATCAGGCAGCAAAGTGGCGATGCCCCTGAAGGCATCGCCACTTTATGTATTGCTGACAATGTTCGTCAGGCCGTGGCGGCATCAGCCAATCAGCACGGTGATCAGCCGTACGGATGAGGCGATGATGGCCACTAGGCCGATGGCACCGAAAAGGTTGTGCCACCATTTGTTGCGCAGCGACCCCATGATGGAGGTTCTGTTGGCCATGATGAAGAGCAGGACGCCCAGCAGAGGTGCAATGAGGACTGTGAGCGACTGCGCGATCACAATGAGGCCGACCGGCGAGGATTGGAACGAGAGCGTGATCACCAAGCCGAAGGCCAGGATGATTCCCGTGACGATCCGGGCCGTGGGCGAACCGGCCTTTGCTCCGCGGCCGAGGGCGTCGGAGAGCATGGTGCCGCCGGCGGTGGCGTTGGCGATCATGGACGAGAAGGCAGCTCCGGAGAGGCCGAGGGCGAAGAGCATCGCCCCGACTGGGCCTGCCAGCGGTGTGAAGATGGAGGCGAGGGCGTTGATGGTTCCGGCTTCGGCTCCGGTTTTGCCGAGGACTGCTGCGGCGACCATGATGACGAGGGCGGTCATGATGCCGGGGGCGACGATGCCGGGGATCGTGTCCACAAGGGTGATGTCGCGGTAATCGGCACGGGTGCGGCGGTGTTCCTTGATGCCGTAGGAGGTGTAGAACGCGGCGTTGATGGAGAAGTTCGTGCCGACCAGTGCCACGATGAGGATTTCACTGCCTGGCGGCAGTTGCGGGACCATGCCCGCCATGGACCGGTACCAGTCGGGCTGGGCGACGACGGTGCTGGCGATGAATGCGATGCCCATGAGGACAACGATGACCAGGAGCGCCTTCTCCACGATTCCGTAAACGTTCCGGAAGGCCAGCACAATGCCGACGGCTATCGTGCAGACGACAGTCCAGAGGACCGGGGAGCCGCCGAAGATCAGGGAGAGACCAAGGCCGGAGCCGACGGCGTTGCCGACGGAGAACATCAGCGTGATGCCAAAGACGCCGAAGCCGGCGAGGACACCCACCCATTTACCCAGGTGGTCTTTGATGGAGGCGATCAGCGAGGTGGGCGTCACGATCCCCAGCCGGACACTCATGTCCGTGAAGAAGATCATCAGGACGGTGGAGACGGCGATAACCCAGACCAGGCTGTAGTCGAAGCGGCTGCCAGCCTGGACGGCGGTGGTGAGGTTGCCGGGCCCGAACTGCCAGGCTCCCACCACAAACGCCGGCCCCATCAGCGCCAGATAACCAAGGAACGTCCTGCGCTTGGCAGGCGCAGCCAGGGCTGCGTTGTCTTCGTGCGCGACCATGTGTCCTCGTTGCTTATCCGGTGAGGGGATGGTCTTATTCTGCTCGCTCATTGCGAGTACTCCTTCTCCAGCGGCATTGCTGGGGGTCGTCGTTGACCGATGGTGGAGAGAAAACGTTGTGGCGATGGATGGCGGACGGCTTGTCCGCCATCCATCGGGGTCCTGCAGAGGCCTCAAACAAGAGGCGCCATGTGGAGGTGGTTGTGCAGGAGGCCTTAGGCAGGAACGGTGACGGTGCCCAGGTTTGCTGACCTGAGGGCAAGTGCGATTTCATCGCCGGCGCCGGGTGCCAGGGGAAGCAGCGGCGGACGGACGGTGGCGTGATCCAGAATGCCGCGTGCAACAAGCCCTTCCTTCAGGGCTACGGTGCCTTCCATATGCGATCCGCGGTGGTAGACGTTCTTGGTCACCGGCAGCAGGCGGTCGTGGATGGCACGGGCGGCTGCATAGTCCTTCGCCTTGCCGGCGGCGATGAGCTCAACCAGCGGCTCGGGTGCGAGTCCGCCGTAACCAACCAGTGCACCGTCCACATCGAACATGGTGTGCAGCAGGTACTCGTCATGGCAGGTAAGGATCTGCAGGTCCGGATAAGTGGCGCGCAGGACCGGGATTTCGGTGTCCCAGCGCTTCATGTTCCGGACGCCGTTCTTGGTGGCGAAGACGCCTTCCTGGCCCGCAATCTCAAGCTGGGTTTCCAGGTCATAGGTGGCTTTGGTGGCGTCCGGGTACTGGAAGAGGATCAGCGGGAGCCCGGACGTTTCGTAGATTTCCTTGTAGCGGGTCTGCGGTGCGCCCTGCTGGTATCCAAAGCGGAGCCAGCCGTGTGACGGGTAGACCAGGCCGGCCTCGGCACCGGCGTCGACTGCGCGCTTGGCCTCAAGGGCAGCGACGGTGTTGCCCTCTCCCGTAATGCCGGCGATGATCGGGATTTCGCCGTTGACGGCGTTCTTGAACTCGCGGATGACAAGCGCCTGCTCGTCCTGGGTCAGGAAGGTTCCTTCGCCGGCGTGGCCAAGGACTACGAGGCCCTTGACACCCTCAACGCTTGCCAGCCATCCGCCGAGGCGGTGGATAGCGTCGACGTCGACGCTGCCGTCGCGGTTGAACGGGGTTACGGGTGCGGGTACAAGCCCGCGGAGATCGATGGTCATGAGAGCTTCCTCTGTCTTTGTTGGTCGTTCTCCCCGCGATAAGGTGAGAACGTTTGCGGGAACGTTTTCATTGTGCGACGTGCTCCAGCTCACTGTCAAGGGCCTGCTGCCGACCAAGGAGGAAATAGAGTGTCTTCTAGGACGATCGCGAACAGGAGAACACGTATGGAACCGGCTGCCCCCGGCACGAACGTCACACTGAGGGATGTTGCTGCCGCCAGCGGCGTGAGCCTTTCCACTGCGAGCCGTGCCCTGGACGAAAGGGGCACGGCGCCGCGCTCCGCTGCTGCCGTCCACGTCCGGAAGGTGGCCGAGGAACTGGGCTACCGCCGAAACTCCTTCGCGTCGAGCCTGCGCCGGGGTGAGACGAGGACGCTGGGAGTGTTGGTCCCCCGCCTCAGCGACACCGTGATGGCCCTGATGTTCGAGGAACTGGAGCGCGCGGCCTCGGACCGCGGCTATTTCGCCATGGTGGCCACCAGCGGGGATGACCCCGATGACGAACGGCGGGCCGCGGAGACCCTGCTTGACCGCAACGTGGACGGGCTGATCCTGGCCACGGCCCGCCTTGACGACGAACTGCCTAAGCTCCTGCGGCAGCGGGGGGTTGCCCACGCATTGGTGCTCCGCACGGATGGGGTCAGCCCTTCGGCGCTCGGGGATGACGAAGTAGGCGGATACCTTGCCGTTCGGCACCTCATCGACCTCGGACACCAAGACATCGCGGTGGCGACCGGCCCGTCCTTTACCTCCACCGGAATCGCCCGTCTCGCCGGGGCACGCCGCGCCCTGGCCGAAGCGCAGATTTCGCCGCAGGAAAGCTGGCTGCTGGCCGCCGGCTACGGCATCGAACACGGATACTCAGCCGGCGAAGCACTCCTGGGCGAAAGTGCGAAAAGGCGTCCCACCGCCATTTTCGCCGCCAACGACAACCTTGCGATGGGAGTCATCGCCGCAGCCCACCGCTACCAGGTCACCGTTGGGAAGGATCTGGCCCTGGTGGGTTACAACGACATCCCCCTGTCGTCACGGCTCGCTACTCCCCTGTCGTCGGTACGCGTACCCTTGGACCAGATTGCCGGCAACGCCATCGACCTCATCGTGAACCCTGGCAGGGAGCCGCACATCCGCAAATCCATGCCAACGCTGATCCCCCGCGCTTCCAGCGGATCGCCTCAACGTCCTTCAGGGTCTTCCGGCTAGCCAGTCTGCCCAGCGAACGGAAAATCCAGCGAACGGAAAGTGGGGCATGCGGCGCTGCCGCATACCCCTCTCCCCTCGCTTTTGTTAGCGGCAGGCCACTCCTGCGCTCACCTCTTCACAGTGACGCTGACTGTTGCCACCGGCTCCCCGTCGCTCCCGGTTGCCTTGATGGTCAGCGACCCCAACGGAGTAGTCACGGGAATCTGAAGGGTGACTTTTCCGGTTCCCTTCACATCGGTGAAAACGGTGCCCAGGTTGGTGGCTCCGGCCGAGAGGACAACCTGGTCCCAGCGGTCGAAGCCGGCCACCGTGAACGTCAGCGAGCCGCCGGGCTTGACCGTTCCGGCGCTGGCCTTCAGCGACGGTGCCACATCCGGCGTGATCTTCACCGATGTGGTGCGGATCCTGTCTGCGTTACCGGCCTCGTCGAAGGACCGGTAGCTGACCACGTAGTCGCCGCGGGTGGCGATGGTCAGCGGCGAGCCCGCCGCTATGGTGGTCCACGCCCCGAGGTTGAGCCGGTATTCGATCCTGGCGACGCCTGACAGCGAATCCTGGGCCGAGAACATCACTGTCACCGGGTTCCGCGGAGTGCCGGTGCCCGAGGCCGGAGAGGTGACGGCCGCCGTCGTCGGCACGATCTTGTCAATCTTCACCGCCACGCTGCCGGCCGAGCCGCCTATCACCACGCTGCCCGTCAACAGCCGGTGGTCAACGGTATGCGGGCCGGACGCCGAAATGGTGAACGGCTGGGCCGCCGCCTGCCAGGCACCGCCGTCAAGGCGGTACTCGGCTGCCGTCCCTGAAGGCGCGGTGATCGCCACGCTGACGTCCTTGGCGTACCACCCCTCCGCGGATGGCTGGCCACTGGAGGTCAGGGTCACTGCCGCCTTGGGCGCCGCCTTCGCCGGCACCAGTGCGGACTGGGCGGGGCTCACATTGCCCGCCGTGTCCACCGCCCGGTACTCCACCGTGGCGGCACCGTCACCCACCGTCACCGTTGTGCTGGCACCGGCCGACGACGTCCACGGCTCAGCGTTGTTGACCCGGTACTCGAGGCCGGCCACACCGGAACCTGGATCCGCGTCGGCACCGTTGACGGCGACCGTGCGGGCCGCACTGTCCACCACCGCTGACGCCGAGGGAACCACGGTATCGATCCTGATCTCCCGGTCCACGACTGCGGACATATTGCCGGCCGCATCCACGGCGCGGACCTTCAGCGCCGGGCTTGAGTCATTCAGCTGCACGGGGGCGAACACGTCCCAGGTGAGGCCACCGTCGCGGCTGGCTTCGATCAGGGGCGCCACCCCGCTGTCATCCGAAGCCGAGGCCGTAACGCTTACCGTTGACTTCCACCACCCGTTGGACCCGTCCGGCGCGTCGGGAGCGACGGCCACGGTGAGCACCGGCGCGGTGGTATCAGGTGCGGCGATGGTGACCGTCGCTGTCTTGTCCGCCGAGGCGTTGCCTGCACCGTCAGTGGCCCGGTAGGCCAAGGCGTGGCTGCCCGCCCCGGAAACCGGGAACAGTGCCGTGTACGTGGTCCACGGACCGCCGTCGAGCGAATATTCTATGGCAGCCAGCCCTGAACCTCCGGCGGCGTCGCTGCCGGACAGCGTCACCACCACAGGGCCAAGCGAGGTGCCGCCCTGATCGTCGAACGCCGCCGAAACCTGCGGTGGCGTCACGTCGCGCCGGACGTCAAGGGTGGTGACCGCTGACTGATGTCCGGCCGCGTCTGTGGCCCGGACCTCTACAGTGGAGCTGCCTTCGCCGAAGCCGACGGCGGCCGAGTACGGCAGCCAGGCACCGCCGTCGACCCTGTATTCGATGGTCACGGCCGAATCGTCGGTGGCGGAAGCCACCAGGGCAACGTCCCCGGTGTACCAGCCGTTGCTGCCGGTGGGATCAGCAGGGTTCAGTCCGGCGGTCAGCACGGGCGCCGCTGAATCCGGCACGACAACCTTGACCTGCACATTCTTGAACTGGTCCGCGAGCTCTTCGGCCGGAGCCATGTTCAGGATCGGCTGGCCGTCGGCCGCGAAGTGAACAGTTGCCGCCCGCGCATGCCGGCCCGGATCGAACAGTCCGCCGTCGCCCTGGTCGCCCGGCCCGGAAACTTCCCCAATGGTCCGCGAGTGGAACACGATCACCGGGTTGCCGTACTCGTCCACCGTGAAGGAGTTGTGGCCCGGGCCGGCCTGGCCGGGAACGTCAGCGGTCTGCAGGATCGGGTACGGGTTCTTGGTCCAGACTGATGGGTTCATCAGGTCGGAGCCCTCGGCGGCGGACAGCAGCCCGACGCAGTAGGCCGCGTCCACGGTGGCCGCCGAGAAGGTGATGAACACCTTCCCGTCCTTCTTGATAACGGCCGGGCCCTCGTCCACGGACTGGCCGGCGTTCTTCTCCCACGCCATGGTGGGCGTGGAGAGCAGGATGGATTTGCTGGTCAGCTGGGAGGGGTCGGCGGGGTCGATGGTGGCCATCCGCAGCGTGGAGGCACCGGGCTTTTCGGCCCAGACGACGTAATGCTTGCCGGCATTCTCGAAGTACGTCATGTCCAGCGAGAAGCCGCGGAATGCCTCCGTGTCGCCGGCGGCGGGCTTCATCCGGCCCAGTTCGCGCCACTTGCTCCGGTCCATCAGGTCCGTGCCGTCCAGTTTCAGCACCACAGGCCGGATGCTCCACACGCTGCCGTCCACACTGGCGGTGAAGAACATGTACCAGCTGTCACCCACCTTGTGCAGCTCGGGCGCCCAGACGTACCTGTTGAGCGCAGAGGTGTTCTCGTCCCAGATGGTGACCTCTGGTGCAGTGCCCAGTCCGGCAATGGTGGTGGCGCGGCGCAGGGTCACGCGGTCGTAGCCGTCGGGATCGCCGCTGCCCACCATCGGGTAGGAGGCGGTGAAGTAGTAGTACCCGTCATCGCCGCGGATCACGTCCGGATCGGCCCGCTGGGCCACGAGCTTCTCGGGGTAAGTGGGCCGCTGCACCGTTCCGTTGACGGTGTAGGTCCCCGCCTTGCCGGATTCGACGGCGGATTCGACGGCGGCCATATCGGCCGCGTTCCACTGGACACCCATCGTGGTGGTGGAGCCGTTGTTGTACCGCACTTCCGACGTCGTGGGCAGCGTGAGCTGCCCGCCGCCGTCGGGCGTGACATCACTGAACGGGGCAACGCCGGTGTTGAAGGGACGGCTGTACTTGGCAAAGACCCTGTCATACTCGGCCTTTGTGACGCCGATGGACGACGGCTCCAGGGCGCCGGCGGGGAACGTACCCTGGGCCACCACGGGGACAGCCGGCACCTCCACCGGATCGGTGAACGCAGCGAAGTCCTTGGTACTGACCTGGTAGGTTTTGCCGTCCGTCTTGGACACAAAGGTCAGGCGGTAGGCAGCGATGCTGTTGTCGTACTTCACCGCCACCGACGCCGCCGCCAGGTTCCTGGAGTTGAACGCCACCAGCCGCTCCCCGGTGAAGGTCACCAGGTCAGCCGAGTCGTAGACGTAGATCGAGGACGAGTTGCTGTCCACCGTGGCCACCAGGCCGAAGGAGCCGTCCGCCTTCCGGAATACTACGGGCGAGCCAAACTTGACCGCACCGATCGTCGGGTAGAGGACCGGGCGGCCGTTGTTCAGGCCCGCGTAGTTGCCGGCGATTTCCGAGCCTGTACCTTGCGAGGACGCGAGGTGCAGGGCATCGGTGCGGTCGGTATTCCCCGACTGGATGTAGGAGCCGATCCGCCCGCCGTCCGCAGCCAACACCTTCACCGTGTACGTGCGCACCTCGGTCAGGCCGTTGGCGGCGAACGTCGCCGTCAGCGTGAGCGTGGTCTCGGCGGCGGGCCGGCTGACTTTGCCGGCGGTGGAGAGCACCGCCGGGTCCGAGGACTGCCAGGAGACAGTAACGTTTCCGACGGCGGCTGCCAGGGTCACGTCCTCCGCGACCACCGGGAAGGCCGGGTTGAAGGTGTCCGCCACCAGCAACAGGTCCTTCTGCGGGGTGTTGGCCAGGACGGTGAAGGTGAAGGAGCGCGTGGTGGTCTGGCCGGCCAGTTCGAGCGTGGCGGTCAGGGTAACCGTCACGTCGTCGGTAGCCGGACGGGTGACCTTGCCGGTTCCGTCCAGGTGCGCCGGATCCGAACTGGCCCACGTGATCCTGGAGCCCTTCGCCCCCGCCGGCGGCAGGGTGAGGTCCGCATTGACGGTGGCCGGTCCCAGGTTCAGTGCGGCGGCGTCGGCGTCCAGGGCGGCCTTGGCCACCGCCGGATCCCCTGCGCCGGTGTAGTAGGCGTTCGCCACGTCGGCGTCGGAGAGTGCGGTGCTGAACACCGACACATCCCGCACTCCGCCCTTGTAGAAGTTGTCCGGGTAGGTGGACCGTCCGACATAGGCCACCAGGTTGGTACCGAAGTCCGTCACGGTCCGGGTGGTGGGTACTGTCCCGATCTTGGTGCCGTTGTAGTACCCCGTGATGGAACCGGGCTTGATAACGGTGGTGTACAGGCCCCACTCGGTACCGGTGGCCGGGCCGGGGATGCCCTTGGACGCGGTGGTTGGCGAGATGCCGGCCTCGGTCCCCCACGGCGCTGAGGGTTCGTTGCCGTCGGTGATTACTGACTTGAACAGGCCCTGCTGATTGCGGGGGTTGAGCAGCCAGTACTGGGCCGGCGGCGAAGCGGCGGAGCCGAAGAACATGGCGGCGTAGTTTCCCGAGCCCGTCTCGTTTTTCAGCCACGCGGAGATGCTCAACGTGTTCTGGCCGTCAAACATTCCGGTGGGCAGCTTCACGTGCGCAGCCGCACTGCCGGCAGAACCGCCAGGCAGAGTCAGCTCCTTGCCGGAAATCGTAGCCCCGCTGCCCACTATGGTGGCGGTTTTGCCGTTGCCCGATGCGTCAGCCACCGAGGTGCCCACCACCGAGGAGAAGTCATACCGCGCCAGCAGTTGCGTCCCCACAACGGCCGGTGACGACTTCGGCGACGCCGCGGAGTCACCCACGGCATTCGTGGCCACCACAGCAGCCTGGTAGCTGCCGGCCGGCAGGTCCGCGAAGCGGTGGGACGTGGCGGAGGCGTCCGCCTGGGCGGTCCGGTGGACGGCGCCGGCCGAGGTGTAAAGGGTCACGGTGTAACCGGTGATGGCAGAGCCGCCGTCGCCCGGGGTGACCCAGGAAGCGGTCAGTGAGCTGCCGTCGGCTGTCAGCGACGGTGCGGCCGGCGCTGCCGGGGCAACCGCCTGTGCGTTCTGCGCAACCACTGTCAGCTGGTACTGCCGGGTGATGGTGCTGTTGCCCAGGGTCAGCGTTGCGGTGAGAGTCACCGGAACGTCGGCGCCGCTGGGACGGTTGACCTCGCCCGTGGTGGAGATCACCGCCGGGTTTGACGATGCCCAGCTGATGGCTGATCCCTTGGCGCCGCTGGTGGGCAGGGTGAGGTTGCCCGTCACCTGCGTGGCGCCCAGGTTGATGGCATTGGCATCGGCCTGGAGGGCGGCGTCGACGACGGCGGGGTCCACCGTTTTGAAGTAATAGTCCTTGATCTGGTCTGCTGTTTTCGCCGTGCTGTGGACCAGCACGTCCTTGACCCCGCCCTTGTAGAACGGGTCGGGGTAGGAGGACCGGCCGATGTAGGAGACCAGGCTGGTGCCAAAATCACTCACCTTCCGGGTGGTGGCGACGGTGCCTATCTTGGTGCCGTTGTAGTAGCCGGTGATCTGGTTCGGCTCGATCACGGTGGTGTAGAGCCCCCAGGAATTGTCCGTCAGAGGACCTGCAATGCCCTGGGCCGAGTTGGTGGGAGAGATGCCGGCTTCGGTGCCCCATGGCGCGGAGGTGCTGTTCCCGTTGGTGATCACGGATTTGAACCTGCCCTGGGAGTTTCGGGGATTTAGCAGCCAGTACTGGCTCGGCGGGTTGTTGGGTCCGCCGAAGAACATGGCGGCGTAGTTCCCTGAGGCAGTCTCGTTCTTGAGCCACGCCGAGACAGTCAGCGTGTTCTGGCCGTCGAACGTTCCGGTGGGCAGCTGGACGTAGCCGGCGCTGCTGCCGGCAGCGCCGCCCGGCAGAGTGAGGACGTCCCCTGCCACCGTTGCACCGGTGCCCTTGATGGCACCGTCACGGCCCCAGGGAGACGAGTCGGGCACCACTGTGCCGGTGGTCTTCGAGAAGTCGTAGTGCAGCAGGGTGTCGCTGCCGGCCGGGATGACCGAAACCGTGGCGGTGGCCGTCAGGTCGGTTCCGGTGACCGCGCCGGTCACTGTGACGGTGCCTTCGCGGGTGTAGTAGTCCGCGGGGGCCGGAGCGTTCCAGGACACCGCGAGGTCCCTGGTGCTGTTGTCGGCGAAGGTCACCGTTGCTGTCCGGGGCAGGGCGGCAGGAGTGCCCACCACGGTGGAGATTTTGACGGGGGCAACGGCGTTGGCGGCGGGCAGGTAGGCACCCATGAGGGCGCGCTGCTCTGCCGCGGTGATGGGCATGATGGTGCCGTGGCGCGGGGCCGGGGACGGCAGGGAGTAGCCGGTGGGAACGGACCAGCTGGCGTTCTGCAGGGTCTTGGAGAACAGCGGGATGTACTTGCGTCCGCCGAACTCGTCAACGAAGAGGTAGTAGCCGGGGCCGTTGACGTCGCCGTCGTTGGCCTTGAACACTGTGGGGCCTTCGACGGCAGCGGTTCCGGCGCCCTTGCCGATGCAGGTGGCGTCAAGCTTCCAGGTATCGGAGGTGGCCGAGGTGACGGTGGTGACGGCGGTCAGGCTGGTGGAGTGCTCCTGCATGATGTCCAGGCAGCCGGTGGACTGGGCTTCGTCCTTGGTGAACCGGTGGTAAACGCCGTTCTCGCCAATTACCGTGCTGTCGATCCTGGACTTGCCGGTGTTCTGCCATACCTTGGCGGGGGTGAACGTGACGAAGTCGCGGGTGGTGGCGTACAGCATCTGGTTGGGCTGGCCCTCGCTGTGGTCCGCGGTGTTGTAGAGCTTGGAGGCCCAGAACACCACATATTCGCCCAGCGTGGGGTCGTAGTAGGCCTCGGGAGCCCAGGTGTTGCCGGCGTTGTCCGGGGACACCTTCACGTGGCGCTGCTCGGACCAGTTGACCAGGTCGGTGGACTCCCAGATCTCCATGTACTGGCTGCCCTGGCGCTGCGAGGCATCCCAGGTGGTGCCGCTGCCGATCGAAAGATCGGTGGCGATCATGTAGAACTTGTCGCCCTCCGGGGAGCGGACGATGAACGGATCGCGCAGTCCCTTGGTGCCCATCGTGGAGGCCTTCACCGGCTGGCCGCCGTTGAGGGTGAGCCAGTTGCGTGCGTCATTGCCGTTGCTGGCACCGAAATAGATCTTCTCGCCCGCGATGGAGTCGCCGGTGAAGTAGGGGAACATGTACGCCTCGAACTTCGGCGTCTCCGGGAGGGCAGGAACGACGGCGGTGAACGCCTTGGTGGTCACGGCGTCGTTCTTGGTGATCAGCGCCGTCAGCGTGACCTGGTCAGTTGGCTGGCCAGTTGCGGGGCGGTGAACGATGCCGCTCGGGTCCACCACCGCACTGTCCTCCGAAGCCCAGGCGATGGTTGTCTCCTGCGGGCCGGTGGTAGGCAAGGTCAGGTTTCCCCGGACGTCGCCGATGTTGGTGACCGCGAGGGCTCCCGCGGCTGCCTGCACGGCCGCTTCGTCCTCGGGGGTGACAGCGAGCGCCGGTTGCGCCGGGGCGATTACCAGTGTGGAGGCAATGCAGAAGGCCGCAATGGTTGACGCCATCCGTAGCCAGGTACCGCTCGGTGTCATGAACACTCCTCTGTGTTTGACTCCCGCCCGAGTGCACTAGCGGGATGTCCCACTAACCTCGTCTTGGCAGGTCGAGCGATGTTAGCGCTCACAATGTTTTGAACAGTAGAGCGCCCCGGCGCTTTAGGCAAGGGTTTCAAGGTAAGTGGACCGTGAAAGCCGGTAACCGCAAGATCGTTACGCCGAAAAGGCGGCCGGAGCCGCCGAGCCTTGACAGCGAGCTAGTCGGTCCGCTCCCGCCACAGCAGCGTCACCACGAACACCGGCACGCAGAGCACCAGCATGGCAAGCACCATCTGGCCCCAGCTTGCACCGTCCACGCCGCCGGCCGCGAAGACACCAATCAGCACCGTGGCGGTGATGGCCCCAACGTAGCGGCAGGTCTGGAAGATCCCCGCCGCAACGCCCCGCTCCTGGGGGCGGGTGGAGATAAACATTCCCTGGTTGAACGCAATGCTGACCATTGCGTACGGAACACCCATTAGCGCTGTCAGTGCCGCGACCAGCGGAATAGCCAGTGAGCCGGTGAAAAGCCACATCAGGGCAGCCACTGCCATCAGAAGGACGACGCCGGTAATAAGCACCCGCCGCACACTGAACCTCGCCATGGAACGCACCGCCCAGGGCGTGGCAAGGAAGGACATGGTGGCCAGCGGCAGCATCAGCAGTCCCACCAGGCCGGGGTCGTACCCGCCTGATTCCTGCAGGAGCTGGGGCAGTCCGAAGAACACAAAGTAGTAGACGCTGTTGAACACTGCGAAGCCAAGGTACACCAGCACCAGCGGCCGGTTCCGGCCGAGGAGCCGCAGGTCCAGGAAGGGCGTGCTGAACCGGAACTCGCGCCAGACAAACAGTGCAGCAATCACCGTCCCGGCGCCCAGCATCCACCAGCGGTAGCCTGGAACCGCATCCAGCAGGGCCATCATCGCCAGCAGCAGCGACGTGACAAAGCCCAGGATGCCCGGGATGTCCGAATCCCGCACCAGCTCGGCAACGCTTCCGCGTTCACGCTCACCATCTGCGGGGGCCACCTGCTTCACGATGAGGAGTGCGGCGAGGGCCAGCGGGACGTTGATGATGAACAACGCTTCCCACCCCACAAAGCCCACCAGGAGGCCGCCGATCACCGGGCCTACCGCTGCCGCGGAGGTGTTGGCCATCTGGATCCGGCCCAGCGGCCGGGCTGATTCAACCTTGGCCCGTTTGGCGATGGCACCCACCATCGCCATTGCGCTGGGATACGCCGTGGCTGTGCCGAGGGCCATCAACGCCCGGGCCACGCACAGCAGGGCGAAGTTGGGCGAGAACGGGGCAACCGCACAGGTTACCGCCACCATGCCCATGCCAAACATGAACATCCGGCGCGGCCCGAATCTGTCCGCGAGCCTGCCCATCAGCGGCTGGCCTGCTGCCGAGCTGAGGTAGAAGGACGTGATCACCCAGGTCACGGTGGCGACGTCGAGGCCAAAATCTGCGCGCAGCACCACCAGTGCCACGGCAATCATGGACGAGTTCAGCGGGTTCAGCGCTGTGCCCAGGCTAAGGCCTGCCACCGCCAGGCCGGTCCGGGGTTTGTTGCTCACGGAAACAGTCTGGTGCACGTGGTTCCGGATTCACGAGTTCATGAAGCCCGGGGAGCCTTTCCCGTCGCTGGCCCGAAGGGAAGACGCTACCGCCCGCAGGTGGTTACGCCCGGGCACGGGGAGAAGGCTCGTTCAGGAACTCCGGGTGCGCCGGTGTTGTAGCAGCGGTGTTGGCGGAGTACTCAGGATGCTTAGTGAGGAACTTCTTGATGAAGGGGCACACCGGCACAATGGCGATGCCTGCCGCGACGGTTTCATCCAGGGCCACGGTGGCGAGCTTGCCTGCCAGGCCCTGGCCGCCGTATTCCTCGTTGATCACGGTGTGATAGAAAATCCGCTGCGGTGAGGCGCCGCCGTCGTACTCTTTGTACGCGGCCTTGCCAATCACGTTGCCGGCGTCCAGCACTTCAAAGCGCTCCCGGTCCGGGTTGTGGCGGATAGTGATATCACTCATGTGGATCTCCTCGGAATCTGCGTCTCTTCAGCCTAACCTCACCGCGGCTGCCCTTATTTCCTTGCCAGATTTCCATGCGCACCCACGGGCAGGCCGGTGACTTAGTCCGCAAAGGCTTGTAGTGTCTTGGGCACCGGTCAGTCCGGACCGGGCTAGCGAGGAGGGAACATGGCAGCCGACAACGACGAACTGCGCATCCTGGACGAGTGGAGCCAGCGGCTGGCCCAGGCGCTGCAGATCCTGGACCTAGAGGTGGATCAGGATCTGCTCCTGGAGCTCGCCAGGAAATCCGCGGCCTCCGTGATTCACGCGGCTGCTCCGGTGACCACGTTTATGGTTGGCTACGCCGCCGGCCTTGAGGCGGGAACAGGCAGTGCCGGGTCCACAGCGTCTTCCGCCGCTGCGGTCTCCAAAGCTGCCGACGTCGCGTTCCAGCTCTGCGGGGACGGGGCCGACGGCGGTCCGGCCAGCAAGGGCTGGGCGGACACGGCGCAGTAGTTGACAGTGTCAACCGGCGGTTGACGCTGTGTTGGCCTGCACCGCTAGCCTGACCCTTTTGCGTGCGCCGTTAGGCTGTCAGAACTTTCGAATGTCCAGTTCTTCGGCCGGCTGGAAGCCTAAGCGCGAGTAGAAGCTGCGGGAGTCGGCGGAGGGTGACAGGACCATCCGTGCCGCTCCGATGCTTTGCGCGAAGGCGACGGACGCTTCCACCAGGCGGCGTCCGATGCCGGCGTTCCGGTGCTGCGGCAGCACATAAACATTGCCGAGGTAAACCCAGCACGAGGCTTCCTTCCTCGGTTTGGGCATCCGCTGGAAGATCATCAGGTTCAGCATGCCGACGAGCTCGCCATCCTGCTCAGCCACGAACACCTTGCGGGGGTTGGCGTCCGCCCAGTCACGGAAGGCCGCCTCGAAATCCGGATCCTCCGCGGCAGCCGGGTCCTGCTCGGCGGCCCACGTTGCGCGCAGTGCAGCCAGGCCGGGCATGTCTTCTGGAAGTCCCTCTCGAACAATTGGCATGGGTTTACTCTAGGGCGAGCCGCTCCGTCCGGATGCCATCCAGCTGCGGTTCGCGTCACGGTCAAGCCCCGCTTCCTCCACCAGCTGCGTCAAATAGGGCCGCCGTCCCTGGCGCAGTTCCAACCCTTCCGGAAGGCCCTGGACAGACGGCTTTGAGTTGGAGATGTCAATGGTGATCCGGCCACCAGCCAGGGGTGCGTTGCTGATGTGCAGGTCGCCATACGATTCCGGCAGGACAGGATCCACCCATACGCCGCCGAGGGAAACGTGGGTGTCGTACCGCATCAGGCTGGTCACCAGGCGAATGGGTGTGGTGGCCGCCCAGGCCTGGGGCGAGCAGGCTGTGGGATACGGCACCGGTTCGGCGATCTGGTCCCGGCTGAAGCCGCAAAACAGCTCAGGCAGCCGGCCGCCGGAGTACTCGGCAGCTTCCAGCAGGGCAGTGGAAATGCGCTGCGCTTCGGCGATGAACCCGTACCGCAGCAGGCCGCTGGCGATCAGCGCATTGTCATGCGGCCAGACGGAGCCGTTGTGGTAGCTGGCCGGGTTGTAGGCACCCATGTTGCTTGCCAGGGTGCGTACGCCCCAGCCGCTGAACATTTCTGGAGACATCAGGTGCTCCACTACTTGCGGCGCCTTGTCCTCGTCGACGAGGCCATACACCAGGCAGTGGCCCATGTTGGATGCGCACGCGTCCACCTGCCGCTTCCGGCCGTCCAAGGCCACCGCGTAGTACCCGCGGTCCGGCATCCAGAACTGCTCGTTGAACTGCTTCTTGAGCTGCGCCGCCTTGTCAGCGTAGCGGGTGGCCGTGGCTGTGTCGCCGGCGTCGTAGGCCATCCAGGCACGCCCTGTGTAGGCCGCGTAAACGTAGCCCTGCACCTCGCAGAGCGCGATCGAGCCCTCGGCCATGCTCCCGTCGGCGAAGTTGATGCCGTCCCAGGAGTCCTTCCAGCCCTGGTTAATGAGCCCCCGGGGGTTGAGCCGCTGGTACTCCACGAACCCGTCCCCGTCCTTGTCCCCGTATTCGCTGATCCAGTCCAGCGCCCGGTCCGCATGGGGCATCAAAGCGGAGATGGTTTCTGCGAAGAATCCGTAGCGGCTTGCGGAGCCAAGCACCACCACAAACAGCGGGGTGGCGTCCACGCTGCCGTAGTAGACGGACTTTCCGCCCAGCGACAGCCCGCTGGAGACGTCGAGCCTGACCTCGTGCAGGATTTTGCCCGGTTCCTCCTCGCTCATCGGATCCACCACCGTGCCTTGCCTGTCCGCCAGCGTCTGCAACGTGCCCAGGGCAAGGGAGGGATCCACCGGCAGCGCCATTTCCGAGGCCAACAACGAGTCCCGGCCAAAGAGCGTCATGAACCAGGGTGCGCCGGCGGCCACCACCACACGCTCCGGATGATTGGGATCCTCGATGCGCAGGGCGCCCAGATCGTCGTAGCTGCGCCGCAGCGTCCGTTCGATGGACCGGTTGCCCATGTGCAGCACGGGAATCTTGGCCACCCATTCCTGCCGGCGGACGTCGCGCGGGGACAATCCCTCCTCGTCAGGGTGAACGAACGATGGCGGCGGCGGACTGGGCGTATCGCCGGTGGGAACTACAGTGAGGATGGTGCTCCATTGCGCGTGGGCGGCGATGGACACGCGGTAGGTCAATGCCTCCTCCGTGAAGTTTGCGCCCGGAGCCTGGACGCGGATGCCCTTCCGGACACCCTGCCAGAGGGACCGGAGGATTAACGTGTCCCCGTCCACCTCCCGGGTTTCTTCCCAGTGGCGATGGATCCGGGCCTCCTTCACCTCAAAGAGATCAGCGAAATCCGCCTCAACCGTCAGTGAGATCAGGCATTCTGCCGGGGCGGGCGAATAATTGCGGACAGTGAGCAGTTCCTGGATGCCCGCGCCCACCTCGCGCAGCCGTTCCACAATCAGCGGGCTGTCCGCGTAGCCGTCCGTGCGGATGACCCTGCCTACCAACAGCGCGCGGAACGGTTCCTTGGCCTCCGCCACCAGGGGTTCAATCTCGTGCCCGTTGATGGTGAGGCGCCAGCCCGAAAGGATCCGGCTGTCCTGCACAAAAACGCCGTGCGGATGCTCGGATTCGATATCCCCATTCGGTAAGGAAATACAAAAGGACGATCCCTCCACCAAAGTAACCGTCCCGGCCCCCAGGGGCCCTGCCGCAGTATCGGCATTCCATCCAGCCATCCCGGCTCCTCCAACAAGCATTTAACTGGGTGCCGTGGCCTTCACTTGGGCTGCCCTCCGGCCACAGCAATGCATCGTCCCCGAACCGACGCTACGCTGGTCTGCCAGCACGCGCCAGAGGGTCTATTCCACCGGCTCCAGCCTCACGATGACGGCCTTGGACACCGGCGTCTGGCTACCTTCGGCAACACTGTCCAGCGGGACCAGGACGTTGGCCTCCGGATAGTACGCGGCAGCACACCCAGTGGCGGTGGGGTACGAAACCACCCGGAAGTTCCGCAGCACCCGCTCCAAATTGTCGTGGTGCACCCCGTGGATGTCCACGTGCTGGCCGTCGGTGAGCCCCAGTTCAGCCAGGTCCTGCGGGCTGACAAACACCACGTCGCGGCCTTTTTTGATGCCGCGGTACCTGTCGTTGTGGCCGTAGATGGTGGTGTTGAACTGGTCATGGGAGCGCATGCTCTGCAGGATCAGGGTGCCCGGCGGCCGCTCCACATGCTCGAGCTGGTTGACCGTGAGCATTGCCTTTCCCGTGGGGGTGTTGAACGTGCGGGAATCCCTGGGCCCGTTCGGCAGGACAAAGCCGCCCTCCTGGCGGATCTTCCGGTTGTAGTCCTCGCAGCCGTTCACCACATGGGAAATGTGGTCACGGATCAGGTCATAGTTCTTTTCGAACCCGTCCCAGTCAGCCTGGATGGAATCACCCAGCACCCCGTGGGCCAGCCTGCTGACGATTGCCACCTCGGACAGCAGCCCCGGTGCCACCGGCTTGACGGTTCCGTGCGAGGGGTGGACCGCGCAGACGGTGTCCTCGACGGACACGAACTGCGGCCCCGATTCCTGCAGGTCGATTTCGGTCCGGCCCAGCGTGGGCAGGATCATGGCCTCTGCCCCGGTCACGGTGTGGGAGCGGTTGAGCTTGGTGGAAATCTGGACGGACAGCTCCGTGTTTTCCATGGCTGCCCAGGCCGTCTGCGTGTCTGAAATGGCGCCCATCAGGTTGCCGCCCAGCCCGACGAAAACCTTGATCCCGCCGTCGCGCATTTTCCGGATGGTTTCCACAGAATCGGCGCCGTGCGTGCGGGGCGCGTCAAAGCTGAACTCCCTGTCCAGCGCGTCCAGGAACGCCGGCGGCATCTGCTCCCAGATGCCCATGGTGCGGTCTCCCTGGACGTTGCTGTGCCCGCGGATGGGCGAGGCGCCGGCACCGGGCTTGCCCATGTTTCCGCGAAGCAGCAGCAGGTTGATGATCTCCTTGATGGTGGCAACGCCCTTTTTGTGCTGCGTGATGCCCATGGCCCAGGTGATGATCACCTTCTCGGCCTTGAGGTAACGGTCCGCCAGTTCGTCAATCTCCTCCACGCGCAGCCCGGTGGCCTCCAGGACGGCGGCCTCGTCCAGGTCTGCAAGGTGGGCCTGGAGTTCGGCCAGCCCCTGGCAGTGTTCGGCCAGGAACTGGTGGTCCAGCACGGTGCCGGGGTTCCTGGCCTCGGCCTCGAGCACCCGCTTGGAGACTGCCTGCAGCAAAGCCATGTCCCCGCCGATCCGGACCTGCATGAACTGGTCGGCGAGGTCGGTCCCCCGGCCCACGATGCCCTTGACCTTTTGCGGGTTCTTGTACCGCATCAGCCCGGCCTCCGGCAGCGGATTCACCGCCACAATGCTGGCACCGGCCTCCTTGGCCTCTTCCAGGGCGGTCAGCATCCGCGGGTGGTTCGTGCCGGGGTTCTGGCCCATGATGATGATCAGGTCCGCCTTGGCGAAATCGTCATAGGAGATGGTGGCCTTGCCGATGCCGATGGTCTGGCCCATCGCCCAGCCTGAGGATTCGTGGCACATGTTGGAACAGTCCGGCAAGTTGTTGGTGCCGTATCCCCGGACGAAGAGCTGGTACAGGAACGCGGCCTCGTTGGAGGTCCGGCCGCTGGTGTAGAACGTGGCCTCATCGGGGCTGGCCAGGCCGTTCAGCTTGTCCGCGACGATGGTGAACGCCTGGTCCCAGCTGACGGGACGGTAATGGTCCTCCCCCGCCGCCTTGTACACCGGTTCCGTGAGGCGGCCCTGCATCCCCAGCCAGTACTCCGACCTCTCCCGCAGCTCGCTGACAGGATGTTCGGCCCAGAATTCAGAGCCGATCACCACCGGTGTGGCTTCCCAGGTGACCGCCTTGGCGCCGTTCTCGCAAAATTCGAACGTCTTGCGGTGCCCCGGATCGGGCCAGGCGCAGCTCATGCAGTCGAAGCCGTCCTTCTGGTTCAGTGCCAGGAGGGTTTTCCGGGTCCGGTCCGGCCCCATATGTTCGAGGGCGGGTTTCATGGAGTGATAAACGCCGGGAATGCCGGCAGCCCACGTTTTCGGGTGGCCCTTGACTTCCAGCTTTGACTCGTCGGCCTCTTCAACCCGCGGATTCTTGCGCGTCACCGTGCACTCTCCTTGCCTCACTGACGGTTCCCGCAGAACACCCGGTTTCGCTGCCAGGAACGCTCACTTTCCACAGTTGTTCAGCCGGCGGTGGAAGTCAAGGAGGATGCCGGGATGCCAAAGAGCGACGGCGGGTGGCCACCCGCGCTAGGCTTGTCACCACGGCTGAAGCAAGCGGCCGCAGGAACCATTTTCCGGAGCTTGTCCAGATGTCCGAGAACCCTGCCCTGTCCGCCGCGCTCAGCACACTTGCGGCTTCCGCTTTTTCCCTAACACACCTCCAACACGGCCAACTGGCCGGCATGGAAGCGCTGGCCCGCGGCCGGGATGTCCTGGCGGTGATGCCCACCGGCTACGGGAAGTCAGCCATCTATCAAGTAGCTGCGGTGCACCTGCACCGGCAGGCGGGGCGCCCCGCCGTCGTGGTTTCACCGCTTATTGCCCTGCAGGAGGATCAGCTGGACGGCCTGGAGGAAGCGCTGGGCCCGGATGCCGCCGTCGCCATCAACTCCTCCCGCAGTGAAACGGAGGTGGACGAAGCGTGGCAGGCAGTGGAGGCGGGCACGGCGGCCATGGTGTTCCTGGCTCCGGAGCAGCTGGCCAAGCAGGAAACCGTGGAACGGCTGGCATCCCTGGACATAGCGCTTTTTGTGGTGGACGAGGCGCATTGCGTCTCCGCCTGGGGTCACGATTTTCGGCCCGACTACCTTGGCCTTGGCAGCGTCCGCGAGCGCCTGGGCAATCCCCCGGTTGCCGCGCTCACCGCCACCGCCTCTCCCCCGGTGCGGGAGGAGATCATCCAACGGCTCGGCATGACGGATCCGCTTGTCCTGGTCCACGGCTTCGACCGGCCCAACATCAGCCTGGCCGTGCTCCGGCACCATGAGGACAAGGGCAAGCGCCGCACGGTAGTGGAACAGGCAAGCGAACTGGTCAGGGAAGCCGGAGGGCAGCACGGCCTCCTGTATGCCGCAACCCGCAAGGACACCGAGAAGTACGCCGCGAAACTGGCCAAGAACGGGGTCCGGGCGCAGGCCTATCATTCGGGCCGCACCGCGGCAGACCGCGAGGCCATCCACCAACAGTTCATGAACGATGAACTTGACATGGTGGTGGCCACCACGGCCTTTGGGATGGGGATCGACAAGCCCAATGTCCGCTTTGTGATCCACGCGGACATCCCGGAATCGCTGGACGCCTACTACCAGGAGATTGGCCGCTGCGGCCGGGACGGACGGCCGGCCTCCGCCGTCCTGCATTACCGCACGGAGGACCTGGGCCTGCGGAAATTCTTTGCCGCCCAGGTGCCGGACGAGGAGTCCCTGCTGGCCCTGCTCAAAATCCTGCGCGCTGCAGACGGGCCGGTGCCCAGGACGTCCCTCGCCGAAATCACGGGATTCCCCACACGGCGGGTCACGGCACTGCTGAACCAGCTCCAGGATGCGGGCGCCCTCAAGACCGGCAAGCGAGGTGTCCGGCTCACGTCCAAGGCCACGCTGCCCACGATGGTGCGGGACGCCGTCGAACTGGCCGAAGCCCGGCAGCGCGTTGACCAGTCACGGATCACCATGATGCGCGGCTACGCCGAGACCAGCGGCTGCCGGCGCCAGTTCCTGCTGGGCTACTTCGGCGAAGACCTCCCCGAGGCGTGCGGCAACTGCGACAGCTGCCAGGCTTCGCCCGTGGACCTGGGCCGGGACGGGGAGCGGGACCGGGAACCGGCCTCCGGTTCCGGGGTTGATACAGCGGCCGATACTGTGCCGTTCCCGGTGCAGTCGTCCGTGACCCACAAGAAATGGGGGCCCGGGCTGGTGATGCGTTCCGAGGCCGACGTGATTACCGTGCTGTTCGAGCAGGAGGGCTATAAAACGTTGTCGCTCAAGGCCGTCGCGAAGAAGAAGCTCCTGCGGCAGAACTGACTCGATTGCAAGGACCTTGGTGGGCCGCGGGTAGGCTTGGAGTAAGCACCGAAGGCCCCCCAAGGACCATTCTGGGACCGCCTTACCAAGCCAGTCGCTACGAAAGGCCCGCCCATGGAAGTATCTTCCTTCGTTTGGACCCTGACAGTTGTGGGCATCATTGGGCTGCTCGCCTTCGACTTCTTCTTTCACGTGCGGAAGGCCCACACCCCTTCCCTGCAGGAATCGGCCATCTGGTCCGGCATCTATGTGGGAATCGCACTGCTTTTCGGCCTGGGGGTGCTGTGGCTCGGCGGCCCCACCCTGGGCACGGAGTACTTCGCGGGCTACATCACGGAGAAGGCCCTGTCGGTGGACAACCTCTTTGTCTTCCTGATCATCATGGCCAGCTTCCGGGTGCCGCGTGCTGACCAGCAAAAGGTGCTGCTGTTCGGCATCGTCTTCTCCCTCATTGCCCGCACCGCCTTCATCCTGCTGGGCGCGGCGCTGATCAACAGCTTCGCCTGGGTGTTCTACATTTTCGGCCTGATCCTGCTGATCACCGCCGGCAACCTGCTGAAGCCTGACGGCCACGACGACGAGTCCGAGGGCCTGGTGGTCCGGCTCGCCAGGCGCTTCCTGCCGGCGTCGGAGCACTACGACGGCGACAAGCTGTTCACCGTTGAAAACGGCAAACGCGTCCTCACGCCCATGCTCCTGGTGATGCTGGCCATTGGCGGCACCGACATCCTGTTCGCGCTTGACTCCATTCCGGCCATTTTCGGGCTGACGCAGAACGTGTACATCGTCTTCACCGCCACAGTGTTCTCACTGCTGGGCCTCCGCCAGCTGTTCTTCCTGATCGACGGCCTCCTGGACCGCCTCATCTTCCTCTCGTACGGCCTCGCCACCATTCTGGGCTTCATTGGGGTGAAGCTCATCCTGCACGCGCTGCACGAAAACAACCTGCCCTTCATCAACGACGGCCAGCATGTCAATGTGGTGGAGGTCAGCACGGAGACCTCTCTTGCGGTGATCCTCGGCGTCCTGGTTGTCACCGTCCTGGCGTCCGTCTTCAGCCCCAAGGGCAAGGCCAAGAACGCAGTATCCGGCGCCAAGCGTCACGCCAACGAATACCTGGACCTCAACTACGAAACGAACATGGCCGAGCGGGACAAGATCTTCGCCAGGATGTGCTGGGAAGAGGACCAGATCCGCAAGCTCCCCGAGAAGTACAAGCGGCTCATCCGCAACGAGACCGAGTTTATGAACCTGCTCCGGAGCGCGCATGCGGAGCATGACAAGGCGCAGGTGAGGGCGGCGCAGAACTAGCGCGTCGAATCCGGGCCCTATACGGGCGGGCGCCTCAGTCCGGGAGCACAAAGCCGGCAGCAGTTATTGTCAGCCCCTCTTGCTAGATTCAAGACAAGGCCAAGGGAACCATCCCCCGGCCAGCCGTCAATGGGGAGGCCCCCTTGTTCCTGCTCGATTCTGCCAGCATCGATCCTGCCAGCGTGGCTCCTGCCAGCGCTAAGGCCGGCAACACTGATCCCGGCACGGGCGGGCCGGCCGATCTGGTGTTCTCCGCGAGCGACCTCGTGGCCGCCAGCGAGTGCGAGTACCGCACGCTCCGGATCCTGGACGAGAAACTGGGACGCTCTCCCAAGGCTGTGTTTCCCGACGACGAAATGCAGCGGCGTGCCGGTGCCCTCGGCGACGAACACGAGGCCAAGGTGCTGGCCGGCCTTATCGACCAGTACGGGGAATGGGACGCCAACCGAGGTTCCGGCGTTTATTCCATCCACCGCGGCCAGAACGCGCGCGCGGACCTCCTGGCCAAGCAGGCGGAAACGGAACTTGCTCTCCGGGCCGGGGCCGACGTCGTCTTCCAGGCCACGTTCTTCGATGGAGAATTCCTGGGGTACGCGGACTTCATCGTCAATGAGGCCGCCGGAACCGGAAACCCGGGGCGCTACGAAGTCTGGGATACCAAGCTGGCCAGGCACGCAAAGGCGGGCGCGCTCCTCCAGCTTGCCGCGTATGGTGACCAACTGATCGGGATGGGGCTTGAACCGTCACCCAAAGTCACCCTGGTGTTGGGCGCGGTGGTGGACGGCGATTACGTCCGCAGCGTGCATTCGCTCACCGACCTCCTGCCTGTTTTCCGCGAGCGCCGCGACCGCTTCCGCACCCTCACGGGCTCGCACCGTGACGGGGATTCACCGGTCCAGTGGCTGCAGAAGGACATCACCTGCTGCGGGCGCTGCAACTACTGCGCGGAGCAGGTCCAGTCCCACCGCGACCTCCTGATGGTAGGCGGCATGAGCTCCTCCCGGCGCAAGAAACTCATCGCCGACGGCATCACCACCATCGATGAACTGGCAGACCTTCCTTCCGCCCAGGCCACAGGTTCCGTGGTCCGGCTGCGCGACCAGGCCCGGATGCAGCTTGGCCGCGACACTCCAGACGGCTCACGGACGTTCGTGAAGGACGGCGAGGAACACACCGTCGCGTTCAAGGTACTTCCGGAGAACGCCCTGGCCTCCATCCCGGCGCCCAGCCCCGGTGACATCTTCTTCGACTTCGAGGGCGATCCCCTCTGGCAGGATCCCGCCACCGGCAGATGGGGGCTGGAGTACCTGTTCGGGGTGATCGAGGCGCCCGATTCCGCCGCTGACCCGTCTGCCTCTGCCATTGAGAGCCGCAAGCCCGTGTTCCGTCCGTTCTGGGCGCACTCCCGCTCCGAGGAACGGCAGGCCTTCCTGGACTTTCTGGACTACGTGGAAGAGCGCAGGCGCAGGTACCCGGACATGCACGTCTACCACTATGCCGCCTATGAGAAGTCAGCGCTCCGGAACCTGTCGGTTACCCACCTGGCCGGTGAGGACACCGTGGACAACTGGCTCCGGGAAGGGGTCCTGGTGGATCTGTACGCCACGGCCCGGCATTCGCTGCGCATCTCGGAGCGGTCCTATTCCATCAAGAAACTCGAGCCCCTCTACATGGGGGACCATCTGCGGTCCGGTGACGTCAAGGACGCCGGCGCCTCCGTGGTGGCATACGCCGGCTATTCCGCGGCCAGGGAAGACGGCGACGCCGCCAAGGCAGCCGAGATCCTTGCCTCCATCTCCGACTACAACGAGTACGACTGCCTTTCCACCCTGAGGCTCCGCGACTGGCTCCTGGGACTGCGTTCCTCCCATAACGGTCGCTCCACCACTCCCGCTGCCGGACCGATCACTGCCGGGCTAAGCCCTGCCGCGCTAAGCCCTGCCGGAAAGCCCGACGGCGGCCCAACAGTGCCGCTGCCGCCTGCGGTTGCCGAGGCGGTATCGATCGTCGAAGCGGAACCAACTCCCGAGGAGATGCGCCTCCGGGACTACCTGGCGTTGCTGCCGGACAACAGGCCCTGGACCCGGGATGAGCAGGCCATCGCCATGGTAGCCGCGGCCACCGGGTATCACCGGCGGGAGCGGAAGCAGTTTTGGTGGGAACACTTTGACCGCACCGAATCCGAGATTGATCGCTGGTCCGATCACCGCAACGTGTTTGTGGTGGATACAGCCGAGGTGCTCAGGGACTGGACGTTGTCCGGGCCGAGGGCTCGGATGCAGACCCGCACCCTGAAACTGACCGGGACCATGAGTGAAGGTTCGGATTTCAAGCCCGGAAGCACCTGGTGCCGGTTGTACGAGGCCCCTCTCCCTGACGGAATGGACGAACCCCAAGGCAGCACCACAGCCCGGGGATACACTTTCGGAACCCTGGTCACCGACGTGCAGGACCATCCGGTCATCCCTGGCCGGACCATCATCACCATCGAGGAGAAGGAGACAGGCAAGGTCCCCGCGTACCCTCATATCCCCGTTGCCCTGACCGAGGACCAGCCACTGCGTACGGCCAGCATCGAGGCCGCCCTGGCCGAGCTGGCCCAGGCAGTAGGGACGTCGGTGCCAGTTTTGCCGGACCATCCGGGGCTGGACATCCTGCGGAAGCTCCCGCCCAGGTTCCGTTCTCTCCCGGGGCCCGCCGCCGTCGGGCCCGATGCTCACGGCGCGGCCGATTACGCAACGGCAATTACCACCTCGCTGATGGACCTGGACCACTCCTACCTTGCCGTGCAGGGCCCTCCGGGCACCGGCAAAACGTACGTGGGCTCGCACGTGATTGCCCGCCTGGTGGAGGCCGGCTGGAAGATCGGAGTGGTAGGCCAGTCCCACGCCGTGGTGGAGAACATGCTGTGCACCGCGATCGAAACGGCAGGAGTCAACCCCGGCCGCGTGGCCAAGAAGCTGTCCACCCCCCACGACGTCCTGTGGCACCGCACATCCGACGACGACGTTGCCGCGCTGCTGGACTCCCCGGGCGGCTGCCTGGTGGGCGGCACGGCGTGGACCATGACGGGAAAATCTGTCCCTGCCGGCGCGCTGGATCTGCTGGTGATTGATGAGGCGGGCCAGTTCTCGCTGGCCAATACCCTTGCGGTGGCCCGGTCTGCCAAGCGGCTCCTCCTCCTGGGCGATCCGCAGCAGCTTCCCCAGGTCACGCAGGGTTCGCACCCGGAGCCGGTGGATGAGTCGGCCCTGGGCTGGCTCGCTGCCGGAAACCCCACGCTGCCCGAGGAGTTGGGGTACTTCCTGGCGGACAGCTGGCGGATGCACCCGGAGCTGTGCCGGTCCGTGTCGCTCCTGAGTTACGACGGCAAGCTTGAATCTGCTCCGGCCGCCTCCTCCCGCCGGCTCGCCGAACTGCCTCCGGGGGTGGAGACGGTGTTGGTGGACCACACCGGAAACACCACGTGCTCTCCTGAAGAGGCGGCGGAGGTTGTCCGGCAGGCCCAGCGGCATATTGGACTGAAATGGGTTCCCGGCGCGGACACGCCCATCCGGCCGCTCAGCCCGGAAGACGTCCTGGTGGTGGCCGCCTACAACGCCCAGGTCCAGCTGATCCGGCACACGTTGGAGCAGGCCGGCCTGGGCGGCGTCCGGGTAGGCACGGTGGACAAATTCCAGGGACAGCAGGCGCCGGTGGTGTTGGTGTCCATGGCATGCTCGGCCGTGGCAGAAGCTCCCCGCGGGGCTGAGTTCCTACTGAACAGGAACCGCATTAACGTCGCCATCTCCCGGGCCCAGTGGCGTGCCGTGATTGTCCGCTCCCCTGAGCTCACCAACTACATGCCGGCGCGGCCCCGGGCCCTGGAAGAGTTGGGTGCCTTTATCGGCCTGAGCCCACGGTCAGCACCCCGTCCATCCAAATAGGTCGCGCGGGCAGTCGTTTTGAGCGCGGAGAGCGACAGTTAGCGCGACTTGCTTGGGCTGGTGCTTACCGGCGTGATCCCGGCTCAAGAACCCGGGTTGGGGTTGGGTGTCAGCGCGCCCTGAAGTCCCGGAACGTTCCTTCGGCCGCAGAGATGGAGTCTTCCACCCGCTCCACGCGGCCGGGGGTTTTGTCCGACTTCAGCCAGTCCAGGAAGTCCTGGATGCGCTCTTCGGGGCCTTCGGCCACCACGTCCACGGATCCGTCGGCGAGGTTCCGCACCAACCCGGTCAGGCCCAGTTCGTCGGCCTTGCCCATGGTCCAGTAGCGGAACCCCACGCCCTGCACTATCCCAAAAACGCGCGCGGAGAGCCGGACACTGTCGGCCGCCGGCATGTCCTGGTTCGCTGGAACGCCAGGGTTCATTGCTTCAGGACTGCTTCACCAAGGCAGCCTCGACGTTGATTTTCACCTTGTCGCTGACCAGGAATCCTCCGGTTTCCAAGGCTGCGTTCCACGTGAGGCCAAACTCCTTGCGGCTGATCTCGGCCTCGGCGGAGAAACCGGCACGGGTGGCACCGAAGGGGTCCACGGCCACACCGGTGAATTCCACCTCCAGTTCCACGGGCTTGGTGATTCCCCGGATGGTGAGGTCGCCCGTGAGGTTGTAGTCCTCGCCGTCGCCCTCCACGGATGTGGCACGGAAAGTCATCTCGGGGTGATTCTCCACGTCGAAGAAGTCCGCCCCACGGACGTGGGCGTCCCGGTTGGCGTCACCGGAATCGAAGCTGGACGTCTTGACGGTGGCATGGAGCGACGATTCCGCCAGGGATTGGCCAATGTGGGCCTCTGCACTCGCCTCAGTGAAACGTCCACGCACTTTGCTGATGCCGGCGTGCCGGACCGTAAATCCGATCTCGCTGTGGGACATATCCAGCGTCCAAACGCCCGGGGTAAGGCCTGAGGGAAGAGTCATTTTGCATCTCCTGAATCGGTGGAAACCGGCCACAGCGACCAAATCCACAGTGCTTCAGCAGCAAGCCCAAGTCAAGGACTCGGGTGCGGTCAGGATTGGGCGCAGTCAGGGATCCGAACGCGGTCAAGGATTCCCGCGCAGTCAAGGATTCCTCCGCGCCGCATGGGCCCCGCCTCCCCTGGCAACAACGACAGAACCCCGCGGACAGTAGGTCCGCGGGGTTCTGCGTGAGGTTAGTTGACGATGATGTCCCGTGTGCGGTGGTCGTAGCGGATGGTGACAGTGCCGCCACCGTGGTGCAGTTCGTGGTTGGGTCCGTCGAATGCACCAAAGGCGCCGTAGTTCTCCTGCCAGGAGCGGTTCAGGGCGATCTTGAACGTGTAGTAGCCAGCAGGCAGTTCCGCGCTGATCTTCCACAGCTGGTCCAGGACGTCGAGCTCCATCTGGGCTTCGTCGTACTGGGGTGCCCAGTTCTCCGGTGCGCCCAGGAAAGTGTTGAAGTCACCGGCAACGGCTACGGCTTCGGGCTGCGGGAACGTTTCGACGGCGGTGGCAACGGCCCCTGCCGAAGCATCCGGGGCGGGCGCTTCAGCCTTTGCCTTCGGCGAGGTCTTGCGGGAACGAACGGCCTTGACCACGGGCTCCACGGCGTCCTCGATCAGTTTGGCTGCCTTGCCCACTGCTTCGGCCGCCTTCTTCGCTGGCGCCTTGGTGGCGGTTGCCTTCGTCGCGGTCTCTTTAGTGGCGGTTGCCTTAGCGGCGGCAGCCTTCTTGGCCGGAGTCTTTTTCACTGTTTCCGTCTTCGCGGCGGCTTCTGCGCGGGCTGCCTTCGGCGAAACAAAATTGGCGGGGACAGCCGGAACCGGTGTGTCCGCCGGAACTGGCGTGCCGGCGTCGACCGCTGCAGTAAAGGAGTCCACATCCGGGAACGCGACGGTGGCGCGCATGCCTTCCTCGGTGATGATCCAGCCGGCACGGCTCTTGACCAGCCAGCCGGCCTTCACCAGCTTTGCGGTGGCGGAGGTCAGCGTCTTATGACCGCGGGGAATGCCGCCGCTGAGCAGTTCTGCCTCATGCGGGCTGAACGGGACGCGGGCTGTGGCTTCCGCCAGTACCTCGCCGGCATTCAGCGCATCGCCGGACCACACGCCTTCGGTCAGGACATCCAGCACGGTCTTGAGGCGAAGGTAGGTGTTTTCTGCGATGGACTTGGCCATGATTCCCCTTTTTTATTGCGATTAGACTCTAGGCATTTTGCCAACAGCCTGTTACATCGCGCGACTTGAATTGGTTAACTTTGCGTGTCGTGACCGACTATGAAGCGGATTCGGACCGAAGTGAGGCGGGAGTCTCGGGTAGGGGGCTGTTTGCTCAACCCAGCAGCGCTAATGTGGGTGCCGCCGGCCTTTTCCCAGACACGCTTGCGGCACCAGTTTAGCGGCACGCGGCAGCAGCCCTGATGTTCCTCACTGTCAGGTGACGCAGGCGCAACCGGATCAACTCTGGACGGTCCAAGCGTCCGCCCTTGGACTGGCCGCCGTTCAGCCCAGGCGCTAGCCGCCGTTCAACTCGTCCAGGAGCTCGGCTTTCCGGTCCTCGGAGGCGAACGAGGAATGAATGGAGTTGGCCGCGAGCCGGGCCCGGTCGAACTCGGACAGTTCGAACACCGCCGTCAGCTGCGCAAAGTTATCATCCACGTATCCGCCGAAATAGGCCGGGTCATCGGAGTTGACGGACACGTTCAATCCGGCGGCCAGCATTGCCGGCAGCGGGTGGTCCGCCAAGGTGTCCACGGTCCGCAGCCGAACGTTGGACAAGGGACAGACCGTCAGCGGAATCCGATCATCCACCAGGCGTTCCACCAGCTCCGGATCGTCCATGCACCGGATGCCGTGGTCGATCCGCTCCACTCCCAGGATGTCCAGCGAATCAATAATGTACGACGCCGGGCCCTCCTCCCCTGCGTGCGCCGTCAGCCGCAGGCCTGCTTCCCGCGCCCGCGCAAAAAGCCGTTCGAATTTGGCGGGCGGGTTGCCCACCTCGGCCGAGTCCAGGCCGATGGCGGCGATGGGGGCGTTCATGGCCAGCAGGGCGTCCAGGACTTCCAGCGCCGACTCCTCGGGCAGATCGCGCAGGAAGGCGGCAATCAGCAGCGTGGAGATCCCGAAGTCCTCAACTGAGGTTGCCAGAGCGGACGCAACACCGTTGACGCAGGTTTTCAGGGAGACCCCGCGGGCAAGGTGAGCCTGCGGGTCCATCATGATCTCGGCGTGCCGCACCCCCGCTTCCTGGGCGCGGGCAAGGTAGGCGCGGGTCATGTCCGCGAAGTCCTGCTCCGTCCGCAGGACCGCCATGTTGGCGTAGTAAAGATCCAGGAAGGACTGGAGGTCACTGAATTCATAGAGTCCGCGCAACTCGTCCAACCCCGAGTAGGGCAGCGTGATGCCATTGCGCTCCGCCAGTTCAAAAATCAGTTCCGGCTGAAGGGTCCCTTCGATGTGAAGGTGCAGTTCGGCGATGGGGAGGATCCTCACAACCGCTTCGGCCCCGGCCAGATCCGCGACTGGAAGTCCCGTGGCAGGAAGTTCCGTGGCAGGAAGTTCCGGCTCGGTAAGCGGATTGGGGGCTGTGTCCCGGTGATTGTCCATCGGGTCAGGATATCGCCCGCCGGCCGGTTCGCGGCTAGAGTCGGACCAATGCGGAACCCCCGGCTGGCTGACGATCTTTCCCTCCCCACCCCTGACCATCATTCGGATGGCTTCGTGCGCGTCCGGGGCGCGCGGGAGAACAACCTGCAGAACGTCAACGTGGATGTGCCGCGGGACGCCATCGTGGCGTTCACAGGGGTCTCCGGCTCGGGAAAGTCGTCTCTCGCCTTCGGCACCATCTACGCCGAAGCCCAGCGGCGCTACTTTGAATCCGTCGCCCCGTACGCTCGCCGCCTCATCCAGCAGGGCCACAATCCAAAGGTGGAGATGATCTCCGGGCTGCCTCCCGCCGTCGCGCTTCACCAGCGCCGCGGCGCACCCAGCAGCCGCTCTACGGTAGGCACGGTGACCACGCTCTCCAATTCGCTCCGCATGCTCTTTTCACGGGCCGGGACCTACCCGGCCGGCGCCGCGCAGTTGGATTCCGATTCTTTTTCTCCGAACACCGCGGCCGGTGCGTGCGCCGAGTGCCACGGGCTGGGCGTCGCTCACACCGTCAGCGAGGCATCCCTGGTTCCTGACCCTGCATTGACCATCCGGGAGGGTGCCATCGCGGCCTGGCCGGGTGCTTGGCAGGGCAAGAACCTCCGCGACATCCTCAGCCACCTGGGCTACGACGTGGACGTGCCCTGGCGGAAACTGCCCCGGAAACAGCGCGACTGGATCCTGTTCACGGAGGAGCAGCCAGTTGTCGAAGTCACCCCCGAGCGCGACCGTGTGGCCAAACCCTACAAGGGCCGCTTCTGGAGCGCCAAAAGCTACGTCCTTCACACTTTGGCGGACTCCCAGAGCGCTGCCATGCGTGAGCGTGTCCTGGCGTTTATGGAATCGGGCCCGTGTCAGCGCTGCGGCGGAACGGGGCTCGGGCCAGAGGCCCTCGCCGTTTCCTTTGCCGGCCGGAACATCGCCGAACTCAGCGCGGCGCCGATGGTGGAGTTGGCCGAGATCCTCCGTCCCACCGCGGGGCTGAAGGAGGCCGGAACGGCGTCCCGCCGGCAGTCCTCCGGCGAGGAAAACGAGGTCGCGGTTGCCATCACTGCGGACCTCCTGCAGCGCATTACTGTTCTCTTGGAGCTGGGCCTGGGTTACCTGGCGCTGGGCCGCGCCACCCCCACCCTTTCCCCCGGCGAGATGCAGCGGCTGCGGATCGCCACCCAGCTCCGGTCGGGGCTGTTTGGCGTGATCTACGTGCTGGACGAGCCGTCCGCCGGCCTGCATCCGGCCGATGCCGAGCCGCTCCTTGCCGTTCTGGACCAGCTCAAGGCCTCCGGCAACTCGGTGTTCGTGGTGGAACACAACATGGATGTGGTCCGCCGGGCTGACTGGCTGGTGGACGTGGGCCCCGGGGCAGGGGAAGGCGGCGGCGAAGTGCTCTACAGCGGGCCCGTTGCCGGCCTGGCGGCCATCAAGGAATCGGTGACCCGCCCATTCCTGTTCGACGGCGGCACCGTCGACGGCGACACGATGCCGGGTGAAGGCGGCGCACCGCGTGCGGGCGGGGCCAGGGAGCCCGATGGCTGGCTGGAGCTGGCAGGCATCAGCCGGCACAACCTCAAGGATCTTTACGCGTGCTTCCCGTTGGGCGTCTTGACGGCTGTCACAGGGGTGTCCGGGTCCGGCAAGTCCACTTTGGTGACCCATGTCCTGGGGGAGGTGGTGGGATCCGGCCTCAAGCCCCAGCAGTCTGCATCATCGGCAAAGGCTGGGCAGCCGGCAGGGCCGGACGAACCGGGTCCTGCCACACCGTTGTCGGTGGGTCCGGTCAGCGGCACCGACCGGATCGACAGGCTCGTCACCGTGGACCAGAAGCCCATTGGGCGCACACCGCGTTCCAACCTCGCAACTTACACAGGACTGTTCGACACTGTGCGGAAGGAATTCGCGGCCACGGAACAGGCCCGGGTAAGCCGGTTCGGCGCCGGGAGGTTCTCCTTCAACGTACCCGGGGGCCGCTGCGAAACCTGCCAGGGCGAAGGCTTTGTGGCAGTGGAATTGCTTTTCCTCCCGGGCAGCTACGGCCCGTGCCCGGAGTGCGGCGGTTCCCGATACAACCCGGAAACCCTGGAGGTAACGTACCGGGGGAAGAACGTGGCCGAGGTGCTGCGTCTGACGGTGGACGCTGCCGCCGCGTTCCTTGCCGATATTCCGGCCGCGGCGCGCAGCCTGAAGAGCCTCCGGGACGTCGGCCTGGGCTACCTCCGGCTGGGCCAGCCGGCCACTGAACTCTCCGGCGGCGAGGCGCAGCGCATCAAGCTCGCCACCGAGCTTCAGCGGGCCCAGCGCGGCCATACCCTCTACCTCTTGGACGAGCCCACCACCGGGCTCCACCCCGCCGACGTCCAGCTGCTCATGGCCCAGCTCCACAGCCTGGTGGACAGCGGCAACACCGTCATAGTGGTGGAACACGAGATGGCCGTGGTTGCAGCTGCCGACTGGGTCATTGACATGGGTCCGTCCGGTGGGGACGCCGGCGGCAGGATCGTTGCAGCCGGAACCGCCGCCGACGTCGCACGGTCTGCGCACAGCCGCACCGCGCCTTATCTGTCCGCGGCACTTCCCCAGCTGGCCACCAGCCAACACCGATAAATTATCTCGGTTTGATAACGCCGGCGTGATGGCCTAGCGTGAAATGCATGCCCGCGAACGCGGGCCAATGAATGCCCGGCGCCGCCTCCACCAGAACTGCCCGGCCGGCGGACGCCGCAGTTGACCTCTATACGTCAGGGGCGGGCAGTAGCGCGACGACCTCCGGGGACGGATCGAGCGCAGGTGGCCTTCAGGAGCATCACCATCATGAAAACAACTACTTTCCGTACTGCCGCGCGCCGCGGAATCACCGTAACCGCCGTTTCCCTCGCTGGCCTGGCGCTCTCAGCTACCGCCGCTAACGCCACCACCGGCACGTCCACCTGGGACTCGCTGGCGCAGTGTGAGAGCGGTGGAAACTGGGCAACCAACACCGGAAACGGCTACACGGGCGGCCTGCAGTTCAGCCCCACCACGTGGGCCGCCTACGGCGGGACCGGCTCCGCCGCGGATGCCAGCCGGGAGCAGCAGATCGCCGTAGCGGAACAGGTCCAGGCCGCGCAGGGCTGGGAGGCCTGGCCTTCCTGCTCGGCCCAGCTGGGTCTGAGCGGCGGCGCAACAGCAGTTGCTCCCCAGACTGTTCCAGTCCAGAGCGCGCCCGTAACCCAGGTTCCGGCCGTCCAGGCACCCGCCACCCAGCCTGTAGCTCCCGTCCATGCTGCGCCGGTGGCGCTCAGCGGCGAGACCTACACGCTGGAGGCGGGCGACACGCTGAGCATCGTGGCGGACAAGCTGGGCATCGTCGGCGGCTGGGCAAGCCTCGCGGACGCCAACCAGGACACCATCTCCAACCCGGACCTGGTGTTCGAGGGACAGGTCCTGCAGCTTCCCGCCTAGCCTTCAGGGCGCCACCGGCGCCTTGAAACAGCAGCAAAGTTAACGACGACGCCGGAGCGTCCCCTCTGCGGGGAGCTCCGGCGTCGTCGTTAACGTCATAGCTTTTGCCTGGGCTGCTGCCTCGGGTTGAGGCTGCTACTTCTGCTTAGGCTGCGGCCGGGATTTCGCGGACGATCCGCACCTTCCAGGAGGTCTCGTCGCTGGTGTCCAGCAGGGCAACCGTGCCGTGGGCGAGGTTGAGGGCCACCCGCTTGACCGCCAGCAACTCCAGGTAGAGGTGTTCGTTCATGCGGCTGGGTGTGTCAATCATGTATTTCACGGCGTCACGGACTTTGCGGTAGTTGGCGCTCTGTTCGCGGTGCAGGTGCAGTTCCAGGTCCTGGCGCTGGCGGACTTTGGGCTCGTGCCGGTTGAGCCAGGAGACGGCAGCGTGCACTGCCACCACAAGGGTCAGGGAAACCGCGTAGATCCACCAACCGCTGGAGAGCAGGAACAGGGGCAGGTTTCCGATGGCCACGAGGGCAATAACCACGCGCAGGGCAGCAATACGGCGGAGCGTGACAGCCACGGATGCAATCGCTGCGCGGAAGCCGTGCTGCTCTTTGCGCGCTGCTGCCGGATCAAGGGTAAATTCGTCAAGGACCAGGATGCCGTTGGCCTCCGGGCTAAGCATCTGCCCGAACTTGGGCGTGAAAATCTGGGTGCTTCCGGGGGTCTTTTCAGGTGTAGTTTTCATGGCAGGGCTTCCAGGACGCGGGACGGGTTCCGGTTATCTTAGTGGTTGCTCCCCCATGGCGTATGTATAGGTCCACTATGTGAACACTCCGGCTGGTCCCGATGTGGCGGCAAGCACTGCAATTGGCACATCCGGTATGGGGCGTCAGACTGAAGAGATGCAAACCTTCCTTCCGCACCCCGATTTTAGGTCGAGCGCGGCCGCGCTCGATCCCGCCAGGCTCGGCAAGCAACGAGTCGAGGCGCTGCAGATCCTCCGGGCGCTGGTGATCCCGGAATACGGCTGGCAGTCCCACCCGGCCGTCAGGATGTGGATGGGGCACGTCCCCGCACTGACCCTGTATGGCCTTGCCATGGTGGACGAGTGGACCGCCCGTGGCCACGCCGACAACACCCGCGCCAACATCACCGAGTTTGCACCCCAGGCAGCGCACCCCGATTACGCAGCCAAAATTCCGATGCCGCATTGGCTCGGCGATCCTGACTTCCATTTGAGCCACCGTTCCAAGCTTCTCCGCAAGGAGCCGAAGTTTTACAAAGACGTCTTTCCTGACGCCGAGGTGGATCTGGACTACATCTGGCCTGAGCCGAAACATGAATTCCTTCCCGAGGACCCTGACGGTGACATCCTGTGGATCCTCCGCGCCACGCAGGGGGACATAGACCCGGAAACACTGGAAACCGTTGCCCTTCCCCCGGTTCGCCGCGGCGGCACTCCCACTGCCGGTTTGGGCGCCGATCAGGATGACTATTCCCCTGTCTACGTGGACGACGGTTCACGACGCCCGTCCAAGCAGCCGCGCAAGCTTCCACCCAAGCAGTTGGTGAAGAAGCCGACCCGGAAGCGCAAGGCCCAGGAGGAGGCATTCGCTACCCTCCCCGGCAAGACAGTCGTGGCGGTGGCCTTCGAGGATGGCCACAAGTTCGCTGTGGGACAGGTCCTTGGCCGCCCCATCACCTTGGAAGATGGCAGGTTCGGCCGCAACTTCAGCGTCACCGAAGTGATCGACAGGTCCGCCTTCGACTACCCGGCCCTGCTGCAGGATCCTCGCGTCTTCTTCCCCGTCCCGGCTCCCTGATCCCATGACTGTCCTGTTGGCCGGATGCGGCGACTTGGGCACCGAAGCGGGCCTGCGTTTTGCCGCAGCGGGGCACCGTGTGGTGGGCTGGCGCCGGTCGCCGGAGAAACTGCCGGCGGAGATTGAAGGTGTGGCGGCGGACCTGGGCACCGCAGGCCTGCCGCCCATCCCGGCAGATACCACCGCCGTCGTTATTGCCGTCGCCGCGGACTCCCCCACGGAAACTGCCTACCGGGCCGCCTACGTGGACGGCGTTTCGCACGTCCTGGACGCCCTCGAACGCGATGCCGTGACGCCCCGCCGGGTTCTTTTTGTCTCGTCCACCGCTGTTTATGGGGATGCCAATGGAGGCTGGGTTGATGAAAGCACGACGGCGGAACCTGGCGGATTTTCCGGCCGCATCATGCGGGAGGCTGAGGAGCTGCTCCACCACCGCCTGCACGGCACCGAAACAGCCGGGATTGTGGTGCGGCTCGGCGGCATCTACGGTCCGGGCCGAACGCGGCTGATAGACCAGGTCAGGAACGGCGCTGCGGTCATTCCCGACGCCCCCCGCTATACCAACCGGATCCACCGTGACGATGCCGCTGCGGCGCTGGTACATCTGGCCGGGATGGAAGCCATGCCAGCTCAGGTATATCTCGGGGTGGACAACGAGCCCGCAGAACTGGGCGAGGTCCTGCGGTTCCTGGCTTCCGAACTGGGGTTTCCCGAGCCGCCCACGGGTCCGGCAGCGGATGCCCGGAACGGGAACAAACGCTGCAGCAACGCACTGCTGCGAAGCACCGGCTTTGAGCCTGCGTACCCCTCCTTCCGTGAGGGCTACCGGGAAGTGCTGACAGGATCAGGGGTTCGACACCGATAGTTATCCGCAATTCCCCGTGCTTATGGTGCAACAAACTGTAACGAATGCCACGCTGCCGGTTGCCGGGACCTAGCGTGGCCCCATGCCGCAAAACAGTTTCAGCCCCGTGCTGCCTGCCCGCCCGGAGACGCCGGGCGGCCCTGCCCTGGATTCCTCGCACCCCTCCCACCGCGACCTGCGCCGGACTGACCTGCGCCGGACCATGGGGCCCCGCCACCTGATCATGATCGCCATGGGCGGCGTCATCGGTTCCGGCCTTTTCCTGAGTTCCGGCTACACGATTGAACAGGCCGGCCCGCTCGGCGCCGTCCTGGCCTACCTGGTTGGGGCCTTTGTTGTTTACCTGGTGATGGCGTGCCTCGGTGAACTCGCCATCGCCTACCCAGTGGCGGGTGCATTCCACATCTACGCGGCACGATCCATCGGCCCCGCCACCGGCTTTACCACGGCATGGCTGTACTGGCTTTGCTGGGCTGTGGCCCTGGGCTCGGAGTTCACAGCCTGCGGGCTGCTCATGCAGCGATGGTTTCCGGGAGTGGACGTCTGGGTCTGGTGCCTGGTCTTTGCCGCAGTGATCTTCAGCCTCAATGCCTTCTCGGCACGGGTCTTCGGCGAGTCTGAATTCTGGCTGTCACTGATCAAGGTGGCTACCATCTTGGCGCTCATCGTGTTCGGCGGTGCAGCCCTGCTGGGTTTCAAGCCCCTGGCGGCTGAGTCCGGCCCTCCCCTGCTCCTGAACAACTTCGTTACTGAGGGTGGGCTCTTTCCCAACGGCTTTGCCGGTGTGCTGATCACTGTTCTGGCGGTCTTCTATGCCTTCTCCGGCTCGGAACTGATCGGCGTAGCAGCCGGCGAAACCAAAAATCCGGAGCGTGCCATTCCCAAAGCCCTCCGCGCCACCGTCCTGCGCCTGCTGATCTTTTTCGTGGGTGCCATCACGGTCATCGCGGCCACCGTTCCCTATGGAGAGGTGGGGCTTGATGAAAGCCCCTTCGTCACCGTGTTCAGTTCGCTGGGGATCCCGTATGCCGCAGACGTCATGAACTTTGTCATCATCACGGCCCTGCTTTCGGCCGGCAACAGTGGCCTGTATTCCTGCGCCCGCATGCTTTTCTCCCTCTCGGATGAAGGCCATGCACCAAAGGCTTTCCGCCGCCTCACCAAGAAGGGCATTCCGCTCATAGCCCTCAGCATCAGCATGATCGGCGGTGTCGCCTCGCTCCTTTGCAGCGTAGTGGCCGCCGAATCGGTCTACCTGGTACTGGTCTCGATCGCCGGCTTCGCTGTGGTTGGTGTGTGGATGTCCATCACGGCCTCGCACTTTCTGCATCGCCGGGCTTTCCTCCGAAATGGCGGTGACGTGGCCACACTGGCCTACCGTGCGCCGCTCTATCCCGTGGTTCCCCTGCTGGCCTTTGCGTTGTGCCTGGCGTCCGTGGTTGGGCTCGCCTTTGACCCCAACCAGGTGGCCGCCCTCTACTTCGGTATCCCGTTTGTGGCCGCCTGCTATCTGTACTTCCACTTCCGGCACGGTTCCCGCAAAAGCGGGCGCCGCGCCGCCGTCGAACTTTCCCCTGACGAAAGCGAGCTGATCCGATGAGTTCACCATCTCCCCTGCTTTTTGCCCTGTACGAGCAGGCCAGCGTGGGCTGCGGCGGCGCCCCCAGCCTGTGGACCCACCCGTTGGATGACCGGCTGCAGGTCAACTCCCTGGACCGGTGGCGCAATGTGGCCGTCACTGCCGAAGAGGCAAACCTGGACGCACTCTTCTTCGCCGACGTCCTCGGCCTGTACGACGTGTACGGCGGCTCCGCCGATGCCGCTTTGGGGTGGGCGGTGGAGGCCCCGGCCAACGATCCCTTTATGTACGTTCCCGCCCTGGCCGCCCTCACCGAGCGGCTTTCCTTCGTGATCACGGCGTCCACCACGTACGAGCACCCCTTCGCCCTCGCCCGCCGCTTCGGCACCCTTGACCACCTCAGCACAGGGCGGATCGGGTGGAATATCGTCACCTCCTACCTGTCCAGCGCAGCCCGCAACTTCGGCATGGACGAGATGCTCAAGCACGCCGACCGTTATGCGCGTGCCGACGAGTTTATGGACGTTTTCTACAAGCTGCTGGAAGGCAGCTGGGCGGCCGACGCGGTGGTGGGCAGCAAGGCGGACCGGCTGTACGCCCGCGCTGGTTCCGTCCACCCCATCAACCACGACGGCGAACACTTCCGCGTGGACGGACCGTCGCTGACGTCACCATCACCACAGCGGACGCCCACACTGTTTCAGGCAGGCTGGTCGCCGCGGGGCCGCGAATTCGCGGCGAAGCACGCGGAGGTGATCCTGTTGCCCAAAAAGGATCCGCAGGAGATCGCGGCGGGACTTGCTGACATCAGTCAGCGCGCGTTGGCTGTTGGACGCCCCGCCGGCGAGGTGCGTTCCATGGCGTTGGCCCGGATCATCACGGCTCCCACTGCCATCGGAGCCCAGGAGAAGTACGACGAGCTGCAGCGCAATTACCACGTGGAGGCGCAGCTGGTCAGCTACGCCGGGGACACCGGAATTGATCTGAGCAAATACGCCGACGACGAGCCGCTCACGACGTCTACCAACGGCCTGACCTCCTACGTGGTCAAGGGAGCTCCGCAGGACAAACCGCTCACGGCCGGCGATGTACGCCGTAAATTCTCGGAGGTCACCCGCGGCACAGACCTTCTGTTCATCGGAACACCCGACGACGTAGCCCGGCAGATCCAGGAACACGCTGCTGTTTCGGGGCTGGACGGCTACATGCTGAATCCCCTCGTCAGCCCGGGATCACTGAACGACTTTGCCGAGCTGGTGGTGCCGCGGCTGGCTGAGCGTGGACTGTATGACACGGAGCCCAAGTCAGGCACGCTCCGGTCGAGGCTTCGGTCGGATTCCTCGGATCTGCTCCCGTCGTCAGCATATGGAGCATCATTCCGGCAGCGGGTGACCGTCTAGGCTGGGGCTGTTGGCTGTCTAGGCTAAGGCTGCTGGCGAGGTCAGGCGGCCAGGGCTTCAATGCAGGCGTATATCCGGCGAAATACGGCAGGGGAACATGGACTTTCAGCACATCATTGAGACCGTAGGCAAGTTTATGGATTTCGCCGGCGTTGCCGTGATGGTGATCGGCGCCCTGGTGTCCGTCCCCATGGCCCTTCGGGGTTATCAGCCGCGAAATCTCCCTCTTGGAGCCGAGAAGCTCACTGTTTACCGCGCCTATCGGCAGTTGCTCGGCAGGTCCATCCTGCTGGGGCTGGAGCTCCTGGTCGCTGCGGACATCATCCGCACGGTCGCAGTGACGCCCACGTATGAAAGTGTGGGCGTCCTGGCGATCATCGTGCTGATCCGTACGTTCCTGAGCTTCTCCTTGGAACTGGAAATCACTGGGCGGTGGCCTTGGCAGAAAGAGCCAGCTGACGGGTCCTCCGAGCCGGCCGGCGCTTCATCCCCGGCCTCCCGCTGAGGTTCCTCCAGCTTTTCACGCGCGCTATCCACATAGGGGCTTTCCTTCAGACTTACTGTCGTACCCCCTTGGCAGACTTAGGGTATGGACGGCACGGTAGTTGTTGACGGTGAAAGCCAGGTTGCTTTCGAGGCTGCGGCGATGTTCGATGCTCCGGTGGACGGGCTTGATTCGGCCTCCTTCTCTGCCGCCCCTGGTGCCGGTTCTGGCACAAGGTTTGGTGCTGATTCTGGCGCCGTTTCCCATACTCGCTCTGGCACAGGGTCTGGTGCTGACTCTGGCACCGTTTCCCATACTCGCTCTGGCACAGGGTCTGGTGCTGATCCTGGCACCGTTTCCCATACTCGCTCTAGCACAGGTTCTGATGCTGATGCTGGTTGTGATCCGTTGCGGGATTTGGCGGAGGAATGCCTGGCCGAGATGGCGGAGGCTGCCCGTGATGAGGCCCGTGCCGCTGCGCGGAAAGCCCGGGCGGCCGCCACCTACGCGGACACCTGCCGGCGGCTGCTTCCCCCGTCGGCCTCGCTGCACGAACGCTCTGCGGCGGAGATGGGCATGGTCGCGGAGGTCGCCTGTGTCCTGACCATCAGCGAAGGCACCGCTTCAGCGTTCCTGGTCCAGTCCCGCCAACTGAGCACCGAACTGCCCCGCACCCTGACAGCCTTGCAGGCCGGGGCCCTCTCCTGGCAGCACGCCCGGATCCTCTGCGATGAAACCACCGGCCTGGGCCCCGCCGGCGCGGCCGCCCTGGAAACCCACTTCCTGGACCCCGACGCAGCGAAGGCTTCCCGCGCCTGCCTTGCCGGGGACCTCACACCCTCACGGTTCCGTGCCAGGGCCCGGACCTGGCGCGAACGCCACCACCCCGTCTCGATCGAAACCCGCCATACCAAGTGCGTCCTGGACCGCCGGGTCGAATACACCCCGGACCGCGACGGCATGGCCTGGCTCTCCGCCTACCTCCCCGCCGACCAGGCCGCCGCCATCTGGGAACACACCACCACAACAGCCCGGTCACTCCAAAGCCCCACCGAGCCCCGCACCCTCACCCAACTCCGCGCCGACACCCTCGCCCACACACTCCTCGGCGGTGGGACATCCAACCCCGGCAGCATCAGCAACGAAAGCACTGGCGGCGCAAAATGCCTTGCCGATCCCGGCGGAGAACGCACCGCCGGGCAGGTCCCGCCGCCGCGGGCCCAGGTACTGGTCACCGTGCCCGTGTTCTCCCTCCTGGGCCTCACCGATGAACCTGCCACACTCGACGGCCACGGCCCCATCCCCGCCTCCATGGCCCGGAACCTGATCGCCAACGGAGCCGGCTCCTTCCACCGCGTCCTGACCGACCCCCGCGACGGCGCACCACTGGAAATCGGCCGAACCAGCTACCGCCTCACCACAGCCATGCGCCGCTGGCTCAGGCTCCGCGATGCCAAATGCCCCTTCCCCGGCTGCAACAACCACTCCCTCGACAACGAAGCAGACCACCTCCTTGCCTGGGCCGACGGCGGCACCACCGGCATATCCAACCTCGGCCAACCCTGCCGAAAACACCACCACCTCAAACACCACTCGGCCTGGCAACCAACACCAGCCAGCAAAAACGAACCACCCGGCTGGACCTCACCCACCGGCCGCCACTACAACAGCGAACACCAAGACTGGGAACCACCCACCTGGCCGGACGGCTCCATAAGCTCAGCCGGCGGTCCGGATTAGGCTGCCCCGGGTTTAGGGATAACGGCTCATCAATAAAGCCAAACGCGAAAGCAACGCCATGTGCTGGGCGGGCGCACAAGACGCGCGCAATCCAACGCCGTGGTGCCGCGCTGTTGCCCAGCGTGCGGACAAGTGCAGCGCCATGACACCATGCGCGGGATAGCAAGCATGAGACGAGGCCGTTCCGAGCTCCATTCCGCCGCTTGTCTGGCGGCTCAGTTAGGCTCGCACCATGACTCAAAACACCGCTGCCAAAGCCACCGAACTCCTCCGTCTACACCAAGCCGCCGATATTCTCCAGGTCATTAACGTTTGGGATGCCATCACAGCAAAGGTCGCCACAGACGTTCCGGGTACGGCTGCGCTGGCCACCGCGAGCCACTCGATTGCTGCTTCCCAGGGATATCCGGACGGCGAAAAAATCCCGGTGGACCTGATGATCGAGGCTGCGGGGCGCATTGCCGCTTCCACTCCCTTGCCTGTGAGCGCTGACCTTGAGGCAGGGTACGGAAATGCTGGCGAAACAGTGCGCAAGGCAATCGGCGTCGGGATCGTAGGCGCAAATATTGAGGACCAGATGCGCCCACTGGATGCGGCTGTGGAGCAGATGACCGGCGTAGTGAAGGCCGCCCAGGCGGAGGGAATCGATTTTGTCCTCAACGCGCGCACCGATGCATTCCTCCGGGGCAAGGAACGCGATCCGCGCGAAGTGCTGGCTGACGCGATCGAACGCGGCCGCGCCTACCTTGATGTCGGTGCAACGACGGTATTTGTTCCCGGCCTATTGGACGAACCGACTGTCAGCGCCTTGGTTGAAGGCATCGGCTGGAACAAAGTGTCAGTGATTAACGTCCCCGGATCACTCGCCCCTGCCAGGCTCCAGGAACTGGGCGTCTGCCGTATCTCCTATGGCCCCTGGACTCAGCGTGTGGCGTTGACTGCCTTTGCAGACGCCGCAGCCAGACTGCTCGCCGGAGACGCCTTGCCGGAAGGAACGCGGATCCTGAACTAGGCAGGGAAGGTCACTGGCCGCACCGCGTAGCTGCCTGTGACCTTCCCTAGAGGGGCACTTTTCTCTGAACTAGGCGTCCTGCCAGCCTCGGCCTTCCACAAACGTTGCCACGAGGGTCCCTACACCGGCCTGGAGCGAGTCCGACGGGTCGAAGTACAGGCTGCCTTCCGTGGCGCGGCTGTGCGTGATGAGTTGTTCGGCCTCCAGCTTGGCTTCGGGAACTGTTGCGCCAACTATCCCCGTGCGTGCGGGCAATTCCGGTGTGTGCACAATCTCGGCGTTGGTCTCGGCCAGGGGGATAGTGGTGCCCGCATTGATCTCGTCGTGCGGGAACTCGAACTCGGCAGCGTCAGAAGGGGCCGGGATGGTGTACTCCAAGAAGTAAGTCATGATCCCAGCCTTACAGAAACGTCCACGTCCCGAAAGCTACCCGCAGGTCGACAGGGCAAATACCTGTCCTTGACCAGCCCGCCGCTCCTATACTGACGGCATGATGATGTCGCTGCTGTTCGGCGTCATAGCATCCAGTGCTTTGCTCGTGGGTGCATTCGTTGGTGTTCGATTTGAACTGCCCAAGCGGCTCCTCGCCATACTGCTCTCGTTCGCGGCCGGTTCCCTGATCACCGCCCTGGCCTTCGAGCTCTTCGAGGACGCCTACGAACAAGGCGGTATCGTCCGGGCCGCCATCGGGCTGATGGTCGGTGCGATCGTATTCACTGTTCTCAGCTCCCTCCTGGACCGTTGGGCCCAGCCAGGCCCGGAGGCCGCTGCCACACCGGCGGACGAATTCCAAGGCAGCGCAAAGCTGGACACGGACGCCGCAGCCACTGAACTTCCTGCCACCGCTGCATCGACGCGAGGGGCAGCGGGCATGGCGCTGCTGGCCGCTGTCACGCTGGACGGAGTGCCTGAGAACATCGCCCTCGGTGTTGCCTTGGGTGAGGGGACCGGTGGCCTGGCCCTGCTCGCCGCAATCTTCGTGTCCAACCTGCCGGAGGCACTGGTGGGGGCCGCCTCCATGCGCAGCCAGGGCCGCTCGACTGCCAGCATCATTGGACTATGGCTTGCCTGCGCCGTCCTGCTGGTGGCAGCGGTTGTTATCGGGGCGGGCCCACTGTCCGGCACGGATCCGGAGGCAATCTCGCTCCCCTTGGCGTTCGCGGCCGGCGCCGTCATTGCCTCCCTCGCTGACACGCTCATGCCGGAAGCTTACGAGCATGGCGGCCCTGCTGTTGCACTCAGCACCGCCGCAGGCTTCGTCCTGGCGTTTGTATTGTCCCTCGCCTGAGGCGCTCCGTCTGAGGCGCTCCGCCTGATTCGCTCCGGCGGAACTACTTGCCGAGGCCGGCCTTGCGCAGCGCCTCCGCCATCGCTGTGTTCACGGGCGCCGCCTGTGGCGCAACCGCCCTGTTGCCAGAGGGCTTGCCCGAGCCGCGGCCTGTTTCGGCATTCTGGTTCCGCTGAGTCTTCCCGTCGCCGCCCGAAGGCCTGGCCCCGGCGTCTCGGCCGCCGGACTCCCGCGCGCCAGCAGTCCTCGCCCCGGAAGCCTGCCCGCCCGATTCCCGTCCGCCCGAGGCCCGTCCGCCGGACGCCCGGCCGCCCGAGGGGGCCAGCTCGTCGTCGAGCCTTAACGTCAGGGAGATCCGTTTCCGGTCCGGATCGGCCTCCAGCACTTTCACGCGCACCACCTGACCGGACTTGACCACCTCGCGGGGATCGGAAACAAACCGGTTGGCAAGGGCAGAGACGTGGACAAGGCCGTCCTGGTGGACACCAACGTCCACAAACGCACCAAAAGCGGCGACATTGGTGACCGTTCCTTCCAGCACCATGCCGGGCTTCAAATCGGAGATCTTCTCGATCCCTTCTGAGAACGTCGCTGCGGCGAAGGCCGGCCGGGGGTCACGGCCCGGCTTGTCCAGCTCAGCCAGGATGTCCTGCACAGTTGGCAGGCCGAACGTTCCGTCCACAAAGTTCCGGGGGTCAAGCGACGAGGCGGGCGCTGAACCCGCGGCAACCAAGATCTTCCGAGCCACCGAGTAGGCTTCCGGATGCACGCTTGACGCGTCCAGCGGTTCCGCTCCCCCGGTGATCCGAAGGAAGCCGGCACATTGTTCAAATGCTTTGGCTCCCAGCCGCGGAACCTTTTTCAGCTCGCTTCGTTTGGCGAACGGCCCGTGTTCGTTCCGGTACGCCACGATGTTCTCACTCAGCAGGGGCCCGACGCCGGCAACGCGGCTCAGTAGGGCCGGTGACGCTGTATTCACGTCCACCCCTACGGCGTTCACGCAGTCCTCCACCACAGCGTCCAAGCTGCGGTCCAGCTTCACTGCGGTCACATCGTGCTGATATTGCCCCACTCCGATGGACTTGGGATCGATTTTTACCAGCTCGGCCAGCGGGTCCTGGAGCCGGCGGGCAATCGACACGGCGCCACGCAGGGACACATCCATGCCAGGCAATTCGGCGGAGGCCAGGGCGGACGCCGAGTAGACAGACGCGCCCGCCTCTGACACCACAAGCTTTTGTGGCTTCCTGTCCGCGGCCGGCAGCAATTTGATCAGCTCCGCGGCCAGCTTGTCAGTCTCACGGGAGGCCGTGCCGTTCCCGATCGCCACGAGTTCGACGGCATGCTGCCGCGCCAGCCGTACCAGGGTGGCCAGTGCCTCGTCCCACTTCCGCGCCGGAGCGTGCGGGTACACGGTGTCGGTGGCAACCACCTTCCCGGTTCCGTCCACCACTGCCACCTTCACCCCGGTACGCAACCCCGGGTCCAGGCCAAGGGTTGCGCGGTTTCCTGCGGGTGCTGCGAGGAGGACATCGCGCAGATTGGCTGCGAAGACCCGGACGGCCTCGTCCTCAGCGGCGGTAAACATCCGCCCCCGCAGGTCCGCCGTCAGCCGCGCCAGCACCCGCGAGCGCCACGCCACCTGGGCAGTCTGCAGCAGCCAGGCATCCGCAGGCCTGCCGCGGTCGGCAACCCCAAGGCACTTGGCTACAGCTGATTCGTAACGGGAGCGGGCGGCGGCCAGGGCGTCGTCGTCCTTCGGGTCAGCTTCGGCGAGATCCAGCTCCAGGACGCCGTCCTTCTCGCCCCGCAGCAACGCCAGCACGCGGTGTGACGGCATCCCGGCCGGCGCCTGCGCGAGATCAAAGTAGTCCGAGAACTTCTGGCCGTCCGCCTCCTTGCCCTTCTTCACGCGCGACACCATCCGGCCCTGCGTCCACAGGCGCTCCCGCAGGGTTGCGGCGAGGTCCGGGTCCTGCGCCACACGTTCCACCAGGATGGAGCGGGCCCCGCCCAGCGCGGCGGCGGCGTCTTCGATGGCGTGCTCTGGGTTGAGATACTTCGCAGCCTCCCGTTCAGGATCCAGATCCGGCCGTTTCAGCAGCGAATCGGCCAACGGTTCCAGCCCTGCCTCGCGGGCGATCTGCGCCTTGGTGCGCCGCTTGGATTTGAAGGGAAGGTAGATGTCCTCAAGCCGTGATTTGGTGTCTGCCGCGACGATGGCAGCCTGTAGCTCAGGAGTCAGCTGCCCTTGGGCTGCAATGACTTCAAGGACAGTACGACGGCGGTCCTCAAGTTCGCGGAGGTAGCGCAGGCGCTCGTCGAGCTCGCGGAGCTGCGTATCATCAAGCGTTCCGGTGGCTTCCTTGCGGTACCGCGCGATAAACGGGACGGTGGACCCGCCGTCGAGCAGTTCCACAGCGGCCTTCACCTGCCAGGTTTTGACGCCGAGCTCGGCGGCGATCTGGTGGAAGATGGCGCTGTCCGGCGTTGAAGCTGCGGACGTCGTGGAGGGGCCTTGCGGGAGTTGGGTCACCAGAACATTTTGCCCTACTGGGTCCGAGGTCTCCAGCAGCATTGGACCACCTGTGTCATCGGAGGGTATTCCGATCCGCGCCGTGAAATGCTGTAGTTGTTGAGATGCGTCACCGGCACCATTCTCGAGGAAGAGGCCACCATGCGGGACTTGCTCATCGTCTTTCAAGAGGGGTTTGACGAGGCCAACATCACCGTCACGGTCAACGGCAAGCAGGCCCGGCGCGATTTGGGAGTATCCACCAATCCCCTTCTGGGAATGGCTTCAGAAGTTTCGGTGGAGCTGCCGGCGAAAGGTGCCCATGTGGGCGTGGAAGTCACGAACCGGGGGCTGAAGGCCATCACCAAAGTCAGCGGGACGCCCAAAAGCCTGCTTGTCTCCATTGAGGACGGCAAGCTGGTGATGCGGGAGGGGACGGGGCGCGAGGCGTTCCTCTAGCGCGCAGCACACGCGATGGCCCGGATGCACAAGCAAAAGCACCGCAGGCACTAGCGATAATCCATTCGCTGGAGTATCATTTTTGCTACCGCCGGTCCTCCTGAGACTGCGCGGTCCACTTATAAATGAGCCAAAAAAGCCGTCGGATGGCTTTTTGGCGCGCGCTGCCGGGACAGCACACCGAGCGGCCAACGACGGCGGCACCCAGCCAGGTGCCGCCGTCGTCGTTTCACCAAACTTCTTAGCCGGAGTACACGGGGTAGTCCGTGTAGCCCTTGGCTCCGTCACCGTAGAAGGTAGCCGGGTCAGCCTCGTTCAGCGGAAGGCTTTCCTTCCAGCGGCGGGCCAGGTCAGGGTTGGCGATAGCGGGGCGTCCAACAACCACGGCGTCAGCATGGCCATCGGCAATCAGTGCAACTGCCTCTTCACGGGTGGTGATCACTCCAAAGCCGCTGTTGACGAGGAAGGTGCCGTCGAAGCGGGCCCGAAGATCCTGGATGAGCTCCCCGGAGGGATCGTGGTGCAGGATGCTCAGGTACGCGAGGTTCAGGGGCGCGATGCTGTCCACCAGCACTTCATACGTGGCACGGACGTCTGCGGGGTCCGTTTCGGCGATCCCCTGGATGTTATGGGCCGGTGAGATGCGGATGCCCACACGGTTGGCGCCAACTGCCGCCACTACGGCGTTGACCGTCTCAATCACGAAACGGGCCCGGTTTTCCGGCGAGCCGCCATAGCTGTCTGTGCGGATATTGGCATTTGGTGACAGGAATTCGTGGAGCAGGTAACCATTGGCCGAGTGCAGCTCCACTCCGTCGAACCCGGCAGCGATCGCGTTGAGCGAAGCCGTGACGATCTCCTGCATCACCACGGGAAGCTCATCGGTGGTGAGTGCATGCGGCACCGGGTAGGGCTTCTTGCCCTCTGGAGTGTGGACTTCACCTTCGATGGCGACGGCGCTGGGAGCCACGAGCGGGTGTCCGCCGGTGATGTCCTCGTGAGATACCCGCCCGCCGTGCATGACCTGCGCGAACATCCGGCCGCCCTCCGCGTGAACGGCGTCGGTGACCTTTTTCCAGCCGGCAACCTGCTCCTCGGTGACCAGTCCCGGCTGGCCGGCATACGAACGGCCTGCAGGGCTCGGGTAGGCGCCTTCACTGACGATCAGTCCCAAAGTGGCGCGCTGGCGGTAGTGCTCCACCACCAGCGGACCGGGCACACCCTCGCCGCCGGAGCGGACCCGGGTCAGGGGCGCCATTACCAGGCGGTTGGGAAGTTCGAGCTCGCCGAGGGTCAAAGGGGAAAACAGCATGCGCAGTTCCTTTCGAAATGAAGTGGTTCTGCCCAGCCCAACTGCCCGGCGTATGCCAACTATTCCGAATGTGAGGCGGAACACGATGGCTTGTGCCGGATACACCTTGGAGAAGGACCATGGACGCTGCCGCGTGATGGTGCCATGGTGAAGCAGTAAGGGTGAACAGCCGGCCCACGCATCGGAGGTTGTCATGGATCTCGACGAACTGGTCTTCCATCCATGGGTTGTCCAGGGACGGCGCGACGTTCCGACGGTGGTCGGCGGCTCCGGGAGCTACGTCGTCGACGTGAGCGGCCGGCGCTACCTGGACTTCAGTTCGCAACTGGTATTCACCAATCTCGGCCACCAGCATCCGCGCATCGTCGCTGCCATCAAGGACCAGGCAGACCGCCTGTGCACACTGGCGCCTGGCCTGGCATCCGATGTCCGGGGCGAAGCGGCACGGCTGATTGTGGACGTCGCGCCAGCGAACCTCGGGCACGTACTCTTCACCACCGGCGGGACGGAGGCCATTGAGCACGCGGTTCGGATGGCGCGCCTATACACGGGACGGCCGAAAGTCCTCGCCGCGTACCGCTCCTACCACGGGTCAACAACCACATCGATCCACCTGACCGGCGATCCCCGCCGCTGGGCCTCAGACACCGGCGCGGCCGGCGCCGTCCACTTCTTCGGCCCGTTCCTGTACCGCTCGGCGTTCGGGTCGAGCACCATCGAGGAAGAGTGTGAGCGGGCGCTGGCTCACCTTGAGCAGGTGATCCTCTTGGAAGGTCCGACGACGATCGCCGGCCTGGTCCTGGAATCGGTCGTTGGCAGTGCGGGCGTCATCGTGCCACCGGCGGGCTACTTGCGTGGGGTCCGTGAACTGTGCGACCGCCACGGCATTGTCTACATAGCCGACGAAGTGCTGGTCGGCTTTGGCCGAACGGGGGCTTGGTTCGGAGTGGACCACGATGGTGTGGCACCTGACCTGTTGGTCTTCGCGAAGGGCGTGAACTCTGGGTATGTACCGTTGGGCGGCGTTCTGGTCGGCGACGCGATCTATGAGATGTTCACCAAGCGCCCCTACCCGGCAGGCATGACGTACAGCGGCCACCCGCTCGCCTGCGCAGCAGCTGTGGGCGCCATCAACGCCATGCACGACGAGGGCACCATCGCCGCCGCGGCCCGCCTCGGCACGGACATTCTTGGCCCGGCACTCAGGGAGCTTGCCGAGAAGCACGAGGCAGTCGGGGATATCCGCGGCATCGGTGGCCTGTGGACTGTGGAACTGGTCCGCAACCGGCAAACGAAAGAGTCGATAGTGCCGACAGGAGCCTCAGGTCCGGACAACGCGCCCATGGCCTCATTCGCTAAAGCATGCCTGGATCGCGGCTTGCTGCCTCTGATCCTGGGCAACCGGATCCACGTGGCTCCCCCGCTCAACGTCAGCGAGTCCGACGCCGCTGCGGGCCTGGCTATCCTCGATGAAGCGCTGAGTGCAGCCGACGACTTTCTGACCTGAAGCAGGATGCCCCCAGCACGTCTCTAACCCGCAGCATTTGCCTAGAAGGGGGCCGCCGTTGGGGTTTTCAGGGCGTCTCTGACGGGACGGAGCCTTCGAAGGACGGGCTTCTTCTTAAGGACGCGGCGCGACTCCCGGGCAGCCTTGCCCTTGGGGATTCTGGTTGCAGTCGTCGGCATAATTCCGGGTGATGGACCGCCACACACTGATCGTCTGCGCCGGCGCACTGAACTGTCCTTGGCCGGGGATGGGCAGGGGCGGGCCGTTGTTCACTGAATAGGTGCCTTGGAAGGACGTAGTCAGGACTACTTGGAAGTCGCCTGTGGCAGTGTATGGGTGACTGGTCCTTGTCTTCTCACCCCAGCGCTCCTGTGGCAGTGGTCCGCCCATGGAAGGTTGCGGGCCGAACACAGTACCGTCGCCGTAGTTCCACGTGTACTGCGCCGGGGTGGCGACGACGTGCACCTTCTGGCCGAACATCGTGATGTCGAACTGTTGTTCAACCGCCTCCGCATAGAAGTTGGTCTCGGCTCCGCGAAGGGTGTGCGGACTTGGCTGTGCCACCACAGCCCCTGCATTGATCGGCAGGCTCTGGAACTCCCGCTGGATCTCAGCGGCAATCCGCGGAAGCAAGTCCTCGGGCTTCGCGTCATAGAGGCACGCTGGGCCGGAGTGATAGGACCACACGGCGCCAGGAACACCTCGGGGCATAGACAGCCAGATAACCGGAATACCTTCCTCCTTCCCTTCGGGCCCGGCCTTGCATTCAACCTGCCTTCCAAGACACTCCGTATCAAAGTCACTGTTTCCTAGGTGACACTGAAGTTCGTACTTGTAGTTGTTGGGGTCAGTGGATGGGATAGCGGGATCAGCGCGAATGAACTCGTTTCGTTCTGCATTCCAAACGTGACCACCTAGTCCGAGGCCTGGGTTCCATTCACCTCCGAATTCCGGATCGCTGCCCTCGCCGCCTTGAGCCGGCAATGCAGTTAGCCCGATAAAGAATGTTGCGACGAGGAGAAGAGAGAGCAATCGGGAACTGGCCATTACTAACCGACGATACTTCCGAGCTCAACTGCAGACCAGGCGTCGTTTTCGTAGGCGAGGATTAGTAGGTTGCCTTGGTCAGGTGCCTGGGGGTCTGTCCGCGCTACAGTTCCGTCAGGTCGGAAATAGGACAATGGTTCCTGGCGGACCTGGACCGCGACCTGGTACCTACCATCCTGGCCTCTAACGAAAGTAGTGCTTGCTACGGGCGTCGATAACTTACCGCCCACCAACCAGCGGCCATCAGAGTGCCAGTCCTGAATGACTCCTTTGACTTTCTGGCAAGCCACGCAGGAAGGGGGCTCCAACTTTTCAAAGTCAGCAACTTCACCTGTCTCGTACGCGTAGCTCAGCACACTGAACCAATACTTCGCGAACGCCTCGGCGCCTTCCTTCGTCTCCGTTTTGGCAACCTCAGGCAGCACGGGCACGGGGACGTTCTCAGCAGGTCCGCTGGCCGAAGCTGGCTTATAAGAAGCGGTGGGAGTGGGCGTCGCAGTAGGTGTGGCTGATTCAGACGCCGGAGTTGACGTGGCGGATGGGTCAGTGTGGCTGACGCCAGGGCTGCAACCGGCCAGACCAAAAGTAGCCGCAGCCATAACAGCCGCAAGAAACGTTCGTAAACGCAACCGCCTGGACCCAAAGAACTTGTGCGATGTCATGGGCAGCTAATCCCCCGATAGTTTTCAAGACGCCTGGCTCGAACAATGCCTTAGAACAATGCTTAAGGGTAGCCCAGGCTACATTTCAGCGATCAAAGTTATCCACAGCCACCCGCCATTGGTTCTACCACCACAGCCGGCCAATAAAAAGTCATAAGGAAAGCCGGTACATCAATGCACCGGCTTTCCTTGACCGCTGAATATCAAAGTCTTACTTCTGCGCCGGCAAGACCAACTGCCCCGTCTTATCTGTCGAAAGGGCGAGGGACGAGACATACTGGATTCCGCCGTCGGGCGCATCCTGGGCCGACCGGATCATGTCGGGCCGCTCAAACTCCATGCCTGTCACGTGGCAGAGAAGCTTGGCGTCACTGGGGTTTCCGTCGGCGTCGAACATCAGCAGGTTAATGCCGTCGTCCGTACGGCGCAGGTAGTACCGGCCCCGGGTGGCAACCGCCAGAAGGGGCGGCAGGACCAGCGCCAGCCCCACCGCGAAGATCGGCGAGAACGGCTGGATGGCGGCTCCGAACGCCCCGAAGAACACCGCGATGGAGATCCCCGCCGAAGCCATCATGGACACAAAACCGACTGGGTTCACCGCATACAGCATGCCGCGGCGGAACTCGGGAACCTTGGGCGAGATCTTGAGCAGGTACTTGTTGATGGCGATATCGGATGCGACGGTGACCACCCAAGCCATGGCACAGTTCGCATAGAAGCCCAGGATGGTGTTGAGGAAATCGAACATGTTGGCTTCCATCAGGATCAGCGCAATCACCAGGTTCACCACCACAAACACCATCCGGCCGGGGTAGGTCTTGGTGACGCGGGTAAAGCTGTTGGTCCATGCCAGGGAACCGGAGTAGGCGTTAGTGACGTTGATCTTGATCTGTGAAATAACCACCAGCACCACGGCCAGGCTCATCGCCAGCCACGCGGGCATCATCTCCTGGTACACGCCCAGGAACTGGTGGACCGGCTCGTTGGCGTGAACGGACGCGGCGGGATCCAGCGTGGCAATCAGATAGATGGCGATAAACATGCCAACAATCTGCTTGACCGCCCCAAAAATGACCCAGCCGGGCCCGGCCAGGATCACGGCCCTCCACCAGGCGCCCTTGTTTTCAGCAGTCTTCGGCGGCATAAACCGCAAGTAGTCGATCTGCTCTGCAATCTGCGCCATCAGGGACAGGCAAACGCCCGCTGCGAGCATCACCGAGGCCAGGATCGGCCCTCCGGAACCGGATTCACCTGTGTAGGCGAAAAAGCCGTCGATGCTCTCCGGGTGTGAAACGAGCAGGTATCCCACGGGCACCACCATCAGGAGCAACCACAGCGGGGTGGTCCATACCTGCAGTTTGGCCAGCGTGTTCATTCCATAGATCACCAACGGAATGATGATCACGGTAGACGCCGCGTATCCGAGCCACTGCGGGATGCCCAGGCCAAGCTCCAGCCCCTGGGCCATAATCGACCCCTCCAGCGCAAAAAAGATGAAAGTGAACGTTGCGAAGATGACGTTCGTGACCACTGATCCGTAGTAGCCAAAGCCGGAGCCCCGAGTAATCAGGTCCAGGTCGATGTTGTACCGCGCAGCGTAATAGGCGAGTGGAAAGCCAGTAGCAAAGATGATGACCGCGGCCACCAGAATTCCGAAAACGGCATTCACCGTCCCGTACGCGATGCCGATGTTCGCACCAATGGAAAAGTCCGCCAGGTACGCAATGCCACCCAGCGCACTGGTGGCCACCACTCCGGCGCTCCACTTCCGGTACGACCGCGGCGCGAACCTCAGCGTGTAGTCCTCCAGGCTCTCCTTGGTGGCGCTCAGCGCCGCGGAACTGCCCGCCGTCGTGATTCCCGACGTCGCAAATTCCGGCAGAGCGGTTTCAGGCACAGCCGTCTCCGGCACCGCGGTTCCCGGCATCGCCGTTTCTAAAGCAGTCCCGGAAGAGCTGACGAGGGCGAGGGTGCTTACCGCCGCCGGCTCCACTAACCGGGTGTTCTCAAGGTCGTCGCTCATGAGTGCCGTCGCTTTCGGTTGGTTGATATCCCTTGGAGGCTAGCCAGCGTGAACGACAGCCCCGTCACGGCCCTGTTTCAGCCGCGTAAAGAGTTGACAGATTTGTGAAGCACCAAAGATTACTGTCAACAGGGGAACTGGCAGCGTCCCGGCTCCACCGGGCCAAAAGAACTACCGAAACTCTGTGGCGTTTTTCTACGTTACGTAGAAGAATGGAGGCATGATGTTCAATCACGCAGATGGAAACCCTGTCCTGGAACTCGACGACGAGCAGTGCTGGAAGCTCCTGGAGAACACGGAGCACGGACGGCTGGTGGTCTCGGTCGCCGGCGAACCCGACATTTTTCCCGTGAATTACGTGGCCAATGGCAGGAAGGTCTATCTCCGGACGGCACCTGGAAACAAGCTGGCCCAGCTGACGATCAACGAAACAGTACTTTTTGAAACAGACGGCGTCCTGTCCGACGAAGCCTGGTCCGTGGTGCTCCGGGGAACCGCCCGCGTGCTTTCTACCTCCGCTGAGGTTGCGGCCGCCGAGGAACTGGGATTGAAGTCATGGGTGCCTACCCTCAAGGACTTCTACGTGGAAATTGAGCCTTCCTCTGTCACCGGCCGCCACTTCCAGTTCGGTGAACAGCCGGAGCGCTACGTCTAGGAGCAGTACTTCCAGGAGCTCATAGACTGGAACCATGGCAGACAGGCTGACCCCTGAGCAGCGCAGCTGGAACATGTCACGGATCAAGGGCAAGAACACCAAGCCAGAATTGCTGGTGCGCCGGCTCCTCCACGCGAAGGGTTACCGGTACCGCCTTCATGGCCGGGCCGGCAAAAACCGCCTGCCCGGCAACCCCGATCTTGTGTTCGCGGGACGCCGCAAAGTCATTTTCGTCAACGGCTGCTTCTGGCATTTCCATGACTGCCGCGTTGGCCTCCACGCGCCCAAGGCGAACGCCGACTTCTGGGAGGCCAAACGCACAAGAACCAAAAACCGCGACGCCGATCAGCGCCGCCGGCTCCGCGACTCAGGGTGGGAGGTCCTCACCCTGTGGGAATGCGAGCTGAAGGACGGCTCCGCGCTGGAGACGCAACTGGTGGCCTTCCTCGGGGCCCGGGCTCCCGGCAGAAGTTGAGCCAATCTTTATCCTTTGTGCCACTCCTTATTGATTCGCTCCGCAGAGAATTGGACCCACAGCCTCAAGGGCTGTGGATCCCATGCGCAGGAGGAACACGTGACCATCAAGCCGGCACCCGCTGAAAAGCTGGTTGTTTTGGCTTCATGGACTGACCTCGGCCTGCGTCACGCACCACGATTGTTGCTTACAAAGCGGGCCGGGGGGTCCAAAAACACCGGTCCACGCAGGAGTAAAAGCCGCAATCTCCCTAAGAAAACCGCACACCTTCTCCCCACCCGTTCCCGGGCAATCGTAGACGGTCCTAGCCTGAAGAAGGACAAATGCTTCATCACACCGCCTCGCCTCCGAAGCGGAGGAGCACAGGGGAAAGGACCGCTATGACGCAGTCTGAGGAGGCCGACCGGCCACTGGTGGACCAGTCCGTTTTGGACAGGCTGCGCGCGGAACTGGACGAGGACGAGGGTTACTGCACGGTGTTCGTAGCCAACTTCATGGACTACCTCCCGCACAGGATCGCCAAGCTGCGGCTAGCGCTGACAACAGGGGACCTTGACGGTGCAATGGACGCCATCCTCAGCCTCAAAACGTCCAGCCAGATGGTGGGGGCGGAGCGGCTGGCCGGACTGGCCATGGATCTTGAGGCGGAAATCCGAAACGAGGCACGCCAGGCGGACGTTTCTATTGCCCTACCCCGGCTGGCCGCCGGCTTCCTTAAGCCGATCGACCAATGCGCCAAGCAAACACTGCATCGCCTGCAGGCTCAGCGCTCCTCAGGTGCCAGCCGGTAGCCAACGCCGCGAACAGTCTGGAGCCACCGCGGGCTCTGGGCCGAATCTCCCAGTTTCTTACGCAAGTTTCCCATGTGGACTTCCACGGACCGTTCGTCGGCTTCGCTGATGTAGCCCCCGACGTCGTAATCCTCATCCCGCAGGCGCCGTACCAGATCGGACTTGGTACGGACCGTCCGGCCAGCCTCCAGGAGGGCGTACAGGAGTTCAAACTCCGTACGGGTCAGGCTCAGTTCCTCGCCGTCCACGGCCACAGACCGTGATGCGTAATTGAGGTTGAGGCCGTTGTGGCTGTACGTGCCGCGGCCATTGGCTGCGGGGACGCCGTTCGTGGCTCCGCCCGCCTCTGCAGTGGTTTCTGCGGGCTCCAGAGCAGCGCGCGGGCGGCGCATCATGGCCGCAACACGCGCGCGCAGCTCGCGGGGACGGAAGGGCTTGGTGAGGTAATCGTCCGCGCCGGATTCCAGCCCGATCAGGGTGTCGAGCTCCTCGGTCCGCGCCGTCAGCATCACGATGTAGGCGTCCGAAAACTCCCGGATCTGCCGTGAGACCTCAAAGCCATCAATGTCCGGCAGTCCCAAGTCAAGGGTGATCACATCCGGCTTCAAGGTTTTGGCCGCGAGGACGCCCTCGGCGCCGCTGGAAGCTACCGTGACGTCAAAGCCTGCCTGGCTCAGCACAGTGCGCACCAATTCACGGATGTCCTGGTCATCTTCAATCACTAGACCCACACGTGCATCACTCATTGCAGCCCCCTCAGCCAGGTTAACACCGTGAGAAGTATAGCTGGCTGACGTTATCCTTTCTGGTATGCGTCTCAACAACCCGCCGTCCCAGGCTCGCGTCCATGACTGAACCTGTGAAGTGGGCGTCAGGCCGGGTGCGGTTCTTCCGCCAGCCGTTCCACGAGTACTCCCTGCGCGAGCGTGTTGCCTTGAGTCAGATGCCGCTTTTCGTCACAACGGTGCTGACGGCCATCCTGGTTTGGGCCTTTTTCCGGGAAACGATGGGCAACCCCCTTTTTGCGGTGTTCCTCGTGTCCCAGCTGGCCATTATGGTGCTTTGCTACGTGGTGCCGTGGGAGCGGTTGCCGTACACCAGCTTCCTGCTGCTTCCGCTCCTGGATTTCGTCTCGATTGGGCTCGGGCGGGAAGGCGGTCAGGAAAGCCTGATTGGCATCAGCCTGCTGGCCGTATTCCCCGTGATCTGGCTGTGCGCCTCCGGCTACTATCCCCGGACAGCGCTCTGGCTTTCCTTCCTTGCACCGCTCGCCATCATTTGGGTGCCCCTTTTTCTTACGGGAGAGGTCACCGGCCCCAATTTGGCGCGCTCCTTGCTCCTGCCCGTTATGACGCTCGGCATTGGAGTGTCCATCAGCGTCCTGACACTGAGCATGACCCGCCAGCAACAGGACCTGGAGAAAAAGGACGCCCAGCTCCAAGACACCCTGCGCACCAGCAAGCGGCACGAGTCGCTGTTGAATACCATCCTGGATACCGTCCATCTGGGCGTCCTTGCCGTAGATGCGGACGGCAACGACATCCTTATGAACCGCAAGCAGCGCGCCAACCACAAACTGGCCACACCCCAGGACATCGCCGATCCCAACGAATCGCAGCTGCTGGTCTTTGAGCCGGACCGCACCACCCCTGTTCCGGTGGCGGAACGCCCCGTCCGGCGCGCCATCTCCGGGGAGACCTTCACGGACTACCTTGTCTGGCTCGGTTCAGGCAAGGACCAGCGTGCCATCACCACCACGGCCAGGGCCATGAAAGACCAGGATGGCGAATTTGCCGGGTCGGTGATTGTGTTCAGCGACGTCACGGACCTCGTGAACGCGCTGGCTGCCAAGGACGATTTTGTCTCCAACGTCTCGCACGAGTTCAGGACACCCCTGACCTCAATCCTGGGCTATGTCGAAATCCTGCAGGACGACGATCCGGAAGAGCACCAAAAGAATCCGCTGCAGATCATCCGGCGCAACTCGGAGCGGCTGCTCACGTTGGTATCCGATCTGTTGGCCGTCAGGCACGGCCAGCTGATTGTGACGCCCCAGGCGGTAGACGTCGCGGAACTGGTGCGCGCCAGCGTATCCGCCGCCTTGCCCAAGGCAGCCGCCTCGCGGGTGGCACTTCAGGCCGCAACCCCGGAGCGGCTGGATGCGCACGTCGACGCCGCCCGCATCTCCCAGGTCCTCGATAACCTGGTCTCCAATGCCATCAAGTACTCCCCGGACGGGGGCAGCGTGTTGGTGGCGCTGGAACAGCACGAGAGCCTGCTCGCCTGCCGGGTCACCGATACCGGCATGGGGATGAGCTCCGAAGACCAGGCGAACGTCTTTACCAAGTTCTTCCGGACCAGCAACGTGCGCCGGACAACCATCCCCGGGGTAGGCCTTGGCCTGCCGATCAGCAAGGCCATTGTTGAAGCCCACGGCGGCACCATCGACGTCGAGAGCAGCCTGGGTGAGGGAACCACCTTTACGTTCCGGATGCCCGTCTAGGCGATATCAGTCAGAAGGGGCTGGCAGCTGCTGCCTAACCGCCCCTGGCCTGGCGCACCACTTCGCCCCAGGACTGCTCCGCGAGGTCCTTAATGTCGGCAAGGATGTCCGACGGCGGCCGGGACAGATCCAGGGGAAACTCCACAATGTCGATGTCAGTGTTAAGGATCCGCCGGAGCTTCACCTCACCCGCTCCGGCATAAACCAGCCAGGCGGTGGGCACCCGCAGCGCGGTGCAGTGAGCCAGCATCTGGTAGTGGTCAACCGTGAGGGACGCGCCCAGGTCCGAGGCGGCCTTGTACTTGGAGTTGTAAACCACCACGGGCCGGCCGCCCAGCAGATGCACCGCGTCCGGCTGCACGGACAGCCTGTCTGAATCCCTGACCGCCTCGCTCAGGAGGGCGTTGTACCGCAGCCGCAGCTCCCCCGGGTAGGCGGCCATGGCTTCCCGGAGCGCGATCCCCACAAAGTCCTCAAAGACCTGCGCCATGTCCACCACGAATGAGGCCGTCTGCTGCTTGCCGTCACCGGCTTCGGCAGAGGCATTGCGCAGGATCAGCTCGGCCAGGCGCAGGACCGGCTGGTAGCGGACGTTCATCCTGCTGGGTTTCCACGGCGGCAGTGGTGCGCCCGACGCAAGCCGTGTGACGGCGTCGAGCTTTCCCTTAAGTTGGCGGAGGCGGCTAAGGACTTCCGGGCGGACGCGCGGGACCTGCCCCATCCGTTCCAGCGCGGCCCGCAGGATGCGGTTTTCGGCGATGTCCTCGGTGAACTCGTCGTAGGACACTTCCAGCGGAACCAGCATTCCGGGGCGGCGGGAAATCTGATCGGAGATGCGGATCCTGCCCTTGACCGTGCGGAGGGACTCATCCACCGTGAGGTATCCCTGCAAGACGCCGCGGCCCAGGGCACGCTCCGCGAGCTGGGCCAGGGATTCGGCCAGCGCGCTCCACAGTTCACGCTCTTCGATGGCGGCCACCGAATCGGACCGGAATCCCTGGTTGCCGGCGTAGCTGAGGAGGAACAGCAGCCGGCTGAGCCCCAGCCGGTCCTTGGGCCGCACGTCCAGCTGCACTGTGCTGGTCCGGACGGAGCCCACTTTGCCCACCGGTTCGATCCGGTACAGTCCCATTCCCATCGGCGACGCCTTGGCCAGGCCGCTGGAGTTCAGGAAGGCCGCACTGGCCGGATCCAGCCGGTCCACCAGGCCGCCGGACAGTTCGTCCAGGACCAGGTGCCGGACAGCCGGCACCGCGGTGGTGCCCCGCAGGCTACCCGGGTGCAAGGCGTCCCAGCAGCTGGTCCAGTCCGAAGCGCTCCTCAAGCTGCGCCCGGGTCAGCTGGCCGTGGTAGTGCTCCTCCAGCAGCGGCATCAGCTCGTACTTCCAGATGCGGCGAAGGCCTGCGGGCGTCTGGGCTGCCGGCTTCATGAAGTAGGACGGACCGATCATCAGGTCCCGGTCCCACTCATCGATGGCCGTGTTCAGCGCATCCAGGAGCAACGCAGGCGTGGTGTCCAGCTGCCGGGCCTGCAGGAAGCGCAGCAGCGAACCCTTCACCGGCTCCGTCTGCGGATGCAGTTCGATGAAGGCAAAGCGGCGGCGGATGGCAGCGTCCATCATGGCGATGGAGCGGTCGGCCGTGTTCATGGTGCCGATGATGTACAGGTTGTCCGGCAGCGTAAACGGCTCGTTCGGGCTGTACTGCAGGTAGATCCTGTCGTCGCGGTATTCGAGCAGGAAGTAGAGCTCGCCGAACACCTTGGCCAGGTTGGCGCGGTTCATCTCGTCGATGATCAGGAAGTAGGGCTTCTTTTCGTTGCCCGGCTTCGCGGCTTCCTCGGCCAGCCGTCGCAGCGGTCCTGCCACAAGTTTGAAGGACACCTGGCCTTCGTCCGTTTTGTCCGGCCGGTAGCCCTCAAAGAAGTCCTCATAGGCATACGACGGGTGGAACTGCACCAGTTTGACGCGTTCGTCCGTGCTGTCATCGGCCAGCTCGGCAGCGAGGTGTTTGGCCAGGTAGGTTTTGCCGGTTCCGGGCGGACCGTAGAGAACCAGCTGGCGGTTTTCTTCCAGCAATTCCGCGATCTCCTGCAGCGGCTCCAGGTCCATGTGCAGCGAGTCCGCGAATTCGGCCGTCAGCGGCCGGAAGCCTTCCTGGACAGGCTCGACGACGGCGGAAGCCTCGCCGGCGTCGTCGTCTTCCGGTTCTGCCTCGGCCGGCAGGAGCGCCTGGAGTGCCTGCGCCACCTTGGTGACGTCCACGATGATCCCGGGAGTGGCAAGCTGGCGCTGGACGTGCCGCGGCAGGGAGGTGGTGGTATGGCCCTCGTCGAACCAGCGGACCTTGCGGCGCATCCGGCGGTTGTCCTCATTATGTTCGGGCTCACCCAACACCACCCCAAGCCTGACCGTGCCGGAGTGCTGATACAGCACCAGGTCGCCGGGCTTCATCACCGTGAGGAAAGCAAAAACGGCGGTCTTGGTGTCCTCGCGCTCCACATAGCCCAGGTGCTTGTAGTCCTCATCGACGGCGTGCTGCACCAGTCCTGCGGTCACGCCGGGATCGAGCAGCCGGAGGTGTTCGACGTCGAGCGTCACCTTCTCTTCGCCCTGCCAGGCGCTGAGCAGTTCGGTGTTGTCGCTGTGCGTGCGCAGCAGCCAGGCACGCCTGCCGGGATCGCCCACCTTGCGCCACTGGCTCACCAGCTGGCGTGCGTACCAGTCGATGCGCTGCCCGGCCTGTTCATCAAGGTGGAGCCGGATCCGGTGAATGTCCGCGGTGATGTCCTCGTCGCTGTCACCCTTGGCCCCGCCCACCAGCGAGGCAAAGGCATCGCGGATCTCCTGGCGCTCCACGTCGGCCACGACGGGCTCAAAATAGCTTGGCCACGCCAGGTACTCGATGCTGCGCCGGATGGCCGGCTGGTCACCCGGCGTTGACGAGGCCAACGCATGGAACTTCAGGGGATCCCTGAGCGCCGCGGTGATGGCCTCCGGGACCTGCTGGTCCACGTGCTGGACAAACCGGCACAGCCACTTCAGATGGTCCCAGATGGTCCAGTTGAATTCTGCGGTGCGGTCCCTGATCACGCCATGGTCTGTCATGCCCTTATAGAGCTCTTCGGGCAGCTCCAGCGGAGGTTCCAGCCAGGAGGCGGCCTCGGCCACGCGGGCACGCTTGACCTTGAGCGACTTGACCTCATGTGCCAGCGGCAGCGACTGCAGGAAAAGCAGTTCCACCGCCAGCTGCTTCGCGCCGCGCGAGGCATCCTGGAGGTTCTCGCGGAGATTGGTCATCATGGGTGCCTTGGCGTCCGGAACACCGCGTTCCAGGCGCTCCAGCAGCTCAGCCGCGGCCTCCGCTGTCCACGTGAGGGTACGCCCGTCCAGGGCGGAGGGTTTGCCTTGAAGGCCTGGCCCGAGCACAAACCAGGCCGCGTCCTCAATCTCCTGAGAGATACCGAGGGCACGGGTAATGGCAGTTTTTGGGGCAGGAATCATTCCGTCAAATTTACAGCCTTAAGCTGGGTTTCCGCTGCATGGGACCGGATCCCCTGCTGGGGACTTGCCGAGCCGGGACAGGCTGCTCCCGTGCTTGGCCATTCGGCTGTGGGCCTGCCGAGGCAGGTCCGGCAGCCCCTCTACTTGACCGCCCCGGCTCGGGACTTGCCTAGCCGGGTCCGGCCGCCCCCTACTTGACCGCCCCGGGCCGCTTGCGGCCGAACACGAAGTAACCCATGGGTCCAACGAAGTTGATCAAGGCGCCCATCCGCCAAGCTGCCTTGGGCCCGTTGATCAGTTCCGCCGGGCGCCGCGAGATGTCCCGTTGGGCGGCAAGCATCAGCGCCACCTGCGCGATTCCGATAATGATCGTCCCCGTCCGTGCTGCGGGCGACATTTCTTTCCAGGTCTTCTTTTTCATCTTGGCCATGATCAAACTCCTTAGTCCAGGTATTAAGTTTCAGGCGTACCACCCGGCCACCGCAACGGTGGCAGGGCGTCGCTTGGGTTAGATAACAAAGGGCCGGATGCGCTCCTTTTGCTCCGGGGTCAGGCGCAGCACTCGGCCTGTTGCTTCGTCCACAAACGCCAAATGACTGCTGGCCCTGACGCAGTCTTCCCTGCTGACCGGATCCTGCACCACATAGTGGATGTCAAAGCTGGCACCCTTCACGGCACCAATCCAGACCTGGACCACTGCGGGGATGTTTCGGTATTCCAAGGTCCTGACGTACCGGATTTTGTGATCCACCACCAGCGCCATGGTGCCTTCGGGAACGTCGTTGAAGAGGGAAACGTGTGGTTCGACCCCCGGCAGTCCGGCGCCCCGGGGTGGCCCGAACGCGGCGATTCTCGCCTCCTCGAGCATCCGGACGATCTGGACGTTGTTGATATGCCCATAGGCATCCATGTCCCCCCATCTCATCGGCACCAGGACCTCAATGCGCCGGGGTGCCTGCGCCCGGGAGGGTGCCTCTGAAGCGGGTGCCTGCGCCGGGGCGGGTGCCCCGGAAGCAGGCATCTGCTGGGAAAATACCGGTTGGGCAGATGCCTCCAGGCCGGCGCCCTGCCCGTTCAGCTGTGCACCGCCGTCGAGTCGTCCACAGGTGTTTCTTCAGCGTCGGATCCGGCGAACTGGGACATGTAAAGCCGGTAGTACGCTCCCTCCGCCGCCAAAAGGACTTTGTGGTTACCCTGTTCGACAATCTGGCCGTTCTCCATCACCAGAATGGTGTCGGCATCGCGGATGGTGGAAAGACGGTGCGCGATAACAAAACTGGTGCGGTCGGTCCGAAGGGCTGCCATGGCCTTTTGCACCAGCAGTTCGGTGCGGGTGTCCACCGAGCTGGTGGCCTCATCCAGGATGAGCAGCGACGGGTTGGCCACAAACGCGCGGGCGATGGTGATCAGCTGCTTCTCACCGGCGCTGACGTTATTGCCTTCCTCATCAATCACGGTGTTGTAGCCTTCCGGCAGGGCACGCACAAAACGGTCCACGAAGGTGGCCTTCGCCGCAGCCATCACCTGCTCTTCCGTGGCGTCCAGGTTGCCGTAGCGGATGTTGTCGTAGATGGAGCCGCCGAACAGCCAGGCGTCCTGGAGCACCATTCCCACCTTGGACCGGAGTTCGGCACGGCTCAACTTGGTGATCTCCACGCCGTCCAGGGTAATGGAGCCTGAATTGAGCTCATAGAAGCGCATCACCAGGTTCACCAGGGTGGTTTTGCCAGCTCCGGTGGGGCCCACAATGGCGACTGTGTGGCCTGGCTGCGCGGTGAAGGAAAGGTTCTCGATCAGCTTCTTGTCCTCGGTGTAGCTGAACGTGACATCCCTGAACTCCACGTGGCCGTCCGTCTTGGCGGGCAGGTGGTCGGTGGCAGTCTCAGGATCCTGCTCATCGGCGTCAAGGAATTCGAACACGCGCTCGGAGGACGCCACGCCTGACTGGAGCATGTTGGCCATGCCGGCCATCTGGCCCAGCGGCTGCGTGAACTCCCGTGAGTACTGGATGAACGCGGTGGCATCCCCCAAGGACATGGAACCTGAGGCCACCCGGAGGCCACCCACAACGGCAATGCCCACGTAGCTGAGGTAGGAGACAAACTGCATCACCGGGAAAATGATGCCGGAGACGAACTGTGCCCCGAAGCTGGCCTTGTACAGTGCCTCGTTGCGCTCCTCGAAGCGTTCCAGCATGTCCGCATCGCGGCCGAAAACCCGCACCAGGTCATGGCCTGAGAAGGATTCCTCGATTTGGCCGTTGAGTGCGCCGGTGTTCTTCCACTGGGCGGCGAACAGCTTCTGGCTGCGGGACCCGATGATGCCGGCGGCGACACCGGAGAGCGGGAGCGCGATCAGTGCAATGACTGCCAGTTGCCAGGACACGATGAACATCATGATGACGATGCCGATGACCGTCAGCAGCGAGTTGATCAGCTGGGCGAAGGCCTGCTGGAGCGCCTGCTGGATGTTGTCGACGTCGTTTGTCACCCGCGAGAGGACATCGCCGCGCTGGCGGGTGTCAAAGTAGTTCAGCGGCAGCCGGTTCAGCTTCTTTTCGGTATCGTCGCGGAGCCGGCGGATGACCTTCATGACGATCCGGTTCAGGACGTAGCCCTGGAGCCACAGGAAAATGTTGGCCACGAAGTACATCAGCAGCACAACAGCGATGAGGACCGACAGTTTCTGGAAGTCAATGCCGCTTCCGGGGATCACTTCCATCTTGGAGATCATGTCCGCGAAGTTGTCCTGCCCCTGCTGGCGCAGCCCCTCGACGAACTCTTCCTTGCTGGCACCGGCGGGCAGCTGCTTGCCCACCACGCCGCCGAAGATCACGTCCATGGCCTGGCCCAGGATCTTGGGCGCGATGACGTTCAGGACAACGGCCACCAGTACCAGGGCCACCACAGCATAGATGCCCAGTGCCTCCGGCTTGAGCAGGCCCATCAGCCGCTTTGCCGAAGGCCAGAAGTGTTCCGCCTTTTTCGCCGGCATGCCGCCGAACATATCGCCGTCGGCCTCGGAGGGCTTGTATTCCTCCTCGAAGAAGTCGTCGTCCTCGAGAACGTCAGGTGAATCTGACACAGCCGGTGTTGTTGCCGTGTCCCCGGCGTTTGTTGAATCCTTCTTGCGGCCGCTCATGCCATTTCCTCCACGCTCAGCTGGGATTCCACAATTTCCTGGTAGGTGGGTGACGTTTCCAGCAGTTCCTCATGGGTGCCGCGGTCAACGATCCGGCCGTTGTCCAGCACCAGGATCTGATCGGCCTCCGTGATGGTGGAGATCCGCTGGGCAACGATAATCACCGTTGCGTCAGCAGTGGTGCCTTTCAGCGCGGCGCGGAGCCGGGCATCGGTGGCAACGTCCAAGGCAGAGAAGGAATCGTCAAAAAGGTACACCTTGGGCTTGGTCACCAGCGCCCGGGCGATGCAGAGCCGCTGCCGCTGGCCGCCGGAGACGTTGGTTCCGCCCTGCGCGATGCGTGAGTTCAGGCCATTCTTCTTTTCCCGGACAAAGTCCTCGCCCTGCGCTACCTCCAGTGCCTCCCAGAGCTCCTGGTCCGTTGCCTCGGTTTTCCCGAAGCGCAGGTTGTGCTCGATGGTCCCGGAGAACAGATACGGCCGCTGGGGAACCAGCGCCACCCGTTTGGTAATTTCGGCCCGGTCCAGCTTGCTGACGGAGACGCCGTCAAGGAGGACCTCGCCCTCGGCCACGTCATAGAGGCGCGGCAGCAGCGACAGCAGCGAAGTTTTCCCGGCGCCCGTGGAGCCGATGATGGCCAGCGTCTCCCCCGGCCTGGCGGTAAAACTGATGTTGCTCAGGACCGGTGACTCGGCACCCGGGTACGCAAAGGTGACGTTTCGGTATTCGACGACACCGGCGGGGGTGGCCGGACTCTCCGGCTGTTCAGGATCGTGGATCGAGGGTTCGACGTCGAGCACCTCACCGATGCGGTCAGCACACACCGAAGCGCGCGGAATCATCATGGCCATGAACGTGCCCATCATGACGGCGATGAGGATCTGCAGCAGGTATTGGAGGAAGGCGGTCAGGGCACCCACCTGCATGTCGCCGGAATCAACGCGCTGGCCGCCAAACCACAGGACGGCGGCGGTGGAGAGGTGCAGGATCATGCCGATGACCGGGAACATCAGGACAAAGAGGGAACCGATCTTCAGCGAAACGTCCGTCAGTTCCTTGTTGGCCTCCCCGAAGCGCTCGGTTTCATAGGGTTCGCGGACGAATGCCCGGACCACCCTGATGCCAATGATCTGCTCCCGCAGGACGGCGTTGATGCCGTCGATTTTTTTCTGCATGGAACGGAAGAGCGGCATCAGCCGGACCACAAGGTAGCCCACCACGACAAGGAGCACGGGTACGGACACCCAGACCAGCCAGGAGAGGCTGATGTCCTCACGGAGCGCCATGATGATGCCGCCGATGCACATGATGGGCGTGGCAACCATGAAGTTCAGGCCCATCAGCACCAGCATCTGGACCTGCTGGACGTCATTGGTGCCGCGGGTGATCAGGGTGGGCGCGCCAAAAGTGTTCACGTCCTTGGCGGAGAAGCTGGTGACCTTGCGGAACACACCGCGGCGCAGGTCCCGGCCCACCGCCATGGCTGCCTTGGATCCGTAGTACACGCCCGCGATGGCGGTAGCGACCTGGACAAAAGCGACCAGGAGCATCACAACACCGGTCCGCCAGATGAAGTCGGTGTCACCGCGGGAAACACCCTCATCGATGATCTGGGCATTGAGGCTTGGCAGGTAGAGTGCGGCAATCGTGGACGCCAGTTGCAAGACAATGACGGCCACGATGTATGGCATATACGGCTTGGAATAGCGCCGTATGAGGGTGAGGAGCATGCCCACGGATCCTTAAAGAAGAGAGCGCGAATTGGTACGAATAAGAAGTAGCAGCCGGGGCTGACATTAATTAGCCTTCCAACTGTACGAAATCCCCTGCCCTGGCGAAACACCGCACGGAAAGATCATCCAATCGGAGTACTGCACTCCCGGCGTCCCTGCACGAACGTGCACGTGAGGCCCTGGATGTCCAGGGCCTCACGTGTCCGTTCGCGCCATCAGGGACGGCGAAACGGCGGAGCAGCACCTTGCGGGTGCCCAGCGCTCGGCGCCGGTCAGCTATTGACGGAGGCGAGCGACGCCGTCGGGCTTTCCAGTTTTGCGTTAGCGGATGCTGATCGGGACGCTGGTTGACGTTCAGTTCCTTGCCCAGCCCCAGGGGCGGCTTCCGTCTCCTGGACGTCGACGGTGCGCCGCAGCGGGCGTTCCTTGATAAACAGGACAGAAACCAGCGCCACGAGACCCACGGCGGCCGAGACGAGGAAGACTTCAGCGGTGGCATCGCCATACGCCGCCCGCATGATCTCGCGCACCGGCTCGGGCATGTGCGTCAGGTCCATGCTGGCCCCTGCCGAGCCGCCCTCCACGGCAATGCCCGCGGCGCTGAGTCCCTGGCTGGCCAGTACGCTGACCCGGTTGGCCAAAACGGCACCCAGAACGGAAACGCCAATGGCACCGCCCACCGATCGAAAGAACGCCACCGATGCGCTGGCCGTTCCGATATCAGCGGCCCGGACGGTGTTCTGCACGGCAAGGACAAGGTTCTGCATCAGCATGCCCAGTCCCAATCCCAGGACTGCGGTGAAAACGCCCGCGTGCCATAGCTCGGTGGTGTGGTCCATGGTGCCGGCAAGGCCGAGCCCGCCGATGAGCAGGATTGAGCCGGCCACGAGGTAGCCCTTCCACTTGCCGGTACGGCTGATCAGGAGGCCGGAGGCGACGGAGCCCACCAGGTTGCCGGCGATCATGGGCAGTGTCAGCAACCCCGCTTCGGTGGGGCTGGCGCCGCGGGCCACCTGGAAGTATTGCCCCAGGAAGGTGGAGGAACCGAACATGGCCACGCCCACTGCCACCGAGGCAAGGATGGCCAGGGCGGTGGTGCGCTCGGAGATGATTTTGAGCGGAATGATGGGCTGCTCCACCTTGGCTTCCACCAGGACCAGCAGACCCAGCAGCACCACGCCGCCGCCCACCATCAGGGCGGACTGCCAGGAGATCCAGTCGTAGTAGGCGGGGTTGCCGGCAAAGGAGACCCAGATCAGGAGCAGGCTGACGCCGGAGGTCAATAGGATGGAACCCAGCCAGTCGATCTTTGCCGGGCGCCGGATGTGCTGGATCTTCAGGGTGATCTGCAACAGGATCAGTGCCACAACGGCCAGCGGGACGCAAACAAAGAACGTCCAGCGCCAGCCCAGCGGGCTGTCCACGATAAACCCGCCCAGCAGCGGGCCGCCTGCGGTGCCCACTGCCATCACGGCGCCCATGTAGCCGGAGTATTTTCCGCGGTCCCTGGGCGGAATCATGGTGCCGATGATGGCCTGGGCCATGGCGGTGAGCCCGCCCATGGCCACGCCCTGGATCACCCGTGCAGCCAGAAGCAACGGGATGGTTTGGGACAGTCCCGCCATGACGGAGCCGGCTACGAAGATGACAATGCTGAGCTGGACCAGCAGCTTCTTGTCATAGAGGTCGGCCAGTTTTCCCCAGATGGGCGTGGTGGCTGCGTTGGCAAGCAACGCAGCCGTGATGACCCAGGCAAAATCCGTCTGGGTTCCTTTGAGCTCAGACATGATGGTGGGCAGCGCATTCGCCACGATGGTGCTGCTGAGGATGGCCGTGAAGAAGGCGGCGAGGAGGCCGGTCAGGGCTTCCATGATCTGGCGGTGGGTCATCGCCACGGGTGGTGCTGCGGCCGTTGGGCTCGACATCTGGATACTCCTAAGACGTGCGGGTAACTGACGTGCGTCCGGCCGCCTTTGCCCGGGCTGAAGATTTAAGGGAATCGGTGAGTTTCCCCAGGGTTTTTGCTGCTTCCTCGGCATCCTCCTGGCTCCATTCCCGGAGATAGTCCTGCAGGGCCGACGTACGCTGCTCCTCGATGTGGCGCAGCTTGTCCGCGCCCTTGGAGGTCAGCGCCACCAGCTGGGCACGGCCGTCGTCGGGATCCTGACGGCGGAGGACGTACCCCTGTTCCTCCAGCTCCGCGATATGGCGGCTGAGGACCGGTGCACTGACACCCAGCCGCTCAGCGAGCCGCGTGGCGCGGGTCTCCCCCTCCCCCACGAACCTGAGAACGCCCTGCAGCGCAACCCCCGTTTCCTGGCCGCGGAGGTTGGCTGCCGAGACGCATCGAACTGCCCGCTGTAAGTCAAAGATCTGGTAGACGAGGTCTGCCGCGGTATTCGGCTCAACTGCCATAGCCCTGGACGCTCCTTGCTTATTTGCCTAAGGCAACTATATAGCAAAAGGTTGCTTTAGGAAACTAACCTGGTGGAAGGCGCCTTAAACACAAGCGCGAACGGACACTTGAGGCCCCAAATCCTCGCGGAAATGGGGCCTCAAGTGTTCGTTCGCGCTAATGGGAAGCGGGAGCTCAGTCTTCGGCGTGGGTGGGGGCGAACATCTTGAGCAGGGTTTCGACGACGACCACGTTGGGTCCGTCCGCGGCGAAGCCCGCCTTCAGCGCGTCCCCCACATCTTCCGGGGCAACCCGGGTGGCCGGCACACCGAAGGCTTCGGCGAGCTTGACGAAGTCTGGGCGTGCGAGTTCGGTGGCCGTGGCTTTGCCGAAGGCACCCACCATGTATTCGCGCAGGATGCCGTAGCCGCCGTCGTCCACGATCAACCAGGTGACCGGGACGTTGTGTTGTTTGGCCGTAGCGAGTTCCGAGATGGAGTACATGGCCGAGCCGTCACCGGATACAGCCAGCACACGTCCCGGTTTTCCCACTGTTTCAAGGCCCACAGCGCCACCTATGGCCGCCGGATAGCCAAAGCCCAGGCCACCCGCGCCCTGGGCGGAATGGAACTGGCCCTGGCGGGCATCCCAGCAGCTCCAGGCCCAGTAGGAGGAAATGGTCATGTCCCAAAAGGTCTGCATGTCAGCGGGGACGGCCTCGCGGATGTCGGCCATGAACTTCAGTTCCTTGGCCAGGTCCTGGGACTCGAGGCGGGCTTTGACCTTTGCCAGCGATTCCTTGACGAGATCCTCGGGAGAAACTCCACGCCAGGTGGGCGAAGCTTTCCGGCCACCCGCCAATGCCGCGTCCAGGGCTTCATCCAAGGCTGCGAGCGCCTGGCCGGCGTCGGCGCGGATCCCCAAGCCTGGCCGGTTGGACTCCAGCACGCGCGGTTCGGCGTCGATCTGGATGATCCGGCCGCGCGGCTCGAAAGTGAAGTAGTTGGACGTCACTTCACCCAGGGAGGAACCGATCACAACCACGACGTCTGCATCCTCAAGGACGTCGGTCATGTAGCGGTCCTCAATCCAGGACTGCAGGGACAGTTCGTGGTTCCAGGGAAACGCGCCGTTGCCGCCGGGAGTACAGATCACGGGAGCCCGAAGCTTCTCTGCGATGGACAGCAGGGATTTCTCGGCCCGGCCCCGGCGCGTGCCGCCGCCGGCAATGATGGCCGGGCGTTCCGCCGTCGACAGCCATTTCACTGCTTCACGGACCAGCTCGACGCGCGGCGGGTTGTCCGCCGCCTCGGCGAGCGCGTCCTCCACCGGCGGAACCATGATGGGGTCCAGCAGGACGTTCTGCGGGATTTCCAGCCAGACCGGGCCCTGCGGGGACGAGATGGCTTCGGTCCAGGCGTCCTGGATGGCGGACGGAATGCCGGAGGCGTGCTGGATCAGGCGCTGGCTCTTGGTGACGTTCGCCGCCGAGGCCTTTTGGTCATCCAACTGGTGGAGCATGCCCTTGCGCCGGGCACCCAGGCCTTCCAAGGGAATCTGGCTGGCCACAACAACCATGGGCACACCCGTTGCGTAGGCCTCCTGCAGTCCGGCCAGCGACGTCAGCGCACCCGGCCCGGTGGACAGGAACAGCACCCCCACTTCGCCGGTGGCGCGCGAATAGCCATCGGCGGCAAAAGCCGAGTTGTTTTCCACCCGGGAGGAGACAAAGTGCAGGTTGCCGCGGCCCATTGCATCAAACAGGCCCAAGGCGTGCTGGCCGGGAATGCCAAAGACCGTTTTGGCGCCCAATGCCTCGAGGGTCTCGACGACGAGGTCCCCGCCGTTGCGCTCACCGGTTCCCTTGTTGTCCGCTGCTCGGGCCTTATCCCCTGCTCCGGCTGCGGCCGTTCCGGCGCCGTCATCGATCATGGGACTACTCCTTGCCGGCTGCCGCGAACCCGGCCGGCTGGCGGGTTTCCTGGCCAAGCGCCTGCGCCGCGTAACCATTGGCTGCCCCGAAACGGTCCCCGGCAACGGCGTTGTCTGCCATCAGGGTCACCAGTTCGAAAGCGACATGGCTGGCGGCGACGCCGGTGATCTCGGCGTGGTCGTACGCCGGGGCAACCTCTACGATGTCAGCGCCTACCAGGTTCATGCCTCGGAAGCCCCGGATAATTTCCAGCAGTTCGCGACTGGTCATGCCACCGGCCTCGGGCGTACCCGTACCCGGGGCATGCGCAGGGTCCAGGACATCAATGTCCACGGAAATGTAGAGCGGGCGGCTGCCGATCCGGTCCCGGACCTTGGCCACGGTTTCCAGGACGCCCTGGTAGTAGACGTCCGCGGACGTGACGATGCCGAACCCGAACCGGTGGTCGTCGTCGAGGTCCTTTTTGCCGTACAGCGGGCCCCGGGTGCCAATGTGGCTGATGGCTTCCGTGTCCAGGATGCCCTCCTCCACGGCCCGGCGGAAGGGCGTCCCGTGCGTGTACTCGGCGCCGAAGTAGGTGTCCCACGTGTCCAGGTGCGCGTCAAAGTGAAGCATGGCAAGGGGGCCGCCGGCACGTTCAGCCGCGGCGCGCAGCAGCGGCAGTGCGATGGTGTGGTCACCGCCGAGGGTCACCAGCTTGCTCCCGCCAGAGGTCAGGTCCAGTGCATTCTGCTGCACGGTTTCGATGGCCTCGTTGATATTGAACGGGTTGACCGCCATGTCACCGGCATCTGCCACCTGGATGTTTTCGAAGGGGCTGACGTCCCAGGCCGGGTTGTAGGGGCGCAGCAGGCGGCTGGCTTCGCGGATGTGGTTGGAGCCGAAGCGTGCGCCCGGGCGGTAGGAGACTCCGGAGTCGAAGGGAACGCCCACCACCGTGACGTCGGCCTTGGCCACCTGGTCAAGGCGGGGAAGGCGGGCATAGGTGGCGGCGCCGGCGTAGCGCGGAATACGGGATGAATCGATGGGGCCAAGATTGCCGTTGGCTTCGATGCGCAGCTCTTCCAAAGGGAGGCCTCTCCTTCGAGGATTGATCAGCGGTTGTGACTGCCATCATACACCCAGGTTGTCCTATGTGCATCAGTTGTTTACATAAAGCTTACTCATGGAAGCACCCGACGGCCGGCGGTTACCTGGAAGCAACTGCTAGCCGTCGAGCTCCAAGGAGGGTCCACACGAGAGCACCAGCTTTCCTCGGGACCCCCGATTCAGCTGTAGGAAACGCTCATCAGAAGCGCCTTGAGCTGCGCGTATTCCTGGGTATCCATCCAGGCGCTGGCAGCGTCCGCGGACGGGAAGCCGGGTGAATCCATATATATCCGGAAGATCGCCGCCCCGTTGGGCAGGGCTACCTGGCTAGTCCCGCCGCTGGTGCTTCCGGAGGCAAGCTGGGCGCTGGGGCGGACATCCATGTAGAAGTGGTCGTTTACGTCAAGGAAACTGTCGCGGAAAAAACCGAAGGTTGGCTCACCCTCGAAGCCAGCCAGCCCGGGAACGGGCGCAGAATCAAACACGGTACGGTCCACGGGGCCGGAGGTGCCATCGCCGTAGAATCCGCTGACCATAAATGCCACGTCTTTGCCACGATGGTCGCTCAGGATGGCCTCGACGCACTCTCCTGGCTCCCCGGGCAGGGTTGGATCCTGGACTATTGGCCCGGGCTGGGTACGGATGGACCAATGAGCCGGGTACGCGAAGGAGATGTGCCCGTCAGGAAAAGTAAAGGTCTTTAGGGCGGCGGCCGGCACCTTTGCCTCATCCCGGGCCTTTTCGTCCTGGGCAACTGACGTCAAGGCGAGCGTCGAACCGGAGGCCTGGTCCGACGTCGGGCTTGACGTGGCGGGCGCGCAGGCGGCGGTGGCAGCGGTGAAAGCAAGCGCGAGGACGGCCACGGCTGCGGCTTTCCTGCATTGTGCAGAGTGCATTATTTTCCCCATTTCATTAACAGGTCCCATGAAAGGCAGGGCCCTTTGCCCTGTCACCCTGTTAATGTCCGCTCAAGGCCCATTTATTACATCGCCTGGAGTAATTCATCCAGAAATGTTCAGGAGGAGCGCGGATGGAAGTGGGTCTAGCGGCTGGCCGCCGGAACCAGGACCCAGAGCACCTCTACGGGCTTGTCCGTGGGGTTGACCCAGGTGTGGGGTTCACGGCCGGGGAACGTGACGGTATCGCCGGTGTTGAGCTCATATTCCTCGTTGGTGAGGATCAGCCGGATGCTGCCCTTGATCACGTGCAGCACATCAACATCGCAGTCCACCGCGTACAACTCCGTCTCGCCACGGCCATGCGGCTCAATCACGGCCTGGATGATCTGGATCCGGCGTTCCGAGCGTGCCGTCAGGAGCCGTTCCACAATCCCATGGCCGCCCAGGGAGATCCGAGGCCCGTCATTCCTCTTGGTGAGGTGCGTTTCCGGGGCGGCAAAAAGGTCCCCAATGGAAATGGAGAGCACCTGGCACAGCGTGACCAGGGAGGCAACGGACGGCGAGGTCAGGTCCCGTTCCACCCGGCTCAGGAACCCCTTGGTCAGGCCGGTGGCATCGGCAACCTGCTCAATGGTCAGCCGCTGGGACTGCCGCGCGGCACGGATACGGGAACCGATGGCAACGGGAACGTTGCTTGGCTCAACTGGCAGTGCCTTCATGTGCGGACCTTTCATGGCCGGCAGTCCGGCCCAATCTCTGGAGCAATCCTAATGGCCATCTACCCATGTGACGCGGCCAGAACGCTGTCCCCGAAAAAGTGGTTCCCAGTCTTGACTGTTACCCTTGTCACAGCATACTCTCAGACAACAGATGTTGTCTCTGAGGCAATATGCGTCAGGCGACACAGAGGAATTTCCTCACACCCCCAGCCCCTCAGCGCAGCGGAAAACCGGCCCCCAACAGCACCTCCGGATTCCAGCAAATGCTGCCCCTCAGCTCCAAGGAGCCTCAAAATGGACGCTAACTTCGTCAACATCGCCATTGTGGTGGTGTACCTCATTGCCATGCTGGCCTTTGGCTGGTGGGGCAAGTCCCGCACCAAAAACAACAGTGATTTCCTGGTGGCCGGCCGCCGCCTGGGTCCGTTCCTCTACACGGGCACCATGGCCGCCGTCGTCCTCGGCGGCGCCTCAACCGTGGGCGGGGTAGGACTCGGCTACAAGTTCGGCATCTCCGGGATGTGGCTGGTGGTGGCCATTGGCGCCGGCGTCCTGCTCCTGAGCCTGCTTTTTGCCGGCACCATTCAAAAGCTCAAGATCTACACGGTCTCCCAGATGCTGACACTGCGCTACGGCAGCAAGGCCACCCAGACCTCCGGCATCGTCATGCTGGCCTACACCCTGATGCTCTGCGCCACCTCCACCGGCGCTTACGCCACCATCTTCGTGGTGCTGTTCGGCTGGGACCGCGCCCTTGCCATCGCCATCGGCGGCGCCATCGTCCTGGTGTACTCCACCATCGGCGGCATGTGGTCCATTACCTTGGCGGACCAGGTGCAGTTTGTCATCAAGACCGTAGGCATCTTCCTGCTGATGCTCCCGTTCACCCTCAACGCGGCCGGCGGCCTGGACGGCATCCGCAGCCGGGTTGATGAAAGCTTTTTCCAGATGGACGGCATCGGCGTCCAGACCATCATCACGTACTTCGTGGTGTACACCTTGGGCCTGCTGATCGGCCAGGACATCTGGCAGCGCGTCTTCACCGCAAAGACCCCCAAGGTGGCTCGCTGGGGTGGCGCCACCGCCGGTGTTTACTGCATCCTCTACGGCGTGGCAGGTGCCCTCATCGGCCTGGGTGCCAAGGTGGCCCTGCCGAACATTGACGTTGCCGCCGAAGGCAAGGACGTGGTCTACGCCGAAGTGGCGCAGAACCTGCTGCCCATCGGGATTGGCGGACTGGTGCTTGCCGCCGCCGTGGCAGCCATGATGTCCACCGCGTCCGGTGCCCTCATCGCTGCCGCAACGGTGGCCCGGGCCGACGTCCTGCCCTTTGTTGCCAGCTGGTTCGGCAAGGAGATCAATACCGAAGACACGGAGAACCCCGAGCACGACGTCAAGGCCAACCGCCTGTGGGTCCTGGCGCTTGGCATCGTGGCCATCGTGATCGCCATCATTACCAAGGACGTGGTGGCAGCCCTGACCATCGCGTACGACATCCTGGTGGGCGGCCTGCTGGTGGCCATCCTCGGCGGCCTGGTGTGGAAGCGCGGCACCGGCCTGGCTGCAGCCGCGTCCATGGCAGTCGGTTCCGTGGTGACGCTGGGAACCATGATTGTCCTGGAAATCAACGCCAAGGCCCCGCTGGACGGCGTCTTCGCCAATGAACCCATCTACTTCGGTCTGATCGCCTCGGCAGTTGTCTACATTGCCGTGTCCCTGTTCACCAGGCCCACGGATGCTTTGGTGATGCGGAACTGGCGACGCCGGGTGGCTGGCCAGGACAACGAGGAAGTGCCGGTCCCCGTCACGGCGCCCTGACCGTAGGGAAGGCTGTTTCTTAGAACGACGGCGGCGCCCGGGTTTCGCTTCCCAGCGAAACCGGGCGCCGTCGTCGTCAGCCCTTATTCAAGGTCGTCAATCTCGCCCGTCTCGCGGTACTCATCCGGATCCAGGGGGACGACCCGCTCTTCGGCGTCGACGACTGCCGGAGGTGGCGGAACAACCGCTTCTTCGGCATCCAGAAACTCGTCCTCTGCGTCCCAGTCGTCATCAACAACCGGTGCATCCTCGGCGTAGTCATAAGCGGGATCGGATTCCACAGCATCGAGGTGCGGCATGTCCGGGTGCTGTCCGGTGGTGTTCATGATTGAACCTCCGTTTGTTCGCCTGACGTGCTCTTACGGTTGTGCGCTGGTGGGCGCCACACTTTCATCACAGCACCGGGGACAGCCGGGGTCAAGAGTGCGGACGGGGTGCACGGCCCGCGCCAGCACGGCCGAAATTGAGGGAACCCGAAACGCTGGAGTGAGGAATGCCAGCCAAAAATCGCCGAATTTCCGCGGTAAGCTTGCTTAGCAATGGGGCCGATCCATGCCCCATCAAGTCCAGGAGCCTTTGTGTTTCAGCACGCCAAATCCAACCAAGAGAACCCCGCCGCGGAGCATCAGCCGGAAGTCCCCACACCGGGTCCCGCAGCAGGGGGAAACCAAGACCAGAAGCCTGGAACCGGCGTCCCCGCGGAAACCATCCCTGCACGCCAGCCCACCCCTTCCGACATCCGGCGGTGGCGCCAGTACTTGGCAGATGAACGGGCCGAAGCAGCAGTGTACCGGGACCTGGCGCAGAACAGGCAGGGCGAAGAGCGGGACATCCTGCTGGCCCTGGCTGAGGCTGAGGGACGGCATGAAGCCCACTGGCTGCGGCTTTTGGGCCAACACGCGGGCAAGTCGCGTCCGGCGTCGCTGCGCAGCCAGCTCCTCGGATTCCTGGCGCGCCACTTTGGCTCAGTCTTCGTCCTGGCCCTCGCCCAGCGCGCCGAAGGCCGCTCCCCCTATGCCAACGACCCCTCCGCCACTCCAGCCATGGCAGCGGATGAGCAGATCCACGAGGAAGTGGTGCGGGGCCTGGCAACGCGTGGCCGCAACCGGCTGGCCGGCACGTTCCGCGCGGCGGTCTTCGGCGCCAATGACGGCCTCGTCAGCAACCTGTCCCTGGTCATGGGCATGGCAGCATCCGGTGTCGCCAGCAGTGTGGTGCTGCTGAGCGGCGTGGCGGGCCTGCTGGCCGGCGCGCTGTCCATGGGAGCCGGCGAATTCGTCTCCGTCCGGTCCCAGCGCGAACTCCTGGCAGCCACGCGCCCCACCCAGATCACCCTGGCAGCGGCCCCCAAGCTGGATATCGAACACAACGAACTCCTGCTGGTGTACCTGGCCCGCGGAATGTCCCATGAGGCAGCGGAGCACCGGGTCGCCGAGCGCATGGGGCTGCTCGCCTGCGACTGCGATCCCAGCCTGTCCCTCCAGCCCGAACTGCCGGACACGACCGACCGGCACGAAGCCGTGGGCACGGCCTGGGGAGCCGCCCTCTCCAGCTTCTGCTTCTTCGCATCCGGCGCGATCGTTCCCATCCTGCCGTTCCTCGTCGGGCTGACCGGAGTGGCTGCCCTTGTCGTGGCTGCTGTGCTGGTGGGTATGGCACTGCTGGTGACCGGCGGAATTGTGGGCCTCCTTTCCGGCACCTCACCCCTGACCCGCGGATTGCGGCAGCTGGCCATAGGCCTTGGCGCGGCCGCTGTGACCTACGTGCTGGGCCTGGCCTTCGGCACCGTGGTGGGCTAATGGCGAGCGTGGGTTAGTGGAGAGCCGCCCTCCCCGCCACTCGCACCAGGACTACCGAAAGCGAACTACCGCGCGGGTCATCCGCATCCTGCTGCTGGTGGTGGCTTTCACCACAGTGGCTTTCCTGGCGACCAGCCTGTTGTACAGCGATCCCCGCTTCGCCGGCCTGCTTGACGTCCGGATCGGCCCTGGCGCGCGGGCCCCCGGAGCCACCGGCGGCGTCCAGCCACCGGCTGAAGGACGCCCCGACGCGCCGCCGCCAGGACTGGAGGAAAGCGACTCTCCGCTGGCAACCCCGGAACCGCCTGCGGTGGCCAGTGATTCCTATGAGTTCCTGGCTGTTAACGGCGACGGCACTCCGGTGGGCTACTCGCCATGCCGGCCGTTGCACTATGTGGTCAACAACCAGCTTGTTCCAGCCGGTGCCCAGCACCTCGTTCCTGATGCCATCGATAAGATTTCCGCGGCCACCGGAATCCGCTTTGTTTACGACGGCGCCACCACGGAGGAGCCGTCAAGCCAGAGGCCGCCGTACCAGCCGGATTCCTACGGGGACCGGTGGGCTCCCCTGCTGATTTCCTGGACCACTCCGGAGGTGGCACCCCAGCTCAAAGGCAAGGTCATCGGAACCGGCGGAAGCACGCATTACAGTTACGACGACGGCCCCAAAAGCTTCGTGACGGGCAGCCTGGAGCTGGACGCACCCCAAATTGCGGACGAACTTCTGTACCCTGACGGCCAGCTTTATGCCACGGCCGTCATCCTGCACGAACTTGGCCACGTGATGGGCCTGGAACACGTGGACGATCCCCGGCAACTGATGTTCCCGGAGATCGGCACACCGGAGGGCCTGGCCGACGGAGACCTGAACGGCCTGCATGAACTGGGCAAAGCCATGTGCCGAAAGGACCTGTAACGGGCAGACCCCGAACGGGAGGATCTGAACGGGCGGATCTGAACGGGCGGATCTGGAAGGGCCGTGGCCGGACTAGTCGCCAATGACGGCGAGCGCTTCCTCAACGCTGTCCACCAGGAAAATGCTCTCTGCCATGGGCCGGCCGGCTGCCAGGCAGCGGAGCATGGGCCAGGCGGGGTACTCGTGCTGCCAGTGCTGCCGCCCCACCAGCACCATGGGGGTGACGGCCTCGCGCGGGCTGTAGTAGTTCTCGCAGGCATCCTGGAAAATTTCCTGCACTGTGCCCGCAGCCCCGGGCAGGAAAACGATGCCGCCGTTGCACAGTTCCAGCAGGATGGCTTCCCGGATGGCGTTGGCAAAGTACTTGGCGATGTGCGTGGCGAAGTAGTTGGGCGGCTCGTGTCCGTAGAACCACGTGGGGATTCCCAGCGACGGCGCACCGTCCGGAAAACGCTCGACGACGGCGGCCGCCGCCCGCGCCCACGCTGACACCGAGGGGCGGAAACCCGGAACGGAGCCCAGGGAATCCAACGCATCCCCGAACTCAGCTTCCGTAACACCGCAGAGGTACGCCCCCAGGTTGGCTGCCTCCATCGCCCCCGGCCCTCCGCCTGTGGCCACCACCCTGCCGCTCTGCGCCAGCAGCCTGCCCAGTGAGGCTGCCTGTGCGAATTCCGGGGTTCCGCGCTGCGCAGCATGGCCGCCCATAACACCCACCATGGTCCTTCCGGCGCATACGTCCGAGCGGGTGAATTCCTCCAGCGCATCACCGATCGCATGGTCATGCAGCGCCGACGCCAAAGTGGAATCCAGCCGATGGCGTTGATCAGGCTGGATGCTCCACTGGTACACGAGCGCATCGGGGAGCTCCTCGTAGGGCGCGCCCGCCAGGCCTGCATACAGCTCCTGCGGCGCGTAGAGCGTGGCCCGGTAGGGATCGAAGGGAACGCCGTGGAGCCGCGGGAAGATCAGTGCACCACGCCGGCGCAGATTGTCCTCCACCCCCGGGTCAAACGTGCATCCCAGGAAGATGGCGCCCTCAACATCCAGCCCGTCCAGTGCCGCCGACCTGCCGCGGAGGTCCAGGGCCTGGGCGTGCCAGCCCTGCATTTCCACTGCCCCCGCGCTGACCAGACGGTCAAAGCTGTCCAGGCTTTCGACTTCAATGCTCCGGGGGCTGGGACCCAGGTTGCCGGAGAGATTCATGCCCACAGGACCTCACCTGCTGGTGATGGGTTGCTCATCGGCCCAGCTTAACTCTTGGAGGCCGGAGGTGGCCTGGGCTGTCCTTGGAGCACCTCAAGCCTCCTGCTACTATCGTTTCAAAGGCAGTATGTCCTATCAAGCGAACATGGACTGACATTCGTGGTTGCGGAAATGGCCGGCATCCGCGCAACGCAAGGGAGCGCTCAATGGCGAATCAGTTAAACCTCAGCATCGACCGCTCATCACCGGTGCCCCTCTACCACCAGGTAGTGCAGGGCATTGAGTCCGCCATCCATACCGGCCTGCTTCCACCAGGCAGCCGGCTGGACAACGAGATTGACCTTGCAGCGCAGCTGAACCTTTCGCGGCCCACCATGCGCAAAGCCATGGATGAGCTGGTCCGTTCCGGCCTGCTGGTGCGCAAGCGCGGCGTGGGAACCCAGGTGGTTTCCAGCCAGGTCCGGCGCCCGCTGGAGCTCTCCAGCCTCTTTGACGATCTGAGCAACAACGGTGCCAAACCCACCACGGACGTCTTGACCTTCAGCCACGACGAGGCCGACGACGCTACCCGCGAAGCGCTCAACCTGCCCCAGGGCGCCACCGTGTACCACTTCACCCGGTTGCGGAAAGTGGCCGGGAAACCGCTGGCGCTAATGGAAAATTGGGTCCGCGACGACATCACGCCCCTCACCGAGGAACTCCTGGGCAGCCAAGGTTTGTACTCCGTCCTGCGGAACGCCGGAGTGAATTTCCGGCTGGCAACGCAACGGATCGGCGCAGTGGTGGCCAACGAGTACCAGGCCACGCAACTCGATGCGGCGCCGGGTTCGGCCTTGGTCACCATGGAGCGGACTGCTGTGGACGATACAGGCCGCAATGTGGAGACCGGACACCACGTGTACCGGGCGGATTCGTACAGCTTTGAAATGACGCTGGTCCAGCGCTGACCAGCCAGCCTCCTGGACCATGCGGCCAGGGCGGCGTGACACACGAACCTTAGAAGGACGGACAAATGGCTGACTGGGTATACCCGCTGGGCTCCGCTGCTGACGGCGGCTGGGACATCTCGCTGGGGACTTCGGACTCTCCCCTGGCCGTGAAGGGGTGGGCACACACAGGACTAAAGGTGGCCACCTTGTCGGCGGGCGCCGGCGTCGAACTTCCCGCCGCGGGAGAAGAGCGCATCGTGGTCCCGCTCAGCGGATATTTCATGGTCACTGTGGACGGTGAGAAGTATTTGCTGGCCGGACGCCCCAGCGTGTTCAGCGGCCCGACTGACGTGCTGTATTCCGGAACGGACAGAGCGGTTACCATCACCTCGCCCGAGGGCGGCAGGGTGGCCATCGCCACCGCGCCCGCACAGGTCCGGTATCCCACCAGGCTGATCACCGCCGCGGAGACCCCGGTTGAGTTGCGCGGCGCCGGCAACTGCTCGCGTCAGGTGCACAACTTCGGCACACCGGCGGCGCTGGAGGCAGACCGGTTTATTGTCTGCGAGGTCCTCACACCCGCAGGAAACTGGTCCTCCTACCCGCCCCACAAGCACGATGAGGAAAAGGACGGCGAAACCCGGCTGGAGGAGATCTACTACTTCGAAACCCGCGTCGCACCGGACCTGGGCGGACCCAGAAGGAAACAGGACCCCATCGGCTACCAGCGCGTCTACGCCTCCGACGAGCGTCCCATTGATGTCTCCGCCGAGGTACGCACCGGCGACGTTGTGCTTGTCCCCTATGGCTGGCATGGGCCGGCAATGGCGGCACCCGGGTATGACCTTTACTACCTCAACGTTATGGCCGGGCCCGGCCGTGTACGCGACTGGCTTATCAGCGACGACCCCCACCACGGCTGGATCCGGCAGACCTGGTCCGGCCAGGTCATTGATCCCCGGCTGCCCTTCCGCGCCTAGGAACCAAAAGTCCAGCGATCAAAAATGCCCCTCCGGAACAGATCCGGAGGGGCATTTCGCATGTAAGGGTACGCTCAGCCCGCCACGCTCACGGCCACCCTCACCGGAACGCCCGTGGCCAGCGACTCCTGGGCAGCGTCCGCCACCCGCGAAGCCGCCACGGCATCCTCCGGCGTGCAGGGGTTGTCCCGCCGGCCCAGGATCAGTTCCACAAAGGCCGCCATTTCGTCGCGGTAGGCCGCATCGAATCTCTCGGCGAAGGTCCGGTGCGGCTTCCCTGCGGGGAATCCAATGCCCGATTCGGCCGAGGCCATCGCGATTTTGTCATCCAGCCCCACCATCAGCGACCGGCGGGATCCTTGGATTTCCAGGCGGACATCGTGGCCTGCCCCGTTGTATCGGGAGGCCGAGACGGTGGCGACAGTACCGTCGTCGAGCGTCACCAGCGCGAGGGCAGTGTCCACGTCCCCCACAACACCGATGGCCGGGTCACCATTATTGGAGCCCTTCGCATACACCTCCACGATCTCCCGGCCGGTGAGCCAGCGAAGGATGTCGAAGTCGTGGACGGAGCAGTCCCGGAACAGCCCGCCGGAGCCTGCCAGGAATTCCACCGGTGGCGGCGCCATGTCGCAGGTGACCGCACGCAGCGAATGGATCCAGCCCAGCTCGCCGGCCTGGTAGGCGCGCCGGGCCTCAAGGTAGCCGGCATCGAACCGGCGCTGGTGGCCGATCTGGACTACGCCCTGCCGGTCCCGGATGTATTCCAGCACGGGGAGCGCATCCGCCACGTCCATGGCCACCGGCTTTTCGCAGAAGACAGGGATGCCGGCATCCACGCCCGCCTTGATCAGCTCAGGGTGGGTGCCCGTCCCGGTGGCAATCACCAGGCCGTCCACTCCGGAGGCCAGCAGTGCTTCCACAGATGGCAGGAACTCGGCGCCAAGGCCGGCTGCCACTGTCCTGGCGTGGTCTTGGGCCACGTCAGTCAGCCGAAGCCGTACATTGATGCCCTCAGGATTGAGCACCCCGTTTAGCGAGGCGATGTTGTTCGCATGCATCACACCGATCCGGCCCACACCCACCAGGCCCAGAGTTACGTCTTTCATGGCTTTTCCTCCGCATAAACGTTGAAGGTGGCCCGGAAGGCGTCCAGTGCCGCGTCGCTGTCGCCCTGGGCCCAGGCTTCCATGCCCACAGTGCCCTGGTAGCCGGCCTCGGCAAGGGCCCTGGCGACGGCCACATAGTTGATCTCTCCGGTTCCGGGTTCACAGCGCCCCGGGACATCGGCCACCTGGATCTCGCCGATGTACGGCAGGGCCGTCCGTACCAACTCAATGAGGTTCCCCTCCCCCAACTGTGCGTGGTACAGGTCCAGCATCAGTTTGGCGTTGGGATGCCCGGCTGCCTCAACGAGGGCCAGCGTGTCCTTGGCCCGGGCCAGCGGGATGCCGGGATGGTCAAGGACGGTGTTGAGGTTTTCCAGGCAAAATGTCACGCCATGCTTTTCGCCAAGCCGGCCCAGGCGCTCCAGCGTCCGGGCACCGGTGCTCCACATGCTGCCGGTGGAACGAAACACGGGCCGGGCGGCCTGGCCGTCCACCAGTTCTGCCGGGTGCACCACCATTCGGCTGACGCCCAGTTCCAGGGCGGTGGGGATCAGCGATTCAGCGGTCCGCACCACGTCATCGGTTGTATCGGGGTCCACCAGGCTGCCCGAGGTGTAGCCGGTCATGGAGGAAAACACCGCGCCTGTGGCTTTGAGCGCAGAAATGTCCTTGGTGCGCGAATCCCATAGTTCGACGTCAAAGCCGGACTCGTGGATCCGGCGCACCCGTTCGACAAACGGAAGGTCCGTGAAGACCATTTCGGCGCAGACCGCCAGGCGCATCAGACCGCGGCCGTCTCGTTGACGGCCACCGGGGCGCCGCGCTTCACCGATTCGATGCATGCCAGCGCCATGGCCAGCGCGCGGCGGGCATCCGCGGCGCCGGGGGTAAGGGTGAAGCCGGACGACGACGGCGGCACACCGTCGCGCCGTGCACGCACCGCGCCGGCGAAGTCGGCCAGCTCGTCCGTATAGGCCTGGCGGAACAGCTCAACGTTGAGCCGCGGGTGTCTGCGGAGAGTCCCGCGGCCGTGTAGCGCCGGGCGGCGGTTTCGGTGGCGCGGCCAGCCTGCACCATGCCCTTGGAGCCAAAGACTTCGCCGCGGATGTCGTACCCGTACAGTGCGCTGAAGTTTGCCTCGGCTACAGCCACTGCGCCGTTGCTGTAGCGGATGGTCACCACCGCGGTGTCCAGGAAGCCTTCATGGCGCAGTGTGGGCTCCACGAGGGCGTCCGCCACGGCGTAGACCTCCACCGGCTCGGCCCCCTCGTTGAACCAGTTGAGGGTGTCGAAGTCATGGATGAGGGTCTCCAGGAAGATGGTCCAAGCCGGGACCTTGGCGGCGTTCGGGATGCTTCCGTTGCCGGGATCGCGGGTCAGTGAGCGCAGCAGCTGCGGGGTCCCGGCGATGCCCGCCGCGAGGTCCTTCTTGGCGGCCTGGAAGTCGTCGGCGTAGCGCCGGTTGAAGCCAACCTGGAAGTGCACGCCGGCTTCCTCCACGGCGGCGAGTGCGGCGTCGAGTTCTTCGAGGCCCTGGCCTGCCGGCTTTTCGCAGAAGACGTGCTTTCCTGCGGCGGCGGCCTGGGCGATCAGGGACGAATGGAAGCGGGCAGGGCTCGCGATGATCACGGCATCGATCTCCGGGTCCGCCAGGATGTCTTCTGCGTTGGCCGTCACTTTTGTGGTGCCGAGCGCGTGGGCGAGGGTCTGCGCGGATTCCAGGTTCGGGTCGGCGATGGCTTCCAGGACGGAGCCCGGGACGCGCCGTCCAATGCTGTCGGCATGGAACGCCCCCATCCAGCCGGAGCCTATGAGTCCGATCCGGACGGGTGCCTGGACTTGAGCAGGGTTGTGGGTGAGATAAGCCATGGGCTGGTCCTTTCGCTGGTCAAAACGTGTGGGTGGGTCAGTTCCGGAGCGTGGCTGGAGTGGGTGGTCACGGCGTGGCCGCAGTGCCGGCTTCGCCGGGGAACACAACGCCCAGCTGCCGGCGGATTTCATCGGCCACTTCCAGGGTGCGGATGGAGGCCGTCAGCGTCCGCTGGCCGGCTTGCGTGTCGCCGGCGGCAATGGCGCGCGCCACCGCAGCCGCCTCAAAGTGCAGGCCTTCGAAGTGGCCGCCGGCCGGTTCGTCATGGCGCAGGCGCGTTCCGTCAGGGAAACGGACCTCAAAACCGCCAGGCATGTTGAAGGGCCCCTCGATGGTCAGGGTCGCCTCGGAACCGACCACCGTTGCGGCCGTGGGCGTGAAGTTGTGCACGTGGGTGTTCACCACCGCCTGGGCACCGCCGTCGAACTGCATAACGGCAGAAAGCTGGGCATTGACCCCGGATTCGTGGGGTTGCCCCACGGCGAGCAGCCGCTGCGGGCTGCCAAGCACCTCGGTGATAAGTGCCAGCGGGTAGGTGCCCAGGTCAAGCAGCGGGCCGCCGGCCAGTTCCGGGTTGAAGATGCGGTGGGTGGGGTCGAAGTGCTCGCCGTACTCCGCGACGACCGTGGTGATGGTGCCGAGGGTCCCGGCGTCGAGAATTTGTCGGATCACATCAAACTTCGGCAGGAAGAACGTCCACATGGCCTCGGCGGCGAATACTCCGGCAGCCTGTGCCCGGGCGGCGATGTCCCGGGCCTGGCCCGCGTTGATTCCGATCGGCTTTTCGATCAGGACGTGCTTGCCGGCGTCGATAATCAGCACAGCGGCCGCGTGGTGGCCCGTATGCGGTGTGCAGACGTAGACGATATCGATGTCCGGGGCGGCGGCCAGTTCCTCATAGCTGCCGTAGGCCGCGGCTACGTCGTATGCTTCCGCGAAGGCCTTGGACCGGCTCAGGGAACGGGACCCGACGGCGGCGATCACCTGCCCGGTGTGGGCCTGGATGGATTCGGTGAACCGTTCGGCAATCCAGCCGGGGCCCATGATGCCCCACCGCAGCGCGGGAGCATCGCGGGATCCGGGCACCCGGGACTGTGGGAGGGCCGAAGCGGTCATGTGTAGCTCACTTTCGTGGAGGCACCGTCGCTATGCAGGGACTGGATCATGGCTTGGGCCACGAGCGCGGCGTTGAGTCCCTCTTGAGCGCCCGCGAGTGGGGGCTTCTCTCCGGCTGCGAGTGCGGAAATCCAGGCCTGCAGCTGCAGCCGGTATGCCTCGGCGAACCTGGGGCGCCAGTCCGCGGGGATCCGTACCTGGCTGGAGCCCTCTTGCTCGATGCCCAGCAGCGCCGAATCCTGCAGGGCAGTCGTTCCACGCTCAGAAACGACCTCACAGCGGGTGGTATAGCCGTACTGCGCATTCAGGTACAACTCGAGGGTGGTGAGGGTTCCATCAGCGGTGTGGAGCATCATAAATGCCGGATCCCGCAGCCCGGCACCCGCGTTCCGGGTACTTTTTCCGGCTTGCCAGGACACTTCCGTGATGGGAGAGTCCAGAAGCCAGGGAATGATGTCCAGCTCGTGGATGGCGGAATTGGTGATGGCCGATTCGGAGGTGGCACCGGGAGCTGCGGTGGCATTACGGCTGATGCAGTGGACCATCAGGGGCTCGCCCTGAGCGCGGCCCTGCACGGCCTGCCGGAGTGCAACGTAGCCCGGGTCGAAGCGTCGCATGAAGCCAAGCGAGAGCAGGGAGGCTCCCGTTGCGGCCATCCTGTCCGCGTCCGCGGCGACTACCTCCAGGCCTTCCAAAACGGTAGGCGCCAAGGGCTTTTCGCACAGGACCGGTGTCATGGCCTCGAAGCACTCCATGACCAATCCGGCGTGCGTGGAATCATGCGAGGCAACGACGACGGCGTCCACCTCACTGGAGTTGATCAGCTCCGACGGGTCTGTGGTGATGCGTGCGGAGCGCGGCGCTGCCGCGGCGGCGCGGTCGGCGTCGAGATCTGCCACGAAGGTGACCTCAGCACCGCCGATGGTGGTGGAAAGGTTCCTGATGTGGTCGGCGCCCATAACTCCGGCGCCGATGACGCCTACCCGGATCGGCATGGTATTCCCCTATCGTGTGCGTTGGTGTGCTTAAGTTCGCCGGACGGTCCGCGCAGGCATAGCGGGGTGCTCCGGATATTCCTCCGGAGCACCCCGCTATGTGCTGCCGCTAGGCGTGCTTCGGAGCGCCGGCCGGGGCCGTATCTGAGACTTCGGCGACTTCGGCCTGGACTTCTTTGACGATGTCGCCGTGTCCGCCGAGTTGTTCGAGTTCGTGGGCTAACTCGGCCAGTTCCGCGCCACCGGCCATCTGGGCGGTGAGTTCGTCCAGGGTGATGTCCTTTTTGTCGTAGTAGCCGATCGACTTGCCGCGTTTGAGAAGCAGGAAGCGGTCCCCGACAGGGAAGGCGTGGTGCGGGTTATGGGTAATGAAGATGACGCCGAGTCCGCGGTCGCGGGCCTGCAGGATGTAGCGCAGGACCACGCCGGACTGCTTCACGCCCAGGGCCGCCGTCGGCTCGTCCAGGATGAGGACCTTCGCGCCGAAGTACACCGCGCGGGCGATCGCGACGCATTGGCGTTCACCGCCGGAGAGCTGGCCGATGGGCTGTTCGACATCGCGGAGGTCGATGCCCATCTCGGCGAGTTCCTTGAGCGTGATGGCCTTCATTTTCTCGACGTCCATGCTTTTGAACGGGCCCCAGCCTGAGGTCAGTTCCGAGCCGAGGAAGAAGTTGCGCCAGATCGGCATCAGCGGAACTACGGCCAGGTCCTGGTACACGGTCGCGATCCCGGCGTCGAGGGCCTCTCGCGGGGAGCTGAATTTGCGTTCCTCACCCAGGATGTTCAGCACTCCGGCATCGTGCTGGTGCAGGCCGGCGATGATCTTGATCAGCGTGGACTTGCCTGCACCGTTGTCGCCCAGGACGCAGGTGACGCGGCCGTTGTCCACAGCCATGGTGACATCGGACAGGGCGATGATGTTGCCGTAGTGCTTGCCCACTCCGTCCAGCGAGAGCAGGTGCACCGGGGTATGTGTGAGGGGGTCACGTTCATTCTGGAGCAGCGTTTGCTGGTCGATCTGATTTGCATTCATTCCGGGCCCCTTTACTTGAGTTCCGCGCGGCGTTTGACGATGAGGTTGACGATGGTGGCCAGCAGCAACATCAGGCCCAGGAAGAACTTGAACCAGTCCGGGTTCCACTGGGCATAGACAATGCCCTTGTTGGCCATGCCGAAGATGAAGGCGCCGATCGCGCCGCCCACAGCCGAGCCGTAACCGCCGGTCAGCAGGCACCCGCCGATCACCGCGGCGATGATGTAGAGGAATTCGTTGCCCACGCCTTCACCGGACTGCACGGTGTCGAACGCGAAGAGGTTGTGCATGCCCAGGACCCAGCCGCAGAACCCGACACCCATGAACAGGCCGATCTTGGTTGCCTTGACCGGGACGCCCACGGCGCGGGCCGCGTTCTCGTCCCCGCCGACGGCGAAGATCCAGTTCCCCACCCGGGTCCGCATCAGCACCCAGGTGGCGACGGCGACCAGTGCGATCCAGATGAACACGGTGATTTTGACCTCGACACCGGCGATGTTGACGGAGGATGCGAAAACGGCGCGGGCGGAGGCGAAGCCGTCCATGGTGGAGATCGAGGGTGAGGACACGGAGCCGCCGATCAGCCGGGTCAGGCCCAGGTTCAGGCCGGTCAGCATCAGGAACGTCGCCAGGGTCACGATGAAGCTGGGCAGCTTGGTCTTCATCAGGATCCAGCCGTTGATAAACCCAATGCCCAGGGACACCAGCAAGGCCAGGAGGACTCCGACCCAGACGTTGGTACTGAAGTACCAGCTGAACATCGATGCCGTCAGGGCCGAGGAGATCACGGCGACGCCGGTGGAGAGGTCGAATTCCCCTCCAATCATCAGCAGGGACACCCCCACCGCCATGATCCCGATCGTGGAACTGCCATAGAGAATGGTCGCCAGGGCGTTGGGTTGGGTGAACGTTGAGGACACCAAGGCGAAGAAGATGAACAGGACGATCGCGCCCACCAGGGCGCCGACTTCCGGCCGGCCGAGGAGCTTCTGGAACGGACTGCGCTTAGCCACACGCTCGTCGGACACTGTCGGCTTAGTAGTTGTTTTTGTCTGGGTAATAGTCATGAGAACTCTCCTTGCTGCCGGGCCGGCCTTCACCGGCCCGGCCAGCGGGCTGTTAGCGGATACCCTGCTCGGCGAACTTCAGGACTTCGTCGGCGTTGGACTTGTCAATGATTGCCGGGCCTGTCAGGACCGACTGTCCGCCGCCCAGCTTGAACCCGCCGCGCTTGTTCTGCCAGAGTGCATCCACGGCGCCGTAGCCCTGCAGCCAGGGCTGCTGGTCAACCGTGAACAGCACGCTGCCGTCGGAGACCTTCTGGGCCAGTTCCTTGTTCAGGTCGAAGCTGGCAACCTTGGCCGAGCTTCCGGCAGTGGCAACTGACTTAAGCAGCGTCAGGGTGATCGGAGCACCGAGGCCGATGATGACGTCAGCATCTTTGGAGGCCTGCAGCTTTGCCGTGGCGGTCGATTCGACCGACGTCATGTCCGCCCCGTTTACGTAGAGAATTTCCGTGCCGGGGACCTTGGCCTTCACACCGGCACACCGGGCTTCGAGGCCTACGTGCCCCTGCGCCTGGATCACGCAGACCGGGTGCTTGTAGCCGCCCTCTGCAAGCCTTGTTCCAACAGCCTGGCCGGCAAGCTGTTCATTGGAACCGAAGTGGGTGAAGGCTCCCAGCTGCGCGGAGGCCGCTTCACCGGCGTTGAAGCTGACAATGGGGATCCCTGCATCAGAGGCCTTCTTCAGAGCTTCCTTCAGCGCGTCAGGCGTAGCCAGGGTAACTGCGATGCCATCCACCTTCTGGTCGATGGCCTGCTCGATCAGCTGCGCCTGCCGTCCGGCCTCAGGATCGGACGTGTAGAGCAATTCAACGTTGTCCTTCGCGGCAGCCTCCTCGGCGCCCTTCCGGACCGTGTCCCAGAATGTGTCGCCCGCAGGTGCGTGGGCGATCAAGGCGATTTTCATCCGATCCGTGGTGGCAACCTGCCCCCCGCCACCGCCATTTGCAGCTTCGGGAGCCCTGCCACCGCTGCTCGAACATGCGCTCAGTGCCAACATCGGCACCACCGCTGTAACCAGAGCCGCCTTACGCCACGAAAAATTAGCCACAATCATCTCCTTTGATTTCAGGTTCCGGGCTGCCACTCTGCAGCCGCCGGAGCACTGTCTACCTCGATCATGGTGATCCAGCTCACCGATGTCAATAGTTTGTCCTGACATTAGGATGTTTTAACCTAACTGGCTGATGCGGGGCTTAGGATGCTGGGGGTGCCGTGGTACTCCGAACCACCAGGACAGGCTCGATCAGCGTGCGCTGTGGGCCAATAGTGGCGTCCTGAACGCGTGCCAGCAGCGTTTTTGCCGTATCGACTCCCACCAGGTCGCTGCGGTTGTCCATCGACGTAAGTTCCAAATACCGCGACTTTGCCAGGGTTGAGTTGTCGTATCCGATCACGGAGATATCCGCCGGGACGGCAAGGCCGCGCGCCTTGATTGCGCCCAGCGCACCCAGGGCCATCGTGTCATTGGCGGCGAAGATCGCCGTGATGTCCGGATGGTGATCCAAAAGCCACGACGCCGAGGCATAACCGTCGTCCTCGGATGTGCCACCCGCCTCTCCCGCGATCAGCGCGGCAGCCCCCGTCTCGCGCAGTCGGGCAAGGAAGCCTTCCCTCCGATGGGCTGCAGCGCCGCCCGACCCGCTGAGGTGGCCGATCCGCGTGTGGCCAAGCCCCAGAAGGTGGTCCGCCACCATGGCGCCGCCGCCGTCGTCGTCGTTGGTTATCAGATCGGCGCCCACCGGCACTCCGTCACGCCACCCGGCCACCACCGTAGGTACCCCAACCCCTGCCAGCATGGACGCACTGGGTTCGGCTGCGATCACCAGCCCGTCGACATGCATGGCAAGCAGCCCGTCCACGGCTTCCTTGATTCGATTCTCCCCCGGCCTGGAGTCGGCCAGCATGACCTGGTAGCCATGCTCAGTGAGCGCAGATTCCATCCCCCGGAGCAGGTCGACGAACCAGAGGTTCCGGTAGTCGTCAATGACCAGGCCGATGCTCTTGGTCCGACTGCTGGCGAGGGTGGTGGCTGCCCGGCTGGGGCGGTAGCCAAGTTCCGCGATGGCCGCCTGGACTGCCTCGCGGCGCTTGTCGCTCACCCGAACAGGATTCTGCAGCACCAGTGAAACCAACGACGGGGAGACGCCCGCCCGCTTCGCTACGTCGTAAATCGTAGGGCGTCGGGTCTTCGGGCGGTTCGCCGTCATCGGAAGTGCCTTTCGTGTCTGGCTTCGAGGATATCCGCTGGATGATTGACAGGACATACATACATGGCTACGCTCGAATCCAGCGTACAAATTGTAGCGCTCCAAAATGCCGTAGAGTGTTCCCGCCACGGCTGAATTTCGAAGGAGAAATCAATGGCTGAAAGCCTAGGCGTCGCCGTCATCGGCGCAGGCATGGCCGGCAAAGCCCACGCTGCCGCGTACCGCACGGCATCCGCCCTCTACAGCCCGGTGCTTCCCCCGGTGCGCCTGGTCTCAATCGGCGACGTCAACGCCGAGTTCGGCTCGTTGGCCGCCCGCCGTTTTGGTTATGAGCGCAACGACACCTCGTGGCAGGCGATCGCCGAAGCCGACGACATCGACGTTGTCAGCGTCGTGATCGCCAACTCCCTCCACCGTGAAGTGGTGGAAGGCCTGCTCGCCGCGGGCAAGCACGTGCTGTGTGAAAAGCCGCTGAGCGACTCACTGGAAGACGCCCGCGCCATGGCCGATGCAGCCCGCAGCGCCGCCAGCATCGCCCGGATCGGCTTCACGTTCCGCCGCACCCCCGGCATCGCGTACATCCGGGACCTCATCCGCAACGGCGTCCTCGGCAACGTCCTGCACTTCAGCGGCCGCTATTGGACAGACTACGGCTTCAGCCCTTCCGCTCCGATGAGCTGGCGTTACAAGGGCGGCCCAGGCTCCGGTGCCCTCGCCGACGTCGGATCCCACTTGGCCTACGTATCCGAATTCCTGTGCGGCGACATCAAATCCGTCACCGGCGGTCAACTGAGCACAGTCATCGGAAAACGCCCGCTGCCGCTCGCCGCCGTTATGGGCCATGACCATGTCGCCGTCAGCGACACCTTCGAAGCCGTCGAGAACGACGACTACGCTGCGTTCAACGCCGAGTTCGAAAACGGTGCCGGCAGCTTTGAAGTCTCCCGCGTCGCCGCCGGCCACGCCAACAGCCTCAACTTTGAAGTGTTCTGCGAAAACGGCGCCGCCAAGTTCGACCAGCGCCGCCCCGCCGAAATCCAGCTGTTCCTGAACGACGGCTCCGGAAACGAAAACGGCTACCGCCAGGTCATCCTCGGCCCGGGCCACCCCTACATCGCCGGCGGGCTGGCCATGGATGCGCCCGAGGTTGGCTTCGGCCAGAACGACGCCTTCGGCTACCAGGCCAGGGCGTTCCTCGAGGAAGTTGCCCGCCTCAGTGAAGAAGAATCCCTGCCCCGCTGCGCCAGCTTCGACGAAGGTGTCCGCAACATGGAACTGCTCGGCGCAGTCACAGAATCTGCGCTCAACAACGGAAAGAAGATCACGTTATGAAGCTCGGCGTCTACAACGCGATCCTGCACGACCGTTCCCTTCCCGAGGCCCTGAAGGTCATCGCGGACCTTGGCCTCACCGGCATTGAGATTAACACGGGCGGCTTCCTTCCTGCCGTCCATGTCCCCACCATGGACCAGATCCTGGAAAGCGACGCGGCACGGGACGACTACCTGGCAATTTTCGAAGGGACCGGCGTCTCCATCGCCGGCCTGAACTGCAACGGCAACCCGCTGCACCCCAAACGGGAGATCGGCGGGAAACATGCCGAGGACATCCGCCGCTCCATCCGTCTGGCCCACCGACTCGGCCAGAACCGGGTTGTCACCATGTCAGGCCTGCCCGGCGGCGAGCCCGGCGCCACCACCGTCAACTGGGTGGTTAACGCCTGGAACTCGGCGGCACTGGACGTGCTGGACTATCAGTGGGGCGTGGCCGCGGAGTTCTGGAAGGAAACCGACCGCCTCGCTGCAGACCACGGCGTCAAGGTGGCTCTTGAGCTGCACCCGCAGAACATCGTCTTCAACACTGCCGATGTCCGCAAGCTCATCGAGCTCACGGGTGCCACGCATGTCGGCGTCGAACTCGATGCTTCCCACTTGTTCTGGCAGCAGATGGACCCCGTGGCGGTGGTCCGCGAACTCGGTCCCCTGATCTTCCAGGCTGCCGCGAAGGATGTCAGGGTCAACACAGACAACGCCGCACTGTACGGCGTCCTGGACAACAGCTTCCGCAGGCTTGCCCCGGAAGAAAACCGCACCAACCTCGGCGGTGACGAGTGGGCGAACGAGTGGCCCAAGAAGTCGGCCTGGGACTTCGTGGCCCTGGGCCGCGGGCACGACACCGCTTTCTGGACCGAATTCCTGCGCGCGCTGCACGAGGTAGACCCGGAGATGCTGGTCAACATCGAGCACGAAGACGTGTCCTTGGGCCGGATCGAGGGGCTGGAAGTGGCGGCCAAGGTCTTGCGCGACGCTGATGCGGCGCTCTCCGCATCGTTGAACCTGACCGCCTGACGCATCACAGGACGGCAAACAAGCAGCAAGGGGGCATCGCTGGCGCGGCGTCCCCTTGCTGCTTTTTTGACTGAGCGGCAGACCCCCCAACAGCTAAGGAACAGAAAGATGCGCATTGGCATTGTCGGATACGGAGTAGGCGGCCGTTACTTCCATGCTCCGTTCATTGAAGCCGCCGACGGAGTGGAACTCGTTGGCGTCGTGGCCCGTTCGGGGCCGAAGAAAGCCCAGATTGATGCGGACTTCCCCGGGCTGCCGATCTACGGGAGCCTCGCTGAGCTGCTGGACGTCGGCGTGGATGCGGTGACGATCACCACGCCACCGCACACGCGCCAGGAGCTTGTCCTGGAAGCCATCAAAGCCGGCGTACATGTTGTGGCAGACAAGCCCTTCGCCCCCAACGCCGACGCGGCGCGGGAACTGGCAGTGGCCGCAGCCCATGCAGGCGTTGTCCTGAACGTCTACCATAACCGGCGGCGCGACGCCGATATCCTCACGCTGGCGAACGTCCTGGCAGCCGGGGAACTTGGTCAGCTGTGGCGGGTCCATTCGACCATGGACCAGGACAACGCGGACAGCCTGGAACTTGGAACCAGCGGTGGGCTGCTTCGGGATCTCGGCAGCCACCTGGTTGACCAGATGCTGTGGCTGCTGGGGCCGGCGACTCATGTGCATGCCACCTTGCACTGGACGGATCGCTTTGGGGAACGCACGGATTGCGGCTTCGTTGTCACCATGACGCACGCGTCCGGAGTCGTTTCCACGGTGTCCGCCAGCAAACTGAACCACTCCAGCATCCGCGAGCTGCGCGCGTACGGCAGCAACGGCAGCTACATGGCAGCAGGTGCCGACGTCCAGGCAGACGCCGTATTCGCCGGGCGCAGGCCCGCAGAGGAACCGGCCACGTGGGGAATCGATGCGGCTGAAAACTGGGGAACCCTGGCGACAAGGGCGGGCCGCAAGACCATTGCCTCCGCGCAGGGAAACTACGCGGACTTTTACACGGAGTTTGCCCGGGCAGTCCGCGTCGAAGGGCCCGAACCCGTCCCTGCAGCGGAGGCGATCCAGACACTGGAGGTCCTGGACGCGGCCCGCCGCAGTGCGCAGGAAAACGCGGTAATCGCGCTGTAGCACCCTCTCTCACTTTCTGCACGTTTTCCCGGATCCCTCTCTCACCGGGTGAGAGAGGGATCCGGATTTTCCTGCAGGAAGTGAGAGAGCGTCCGCTACTCCGCCGTTAGTTGACCTGCGCGACGTACTTGCTCATGGCCTCCAACTGGTATCGGGACACGTCGTCAGCGTTCTCATCCTCGGCAAAGACACTGGACACCATCACGGTGTTGTCCTTGTCCAGGAAGCCGATTTCCTTGAGGCCGCCGAAGAACTCGTCCCAGTTGACGTCGCCGTCGCCGATCTTCAGGTGCTGGTGCACCCGGACGGCGTTTCCGGGAGGGTTGGTAATGTAACGAAGGCCGTGGGAGGCGTGGTGGTTCATGGTGTCCGATACGTGGACCAGGCGCAGCTTGTCTCCCGCTGCCCGCATGATTTCCAAGGGCTGGTTGCCCATGTGGAAGGAGTGTGAAGCCACATAGACCATGCCGATGTTGGGCGAGTTTACGCCGCGGATGACGCGGATGGCGGCCAGGCCGTCTTCCACGAAGTCATCCGGGTGCGGGTCGATCAGGACATCCAGTCCCTCGCGCTCGATGATCGGCAGCAGTTCCTCCATGGAGCGGTAGAAGGCGCGTTCGGATTCCTCGGCCTTTTCCGGGCGTCCGCTGAATTCCGTGTTCATGGTGCTGACACCCAGGTCGACCGTGATCTGGATGGCGCGCTTCCAGTAGCGGACGGCCGCTTCGCGGGCATCCTCGTCCGGTCCGGACCAGCGCAGCACGGGAAGCACCGAGGCGATTTCGACGCCGGCATCCTTGCAAGCCTTGTTCATTTGGGCCACGAGCTCATCGTCGGCCTTGGGGTGGTTGTAGAAAGGGATCATGTCTGCATGCGGCGTCAGTTGCAGGTACTTGTAACCCAGATCGGCTGCCACGCGCGGAAATTCCAGCAGCTTGTGGCTGTGGTGGTACGGGGTGGGGTCAAGGGCAATCTTCACGTGGGACACTCCATTGTGGATCAGTCAGGTGAGGGGCGTTTAGTTGTACAGGTCAGGCTTGGTGTTGAGCCGGACCGTGACCTTTTCGCCGGACTTTTGGGCCTCGACGCCCGCCTCGCAGCAGGCGGCGGTGGCGTAGCCGTCCCACGCGGTGGGACCGCCGATTTCACCGCGGCGGGCGGCATCGGCCCAGGCCTGGACCTCGACGTCGTAGGCGGCACCGAAGCGGTCCTCGAAGCCCGGGGCGACTTTGCCGCCCCATCGGCCTGCCGTGCGGACGTACGGGCCGCCGTCGCCCCCGATGTTGACGATGCCGTCCTCGAAGGAGGCCTGGGTGGCCACTTCGTAGCCGAACTTGGCGTTGACGTAGATCTCGACGTCGGCCAGGACACCGGATTCGGTCTCCAGCAGGACGTGCTGGGGGTCGTGCTGGCCGGCGGGTGCATTCCTCGTCGCCTTGCCGAGCCGGACCTGCACGGAGGTGATTTCCTCGCCGGTGAAGAAGCGGATGGCGTCGAATTCGTGCACGACTGAGTCGTTGATGAGCATCTCGTTGGTGAAGCCGGGCGGGGTGTTGGGGTTGCGGTGCTGGTGGTGGAGCATCAGCAGCTCGCCGAGTTCGCCGTCGCGGATCATGGATCCCAGGGCAGCATATTCGGCGTCGAAACGGCGCATGAATCCTACCTGGATGCGTTTGTGGCCCAGCGCTGTTTCCGCCTGGACAATCTTCCACGCGCTTTCCGCGTCCGGCGTGAGCGGCTTTTCGCAGAGGATCGGGAAATCCTTCGCCAGGGCCTTGTAAAGGATGTCCTCGTGCAGGAAACCCGGTGTGGCAATGAGGACGGCGTTGACGTCACCGTTGTTCAGCGCCTCATCGGCATCCATCAGAGCAACCGCGCCGGGAATGCCCTCGATGGCTGCCTGCGCACGTGCCAGGTCGACGTCGACGACGGCGGCAACTTCGGCGCCGTGAATGCGCGTGCGGAGGCGCTGGATGTGGTCCGCGCCCATGCGGCCGGCGCCGATGACGGCGACGCGAAGGGTTTCAGTCATGGATCTTCCTTACGTTCTAGTGTGCTTGGGCGGCGTCAGTTGACGGCGGTGCGGGAACCGCAGGACAGCAGGTAGTTGCGGGTGCGCTTGGCGATCGGCATGGGGACGTCGAACGCTACCGGGTACATGTCCTGCTCTACAATTCCGAAGATTGGCCGGTTCAGCGCCTCAACGGCTTCAATGACAGCGCGCAGGTCCGGCAGACCGTTCGGTGGCTCCGTCATCACGCCGGCCAGGTTGGCAGCGGCCCAGGTCATGTTTTCCTCGTTGACCCTTTTCAGAATGTCCGGGTTGATCTGCTTCAAGTGCAGGTAGCCGATCCGGTCCGGATAATTCTTGATCAGTTCAAGGCTGGAGGCGCCGCAGTATTCGGCGTGGCCGGTGTCAAGGCACAGGTTCAGGTACTTGGCGTCCGTGGCGGCCAGGAGGGTTTCGATATCCTCCTGCGCTCCCACGTGGGAATCGGCGTGCGAGTGGAACTGCTGCTTCAGACCAAAGTCCTCCAGCAGGGTCTTGCCCAGGCGATTGTGGCCTGCGAACAGCTCGCTCCATGCCTTCTCCGTCAGCTGGCCGCTTTCTACGGCTTCTCCGGTGACGTCGTCGCGCCACATGGCCGGGATGACCACGATGTGCTCACCGCCCATGGCTGCCGTGAGCTCAGCAACCTTGCGGGCCGGCTCCCACGCCGTCTCCCACTGGTCCAGTCCGCGGTGGAACGCGGTGAACACCGTTCCAGCAGTGACCTTCAGATCGCGGGCTTTGAGTTCCTCGGCCAGCCGGCTTGGATCGTTCGGCAGGTAGCCATAGGGACCGAGTTCGATCCACTTATAGCCGGATTCGGCCACTTCGTCGAGGAAACGCTCCCAGGGGGTCTGCTTGGGGTCGTCCGCGAACCAAACGCCCCAGGAGTCGGGTGCGGTGCCGATGATCAGCTTGTTCTCAGTCATGACAGCGTTGTCTCTCTCTGGTGTCAGTTGGAGGGGAAGTTGTAGGAGGCGCCGGAGGCGTGGGTGGGTTCTGGCCAGCGGGAGGTGATGACCTTGCCGCGGGTGTAGAAGGAGACGCCTTCGGGGCCGTAGATGTGCTTGTCGCCGAAGAGGGATGCTTTCCAGCCGCCGAAGGAGTGGTAGGCGACGGGGACGGGCAGGGGCACGTTGATGCCGATCATGCCGACGGTCACGGAGCGCTGGAATTTCCGGGCTGCTGCGCCGGAGGAGGTGAAGATGGCGGTGCCGTTTCCGTACGGGTTGGCGTTGATCAGCTTGATCCCTTCCTCGAGGTCCTGAACGCGGACGACGACGAGGACGGGGCCGAAGATTTCCTCGGTGTACGCGGTCATTTCGGTTTTGACGTGGTCGATCACGGTGGGTCCGACCCAGAAGCCGTCCTCGTGGCCGGGGACCACCAGGTCCCGGCCGTCCACCACCATCGCCGCGCCCGCGGTTTCTGCTTCGGTGACGATCCGTACGATCCGGTCCCGGGACTCGGGCGTGATGACGGGACCCATTTCGGCGCCGGGTGCGGTGCCGTTGTTGACCTTCACGGCCAGGGCGCGCTCTTCGACCTTTTTGACGATCAGGTCCGCGGCGTCCCCGACGGCGACGGCGACGGAGATGGCCATGCAGCGTTCCCCGGCAGAGCCGAAGGCTGCGGCGGCGAGGTGGTCTGCGGCGTTGTCCAGGTCGGCGTCCGGCATGACGATGGCGTGGTTTTTCGCCCCGCCCAGGGCCTGGACCCGTTTGCCGTGTTTGGTCGCGGTTTCCTGGACATACTGGGCGATCGGGGTGGACCCAACGAAGGAGATTCCGTCCACGTCCGGGTGGGTGAGCAGCCCGTCCACGGTCTCCTTCCCGCCGTGCAGGACCTGGAACACGCCGTCGGGCAGGCCGGCGTCCTTCCACAGCTTCGCGAGCAGCATCGACGCTGACGGGTCACGTTCGGACGGCTTCAGGATGAAGGCGTTGCCGGTCGCGATGGCCATCGGGGCCATCCACAGCGGCACCATGACGGGGAAGTTGAACGGTGTGATGCCGGCGACGACGCCGAGCGGTTCGCGGAAGGAAAACACGTCGATCCCGGTGGAGACCTGGTCCGAGTAGTCACCCTTGAGCAGCGTGGGGATCCCACAGGCGAACTCCACCACTTCCAGGCCGCGGGCGATCTCGCCCTTCGCGTCCGAGAGGACCTTCCCGTGCTCGGCCGTGATCAGCTCCGCGAGCTCATCCACATGCGAAGCAACCAATTCGCGGAACTTGAACAGCACCGCCGTGCGCTTCGCCAGCGAAATGTCACCCCACGAATCAGCAGCGGCACGGGCAGCGGCCACCGTGGCATCAAGATCCGCACGGTTCGCCAGGCGGAGTTCACCGGAGACAGCGCCGGTAGCCGGGTTGTAGACGGGCTGGGTGCGGTCGCCTTCACCGGCGCTTTCGGCACCGTTGATGAAGTGCTTGATGGTGGTGGTCTCAGTTGTAACAGTCATGGCGTCTCTTCCTTGAGGTGCTAAGCGTGTGGTGGTGGTGCAGGAGGTCAGCCGAGCAGCTTGCGCTGTCGGTTCTTATGGTCCGTGTAGGTCTCGAAGGCCTGCTTTGTGGAGTCAAGCTCGGAGACCTGCGAGACGGGAACATCCCACCAGGACTCGGAGGACGGTGCGTCCAGGAGCGGGTCGGATTCGACGTGGATCAGGATAGGCCCGCCGCCCTCGGGGGCGGCCTTGGCGTCGCGGATGGCCTGTTCGAGTTCGGCGATGACCTTCTCCCCCGGCTCGATCCGGATCACCTTCACGCCCAGGGACTCGGCGTTCAGGGCCAGGTCAACGGGCAGGGTCTCGCCTTCGTCGAAGCTGTGCTGTTGCTCGTTCAGGGCCCGGTACTGGGTGCCGAACCGCTGTGAACCGAGCGATTCGGAGAGCGAGCCGATGGAGGCGTAGCCGTGGTTCTGAATCAGGACCACGATCAGCTTGATGCGTTCGGCGACGGCGGTGACGAGTTCGGTGTGCATCATCAGGTAGGAGCCGTCCCCCACCATCACGACGACGTCGCGCTGCTCGCCGCCGCGCGCGGCCTCGGCCAGGGCTGCGCGTTTGACGCCGAGGCCACCGGGGATTTCGTAGCCCATGCAGGAGTAGGCGTATTCCACGTGGTAGCCGAAGGGGTCCCGGACCCGCCACATCTTGTGCAGGTCCCCAGGCAACGAGCCCGCCGCGCAGATCACGACGTCTGCCGGGTCCATGGCTCGGGAGGTGGCGCCGATGATTTCGTTCTGCGCGGGCAGCGGCGTGAAGCGGGTATCGAAGGCAACATCGACGGTGGCGTCCCAGCGCTTCTTCTCCGAGGCGATCTGCTGTTCCAGGTCCGCGCCGACGCGGTAGCCGTCGAGGGCTGCGTTGAGTTTGACCAGGGCTTTGCGGGCGTCGGCCACAATCGGGAGGGTGGTGCCGTGCTTGTACGCATCGATCGGGGCGACGTTGATGTTGATGAAGCGTACGTCCGGGTTCTGGAACGCTGTCCGGGACGCGGTGGTGAAGTCCTCGTACCGGGTGCCGATGCCGATGATCAGGTCCGCCTCGGCGGCGATGGCGTTGGCCGCCGTCGTGCCCGTGGAGCCAATGGCTCCGAGGGAGAACCTGTGGTCCCACGGCAGGACACCGACGCCGGCCTGCGTGTTGCCCACCGGGATCCCGGTGAGTTCAACGAATTTGGCGAGTTCGTCGTTGGCGTAGGCGTACAGGACGCCGCCGCCGGCGATGATCAGCGGACGCTTCGCGGCACGGATGGCCGCTGCGGCGCGGGCGATGTCGTCGTCGTCGGCGTCGGGGCGGCGGATCCGCCACTCCCGCTCGGCCAGGAACTCCTCCGGCACGTCGAACGCCTCGGCCTGGACATCCTGCGGCAGTGAGATGGTGACCGCTCCGGTCTCGGCCGGGTCCGTCAGGACCCGCAGGCCGTGGTGGAACGCGGAGAACAGCTGCTCCGGCCGAGTCACCCGGTCAAAGAACTTGGACAGCGGCCGGAACGCATCATTGACAGTGATGTCATAGGCGTAGGGCAGCTCCAGCTGCTGCAGGACCGGGTCCGCGGCACGGGTAGCGAACGTGTCGGACGGCAGCAGCAGCACCGGGAGGCGGTTGGTGGTCGCCAGCGCTGCGCCGGTGAGGAGGTTCGAGGAGCCGGGCCCGATCGAGGTGCTGATCGCGAACGTCTGCCGCCGGCGGGTGTGCCGGGCGTACCCCACGGCCTGGTGCGCCTGTGCCTGCTCGTTCCTGCCCTGGTAATACGGCATGATCGCCGGGTCAAGCTGCTGATACTGCTTCAACGCCTGCCCGACGCCGGCCACGTTGCCGTGCCCGAAAATACCGAACGTGCCGGGGATCAGCCGTTCCCGGAAATCCAGCCCGCCGACAGTGTCCACGGTGTACTGCTTGGAAAGGTATTCCACCACGGCCTGGGCCACGGTCATGCGGCGGGTCCCGGTTACTGTTCTCGTCCCCATGGGAAGTTACTCCGATACTTCTTCAGATGCGGTGTGGTTAAGGAGGGAGGCGGCTGTGGCCACCGCGCCGGCGACGTCGCCGTCCGCCGGGTACAGGAGCGTCCGACCAACGGTGAGGCCCTGCACGCCCGGGAGCGCCAGAGCGGCTTCCCACGTGGCGAAGACTTCATCCTGGGTGCCGTCGGGGTCTCCGCCCAGCAGCACGGTGGGCATGGTGGTGGCAGCCATCACGCGCTCCATGTCGGCCACCACAGGCAGCTTCATCCACGTGTAGGCGCTGGTGGAGCCAAGGCCTTCGGCGATGGCGATGGACTTGATCACGGCGTTTGTGGACAGGTCATTGCGGACTTTGCCGTTCTCGCGGATTGACAGGAAGGGCTCCACCATGGCGATCAGCTTGCGTTCGGCGAGGGAGTCGATGGCCTTCGCGGTCGCTTCGAGCATCGCCACGGTGTCCGGGTCCCCGAGGCAGATACGCGTCAGCATCTTCCCGCCGTCGGCGCCCAGGGCTTCCAATGCTGCGGCGGTGTGGCCGGTGAAGCGGTCATCGATCTCGTTGACCAGCCCGGAGAGCCCGCCGCGGTTCATCGACCCGAAGATCAGTTTGCCTTCAAGTGCGCCGAGCAGCAGCAGGTCATCCATGATGTCCGGCGAGGCGAGCACACCGTCCACATCCGGGTTGGCCAGCGCAACCTGTAGCCGGTCCAGCAACTGCCGGCGGTCTGCCATCGCCACAGGATCATTCCCGACGGCGAGGGCACCGCGGGCGGGATGGTCGGCAGCGACAATGAAGTTCTGCCGGCCGTACCGCAGCCCGGGGTGGCGGCGCCGCGCCTTGGCAGCGCGGGCAACAGCGTCCGGATCTTCCAGCCGGATGGTGCTCAGGTGCGAGTAGCGGCGGGGATCATCGTCCACTTCTACGGTGGCGGCCCCAAGGTTGATGCTCACAGTGCCGCTCCTTCCGTGGCGAACTGGCCGGGGACCAGGCGGCCGTGTTCGGCCAGCAGCGAGGTGACCTCATCCGGCGTCGGCATGGCGTCTGCACAAGACAAGCGGGAGGCAACAATTGCGCCCGCAGCGTTCGCGTAGTCCAGGACCTGGGCCAGCGGCCACCCGGACAGCAGCCCGTGGCAAAACGCACCGCCGAAGGAATCCCCGGCACCCAGGCCGTTGAGCGTCTCCACAGGGACCGGAGCGGAAACTACGCGCTCGGTCCGGGTCTTGGCCATGACGCCGTCAGGCCCAAGCTTGACCACGGCAATTTCAACACCTGCGGCGAGCAGGCGGTCCGCCTGTTCGTCGGGCGTTCCTTCCCCTACGGCAACAGCGCATTCCTTGTCATTGCCGATGGCAACGGTGACGTGCGGCAGGACCTTGGCAATTTCGGCGCGGGCTTCCTCTTCAGAGGCCCAGAACATCGGACGGTAATCAAGGTCCAGGATGGTGAATTGGCCGTCTTTAAGGCCGGAGTGCGGGCGTGCTTCGTGGGCCTTGATATGCGCTTCGCGGCTGGGCTCCTGGCACAGGCCGGTCACGGTTGACCAGAAGATGCCGGCGTCGCGGATCGCGTCCAGGTCCAGCTCGTCCGCCTGGATCTGCAGGTCCGGGGCGGTGGGGAAGCGTCCGTAGAAGTAGAGCGGGAAGTCCTCCGGCGGCTTGATCGCACAGAAGGTCACAGCCGTGGGCCACTCCTCCACGGGCGTAACAAAGGAATCGTCAACGTTGAACTTCTTCAGTTCCCGGTGCAGGTAGGTCCCGAAGGCATCGTCGCCGGTGCGGGTGATCACACCGGTCCGGCGGCCGTGCCGGGCTGCGGCCACGGCAACATTCGACGGCGACCCGCCAAGGTACTTCCCAAAGGACGTCACATCCTCCAGGTTCACCCCAATGTCGTTCGGGTAGATATCAACGCTGATGCGCCCGATCGTGAGCAGTTCGTGGGTCACGGTAATCGCGGACCTTTCTGTTAGAACTCTGTACCTGTGAGCAGCTAGAGCTCCGGCTCCGGCCCCCGTGATCGGGGCCACAACCACTACTTTGCCCTAGAAAACATGTCCTGTCAAAGGTTTGTACTGACATACTTACAACCGGATTTACGTCCGCGAATTGCAGCCCCGAAGGCAGCTCTGTGGGGGCCTCGGGGAGAACTACCTTCCGGGCACCGCCAGCTCGCCCGTGACATATTGGGCCCGCCCAAAGCCAAAGGACCAGTCGTCGGCGGAGTTCTCCACATAGCCAATAAACACATCCTCACCGGCGATATCCAGCTCCGCCAACCGGCCTGCGATGGCCGCAAAGAGGGATTGCTTCGCCTCCCGACTCCGACCGCCCTGGGTGAATATCTGGATCATCACCACATCCGAAGTGCGCTGGAAGCCGAGCCCGGCGTCCTGGGCCACAATTTGCCCCTGCGGATGCTCCGTAAGGACATGGAAATAGTCCCGGTCCGGGATTTTGTATTCACCGAGGATCGCGTCATGGATCCCCTGGCTGAGGCGGCGCAGTTCTTCAGCGCTGCGTCCTTGATTCACATCGATGCGTACGAGTGGCATTTCCATCTCCTTCGGTTTGTCCTGACATACTAACAAAGTTCTGGTGGTGTAGGCAACGACTCGGCAGCCTGGCGGCCAGCCCGCAGTGGCATTCCCAGCAGCCAGTTGGAAACCAGTACGACGACGGACGGTCACCGTTGCAGCGGTAATGACCATCCGTCGTCATACTTATGCAGTTGTGCGGCTACTCACCTCCGCCGGCAAGTGCATGGCTCACAGCGGCGGTGGTGTCGTCATGGGGTTCTCCTGCTGGGTGGGATAAGAAAGCACGGCCTAGGAATGGACGGTGACAGGCTCGGCGGTAACGGGTCCGCCAATGTATATCTGCTGCGCCGCGCCCCGCTGGGCTCGGGCGGCTGCGATGATCATCACGCCGAGTCCAAGCAGGGTGATGGCGGCGCCGGCCCAGATGGGTGAGGTGTAGCCGAGCCCTGCGGTGATGGTCACACCGCCCAGCCAGGCTCCGAGGGCGTTGCCGACGTTGAAGGCTCCAATATTGGCCCCCGAGGCCAAGGTGGGGGCACTGCTGGCATATTTCATGACGCGCATCTGCAGGCCTGGGACGGCGGCAAATCCAAAGCCGCCCATCAGGACTATGGAGGCGACCGTGAGGACCTGACTGGCGGCAGTCAACGCAAAGGCCACCAGGACCACCACCAGGACGGCGAGTACCACCACAAGGGTGCGGTCCACGTTCCGGTCCGCCGCTTTGCCGCCCAGAGTGTTTCCGATGAAGAGCCCCACGCCGAAGACGATCAGGAGCCACGGCACAGTGGACGCCGCGAACCCGGAGACCTCGGTGAGCGTGAATGCGATATACGTGAAGGCGCCGAACATGCCGCCGTAGCCGAGGATCGTAACCAGGATGGAGAGCCAGACTTGGCCCGACCGGAAGGCCCGCAGTTCACTGCGCAGGGTTCCCAGGACAATGTCCCCGTGGCCGGTGTTGGGAATCAGGGTCAGGATCCCGGCCAGGGCGATGACGCCAATAACTGTGATGGCCCAGAAAGTGGAGCGCCAGCCTGCTGCCTGTCCCAGCATGGTGCCGAAAGGCACGCCCAGGACGTTGGCGGCGGTGAGGCCGGTGAACATGATGGCGATGGCACCGGCCCTCTTAGTGGGAGCCACCATGTCTGCAGCCACCACGGCACCGATGCCGAAGAAGGCGCCGTGGGCCAGTGCGGCAATGACGCGTCCGAGCATCATCATCCCGTAGCCGGGGGCGATCGCGGAGATCAGGTTACCGCCGATGAACAGCACCAGCAAAACCGCCAGGACTGGTTTGCGTTGAAACCGGGTGACGGCCGCGGTGAGCAGCAAGGCGCCAACAACGACTGCGAGGGCGTAGCCGGAGATCAGCCAGCCTGCGGTGGCCTCGCTGACCTGGAAGTCAGCGGCAACCTCGGGCAGCAGGCCCATGATGACGAACTCAGTGAGTCCGATGCCGAACCCGCCGACGGCGAGGGCTATCAGGCCAATGGGCATGAGGTACTCCTTCGAAACTATATGGGAGAAGATAAGCTATTAGTTGCAGACGCGTTGTTTATTGTTGCACGCGCAAATATAACGCGCAAACAACTATTATCACGCAGGTCCGCACGTATGCCTTTGGGCAGCCGGACAGCATCGGAAGAGGATAGGGAAATGGGTATCAAGGACGACGCCGTAGAGGTCAGGGCGCAGGGTTGGCGCACTCTCGCGGCGCTGCACGGGTTGATCGAAGGTGAGCTGGAACGCTCACTCCAGGCCGAATCACAGTTGTCGGTGGTGGAGTACACCGTGCTGGACGCACTCAGCCGGCAGGACGGCTGGCACATGCGTATGCAGCAACTGGCCCGTGCCTCCGCCCTCAGTGCAAGCGCCACCACGCGCTTGGTCAACCGGCTCGAGGACAGGGGCCTCCTGACCCGGATCCTTTGCGCGGACGACCGCCGCGGAATCTACACCGAATTGACGGCAGGCGGGATCAAACTGCTGGAGGAAGCCCGGCCGGTGCACGATGCCACACTGGAACGCGCCCTGGCCGAGGCCCGGGAGGTTCCCGAATTGGCCGCCCTGGTGGACGCCCTTCCCGGCCTGCACGCCTCGGTCTAGCCCCTACACTCCCGCGCTAGTCATCGAGTTTTCGTCAAGATAGCGCCCACAAGCACATCATTGGCAGCTCCTGACAAAACCCCTTGACCGGAGGCCGCAGCGGGCATAGATTTGTAATCAACCAATTCATTGATCAATGAAACGGTTGACTTGCAGCAGAAAGGCCTGACCTCGATGAACGCGGACCCCGAATCCCTGGACTCGGCCTTTATGGCCTTGGCCGATCCGGTGCGCCGCAGCATCATCGCCCGCCTCAGCCGGGGTCCGGCCACTGTGAACGAACTTGCGGAACCCTTTGAGATCACCAAACAGGCGGTCTCAAAGCACATCCAGGTCCTCGAGCAGGCGCAGCTGGTGACCCGTACCCGGGACGCACAGCGCCGGCCCGTCCACCTGAATCCCGCACGGCTGGAGGCGCTCACAGCATGGATCGACCAATACCGGTTGGTCCGCGAGGGGCAGTTCCGCAGCCTCGACGCCGTGCTCCAATCGAAGGCCGCAGCCAGCGGCAAGCAGGCAAAGGACTCATCATGAGCAATTCCCTGAAACTCAACATCCCGGAAGGCCTCCCCTTCATCGACTTCGAGCGGGAGTTCGACTACCCGGTGGCCGACGTGTTCCGCGCCCACAAAGAGCCAGAGCTCATCGCCCAGTGGCTGGGCCCGCGCGGATACAAAATGGACGTGGACCACTACGATTTCCGCACCGGCGGCAGCTACCGCTACCTCCACACGGGGCCGGACGGCGTTGGCTACCAATTCAGCGGCGTCTTCCACACCGTCCGCGACAACGAGTTCGCCATTCAGACCTTCGAATTCGGCGGCTACCCCGACGTGGTCAGCATCGAATTCCTCACCTTCGAGGATCTGGGTGGAGGGCGCTGCAGGGTCCGGGGCCACTCCGTCTATCCCACCATGGAGGCCCGCGACGGCATGGCGCAATCCGGTATGGAGGGCGGCATGACGGAAGGCTACGAGCGGCTTGATGAGCTGCTCAGCGGCGCTAAAGTCTAGGACCTACAAACAGAAAAAGCGCGGGGCCACCTCCGTCCTGAAGGACGGCAGGTGACCCCGCGCATTTGGTGCTGTACGGCTTTTGGAACCTAGAGGGCTGCGTAAACTTCGCGCAGCAGGGTGGCGGTCTCGGACGGCGTCTTGCCGACCTTCACGCCGGCGGCCTCGAGCGCTTCCTTCTTGGCCTGGGCGGTTCCAGCGGAACCGGAGACGATGGCGCCAGCGTGGCCCATGGTCTTGCCTTCGGGTGCGGTGAAGCCGGCCACGTAGCCAACAACGGGCTTGGTGACGTTGGCCTTGATGAACTCGGCGGCACGCTCTTCAGCGTCGCCACCGATTTCGCCGATCATGACGATCGCCTTGGTCTCGGGGTCAGCCTCGAACGCGGCCAGGGCGTCGATGTGCGTGGTGCCGATGATGGGGTCGCCGCCGATGCCGATGGCAGTGGAGAAGCCAAGGTCGCGCAGTTCGTACATCATCTGGTAGGTCAGGGTTCCGGACTTGGAAACCAGGCCGATGGGGCCCTTGCCCGTGATGTTGGCCGGGGTGATGCCAACCAGGGCCTCACCCGGGGTGATGATGCCGGGGCAGTTCGGGCCAATGATGCGGGTGACCTGGTTGCCGTCGGCGTCAAGCTTGGACTGGGCAAGTGCCCAGAACTCGGCGGAATCCTGGACCGGAACGCCTTCGGTGATGACCACGACCAGGCCGATGCCTGCCTCGATGGCTTCCACAACGGCGTTCTTGGTGAAGGCCGGCGGGACGAAGACGATGGAGACGTCAGCGCCGGTCTCGGCCATGGCTTCCTTGACGGTGCCGAAAACGGTGATTTCGTTTTCACCATGCAGCACGGTGGTGCCGGCCTTGCGGGCGTTGACGCCGCCAACAATATTGGTGCCGGCCTTCAGCATAAGCGCGGTGTGCTTGGTGCCTTCGCCGCCTGTGATGCCCTGGACGATGACCTTGGAGTCCTTGTTCAGATAGATAGACATGGTGCGTCCCTTTACTTAGCTGCGTTGGCGAGCTCGGCGGCCTTGTCGGCGCCCTCGTCCATGGTGGCGGCCAGGGTAACCAGCGGGTGGTTGGCCTCGGCCAGGATGCGGCGGCCTTCCTCGACGTTGTTGCCGTCGAGGCGGACTACCAGCGGCTTGTTCGCGGAGTGGCCCAGCTCAGCCAGCGCACCAACGATGCCCTTGGCGACGGCGTCACACGCGGTGATGCCGCCGAAGACGTTCACGAACACGGACTTGACCTGCTCGTCGCCCAGGATGACGTCGAGGCCTGCAGCCATGACCTCGGCGGAAGCTCCACCGCCGATGTCCAGGAAGTTGGCGGGCTTGACGTTGCCGTGGTTCTCTCCGGCGTAGGCAACGACGTCCAGCGTGGACATGACCAGGCCGGCACCGTTGCCGATGATGCCCACTTCGCCGTCCAGCTTGACGTAGTTGAGGTCCTGGGCCTTGGCCTTGGCCTCAAGGGGGTCAGTGTCTTCCTTGTCTTCAAGGAGGGCGTGCTTGGCGTGGCGGAACTCAGCGTTCTCGTCAAGCGAGACCTTGCCGTCGAGGGCCACGATTTCGCCTGCACCGGTCTTCACCAGCGGGTTAACCTCAACCAGGGTGGCGTCTTCCTTCTTGAAGACGTCCCAGAGCTTGAGGATCACAGCGGCCACCTTGCCGCGAAGTTCCTCAGCGAACCCTGCGGCTGCAACGATTTCGTCAGCCTTTGCCTGGTCAATACCAATGGCAGGATCGATGGCAATCTTGGCCAGCGCTTCCGGGCGTTCTACGGCGAGCTGCTCGATGTCCATGCCGCCTTCTACCGAGCACATGGCCAGGTAGTTGCGGTTGGCACGGTCCAGCAGGACGGAGAAGTAGTATTCCTCGGCGATGTCGGCACCTTGGGCAATCATCACCTTGTTGACGGTGTGGCCCTTGATGTCCATGCCCAGGATGTTGGTGGAGTGCTCAAGCGCCTCATCGGCGGTCTTGGCAACCTTCACGCCGCCGGCCTTACCGCGGCCACCGGCCTTAACCTGGGCCTTGACGACAGTTACGCCGCCGATCTTCTCGGCTGCTGCCTTTGCTTCTTCTGGGGTGTACGCCACGATGCCAGCAAGCACGGGTACACCGTGCGCCTCGAACATATCGCGCGCCTGGTATTCAAACAGGTCCACGGTTTAGTGTCCTTCTACGTCGAAGTAGTTTCTGTACAGTCGGACACCATCGAAGACGATGACCGGGCTGCGGATTGCAAGCGCCTGAGACTGGTTGGAAACGAGCCACGCGGCGCAATGCTCCTCTCGAACTCTAGTCCTTTCTGGGGACGGGCCCGTCCCAGAGTACCGCTTATGTGAGTAACGACACTATTCTATGGACCGTAGAAAAACCCCGGAATTACGCGGATTTTGAGGGTCCAACCGCTCCCGGAACACCTGTTTCCGGGGCCTTCGAAATAAGTTCGTAGCTTCCCCGGGAAACAAAAAATGCCACGCCCGCGGACACATTTCCGCACGCCACCCCGCCGTTGTAGGCGGAACACCGGAGCCCGTTACGTTCGATGTTCTGCCCCTCGGCCAGTACCGGAAGCTGGGTCAGTGGTCCGCTTTTGCTCCCCTTCGGTCCGTACGCGGCCTCCATTTGTGTGACGCCGGAGCGGCATTCCCCATAACTGGCGGTCTCCGGCGTCAGCAGAGCCGTTCCGCCCAGGTAGCCCAGTCCGGTGCCCGCACAGTCGTCCTTCACGTCCTCTGCTGCAGGCTTCACGTAGACGGCCAGCTCGCAGTGGGCCACTGGCACGGTGGCCAGCTTGTTGTTGGCGCTGTCGCTGAAGCTGTTCTGCTCATATGGGAGGTCGATGTGCTCCCCGCGGGCCGATGTCAGCGAGCAGACAACGTTCCGGTCCTCGGTGATAAAGGAGATGACATCCTGTCCCTGGGAAAAATCGCCGGAATCTGCCAGAGGTGCCTGTTCCAGCTGTTCCAGGGCGGGCAACGGCGGCGGTGGAACGTAACCGGGGTCCTCGGTGGTGATGGTGCATGCCGTGGCGGTCAGCAAAAAGAGGGCGGCCATAATCCCCCATACAGTTGGTCGCATGGGCTCCATTATGCGGCATTGATTAGCGTCTCAGCCCGCCGCCGGACCCAGAACGCCCTCTACGACGTCGGCAGCGGCTTCGGCCGGATCCTGCGCCTTAAACTGTTCGCTCATGTGCCGGGCATTGTTTTTCCATCCTGGATCTGTGAGAACCTGGGTGACTGCCTTGGCAATGTCCTGGGGTTTGGGTGACTCTGTTCTGAGGCTGATTCCTACCCCCGCATATTCCACCCTGGCGTTGACGTCGCTTTTGCCCTCGTTAATACCCGCGACCACCAGCGGAACGCCCTTTGACAGGCTTAGCTGTACGCCACCAAACCCGCCATTGCTGATGAAGACATCGGCGAACTCGAAGACCTGGGCAAAATCCACGTAGTCGCGCACGATGATGTTGGGTTGCGGGTAGCGTGCCTTGAGCGCCTCCGTGCCGCGGCCTCCGGTGGCAACAATGACCAGCGCGTCCATGTCTTTTACGGCTTCCAGGGCCGGGATGATGAGCTTGTTGTGGTCCAGGTTGTCCACGGTCCCCTGGGTCACCAGGAAGGTGTTGGGGTAGGACGGCCAGCCGTTGTCACGGGTTTCGGAACGGTCAGCGGCCGGGACGCGATAGGGCAGCAGCGCTCCGACGTAATGGACTTTGGCATTCACGTTCCGGCGGGGGAAATCCAGGGACTCTGGTCCAGTCTGGATGATGGCCGCCGAGCAGCGGTACGGCTCATCAGTCAACCTGCCATGCCGGGGCACTTCCTGCCCGTACGCGGCGTGCTGGCGGCGGTAGCTGAGACTGGCAGGCCTGAGAATGACCTTGTCGGAGAGCAGCCCGGCTGCGGTCTGCAGCACCTTTTCTCCCGGGTTCCGCGGCGGTTTGAACCCGAAAAAGAGCGGCGGCACCAACGGATCACTTTCCATGTTTGGAACCGCCACGAAGCTCACCACTGGCTTTCCCAGCAGATGTGAAACAAGCCGCTGGATGAACATGGAACTGTCCGCCACCACAACGTCAAACGGGAAGTCCTGCTGCAGTTCCCTGAGATCCTCGAAGAAATTGGTGATGTTGCTGGCAAAGATCTTTTCGCCGTCGAAGCCGATCGCCCGGGGCCCCTTCAGCTTGGCACGCTCGGGGTAGAGCTCATTAAGGTTGTCGGCCCGGTGCTCAATGGCCCGGCGGAAGGGGAACTGCGAAATGCCAAGTTGGCCGAGCTTCTCCGCGAACACCGGGCCGGTGTACCACGCTACGTTGTGGCCCCGCTCCTTGAGGCGGACGGCAACACCGGTCATCGGATTGAAGTGGCCATCAACGGCCTGGCTGGCGAAAAGGATATTCATTGTCCATCCCCACGTGTCCGCTACGCGCTGCCCTGCTTCGGATTCCCTTCGAAGCTCTTCGCGCGTGATGCGCCGGGCTGCCTGGAAAGGATTCCTGAACTGTAGTCCTCAAGGAAAGCACCGGCAAGGGACCGGGCCCGCGTACAGCCCGGCCCGGGCGCCGGGGCTTAGGCGTCGAGTTTGGTCAGCGGCGCATAACGCAGCAGAAGGCGCTTCTCCCCGACGTCGAACTTCACCTTGGCGACGGTCTTGTCCCCGGCGCCCTCCAGGGCAAGGACAGTGCCGTTGCCGAAGCTGGTGTGGTTGACTTTGTCGCCCACGCTGACGGCGACAATTTCCTTCTGCGGCTGCACACGGCTTTTGGCGATCGCGGCCGGGACATCGGCGTTGAAGCCGGCGCTGGAATCCGCAGCAGCCCCGCGGGCCGTGCCGGCACCCCAGAAGGACCCGCCATAGCGGCTGGAGCCGATGGACGGCCCGCTCCCCCAGCCACCGGTCTGCCTGCTGGAACCTTCGCGTTTCCACTCCACCAGCTCGGAGGGAATCTCCTCCAGGAACTGGCTGGCGGGGTTGTACTGGCTCTGCCCCCACATGCTGCGGACTTCCGAGCGTGTCACGTAGAGGCGCTTCCGGGCCCGGGTGAGGCCCACGTAGGCAAGCCGGCGTTCCTCGGCGAGTTCCTTGGGATCGGTGGCGGACCGCTGGTGCGGGAACAGCCCATGCTCCATTCCGGTCAGGAACACCACAGGGAATTCCAGCCCCTTGGCCGTGTGAAGTGTCATCAGAGTGACCACACCGAGGCGCCGGGCTTCGGCTACGGCAGCGGCAGTCTCTTCGGCGTTGGAGCCGGGGGCGTCAGGGATTTGATCGGCATCGGCCACCAGGGATACCTGCTCCAGGAAGGCGCCCAGTGAACCTTCGGGGTTCTCCTGTTCGTATTCACGCACGACGGCGACGAGTTCCGCCAGGTTTTCCACGCGGGACTCATCCTGGGGATCGGTACTGGAACGCAGCCCCGCCAGGTACCCGGTCTGTTCCAGTACGGCTTCCAGTGCTGCGGCGGCGCCGGACCCTGAGGCTACTTCGGCGAGATCATCCAGCAGTTTCACGAAACCCAGGACGGCGTTGACTGAACGGGTGGCCATGCCGGGGGCTTCCTCGGCGCGCCGGGCCGCGGCCATAAAGGACATCCGCTCCCGTTGCGCCAGCGCAGCCACGGCGCCCTCGGCGCGGTCGCCGATCCCCCGCTTCGGTTCGTTGAGCACCCGGCGCAGGTTGACGTCGTCGTCCGGGTTAACCAGGACCCGCAGATACGCGAGGGCGTCCTTGATCTCCTTGCGCTCGTAGAAACGCGTGCCGCCCACCACCTTGTACGGCAGGCCAACGCGGACCAGGACGTCCTCGATGGAGCGGGACTGGGCGTTGGTGCGGTAGAAAATGGCAACGTCCCCGGGACGGAGATTGTCCTCGTCCTGGAGCCGGTCAATCTCCTTGGCGATGAACTGGGCTTCGTCGTGTTCGTTTTCGCCCACGTAGCCAACGATCTTGTGGCCTTCGCCCTCGGCCGTCCACAGCCTTTTTTCGGGGCGGTTGGGGTTGCGGGAAATGACCGAGTTGGCTGCGGTCAGGATGTTCTGGGTGGAGCGGTAGTTCTGCTCCAGCTTGATGGTGCGAGCCTCCGGGTAGTCATTCTCAAACTCGACGATGTTGCGGATGTCGGCTCCGCGGAAGGCGTAGATGGACTGATCGGAGTCGCCCACCACGGTGAGCTCGGAGGCTCCGGGACCCTCGCCCACAATTTCCCGAACCAGCGCGTACTGCGCGTGGTTGGTGTCCTGGTACTCGTCCACCAGGACGTGGCGGAACCGCCGGCGGTAAGAGTCGGCGAGCGCCGGGAACGCCCGGAACATGTAGACGGTCTCGGCGATGAGGTCGTCAAAGTCCATGGCGTTGGCCTGGCGCAAGCGCTGGGTGTAGCCCTTGAAGACGTCCGCCACGGCGCTTTCGAAGGGGTCGTTGAAATTGGCGGCTGAAGCGAAGGAGTCAGCGTCAATGAGTTCGTTCTTCAGCGCCGAGATCTTGTGCTGGATGGCTTTGGGCGCGAACTTCTTGGGGTCCAGGTCCAGGCTCTTGGACACCTGGGTCACGAGCCGCAGGGAGTCGGCGGAATCGTAGATCGAAAAGTTGGATTTCAGGCCGACGTTGGCGGCTTCCTGGCGCAGGATCCGCACACAGGACGAGTGGAAGGTGGAGATCCACATGATCTTCGCCCGGCCGCCCACCAATGCTTCAATGCGCTCACGCATTTCCGCGGCGGCCTTGTTGGTGAAGGTGATGGCCAGGATTTCCCCGTGATGGGCGCGGCCGGTGGCGATGAGGTAGGCGATCCGGTTGCTGAGCACCCTGGTTTTGCCTGACCCGGCACCGGCGACGATAAGCAGGGCACTGCCGGAGTGTTTGACGGCCTCCTCCTGCTGCGGGTTCAGGCCCTGCAGCAGCTGGGCGGCGTCCGGGCGGTGATGCCCCTTGCGGCTGCCCTCAGGGTGGTCTCCGTGCTCCTGGGGCGCCGGTTTCTTCCAGCTGTCGGGCTGGTTGTCGGCACCGCCGCCGCTGACTTCGGCCCCCGCCGCAAGGACTTCCGGGCGCGACTTGGTGGAGGTGGCAGCTTTGGAAGCGGCCTTGAACGGTCCGTCAGAGTACGGGTCAAACAACATATCCATGGTGCTACAAGTCTAGGCGGTGGGGCCGACACTCACTTCGCAGCCTGTGGATTACTGCCGCACCACTCCCCCACAGGCCCCCTCCTCCCCAGTGCCGAGGGTCAGCCCACCGAGGCGGACTGCAGGGCTGCACGCAACTCGCGCACCGCCGTCGTGCCTCCAGCCATAAACCAATCCAGGCCGTTGACCCGGACGGTGTCCGTGGCGCCGCCGGCGGCGCGGACGATTGCCTTGCCCGGCAGCCAGTCCCACTCCGGGCAGCTGTGCTGGAACCAGCAGCCCAGCTGGCCGTCCGCCACGCGGCCGAGGTCGCAGGATCCGGAGCCAAGCATCCGCAAAGCCGCGGCGGACGTTGCCGCCGCATGCCACGGCATGGCGCAGAGCGGGTCCATCAGCCAGCTGGGGTGGATGTAGGTGGCAGCACCAAATTCGGCTACAGCAGTGCCGTTGCGTGCTCCGCTGTTGTCATGAAAGACGGTGAGTGCCTCGCCGTTCAGCGTGGCCGGCCGCGCGCTGCCGCCCAGCCACAGTTTGTCTTCCTCGGGCTGGTAGATGGCCCCCAGGAGCACATCGGAGGAGTCCTTCAGGGCGATGGCGGAGCACCAGTAGGTGGAACCGTGCAGGAAGTTGTAGGTGCCGTCCACGGGGTCGATGACCCACGTCCGGCCGCTGCGGCCCTGGACCGAGGCGCCCTCCTCGCCCAGGATGCCATCCTCCGGCCGGCAGCGCTGCAACTGCTCCAGCACGTAGGCCTCGGCGGCGTGGTCCGCTGCTGTCACGATGTCCGAGACAGATGTTTTCTGCTGCGACTGCAGGCCTGCCATGCGCATGAGGAGCGCCAGCTGGCCGGCCTCCCGGACCAGGGCGGATGCCAACTGGTAGTCGTCCAGTGAGGGGTCAAGTTCAACAGCGCTGTGCCGGCCAATGGTCATGGCTTCAGTTTATGGGGCGGGATAATGGTGCCATGGCCAAAACCCCCGCGCAGCGGATCAAAAAGCACGGCACCAAGGCTGCTGTTCCGCAGCACCACCTTCCGCCGGTGATCAACCCCACCACCGCCCGCTCGCCGCAGAAGGCCCAAAGCAACAGCAACCTCATCGTCGTTGCGGGAGTGGTGGCCAGCCTCTTCCTGTTCTGGTACGTCCACCTGCTGACTCTGATCCAGCTGACGCAGCTCTCGGGCGGCCTGGCCATGCCTGACTCCCTGCTGGGCGGCTTCGACGCCGGCTACATCGAACAGCTGCGTGGTGCCATGGACGACGACGCCCGCGGCCAGCTGAACTACATCCACAAGACGGCCGGCACCCTTTTCCCGTTGATCTTCGGCTTTACCTGGCTGCTGCTGATCGGCACCAACGTTGCACGCAAGGGACTCCGCTGGCTCCTGTGGGCGGCCCCGCTGCTGTTTGTGGTGGCCAGGCTCTGGGGAAACGTGGCAGTTGATTCCGTGCTGGCTTCTGAAGCGCCCGACGCCGGGCAGGTCGCTCTGGCGTCCGCGCTCACCGTCGCGGGGTGGGTCCTGCTGGTCCTCAGCCTCCTAGCCGGTGCGGCGGCAGTCTTTTTGCGCCGCCGCGGCAAACCAGGCAACTGAAACTGCAGTCCAGAGAACTGAGACCAGCAACATAGTTCGACTCCGCAGCCGACCCTGTATGGGTCATGACCAGGGGTTGTTCTGCCCATCGCCGCAGGATCGCGGGTTCATTAGCGTTAGTGCCGTTGCAGATGAGTAAAGCAGGCCATCTATGTGAGTCCAACCCTGACGAGAGCAGTAACCCATGATCCGCAAAGCACTGACCGTCCTGTTCTTGGCAGCCTTGGCGTTGAGTCTTGGTGGTTGCATGGAGGCAGCTGAGAAGGACGATGTAAGAATCGTCGCCAAGTACCGGGCGGCCGTTGAATCCCTCGACCACGTGGAGCAGGTGGAGGTTAGCCACAAGACCATTCCCATATCGGGAAAAACTGGAAGCGTAGACATTTACGCGGACACCGCAGACCCGGAAACACTGAAGGCTCTTGTTAAGGATGCGATGCAGGCAATCGTGCTGGCCAGAGGTGATGACTCCAGCACACACTTGAGGCTAACGGTGTCGCCCCTGGACGGGCAGGAGATCGCGAAAGGGAAGCAGGTCATGAAACCGGACGACATCGGCTACACAGGCCCGGAAACGCTGGATGGTTACGGCTACTACCTTGAATGCGGCATCCAGGAGGGTAGGTGTCCCTGAGCAGGAAACCGCCATGCCTCAGTGCGGTGCAACCGCCTGAGTGCGAATGGCTTTCCGAACCTTCCGGTGCCGGTGGACACGCTGAGCTATCACCAGGCCGGCAGTTGCCACGCCGAGCGTGACCGGATAGCCCATTAGGCGTTCCAGCGTGCCGGGCTCTGGAACGTCCATCCCTGTCAGCCCGCCCGTGGCCAACGCAGCGGCAGACACCACGCCGCACACCAGGATGAACCATCCCAGCGGCGACTGGTCCAGCCAGAGGACCCCCAGTACCAGCAGTCCCAAGGCCCCGGCGATGAAGTACATAATCGCCCCGGCAAAGTGCCAGCCCGAACCCACATCCTCGGGAACCAGACCCACGATGACAGTGCCCGCGCCGGCGGTTCCGATGAATATCCGAACCCAGATGGCCGCCAGCCATGGCTTCCTGCGCCCGGGCTGGACACGGGCACCGGCCCTCGCCGCGATGCAGAGAAGTCCCGAACTAAGAAGCAGCGCCCCGAGCAGCATTCCCAGGCCCTGGACAACAAACGAGGCGTTCATAAGCCAGTTCAACGGGGAACAGACGTTCCGGCCGTCGAAGACGCCGCAGTGGACCGCCCCCAGGTCGCTGATGTAGCCCGTCCGCCGGTCGTAGGGCTGCGGTCCGGCCCAGCCGCCGATCACTGCGGCTTCCGCGGCAAAATACTGCAGGACGCTCAGGACGGACCAGGCCCCGATGTACTGCCTGGTGGAAGCTGTGTCGGGAATGTAGGCCACGGCTGGAGCGGACATCGGGGCTGAACTCATGCCAAGAGCGTAGTACGGCCTCCCACCTTGTATGCTTGTAACCGTGTCCGGACGGACCGGCCCTGCCGGGACAGCGGACATACGCCCTCGTAGCTCAGTGGATAGAGCACGGCTCTCCTAAAGCCGGTGTCGTTGGTTCGATTCCAATCGAGGGCACTTGAACGTTTCCGAGAAGGAATTCGACCTTCGCGCCTACCTGCTGGGCAGTACCGGGTCCGCTCCGTTAACAGCCGGCCGCTGGACCGTGGAGCGGCAGTTGCTGGACCGCGCCACAGGCACCCGCGGAACCTTTTCCGGCGTCGTCCGCTTCTCCGTGACGGACGACGGCGGCCTGGCCTTCCATGAGGAAGGCACCATGCGCTGGCCCTCCTTCACCGGACCGGCCACGCGCGAATACCTCCTGAAACCCGCCGCCGGGCCAGACGCGCTGGACGTCCTCTTCGCCGATGGCCGTCCCTTCCACCGGATGAGTTTCAGCCCGGAAGCCAACCTGGACCAGCATTGGTGCGATCCGGACACGTACCGTGTGGCCTACGCCATGGAGGGTACGGACAGGTTCAGCTACACCTGGGACGTCAAAGGCCCCAACAAGGACCTGCTGCTGGCCTCCACCCTCCAACGGCTGGCCGGGATACCCAGCGCCCGGGCACCGATAGGCTCGGAAGCGTGAAGCCCAGAATCGTTGTCTCCGCCGTGTGTGTGTTCGATGACGCCGGGCGCCTGCTGACCGTCCGCAAACGCGGCACCGGAATGTTTATGCATCCTGGTGGAAAGCCCGAACCTGGGGAAACCGCGGTGCAGGCGGCAGCCCGGGAGCTCGCCGAGGAGGTGGGCATTGACCTGGATCCGCGTGAATTGGAGCTGATGGGCATCTGGATTGCCGATGCCGCCAATGAAGCCGGCACCGATATCGAAGCCACCGTGTTCAAAGCCCCGGGAACCTGGACGGCACATCCGTCGGCCGAGATCGCGGAGATCCGCTGGCTGGACCTGGCCGCTGAACTGCCGGCGGACCTCGCTCCCCTGCTCACGGACCACATTCTCCCGGAGCTCGCCGCTTCCGGACTCTGAGGGGGTGAGATCCCGCCGCTTTAGCCGCGGCTAAGCGCCGGGATCTCACGCTTCCATGAACCGGGGGCCAGCGCCTGCCCTACAACTCGGGAACGGCTTCCTCCGCCACGGCCGTGGCCTCGGCAAACTGCGTCCGGTACAGCTCGGCATACCGGCCGTCCGCGAACAGGAGCTCGTTGTGCGTGCCCCGTTCCACGATCCGCCCGTCCTCCACCACCAGGATGACGTCCGCAGCCCGGACGGTGGACAGCCGGTGGGCAATTACGACGGCGGTGCGCCCCTCAAGCGCTGCGCCCAGCGCAGCCTGCACGGCGGCTTCGTTGGTGGAATCCAGTGCGGCCGTTGCCTCATCCAGGATCACTACCCTGGGCTGGGCGATCAGCAGCCGGGCGATGGTGAGGCGTTGACGTTCGCCTCCGGAGAGCCGGTAGCCACGCTCCCCCACCACTGTCTCCAGGCCGTCGGGCAGGGAACGGATCATGGTTTCCAGCCGCGCCTGCCGGATGACGTCCCACATGTCCTCCTCGGTGGCTTCCGGCCGTGCCAGGCGCAGGTTGGAGGCGATCGTTTCGTGGAACAGGTGGCCGTCCTGGGTCACCATGCCCAAGGTGTCGCGCAGGGAATCAAAGGTCACGTCGCGGACGTCCAGGCCGGCTCCCGGCACGGTGCCGGCCAGGCGCACGGCGCCGGAGTCGACGTCGTAAAGCCTGGACAGCAGCTGCGCGATAGTGGATTTGCCCGCGCCGGAAGAGCCAACCAGCGCCACGGTCTGGCCGGGCTCCACCCGGAAGCTGATGCCGTGCAGCACTTCCTCGCCGCCGCGGGTGTCCAGCGTGGCCACTTCCTCCAGCGAGGCAAGGGACACCTTGTCAGCGGAGGGATAGGCGAACCGGACGTCGTCGAACTCGACGGAGACAGGCCCCGGCGGCACGGCCACGGCGTCGGGCTTTTGCTGGATCAGGGGCTTGAGGTCCAGGATTTCAAAGACGCGCTCAAAACTGACCAGGGCGCTCATGATTTCCACCCGCGCGTTAGAGAGCGCGGTGAGCGGGGCATAAAGGCGCGTGAGCAGCAGGGCCAGCACCACGACGTCGCCCGCTGCGAGTTGCCCGATGATGGCGAGCCAGCCGCCCAGTCCGTACACCAGGGCCAGCGCCAGCGCCGAAACCAGGGTCAGCGCGGTGACGAAGGTGAACTGCAGCATGGCCGTGCGGATGCCGATGTCGCGGACCCGGCCGGCGCGCACCGCGAATTCCCGTGATTCCTCGTCCGGCCGGCCAAAGAGCTTGACCAGCGTGGCACCGGGGGCAGAGAACCGTTCGGTCATTTGGGTGCCCATGGCGGCGTTGTGCTCTGCGGCCTCGCGCCGGAGGTCCGCCAGTTTGGAGCCCATGCGGCGGGCGGGGATGAGGAAGACCGGCAGGAGGATCATCGCCAGGACGGTCACCTGCCAGGACGTACCGAGCATCACCATCAATGTCAGGACCAGCGCCACCACGTTGCTGACCACGCCGGACAGCGTGCCGGCGAAGGCCGATTGAGCACCGATCACGTCATTGTTCAGGCGGCTGACCAGGGCGCCGGTGCGCGTGCGGGTGAAGAAGGCGATCGGCATCTTCTGCACGTGGTCAAAGACCCGGGTGCGAAGGTCCACGATCACGCCTTCGCCGATGGTGGAGGACAGCCAGCGGCTCACCAGTCCCAGTCCGGCTTCGGCAACGGCAACAACGGCGATCAGCACTGCCAGCCGGACCACTTCGTCGGCCCCTGCTTTGGCGACAATGGCATCCACCACCTGGCCGGCCAGGACCGGAGTGGCCACTGCGAGGAACGCCATCACGATGGACAGCGCCACGAAGGCAATGAGTTTCCCGCGGTGCGGGCGCGCGAAGCCCAGGACCCGCTTCAGGGTGGCTTTGGAGAACGGCTTGGAGCCGCTCTTGGCCCTGGTGATCTTGTACAGGGAGTTCCAGGCCACCCCTTCCATGCTCATCGGCGGTGCTCCTTGGTGTCTGTCATAGTTCAGTTACCGTCCCGTTTTCCACATTCCACCGCACGTCCAGCTGGACGTTCTCCAGCAGCCTGCGGTCATGGGTAACTAACAGCAAAGCGCCCTCATAACTTCCCAGCGCCTCTTCCAGTTGCTCAATGGCTGGCAGATCGAGGTGGTTGGTGGGCTCATCGAGGACCAACAGGTTCACCCCGCGGGCCTGGAGCAGGGCCAGTGCTGCGCGGGTCCGTTCACCCGGCGAGAGCGAATCCACAGAGCGTGCCGTGTGGTCGGCTTTCAGCCCGAATTTCGCCAGCAGCGTCCTGACTTCCGCCGGGGTCTGGTCCGTGAGCACGGCCTCGACGGCGTCCGCCAGGTTGAGGTGGCCCGCCAGGAGCCCGCGCGCCTGATCGATTTCGCCGATGGCCACCGATGCACCCAGGGCCGCGTTCCCGGAGTCCGGCGCCTGCACGCCCAGCAGCAGCCGCAGGAGGGTGGACTTGCCTGCGCCGTTGGGGCCGGTGATGCCGATCCGCTCCCCGGCGTTGAGCTGGAGGTTGACCGGGCCCAGGGTGAAGCTTCCCTGGTGCACAACAGCATCCCGCAGTGTGGCCACCACGGCACTGGACCGTGCTGCCTGCCCGATGGTGAACTGCAGCTGCCATTCCTTCCGGGGCTCTTCCACCACGTCCAGCCGGGCAATCCGGGATTCCATCTGCCGGACTTTCTGCGCCTGCTTCTCGGAGGATTCAGTGCTGGCCGCGCGCCTGATCTTGTCGTTGTCCGGGCTCTTCTTCATCGCGTTTCGAACTCCCTGGGAGCTCCATTCACGCTGGGTCCGCGCGCGGGAGACCAGGTCCGCCTTGGTGGAGGCAAACTCCTCGAACCGTTCCCTCGCATGGCGGCGGGCCACAGCCCGTTCCTCCAGGAAGGCCTCGTAGCCGCCGTCGTACACAGCCACCGAGTTCTGGGCCAGGTCCAGTTCAACAATGGTGGTGACGCAGCGGGCCAGGAATTCCCGGTCATGGGACACCAGGACCACCCCGCCGCGGAGCCCCTGCACGAAAGCCTCGAGTTTGGCCAGTCCAGCCAGGTCAAGATCGTTGGTTGGCTCATCCAGCAGCACTATGTCGAAGCGGCTCAGCAGCAGGGCCGCCAGCGCCACCCGGGCTGCCTGGCCGCCGGAGAGCCCGGTCATGGGGGCATCCGGGCCGGTTTCCAGTCCCAAGTCCGCAAGCACGGCCGGAAGCCGCTCATCCAAGTCCGCTGCGCCAGAGGCCATCCAGCGGTCAAAAGCAAGCGAATAGGCGTCGTCCGCGCCGGGAGCACCAGATCCCAGGGCCTCCGCGGTGGACTCCATCTCAGCGGTGGCCTGGGCGCAGCCGGTCCGGCGTGCAATATAGCCCGCCACCGTTTCCCCGGCCACGCGTTCATGCTCCTGCGGAAGCCAGCCCACGAAGGCGTCCGCGGGGGCGAGGCTGACGGTTCCGTCCTGCGGTTGGTCAACACCGGCCAGCAGGCGGAGCAGTGTGGACTTCCCGGCGCCGTTGGCACCAACCACCCCCACCACATCACCGGGAGCCACTGTCAGGGAGAGCTTTGAGAAGAGTGTGCGGTGGTCGTGACCACCGGAAAGTTCTTTGGCAACAAGGGTTGCAGTCATTGGTCCGTCCTCGGCGCATGAAAGAACCCGCCGGTCCGGACTTGGGGGGTGTACGGACCAACGGGCTCGACCATCAAGCATAGTCGAAGCACGGCCGGGCGTAAAATCCCAGGCAACCCGGCACGCTAAAATGAGGGCAGACATCCGTTCTGCAGAGAGCACTCAATGCCCCTTCCCGCCAAGGCGTTCCAGCGCTGGCTGCAAGGCATCGCGCCGGACACCAGCACGGCTGACGTCTGCCGGATTTCCGGGATCAAACGGACAACCCTGGCCCAGCAACTGGTCCGTGGCAAGGTCGCGGAAACCACCGTGGTGAGTATTAGCCGGGCCTTCAACATCAATCCGGTGACGGCGTTGGCCAGCTTCGAGGCGTTCCAAGAACTGGCCGCACCCCAGCATCAGCCCACCAGGTCCGAACTTGTCAGCCAGGTCTCGACTCCCGATCTCCTCAGGGCGCTCCTCGCCCGGGAGTCGGTGGAACCGGCGGCGCAGCCCTCCACCGAAAGGCCGGCCCTCAGCCCGGCGCCGCATGCCACCTCCGTCAAGAACTGGGTGGAAGCCATCGACGACGGCGAACTGCGGCACCGCGTCTCGGTTGCCACAGGCATCGCGCCCCAGAACTATTCGGCACAGCTGACCGCGAACAGGCTTTCCCCTGAGCTGGCCCTCGCCACGTCCCTGGCCGCCGGCGTTGGCCCTGTTGGCGGCCTCGTGGCCACCGGTCTTGTCACCGAGGCGGAGGCAGGGTGGCCGCCAGGGGCCCGGCAGGCGGCCCTGGACACCCTGACGGATGGAGAGCTGACGACGCTCGCCGGGGAAAGGCTGCAGGCGCTGGGCAGGACGCTTCGCCGCCAGGAGCACGATCAGGAACAAACCGACAAAATCTGGGAGAACCTGGGATGATCGAAATCCTTCAGTGGTCAACGCTCGCCTTGTGCGCCGTCACCGCAGCGGCCCGGATTCCCAGTGCACTGCGGGGGCAGAACCGGGCCGTCTTCTACATCTTCGCGCTCCTGACCGTGGCCATCCTGCTCAGCATTGAAGCACCGTACGTTGCCATCGATCAGGCTTTGGGCGGCATCAACGTGGCAAACCTCATCCTCCGCTACATCATCTTTGCGGCCATCTTTTTCGTGGGCATCCGAGTAACCAAGGGTTTCGGGGCTGCCGAAGGGCATCGGTTCATCACGGGCCGGATCGGTATCAGTGTCCTGGCGCTGATCTCCGCCGCGGTGCTGGTGCTGTTCCTGATGATGGATACCGCAGGCTCCTCGGCAGGCATGGCCGCCGTATCCGGCAAGGACGCCCGTAACGGGGTTTTGGCTGAGCTTTACGGCGCCGCCGGCCGCGCCTACCCCGCTTATGCCTCCCTTGCCTTGCTGCCTGCCATGGTGAGGGCGGTCAGGAGCAGCCTTCCCGGCATGGTGCGGTTCGCGGCCTTCCTGCTGGCGGCGGGAGCCATGGCTATCGCCCTGACGCTGCTGTTCCCGCTGGTGCCGCCGCAGTGGGGCACCGCCGAGTTCATCATCAATTACACCGCTGTCCTGTGCTTTGTGGTGGGGCTCGGGCTGATCTGGGCGGCAAGGATCCGGTACGGACGCACTGTGGTGCCCGCAAGGACTTAAACCGCCGGGCAACCTTCATCAGTTCACAAAATCATTAGAATGTGAAACAATCATGAATGTGTGAAGGCGGGGCCGGAGCGTTTTCGAACGGGGATAAATTCTTGGACGTTTAGGCCTCAACGGTCCTTTGCACATCTTGGGGGGATGAGTGGTGGCGGCCGTTGGGGACCGCCCCCACTCAGCCTGTTTAACGGCACCTGCCGCATCACGGCGCACCAAAGCAAACAGTGCAACCCCGATGTGATGGGGCCCGCCGGCCTGCCGCGGCAGGTCCGCCCGGTACCTTTTTAGCGCACGAACCTTCCTTTAGCGCACGAACCTTAAGGTCACCAGTTGGAAGGGGCGCAGGCTTAGATCCACGGAGTCCGGCCCTGTTACCGTAATTCCTGGTGCGTCTGCCTGCCGTTCCAGCAGGTCCGTGGAGTGGACGGCCGTGACCGGGAAATTTGCTGTGAGCAACCCTGCCGATCTCTGCCCCAGGGATTCGTAGAGCCGGACGATCACATCACCCGAGCCGTCCTCGGCAAGCTTGACAGCCTCAATGACCAGGGCGGGATTGCCCACAGTAAACAGGGGTTCCACTGCCTGGCCGCCACGTATCACCCGTGGCGGCAGGTTGGTGCGGTACCCCTCCTCGATTGCCTCCGCGATGCCGGCGCCGGGACGGATGGTCACCGTCAGTTCGTGCCGTCCGCGGTCCGCCGCTGGGTCCGGGAACTTGGGCGCCCGCAAGAGTGAGAGCCGCACGGTAGTGGTGGTCCCGCCGTCGTCCTCCCTAATGCTCCTGGTGACGTCGTGCCCATAGCTGGAAGAGTTCGAGATGGCGACGCCGTAGCCGGGCTCTGCAACATGAATCCAGCGGTGGGCGCAGATTTCGAACTTCGCAGCCTCCCAGGACGTGTTGACGTGGGTGGGACGGAACACGTGGCCAAACTGCGTCTCGGATGCTGAACGGTCCGCCCGGACATCCAGGGCAAAGCCCAGCTTGAGGAGCTTCTCGCGTTCCTGCCAATCGACGGTGGTGGTGATGGACAGGGAGTCGCTGCCGGCCTCAAGCATGATCCGCTGGGTCACGGGAGAAGATCCAGCCAGGCGCTCCACAACGACGACGGGAGTCTGGCCCTCCTGTTCCAGCCTCACAGCCGTGACATCAGTCAGGGCTGTGACGTTGCGCCGGTAGAACTCATCGATGTCCCAGGCATCCCATTCATTGGGCGTATCGCGGTGCAGTTCCAACAGGTTGCCCCGTTGGCCTGACGCAATGGCTTCCCGGCCCGTGGCGTAGTCCGTCAGGGACACGATCAATCCGTTGCCATCCAGCACCGCCCTGACAATCCCGTTGTCCAGGACGTAGCCACCCGCCGCCGGGGACACCCCCCCGGGCAGGGGCGGGGCGGCTGGTTCTGCGGCGCCCAGGGCAGGAACCCCGTGGCGGGCGTGGGGCGCGGCGTTCAGGAGGAACTCGCGGGATCCGGAACCGAGCACCGACGCAGCGGCCCTGGCAATGAGATCCTCCAAACCGGAGGCGATGGCCGAGTAATTCCGCTCGGCGTCCTGGTGCACCCAGGCAATGGAGCTGCCCGGCAGGATGTCGTGGAACTGGTGCATCAGCACCAGCCGCCAGAGCCGCTTGAGCTCGGCCGCGGGATACGGGAAGGATCCCCCGCTCCGGACAGCGGCGGTGGTGCACCAAAGTTCAGCTTCCCTGAGGAGATGTTCGCTACGGCGGTTGCCGCGTTTGGTCCGGGCCTGGCTGGTATAGGTGCCGCGGTGCAGCTCGAGGTACATCTCCCCCACCCAGACCGGCAGCGCCTTGTATTCCTCCTCTGCCTGGGTAAAGAAACTCTCGGCGGAACCGATGCGCACCTTGGGTGAACCCTCCAGGTCAGCCGTCCGGCTTGCAGCTGCCAGCATTTCACGGGTGGGACCGCCCCCGCCGTCGCCGTATCCGAATGGGACAAGCGACGTATTTCCGCGGCCATGGTCCCGGTAGTTGCGCTCAGCGTGCGCCAGTTCGCGCCCACTTAACTCGGAGTTATAGGTGTCAATGGGAGGGAAGTGCGTGAACAGCCTGGTGCCGTCAATGCCTTCCCAGCTAAAGGTGTGGTGGGGCATCCGGTTCAGCTGGTTCCAGGAGATCTTCTGCGTAAGGAACCAGCGGCTGCCGGCCGACTTGACGATCTGCGGCAGGGCGCCGGAGTAGCCGAACGAGTCCGGGAGCCAGGCTTCCCGGCAGTCGATGCCGAACTCCGCGAGGAAGAAGCTCTTGCCCTCCACAAACTGGCGGGCCATCGCTTCCCCGCCCGGCATGTTGGTGTCCGATTCGACCCACATGCCGCCCACCGGGACAAACTGGCCCGCCTTGACCTTCTCCCGGATGCGGCCAAAAAGTTCCGGATAGAACTCCTTCATCCAGGCGAACTGCTGGGCCGAGGAGCAGGAGAAGACAAAGTCCGGGTTTTCGTCCATCAGCGAGACTACGTTGGAGAAGGTCCTGGCGCACTTGCGGATGGTTTCCCGCACCGGCCACAGCCAAGCCGAATCGATGTGCGCATGGCCTGTGGCCACCAACTGGTGGGCAGAGGCGTAGGCAGGCCTGGACAGCACCTCGGTGAGTGCCTCGCGACCCGCAGCTGCTGTTCCGGCGATGTCGTCCGGGTCCATGAGGTCCATCATGCGTTCCAGTGCCCGGAGAATTTCATGGCGGCGCGGCTGCTCCATGGGGAGCTCGTGCATCAGCCCCGCCAGCGTCCAGATGTCCTGCTGGAGCTCCCACACCGACTGGTTCAGTTCCGCGATGGCGATAGTGCCGAGCCTGTACTGCGGCGCCGTTCCGGCCGTTGCCTTATCGCCGTAGGGCATGGCGGCAAAGGTCCACCCCTGCGCGACGTCCGGATTGGCTGCGGCTTCGACATAGAAATCCACGGCCATGCCGCTGCCCAGGAGCTTGAGCGGAATGTACTGGTTCCGTGGCGAGATCGCCTTGATGATCGTGCCGTCAGGACGCCAAGCTATCCCCTCACACTGGAAGCCCGGGATTTCCGTGGTGAAGCCCAGGTCCACCACCATTTCGACGGCGGTGTCCGGTTCCGTTCCCCAGGATTCAGGGACATCACCCTGCAGTCTCAGCCATTTGGTACCCCACGGCTTGCCCCAGGCAGCGCCGTGCTCCTGTGGCAGGAAATCCTGCCGCAGTGCCTCCATCACAGTCACTGGTTCGTCCGGTACATCCCAGCTGGTCAGCGTCAGCGGAACCATGCGCGTGTAAACAGCGGGAATGACCCGCTCACGCACAAAGCGGTCCAGGCGCACTTCCGTGATCCGGCGATCGTCATGCAATGTTTGGCCTCTTTAATGCTTGAAACGGGAGAACTTGGATCTGGCTAAGCTGTCCATTCGATGGACAAAATCTACCGGGCTGTCGTCCAATAACCAAGCTCCGTTGCCCACGCCACAGCCTCCGTTCTGCACTTATCCCGGCAGCTCGGCTGGCAGCTGCGCGGGCGCGGGGAGAGTGATCCGCTGATGTCCGGCATAGACGTTCAGGCTAGTGCCGCGGCTGAATCCTGCCAGGGTTATGCCGCTGGCTTCCGCCAACTCCACGGCAAGGCTGGAAGGCGCACTGACGGCAGCCAGAACGGGGATTCCGGCGAGGGCGGCCTTTTGGACAAGTTCGAACGATGCCCGTCCTGATACCTGCAGGACCAGTCCGGACAGCGGAAGGAGGCGTTCCCGGAGGGCCCAGCCCACCACCTTATCCACGGCGTTGTGGCGGCCCACGTCCTCCCTGAGGCACAAAAGCTCCACGTCGCCGTCGTCCTTGATGCTAAAAAGGCCGGCGGCGTGGACTCCGCCGGTGACGTCGAAAACTGCCTGGGCTTCGCGAAGCCGGCCGGGCAGGGAGGCCAGGGTTTCCGCGGGAAGCGTCAAGGTGTCCGCGGCAGGGCTGTAGTGGGAAGACTTGTGGACCGCTTCGATCGAATCCGTGCCGCAAATGCCGCATGAACTGGAGGTGTAGACGTTCCGGCCGGTTTCCGGTATCTGGACGTCCGGCCGGAGCTGGGCCTCCACGACGTTGAAGGTCTGGACTCCATTTTCGTCCTCACCGGCGCAGAACCGGAGGGACACCAGCTGCTCCGGTTCCCAGATAACACCCTCGGACACCAGGAATCCGGCCACCAGGTCAAAGTCGTCACCGGGCGTCCGCATTGTCACGGAGAAGGAAAGTGTCCCGATCCGGATCTCCAGCGGTTCTTCAACCGCAAGCACGTCCTCGCGGTGCCGGACGGGGAACTCGAGAGCGTTGGGCGAGCCGTCCAGGACATATTTGTGCACCTTTCGGCGCTGGGTCACTCGTCCCATGCGCTTGCCGCCGTCCTGGCTGTGCGGATTAGATGAGTCCCGGACGCGCCGGATTGGCCCTGATGGCTGTTCATAGCTCCATCATCGCAAGCCCTGCTTGGCGATGCCAGCCGGTGCAGGCCCGGCAGGCGTCAGCCCAGCAGTGCGCTCCAGTCGACAGGTCCGGCCGGAGCAGCAGGCTTTGCCGCAGCCTTGCCGGCCGTCCGTCCCGCTGTCCTGGCGCCGGCTTTGGCTTTGGACTTCGCTCCCGCAGGCTCGGGGACAGGAACCGGCGGTCCCCAAGGGAGCGCGAACGCCGGCACAGCTTCACCCAACTGCACCCCGTGCGGCGGCACCACCATCACCCCCTGCGCGGAGGCCAGGCCCCGCATCATGCCGGGTCCCGTGTGCTGCGCCGGAGACGCCATGCCGTAGAGCAGGCGGAAGGGCATCAGCCTGGTGCGGCCCGGATCCGGTTCAATAGTTGTTCCGCAGGGGACCTCCTGGACCGGGGGCATGGTTCCGTGGCCAAGCGCTGCCAGCAGCGGTACACCCACGGTGGATAACGCCATCATGGCGGCCAGGGGATTGCCGGGCAGGCCCAGCACAAAGCGTCCGTCCGGGAGCTCGGCCAGGACGGCGGGATGACCGGGGCGCATGGCGATTCCGTCAATGATCAGCCGCCCGCCGAGTTCGGCCACCGCCTGGCGCAGATGGTCCGTCCCGGAGCGGCCCGTTCCGCCGGTGGTGATCACGACGTCGGCGGGCAGGACAGCGGGCGCCGCCACGTCCGCCCCGTCCTCCGGAGATGACGGAGGTTCGGGCGGCAAAGCGACGTCTTCCAGCCCTTCCAGCCATTCAGAATAGGTGTCGCCGATCTTTTCCTGGCCTCCGAAGATCCCGCCGAGCATTCCCACCACGGCAGGGAGCTGCGGACCGAAAGTGTCCCGGACCTTGCCGGGCTCAGGTACGCCATGGGTGACCACTTCGGAGCCTGTCAGGAGGAGTTTGACCACGGGTTTTCCCTGGACCAGCAGCGCGTCGTGGCCGGCCAGCGCGGCAAGGGCCAGATGGGCCGGGTTAAGGGCAACACCTGCGGGGACCAACACTTCCCCGGCCGTTGCTTCCTCGCCTGCCTTCCGGATGTGCTGGCCGTTCCGAGGTTCACCGGGCCGGGCCGTGCCCCCGGTCATCAGGATCGGCAGGCCGTCGTCGTCCGTGCCCAGGACCGCGCTTTCGCTGCGCAGCACCGCCTTGGCCCCGGGCGGGATCAGGCCTCCGGTCACGATGGGACTAGCCTGGTGCGGCGCCAGCCGCTGCCCGGGTTCGGCAATGATCCAGGGTCCACTGCCGTTAACAGCCCAGCCGTCCATGGCGGAGGAGGCATAGTGCGGCATGTCGTGCAGCGCAGTGATATCCCCTGCCAGAACCCTGCCCAGCGCGTGCTGCAGCGGCACGCGTCCGGCAGGAATGGGTGTGGCACATTCAAAGGCAGCCGTCCGGGCTTCCTGCCAGGTGTGGGCAAGATGGCCGGATTCTGCATGCGGTGCTTCAGGGGCCTGAGGCGTTTCGGGGGCCTGAAGGGAGTCCTGGTTTTGGGTGGTCTGCTGCGTTTCCCGAGCTTCGGGGACGCCAGGCTTTTCCGGATCCCCAGGTTCTTCGCCGGGTCCGGCAGTCATTCGGCCGGAGTCCCGGCGGCTTCAGCGTCGTAGTCCTTGGCCAGGGCCCGTGCCACATCCATCGCCGCTGCCATGGAGGCCGAATCGGTGGCCTGCCCTGAGCCGGAGGCAAGTCCGGCAGCGAAGCCGGCAATGAAGGTTGTCAGGGGTGCGGCAGGCCGGACTACTGAGTGGGCCGCCACGCCGGCGAGCGAAAGGATCGCATTGACGTCCATCTGGACGTCCTCAAGCTCATAGGCCTGGAGCAGGGACCTGCACCATTCCTCCAGCGTTTCATCCTGGCTCTTCACTGTCTGCCTCCAATTCCATTGCGGCCGCTCTGGTCCGGAACCTGGTCACGGTTCCTGGCCGGCCACTCCAAGTGCGGCGGCATCGTCCCAGGTATCCACATCGTCTGTGGACCCTGCCGGGACGGTGACAAGCTGCACGTCCAGACTAGCAAGTAGTGCCATCACCGAACCGTTGATTAAGGCACCACGGGAGGCGAGATCTTGAACCGAGCGTTGTAGCGCGGCTGTGCTATAAAACCCCAGGAGCGGCTGCCGGCGGCCATCCTGGTCAACTGCCATCACCCCTTCGGCCCCGTCGCGAATTCCGTCTCGAAGGGCTTGGACAGCAGTCCCGGCCCTGGGCATGTCGCATGCCAGCACCAGCGTGAATGGCTTGAGCGCTCCGGCGTACGCCAGCGCCGCCAACCCGGCCGCTACTGCGGCAGCAGGCCCCGCGAACGGCGGATCCTCCCTGCACGTCAACACCTCGGCCGGCAAGGCACCGTCCTCTGGCCCCACTACCGCCACGCCGGCAGCGCCCCGGGCAGCGTCAAGTGACAGCTGAAGGAGGGTTGCGCCCCGGTACGTCATCCATTGTTTGGGCTGGCCGCCCAGCCTTGAGGAGCGTCCGCCGGCAAGAATGACGGCGTCAAATTCCACGTCTGAATCCACACTGCCAGCCTAGCGGTGCGATATCAGGCAGGCATCACGCAGGGTGACATCAGGCAGCCTGCGTCAGGCTGCGCGTTCCGGCAGCAGGAACGGGTCCCAGGCCGGAGTGGGCTTCTCCAGCTCCTTGATCTGCCAGATGGTGCCATGTGGAGGCTCAGGCGTGAACCTCAGTTTCCAGCCCATTTCCCCCGGAGTGTGGTCTCCCTTGAGGTTGTTGCAGCGAAGGCAGGCAGCTACCAGGTTTTCCCAGGAATCCGCGCCTCCGCGCGATTTGGGGTGAACATGGTCGATGGTGTGGGCTGCCTTGCCGCAGTAGGCGCAGCGGTGTCCGTCCCGACGCAAAACACCGCGGCGGCTGACCGCGGTGTTCTGGTTGTATCGGGGGCGGATGTAGCGGTTCAGGAGGATCACGGACGGGCGGCCCAATATCTCCTGCGGCCCCACCACGGGATCCTCGCCTTCGGCTACCACGCTTGCCTTGCCCGTGAGCACAAGCACCAGCGCCCGGCGGAAGGTGATCACCGCCAGCGGTTCATATCCAGCATTCAGAACGAGAGTGCGCATGCACTTACCTCTTCACGGCCGCACCCGTCAGGGGCACGAGGGCCGGCTGCCCCCGGCATATCCGGGCTATGGATCGACACCACAAGAGTAAACAAAGAAACCCCTGATCAGCTAATCCAGGGGTGATCGAAGGTGTGTGTCGGGGTAGCCCAGGTCCTGAAACGAAGCGTCCGCCGAACAACACAAAGGACCCCCGCCGTCAGGCAGGGGTCCTTCGAAGAGCTGCGGGCCGTCTTAGGGGATGCGGATAAAGACGGGGCCGGAACCAACGTTGGCGCTGAACACAACGGTCTGGTTGCCGTTGTAGCCACCGTGTACGGCCTGGCCGTTGCCGGCGTAAACAGCCACGTGGGCAACGCCCGCGCCGCCGTCGGCGTAGTAGATCAGGTCGCCGGGCTGGGCCTCGGCAGCACTGACGGTGCGGCCCAGGGAGAGGTATCCGGCGGGCCAGTCGTGGAAGTTGATGCCTACCGCTGCAAGCGAGTTGGTCACCAGCATGGTGCAGTCCTGGTTGACGCCCAGCTGTGCATAAGCGGCGGACAGGATGGCCTGGCCCTTGCTGCTCGCGGCAACGGGACCGGCAGGAACGGCTGCTGCAACCTTGACAGAGGCCACGGGCTTGGCGGCGGGAGCTTCCTGAACCTCAACCACGGGCTCAGGAGCCTCGACGACGGGAGCCGGTGTGGTGGTGACCGCGGGCTTCTCGTAGGAGATGGAGATGGTGGAAGCCGCCGAAATGGTTGCCGGAGCTGCAGCTTCGACACCGAGAGCGGAAGTGGAAGCAGATTCACGCTGAACGTTGGTGTCAGCAGCGTTGGCCGCGATACCACTGGTCAGAACAAGGCCGGAGGCAGCAGCGATGACTGCGGCCTGGCGGCCCACGCCGCCGGCGTTGTCGCCGACAGCCTTGGCAATGACAGCCAGCGAGTTGGTCTTGACAACCTCGGCGCGGTGCCGTGCAACAGTTGCACGTGTAGTCATTATTTCTCTCTTTCGTTTTCCTCAGGACCACATGGGCAACCGAAGGGCTTTGGACGCGCCGGCATCTTGGGGGTACGCCGGCACGCCCCGAACGGGGATTCAGCGAAAAGTGTTTCCGGGGAGGAATCGTTCTTCCGGAACCCGTGGGAGCAGTTCCGGAGGCGGAACTAGCTCATGGTGTAGTACGATCCGCCGCCTGTGGAGGCGACAGAGTGCAGCAGCGTTCCCTGTGAGGGGTTCAAGGCGCTGATCATCATGCCGTTGCCAACGTAAATGCCTACGTGGGCGCCGCCATTCTGCATGACAAGGTCACCGGGAGACGGTGTGGAGGTGGGCTTCATCGCGGTCCAGGCGTTGACACGCGGAATGCTGATGCCTGCCTGGGCGTAAACCCACTGGGTGAAACCGGAGCAGTCCCAGCCGTTGGGGGTTGTGCCGCCCCAGACGTAGGGGCTGCCGATTCCGGTGTAGGCAATTGCAGCCAGACCCGACGCCGCAGCAGAGGAGACAGTGTCCGTCAGCTTGGAGGCGGTGGTAGCCGTTGCTCCGGATGCCCGCGTGGCCGTCTCAGTAGACTGCGGACGCACGGTTTCGATCTTCGGAGCAGCCGTGGTCTTGACCACGGGACGCTCGAAGGACACCGTAGCGGTGGGTGCAGCCGTAACGGCAAGTGCAGGCTGCGCGGAACCAGACTCCGTGGAAGCGGAGATGCCCGCGGTGGTGTCGGCGGCGTTGGCCGGAAGCCCCATGCTCAGGATCAGGCCTGATGCGGCTGCAATGACAGCAGCCTGGCGACCTACGGTCCCGGCATTTGCACTAACAGCCTTGGACACGGAGTCCAATGGGTTGGTACGAACCGTTTGCGCACGGTGGCGCGCAGAATTATGGCGTGAAGACACGAAGGTAGCCTCTCCCAATGCCTGCGAGGTGAGCTGTCGGATTCGGATGGGAGTCACCCGGCCGCGCTGCTTCCTGGGAAGCTTTGCGACTTAACCCCAAGGCCTTCATAAATCGAAGACCAAAATTGGTTCCCCCGCCCCTGCCAGACGATGTCATGCGAACGGACCTTGAGCGGTGGCAGAGCTAGGCAATCCACTCAAGAGCGTCAACTTCGGAAAAGTTGACGCGCTTTAGACGTTACAACAGTTTAGAGCGAATGTCACATTCAGGTCACGGCATGTCACAGCGATTTGAGAGTTTTCCATCACTTAAAGCCATCCGGTGGGATCGACGACTTCTCCGTTGACCTGCACCTCAAAGTGAAGGTGGCAGCCGGTAGAAGCCCCGGTGGTGCCGCTGAGCGCCACAACTTCGCCCCTGGTGACGGTTTGGCCCACGTGGACGTTGAACGAGGAGAGGTGGTTGTACGTGGTCTCCAGGCCGTTGCCATGGTCCACCACAACACGGTTGCCGCCGCCGTAGGGATGCCAGCCGGCAAAGGTCACGGTGCCGCTCGCGGCTGCCAGGACCGACGTTCCGCACTGGGCCACATAATCCTGGCCGCGGTGGAAGTCGCCGGAACCACCGGTAATGGGACTGACGCGGTAACCGAACGGAGAGGCGGTCACGAGTGAAGCCAGCGGTGCACCCAGGCTGCCGGCGGATGCGGCGCGGGTGATTGAACCCGCAGACTGCGCGCTCAGCAGCTGCTTGAGCTTGCCATCCGGATCGCCCTGCGTCACCACGGAGGAGCGGCTGAAGTCGATCTGCGCACCCGCCTCTGCGGAAATTTCAGGTTGCGGCAAGACTGAGGCGGCTGAGGTTGCAGTCTGGCCGACAGCAGGGGTGGCCATGACGGGGCCGGTTGCGGGAACCGTGACCGTGAGGACCAGGCCGGTGGCGGCGAGGGCAATCCCGGCCTTCTGCCCTACGCCGCTGGCCGCGGCAAAATCGCTGATTTGCTGGAACGGACCACGCCGGCGGCGCGCATCACGTTGGGGGTCGCGTGGTCTGTTCGCGGCAAGAACCTCGGCAACCCGGGGCGCCGAAGGCGGGCCGGCGGCGCGACGGCGGCCCCTGGAATTTTGCATGGTCAAGAACGGTTCCTCTCTGGGTAGCCTGCGAAGTTAGCTGTCGGATTCGGGTCAGAGAGTTCAAAGACCCGGTCCGCCGTAAGCAAGCTTCGGCACAGAGATATCCCGTAGGATCCTTCGCTGGAAGAGGCTTGCCGCTGACGGACTTCACCCCAAGGCAGCCTTTCGGCTGCCGGTTGTGGTTCCTCCGCCTCTGCCAGTTAAGTGACTCGTGCACCTGATCCGCTGGCAGAGCTCGGCTCCAGATCAGGTAACGCTTTAGTATCAACGCTTGGGGATCAACTATAGGCGATTAAAGCCCGTGTAACAATTCCGTTATCTTTTATGTGCTCGCTCACAACAAGGCAACGGGGCCCCGCCGCGGGCCCCGGATTTGTCCCTCGATTAGGCTAAATCAGCCGACAGAAACAAAGACGTGGGCCGCTACTTCCGGCGGCAACTCCAGCGCCCCCTCTATCCCGGGCACGCGGACGGAAATGTACTCCCCGACGCGCTCAAGGGAGACGGAGGCTCCCGGCCGAATCCCGCCCTCGTCGAGTTGAACCAGCAACTCTGGCTCCACCTGGATTGGCTCGGCAAGGCGGCTGACAGTCACCTGGGAGCCCTGGCCGTAACCCTTCATCGCGTCCAGGAGATTAATCACACCGTCTGCGATCCCACTGGGCTCTGCACCACCAAGGGCCGCCAGACCGGGGATGGGGTTGCCATAAGGGGATTCAGTGGGGTGGTCCAGCATTTCATAGATGCGCCGCTCCACCCGTTCGCTCATCACGTGTTCCCAGCGGCAGGCCTCGTCATGGACATATGCCCAATCCAGGCCAATCACATCAGCAAGGAGCCGTTCCGCGAGCCGGTGCTTGCGCATGACTTCGATGGCGCGCTTGCGGCCGATTGTCGTGAGTTCCAGGTGACGATCTCCGGAGACCACCACCAGGCCGTCCCGCTCCATCCGCCCAATGGTCTGGGACACCGTGGGGCCGGAGTGGCGCAGCCGTTCAGCGATGCGGGCCCGAAGAGCGACAATGTTCTCTTCCTCAAGCTCCAAAATGGTCCGAAGATACATCTCCGTAGTATCGATCAGATCCGTCATCCAGCTCAGCTCCCTCGAGCGCAGTACCTTGGGCAATCCCATCCGTATCGCCCACCCACAGCGACGTAGTCCGTTGAAAAGCTTAGCCTATTTTGAGTTTGTCCGGATAATTTCGCCACCCCCTGTCAGGGTCAATTTCGCGTCAGTTCTCAGGGCGGGTATTCTCCTGGCGCCCTCCGCAAGTGCTGCCCTGGAGCTTGCGCATCATGTCTCCCGCACTCCCCTGCCACCTTTCACCGGAGGTCGCAGGGCAGGTCTCAATGACCGGACTATGACGGTCCGGTTCCCGCCGCATCTGGCTGTCAGGCAGAATAAGGGAGGTCCATAATTGCAGTCACTGCTGACTGCCCGCCACCCCACCGTCCCGGACGTGAAGTGCGTCCACGCCGAAATTGGAGCCCCTGTGAGCGAAACCAGCATCACTATTCCCGCCGACCTCCTGCCAAAGGACGGACGGTTCGGTGCCGGACCTTCAAAAGTCAGGCCGGAACAAATCGAGGCGCTTTCCGCTGCATCCACCACGATTCTTGGTACGTCGCACCGTCAGGCCCCGGTCAAGAACCTGGTGGGCTCTGTCCGTGAGGGCCTGAACCAATTCTTCCGCGCCCCCGAGGGGTATGAGGTTGTCCTGGGCGTGGGTGGCTCCACGGCCTTCTGGGATGTTGCCAGCTTTGGCCTGGTGGAGAACAAGGCCCAGCACCTCTCGTTTGGCGAATTCGGCTCCAAGTTCGCGTCCGCCACCAACAAGGCGCCGTTCCTTGAGGCCTCCACCATCATCACGTCAGAGCCCGGCACGCGCCCTGAGGCAACGGCGGAGGCCGGCGTGGATGTCTACGCCTGGCCGCAGAACGAAACGTCTACTGGCGTTGTGGCGCCGGTGAAGCGGGTCGCAGGTGCGGACGACGGCGCCCTTGTGCTGGTGGATGCAACATCAGCAGCGGGCGGACTCGACGTAGACGTGGCCGAGACGGACGTGTACTACTTCGCACCCCAGAAGAACTTCGCTTCCGACGGCGGCTTGTGGCTGGGCCTCTTCTCCCCCGCCGCGCTGGAACGCGCCGCCCGCATCAAAGCCAGCGGCCGCTGGATCCCGGACTTCCTGGACCTGCAGACCGCTGTAGACAACTCGCGCCTCAACCAGACGTACAACACGCCGTCGCTTTCCACCCTCGTGACCCTGGACGCGCAGGTCCGCTGGCTCAACGACAACGGAGGGCTCGACTTCGCCTCCAAGCGGACCGCCGATTCCGCCGGCCGCATTTACACGTGGGCAGAGGCTTCCGACTTCGCTTCCCCGTATGTGGCCAAGGCCGACGAACGCTCCAACGTTATTGCCACCATCGACTTTGACGAGTCAGTGGACGCGGCAGCGGTGGCCAAGGTACTGCGCGCGAACGGCGTCGTGGACACGGAGCCGTACCGGAAACTGGGACGCAACCAGCTCAGGATCGCCACCTTTGTGGCGATCGAGCCCGCCGACGTATCGGCGCTGCTAGCCTGCATCGACCACGTGGTGGCTGAACTCCGCAAGTAGCGATTCCCGCCTGAAGGTCCTGTCAGTGCTCGACGGCGTCGCCCGGGTTTTCCCCGGCCGGCGCCGTTTTGCTGTTTGAGGGACAGTGATGCAGCGCGCCGCAGCTCCGCTGCGGCCCTCACCTGCCGCCCTGCTGAAGCTCACGCCGTGAAGCCGACTGGATCTTTCCCAGACCCAGGGGCAGTGCCAAGGGCCTAGTGGGCCCCTCCGGCCGGGCTCTCATCGGCGTCGTCCTGATCGGCGTCGTGATCGCCGACCTGATAAGCGTCGTCCTGATCGGCGTCGTCCTGGTGCGTGTCGTCGGGACTCGGAGAATCCTGATCGGCGTCGCCGCCCTGGTCGGCGTCGTCCTGATCCACATCCTCGAGATCGTCCACTGGTGCCTCTGTCGCAGGCACGGCTTGCCCGGCGGCTTCTGCTTCCTGGGCATCCTCCGGGCGGACACGCTCCGCCCATGGCACCCATTCCGGGGCCAGGATGGAGTCCTCCGACGGCAGCAGGCCCAGCTCATTGACCGTGACAACCTTGGAGCGGGAGTTGCGGGTCAGGACCGCGTACCACTGCCAGCCCTGGTAGCCGGGCAGCTTGGATTCGAACAGGTGCGTGACAAGGCGGTCGCCCTCACTTCGGGCCGCAACGTGCTGGCCAATGTCCGAGGCGGCAGTGATGCCTTCGATGGCCGTGCGCGCCACGTCCACAGCAGCGGCGAGGAAGGCGTCCGGCTTGCCGGTCCGCCATACAGGCACAGCGGCACGCCGCGCCGCCCCCGGCTTTGCCGCGGTGGCGGCATCAGCGGTGGCGTCAGTAGGGGCCGCGTCAGTGGTGCCGGCGTCCGTAGGGGTCACCTCAGTGGTGCCCGCGTCAGTGGTGCCGGCATCTGTTGGGGGCAGGACCAGTTCTGGCTGGCCGGCCGTTTCGCCTGGCTGGCCGCCGGTTGTTGCCTCCTGCTGTTCGCCTTCCGGGTTCATCAGCAGACCTAAACGTCCAGCTCGTCGGCAACCTTACGCAGGGCAGCGGCGATGGCCTTGCCCTTGTTGCCTTCCGGGTACTTACCTGCGGACAAGGTGCCGGAGAGGTTGTCCAGTACTGTCACCAGGTCCTGAACGAGGGGGGCGAGGTCCTTGGCGCTCGGCCGCTTGGCCTTGGCAATCGAAGGGGTCTTGTCCAGGACCCGCAGACCCAATGCCTGCGCGCCTTTACGGCCGTCTGCCACACCGAACTCAACCCGCGTCCCGGCCTTCAGGTCCGTGACGCCTTCCGGGAGCGAAGATTTGGGCAGGAAGACTTCCTGGCCGTCCTCGCCCGCGAGGAATCCGAAACCTTTTTCCTTGTCATACCACTTGACCTTGCCGGTAGGCACGTAATCAACCCTCTTCGTTCTGACGTCTTGAGACACGGACGGCCGTCACCGCATCCGCACTGATGTGCGGGTTCAGGGTATGAGGGCCCGGACCGTGTTGGTCTGTATTGTTCAAGGTTATCCTGACTGACAGCGGAATCCCGCTTTCAACGGCTCATCACGGCGCCGCGTGCTGTTAGCGTTACGGGCATGACACCCACGCGGTACCGGCGGCCCCTGATGATCTGCGCAGCGTTTGTTGCCATCCTGTCCCTGGTGGCGGTGGGCGCGGTGATGGCATTCGCGTTTGCAGGCTCCGTGGCGCCCGTGTGGGTCACCTCCACCGCCCTGTACGGCCTGCCGCTGGCCTTCCTGCTGATGCTCTTCCTGGTGCTGGACAGTGTGGCCGGCAGGCGCCGGGCAGGAAAGCCCGGCGGGCGGTAACGTTGGACTGATGTCCCTCATTCGCGCGCTCAGCAAGGAACTGGAGGCACGCAGCGACGAATCGTTGCGGGCCCTGTTCGCTGCGCGGCCGGACCTTATCTCTCCCACCGTCCCCGATTTCTCCGCACTCGCCGCCCGGGCCAGTGCCCGGGTCAGCGTCCAGCGCGCACTGGAGCGCCTCAACAAACCCCAGATGCAGGTCCTGGAAACCCTCCACCTCTGCACCAACACGGACACCGAACACAGCGCCTCGGCAACAGTGGTCAGGAAACTGATCTCAGGATCCACGGTCACCGCGGTGGAACGCATCCTGGCCTCACTCCAGGAGCTGGCGCTGGTGCACCGGGCGGAGCCGCCACACGGAACCCCTTCCACTGCCCGGCGCCAGCGGTTCTACCTTCCCGTGGGGTGCCTGAAGGATGTGGTGGGCATCTACCCGGCGGGCCTGGGCCGCAGCTACACAGAACTGGTCCGGCTGCAGCCCGCCTTTGCCCAGCGTGCGGTCCAACTGGTTTCCGAACTGCACCGCAGCGGCGTGGCCATCCAGCCGGCCACCACACCCATGGAAGCAGCCTTGTCCCTGCAGCATTGGACATCATCGCCCGAGGCCCTGCAAAAGGTTCTGGCCGGAGCCCCGGAACGCACGACGGCGCTGCTCGCCCGGTTCCGCAACTGGGCCATGGGTGCCGTTCCCCAGGCGCAACGCAAGGCGTCCGTGGCGAACGAGGGCGCCGACGTCGGGCCTGTTGACTGGCTGCTTGCCCGGGGCCTGCTGGTACCGCTGGACGCCGCCCATGTGGAACTGCCGCACAGTGTAGGACTCTCCCTGCGTGGCGGAGCGGTCATCAACGATTTCACGCTGTCGCCGCCAGTTCCCGAGCTTGGCAACACCACTGCCCTCCTGCGCAGGAATGCCGCCCTCGGGGCCATCGCCGAAACCCTGAGGCTGGTTGGCGAGCTCCTGTATGCGGTCAGGGAACAACCCTTGGCAACATTGCGCAGCGGAGGGGTGGGGGTCCGCGAGATGCGGCGCCTTGCCGAGACCCTGCGCATAGAGCAGTCCCGGACGGGACTGCTGCTGGAGCTCTGCGGGCTGTCGGGCCTGCTCCGGCTGGATGTGGATTCTTCAGCCTGGATTCAGCCGCCGCAGCTGGAATGGCTGGTCCTTCCCCGGCAGGAGCAGTGGCTTTGGCTGGTCAACGCCTGGCTGGCCAGCGAACGTGTTCCGTCCCTCGTGGGGCAGCCAGTGGGTGGCCCGGCCGCCGGTTCCGGCCCTCACCGCACAGCTGCCGGAAGCATCATCAACGCACTGTCCGCGGAAGCGCAGCGGCCCGACGCTCCGGTGGTGAGGAAACGGATCCTGGAAATCCTTAACGAACTCACCCGTGAGGCAGCTGCCTCGGACGGCAAAGCCCCCGTCCTGGACGCCGCCGCTGTGCTCCAGCGGGCCGAATGGGCCCAGCCCAGGATGGCGCGCCGTTTCAGTTCCCTCATCCGGGGCGTCCTGGTGGAGGCGGAGATGCTTGGCCTGATCGGGTCCGGCGCGCTCAGCCAGCTGGGGAGCGCCATGGCAGAAGACAGCCCGGACGAAGCACTGGGCATCCTGGGCGAGCACCTGCCCGCAGCGCTGAACCATGTCCTCCTGCAGGCAGACCTCACGGCGGTGGCGCCTGGTTACCTTTCGCCGGAGCTGAGCGAGAAGCTCCTGCTTATGGCCGACGCCGAAGGCCACGGTCCGGCCACCATCTACCGCTTCTCCGTGCCCTCCATCAGGAGGGCACTGGACTCCGGGCACGACGCTTCCAGCCTTCTCGAGTTCCTGCGTGAACATTCAGCCACTTCAGTTCCCCAGCCCCTGGAATACCTGGTGGAGGACACCGCCGCCCGGCACGGGCGGCTGCACGTGGGTGCGGCCGCCAGCTTCATCCAGAGCGACGACGAATCAACGGTTCTGGAGCTGGCCGCGGAGTCGAAGGCGGCGGGCCTGAGGCTTAGCCGGATCGCGCCTACCGTACTGATCTCGTCAGCGCCTCCCCGGGAGACGGCGCACGTGCTTCGCAGCCTGGGCCTCTCGCCTTCTGTGGAGGAATCTGAGCCGTCGGTGGTCCGGCTGCGCCGCACCACCGGTGCCGCGGGCAGCGTCCGCCCCGTTTATACCGCTCCGCGGACCGCTCCGGCCGAGGCGGACGTGGAGGCCCAGCTGTCCCTGCTTCGCCACAGCAGGCCCGTCGGCACCGGCAGCCGGTCTGCGCCCGCCGGGGCCGGCCCTTCCATCGCTGCAGCCTCCGCCGAATCCGGTGAGGCGGCCACGCAGCTTGGCTTGGAAACACTTCAGCGTGCCATCCGCCTCAAGCAAAGGGTCAGCATGAACGTGGTGGACAGCCAGGGGAATGCGAACCTGGAAACGGTTGTTCCCCTATCTGTAAGCGGCGGCCGGGTCAGGGTTTTTGACCCGGCGAAGGACACCGAACGGGTGCTCTCCATCCACCGCATCATCGATATAGAGGCCGCAGAGGAACTGCGCCAGTGAAGGACTCCCCCGCGTGAACGACGGCCCGCTGATTGTCCAGAGCGATAAAACAATCCTGCTCGAAGTGGACCACGAACTGGCCACCGAAGCCCGCCATGCCATCGCACCATTTGCCGAGCTGGAACGCGCACCGGAGCACATGCACAGCTACCGGCTCACTCCCCTTGGACTGTGGAATGCCCGCGCCGCCGGGCTGGACGCGGAGAAGGTCCTGGACACGCTCCTCAAGTACTCCCGGTTCCCCGTTCCGCACTCACTCCTGATCGACGTCGAGGAAACCATGTCCCGGTACGGGAGGCTGCGGCTGGAGAAGGACCCGCAGCATGGCCTGGTGATGCGCACCGACGACTACCCGGTGCTTGAGGAAGTTATCCGGTCCAAGAAAATCCAGCCACTGCTGGGCCCGCGGATCAACGGCGAAACCATCGTGGTCCATTCCTCTCAGCGGGGCCAGCTCAAACAGTTGCTGCTGAAGATCGGCTGGCCCGCCGAGGACCTCGCCGGCTACGTTGACGGCACTCCGCACCTGATCGCCCTGAACGAGGACGGCTGGAAACTGCGGCCCTACCAGCGGCTCGCCACCGAGAACTTCTGGGCCGGCGGAAGCGGTGTGGTGGTCCTGCCCTGCGGAGCGGGCAAGACGCTTGTGGGTGCCGCCGCCATGGCCACCAGCTCAACCACCACGCTCATCCTGGTAACCAATACCGTGGCTGCCCGGCAGTGGAAGGACGAGCTGCTTAAACGGACCTCCCTGACAGAGGACGAAATCGGCGAGTATTCCGGGGCTGTCAAGGAAGTGCGCCCGGTGACCATCGCCACCTACCAGGTGCTGACCACCAAACGGGGCGGCCTCTACCCGCACCTGGAGCTGGTGGATGGCCACGACTGGGGCCTGATCATCTACGACGAAGTGCACCTCCTGCCTGCCCCGATCTTCCGCATGACTGCCGACCTCCAGGCCCGGCGCCGCCTGGGCCTCACCGCCACCCTGGTCCGCGAGGACGGCCGCGAAGGCGAGGTGTTCAGCCTCATCGGGCCCAAGAGGTATGACGCCCCGTGGAAGGACATCGAGTCGCAGGGCTACATCGCACCGGCCGATTGCGTTGAAGTCAGGATTGACCTGCCGCGGGATGAACGGGTGGCATACGCCATGGCCGAGGACGCGGACAAGTACCGGCTGTGCTCCACGTCGGAGTCCAAGACCCTGATTGTGGAGCAGCTCGTGGCCCGGCACCAGGGCGAGCAGCTCCTGGTGATCGGTCAGTACATCGACCAGCTGGACGAGATCGGGGAGCGGCTCCAGGCCCCGGTCATCAAGGGTGATACCTCGGTCAAGGAACGCCAAAAGCTGTTCGATGCCTTCCGCGCCGGTGACGTGCAAACCCTGGTGGTCTCCAAAGTGGCCAACTTTTCCATCGACCTGCCTGAAGCGTCCGTAGCCATCCAGGTCTCCGGGTCTTTCGGGTCACGGCAAGAGGAGGCGCAGCGGCTGGGCAGGCTGCTCAGGCCGAAGAAGGATGGCCGGGCCGCCCGCTTCTATTCCCTGGTAGCGAGGGACACCCTGGACCAGGACTTCGCCGCAAAGCGCCAGCGGTTCCTGGCCGAACAGGGGTACGCCTACCGGATCATGGACGCGAAAGACGTCGGCCTGCCCGGGTAAAGCGACTCTGCAGCAACTGGCTTGTCCGGGAACGTACGCTGGCCCGGCGCCTTCATGAAACGCACAACGTCCACCCAGAAAACTCACAGACTCTGGGAGCATGATGGGAGAATGAATAAGAACGGGCCCGAAGCCAAGCTCCTCGTTGTCGATGATGAACCCAACATCCGCGAGCTGCTGTCCACCTCCCTGCGCTTTGCCGGGTTCGAGGTAGTCTCCGCCGCGAACGGCAGGGACGCCCTGGCAGCGGCTGAGCTCCACACCCCGGACCTGGCGGTACTGGACGTGATGCTCCCGGACATGGACGGTTTTACCGTGACCCGCAAGCTCCGGGCTTCCGGCAAGCACTTCCCCGTTCTCTTCCTCACCGCTAAAGACGACACCGAGGACAAGGTCACGGGCCTCACCGTCGGCGGCGACGACTACGTCACCAAACCCTTCAGCCTGGACGAAGTGGTGGCCCGGATCCGCGCCGTCCTCCGCCGCACCCAGCCCATGCTCGATGATGATGCCGTGATCCGGGTGGACGACCTGGAGCTCGACGACGATGCGCACGAGGTGCGCCGTGGCGGGACCGTTATTGAGCTGTCCCCCACCGAGTTCAAGCTGCTCCGGTACCTCATGCTGAACCCGAACCGGGTGCTGTCCAAATCACAGATCCTGGACCACGTGTGGGAGTACAACTTCAACGGGGACGCCTCGATCGTGGAGTCCTACATCTCCTACCTGCGGCGCAAGGTGGACCTGGATCCGGACGCACCCGCCCTGATCCAGACCAAACGCGGCGTGGGCTATGTTCTCCGAACGGCAGAGAAGCGCTGACATTGTTGCACCGGTGGAAGTCGGCCTCGCTGAGGTCACAGCTTGTGGCCATGATCATGGCGCTGCTGATTGTTGCCCTGACGGTGACCGGTGCCGGCACGCTGACCCTGCTGCACAGTTATCTGCAGGGCCAGGTTGACGACAAACTCAACGCCGCCGTTAACCTCGCCAGCCAGCAGCGCTCATTCACCCAACTGCAGACACCCAACCCGATGGTCCTCACCGATTATTCCCTGACGCTGTTTACTCCGGGCCAGGATCCCATTCCCTTCGGCGGTGATCCGGACAACCGGCCGGACATCAAGTCAATCTCTGTCCAGGACGCACGTGACCAGGGCGGCCGCCCCTATCAGGTTCGGGGCACCGACGGTGAAAACTGGCGCGTGGTGGCGGTTACCGTCCTGAACAACGGCACCAGCGCGGTGGTTGTCATCGGGCTGCCGCTGACCAGCGTGGACGACGTCCTGGAGCACGCCATCCTGGTGGTGTGCGGCGTGGGGCTGCTGACTCTTCTGCTGGCCTCCCTGATTGCCAGCTGGACGGTTTCCCGGTCCTTCCGGCCGCTTGCCAGGGTTGAAAAAACAGCTGCCGCGATTGCTGCCGGCGACCTCTCCCGGCGGGTGGAGGTGGACAACCCCGGCACCGAACTGGGGCGCCTTGGCAGCTCGCTTAATGCCATGCTCGCGCATATCGAAACAGCCTTTTCCGCCCGCACAGCCTCTGAAGGCAGGATGCGCCGGTTCGCCGCGGATGCATCGCACGAGCTGCGCACCCCGCTGGTAACCATCAGGGGATTCTCTGAGCTCTACCGCCACGGCGCGCTTGCCACTGAGGAGGACGTGGCCACCGCCATGGGCAGGATCGAAAGCGAAGCCAAACGGATGGGATCCATGGTGGAGGACCTCCTGTTGCTGGCCCGCCTGGATGAACAGCGCCCGCTGCAGCAGAGACCCGTAGACCTCCATCTGATCGCCCATGACGCCGTGGTGGACACACAGGCCAGCGACCGCACCCGCGCCATCACCCTGACCGGGATCGACGGCGGCGCTGCGGCACCGGCGCCTGTCCTGGGGGACGAAGCGAAACTGCGGCAGGTGGTGGGCAACCTGGTGGGCAATGCGCTGCGCTACACCCCTGAAGGAAGCCCCATCGAACTTGGCGTCGGAGTCCGCACCGCCGAGGGCGGACAGCAGTTTTCCGTGATCGAGGTGCGCGACCATGGACCGGGCATCTCCGAGGAGGATGCTTCCAAGGTCTTTGAGCGCTTTTACCGCGCAGACACCTCCCGGACCCGTGAAACGGGCGGCAGCGGCCTGGGGCTTGCCATTGTGGCGGCTATCGTCGGGTCGCACGGTGGATCGGTCAGGGTGGAAGCCACCGACGGCGGCGGGGCCACCTTGGTGGTTAGCCTGCCTATGCGGCAGGACGCCGACGGGCTGGATGCTGACGGATCTGATGCTGAGGCGGCTGATGCTGACGGACCAGATGCCCAGGGAGTAGACGCTCAGGGATCAGTCGCTGAGGGGCAAGACGCTCCACTGCGGAGGCCCTGACCGGGGAGAGCGCGGCAGCCAAAGCGACGGCCGGGTTTTCCACATAAAGCCGCAAGACTGTGGCACTGGCGTAGGTGCCGTTCGTAGGCTCGATGCAGCGGTCCGGAAGCCGGACCGGGCAGCGGAGGCTGTCCACCACATCGAAAGGCAGCAGCCATGAGCATCATTTCCGTCGATACCGAACAGCTCCACCTCAAATCAGCCAATGTGAAAGCAACCGTAGACCGGATCGGCGCGGACGTTCAGACCATGAAGCGGGGGCTGGACGAACTCCAGGCCACTTGGCGTGGTTCAGCGGCCACCAACTTCCAAGCGCTGGTCACCGAGTGGACCATCACCCAGGGCAAGGTGGAGGCGTCGCTGGCATCCATCAACCTGGCGCTGGCTTCTGCGGCGTCCAGCTACGCCCAGACCGAGCAGGGCAACACCCAGCGGTTCAGCTAAGGGCTGCCCCCTTGGGCTGCCGGGAGGACTAGGGTTGCCCCTTGGTCTGCTGACGGGTGGCCAGCCGAAGTTTCCTCAGGCTTCCGGAGTGCCCTGATGGAACCGGAGCCTCCAGCGGCCGCCATCAAGGACCCACAGCGAGCTTCGGAGGGTGGTACCTGAACGCGAGTAGCTTCGATATGTCAGGAGCACTGAATCGGTTCCGATGCGGTCCGCCCCCAGCACCTCAAGTTCCGTCCGCTCCCCCGGGTCCTCTTCCAGGGCCATCATCATGGCGTCACGGGTCCAGACCCGCCCCGAACTTCCGATCTCCATAAAGTCCGCGTGCAGGAGGACCCCGGTCCGGCCGATGTCGCCGCGGACGTCCGGACCCAAGAGCTCGCGCTCGAGGGCCTCGACGATCGCTTCCGGCGCACGTTCGGCACCTGCGGCCTCTGGTGCGGGGAAGGACTCACTCTCCAGCTCACTGAAGAGGTCGGGCTCGTCGTAGGCCGGCAGGCCCAGCGTGGCGGGACCGGACGTGGCCTGGGAACCCCTGGGACCGAGAGCAGCGGCGGGGGCTGCGGAAGCGGCAGCGGCTCCCGTTCGGCCGTGGGCCGCTGTGCCGTTCGCGCTGGCGGGAACTGTGCCGTTCACGTTCACCCGAGCTATGCCGTTCGCGATGGCCGGAGCTACAGCGTTCGCGGCGGCAGGAGCTGTCGTGGCGGCGCCAGGAACGTGGGCACCGGGAAAGCCCGGACCCGAGCGGGCAGCTACTCCCTGCTGGTAGGCAGTGGCGGCGGCCCTGGCCCGTTCGTCTGCTGCCTCATTAAGAGGGTGGCCTGCGTGGCCTTTGACCCACTCAAAGGTGTACTTGCGGCCCGTGAGTTCGCGGTCAAGTTCTTTGAGCAGTTCCACGTTCAGGACCGGTTTGCCGTCGGCCTTCCGCCACCCCTTCCGCTTCCAGCCGGGCATCCATTTGGTGATGGAGTTGATGACGTACTGGCTGTCACACAGGATTCGAAGGTCTTCCGCGGGGACGTGCGCCGTGGCCCGGAAAAGGTCCAGGACGGCCATCAGCTCACCCTGGTTGTTGGTCCCGTGCGGCCATCCCCCTGCACGCCAGCAATCGTCGTTCACATACCAGGCCCACCCGGCAGGGCCGGGATTTCCTAAAGCCGAACCGTCGGCTGCTGCAGTAATTGTCACGGCTCCATCCTGCCAGACCACCCGGACAATGCGTTCGCGCCGGCGACTGTGAGCCAGCCATCGACACCACGAAGGGGATCAAATGCATCCGGAACTTCGTAAACCTCGCGGGCGTCAACAAAAGATTGGCACCACGTGTAACAGTAGGGGCCCGGCCGGAAACTATACAGATATCCTGCAGTTCCGGGTTCTATTTATTGGGGGGACAATCGTGCTTTCAGAGCGCGAATTGGCGTTTATCGCCATTCATAAAGACAACTATCCATCCGTCTACAAGTTCGTGCGCCGACGCGTGGAATCGGCGGACCTGGCGGAGGAGATCGCAGCTGACGTCTTCCGCGTGGTGTGGCAGAAATGGGCCGACAGCTCACATAAGGACCTCCCCTACCTGTTGACGGTTGCGCGGAACTTGGTGGGAAACGCTTACCGCAGCCGCGACAGACGGCAGGCGCTGCTCGACAAACTGCGGACGGCGGTGGTCCAACGGTTCGGGGACGCGTCCGAAAACGTCGCGGTACAGGATGCCATGATGCGGTTGCGCGAACAGGACCGCGACGTTTTGCAGCTGGCCTACTGGGACGGCTTGGGCACTGCAGACATTGCGAGGGTGCTGCAATGCAGCGAATCGGCGGCCAGGGTCCGTCTGCACCGGGCCCGCGCAGCCTTCCGGAAACAGGTGCCTGCAGGGGCCGAAGCCACTACACACAAGATGGGGGTCTGAAGAACATGGATCCGGTCAAGAACCAGATATCAGCGGTTGACCCACTGGCTATCGATCCAGAGGCGGAGCCGAATGGGGAAGATGCCCTGCATAAGATCCTGTCAGGGACCACAGTCTTCCGCCACAGCCCGCCGGGCGCGGGTGTGACCTCCCTGGACAACCACAGGCATCGCAAGGCGCAGATCGCAGGTGGGTTCTTGCTCGCCGCTGCTGCTGTGACGGCAGCGGTCCTCGTTGGCGCCAACTTCGGTTCGGTGAGTTCCAAGCCTGCGCCGGCAGCCACTGTTACCTCCGCCCAGGCAACGCCCACAGCCTCCGCGACTCCGTCGGCCACCCCATCAGTGTCAGCATCCGTGCCGGCTGCGAACCCCGCTCCGGCACAAACTGCCCCCGCCGCGGCACCAACAACTGCTCCGTCGCAACCGGCCGCGCAAGCCGTCGCGCTGCAGACGTTCACGTTCCCGGACGGCCATGTCTCCTTCCAGTACCCCGCTGGCTGGAGTGTCAGAACGGAGCAAGGGCCCTATCTTTCGGAGGAGACGAAGGCCAGTTCCATGGGCGCTATCGTCTCGGATGCTGCTGGCGGAGAAGTAGCCCACGTGTTCAGCGGGTTCTACGGTGATGGCACTGGTGGCTGGGTGAAGCGGACGGTACTGGACAGTGCGGCGGTCCCCGGGATCACGGACAAGTCGGGTAATCCTCTGAAGTTCGGCTTCGCGTCGGATCAAGGTTTGGCTGATCCCGCTGAGGGGATGGCCACACCCGCCCAACCGGCGGACAGTCGTCCGTCCTACTTCATGGACGTGCGTCTTTCTTCGGAATTCGAGGCCGGGGAGAGGAGCTCGGGGACCAATCAGATCATGATGCCCAATGGTGCCATGTCCGCCCGCGTGCTGTTCGACTTTGAAAAGCAGCCGATCTTCGCCAGCCCCGAGACGGCAAAGGCTTGGATGAACAGCGTGCAGTACACCCAGCTGAAGGCTTTGCTGCTGAGCCTGCGCTACCAGTAACCGCACCCGCTTAGGCCGGCAGGAAAAACGCGGGCACAGAAATGCGGCCCCCTCCATGAGGGGGCCGCATTTCTTATCTACGGGTCCGGCCGCTGGGCCAGTTACCAGCTGGGGGCTAGAAGCCGCCCATACCGCCCATGTCTTCGCCGCCACCCATGGCCGGAGCGTTCTTCTCCGGCTTGTCGGCCACTACGGCCTCGGTGGTGAGGAACAGGCCGGCAATGGAGGCCGCGTTCTGCAGTGCAGAGCGGGTCACCTTGACCGGGTCGTTGATGCCGGCAGCCAGCAGGTCAACGTATTCACCGGTTGCTGCGTTCAGGCCGTGGCCTGCGGGCAGGCCACGAACCTTGTCCACCACAACGCCCGGCTCGAGGCCGGCGTTGAAGGCGATCTGCTTCAGCGGAGCGTCGATGGCAACGCGGACGATGTTGGCGCCCGTTGCTTCGTCGCCGGTCAGGTTCAGGTTGGCGAACGCCTTGGCGCCGGCCTGGATCAGTGCAACGCCACCACCGGCGACGATGCCTTCTTCAACAGCAGCCTTTGCGTTGCGGACAGCGTCCTCAATGCGGTGCTTGCGTTCCTTGAGCTCAACTTCGGTAGCGGCACCGGCCTTGATAACTGCAACGCCGCCGGCCAGCTTGGCCAGTCGTTCCTGCAGCTTCTCGCGGTCGTAGTCGGAATCGGAGTTTTCGATCTCGGCGCGGATCTGGGAAACGCGGCCAGCAATCTGGTCGGCGTCGCCTGCACCCTCGACAATGGTGGTCTCGTCCTTGGTGACAACCACCTTGCGGGCGCGGCCCAGGAGTTCCAGGCCAGCCGTCTCCAGCTTGAGCCCTACTTCCTCGGCGATGACCTGGCCGCCGGTGAGGACGGCAATGTCAGCCAGCTGGGCCTTGCGGCGGTCACCGAAGCCGGGAGCCTTGACGGCAACCGACTTGAAGGTGCCACGGATCTTGTTCACGATCAGCGTGGCCAGGGCCTCGCCCTCGATGTCCTCGGCAATGATCAGCAGCGGCTTGTTGGACTGCATGACCTTCTCCAGGACAGCAACCAGTTCCTTGACGTTGGAGATCTTGGAGTTGACGATCAGGATGTACGGGTCCTCAAGGACCGTTTCCTGACGCTCAGCGTCCGTGACGAAGTACGCGGAGATGTAACCCTTGTCGAAGCGCATGCCTTCGGTGAGCTCAAGCTCCAGGCCGAAGGTGTTGGACTCCTCAACGGTGATAACACCTTCCTTGCCCACCTTGTCCAAGGCTTCGGCAATGAGGGCACCGATTTCATCGTCACCGGCGGAGATGGACGCGGTAGCCGCGATCTCTTCCTTGGTTTCGATTTCCTTAGCTGAAGCGAGCAGCTCCACCGTGACGGCTTCTACAGCCTTCTCGATGCCGCGCTTGAGTGACAGCGGGTCAGCGCCGGCAGCAACGTTGCGCAGGCCTTCCTTGACCAGCGCCTGTGCCAGCACGGTAGCCGTGGTGGTTCCGTCGCCGGCCACGTCGTCCGTCTTCTTGGCAACTTCCTTGACCAGCTCGGCGCCGATCTTCTCGTAAGGATCGTCCAGTTCGATCTCCTTGGCGATGGAAACACCATCGTTGGTGATCGTGGGGGCGCCCCACTTCTTTTCGAGGACAACGTTGCGTCCACGCGGGCCGAGGGTGACCTTAACGGCGTCGGCGAGGATGTTCAGTCCCCGCTCAAGGCCGCGGCGTGCCTCTTCATCAAATGCAATGATCTTGGCCATAACGGCAGTAGTCCTTTCGGGACAGTCGTTAAGAATGAACCTCCACTGCGGTGCCCGCGACGGACGATCCTTTGCCGCCGGCCTCTGTATGCCGCCTGCTCCGGATCTCACCCCAGCAAGGTGTTTCTTTCGCTCCACGGCCGGCGCCTCGCTCCGCAACCGGCCGGAACCGGACGTTGCTTTAGCAGTCGGCACGTAAGAGTGCTAAGTCAATAATTAGCACTCCATAGGTGAGAGTGCAAGCGAAAGGGTGCCGGTTTCGCTCTGCGGAGAGCCGATTCGCTGCTGCCGGTCAGCCGGCGGCACGGCCCGCCGTCTCGCGGCCCGTCACCCGGGCGTTGTTGTCCGGCCCGTAGGTGAAGACCATGAAGTTCGCCGTGGTGATGTCACCGTTGGCGTCGAAGGCAACGGGACCTGACTCGCCGTCATAATCAACGGCGGCACCGGACTTCACCAACGCCTGGCAATCCTTGAAGGAAGTGCACTTCTTCCCGGCCTGCCCCCGGTCAAGATTTTCAACGGACCCGCCGGAGACGGCAATCAGGTTGGCAGCTATGGTCCGCCCGGCGTCGTCGTCGGCTTCCGCAGCGGCCAGGACCGCGAGATTAACGGCGTCGAAGGTCTCCGCCGCGAACGATAGATCCTTCAGCCGGGGCTCCACCGCCACCAGGCGCGCCTGGAAGTCCGCCGAGGGGAACAATCCGGGAACTACGGCCCGTGCGCCGTCCAGCGCTTTGGAACCCAGCCCCGAACCGTATTTGGCAAAGGCGCCATCGCTGAGGACGATCCTGCTCCCGGACAATCCGGCATTGTTCAGTTCCGCTATGGCGCCCTGGGCGCCCTCCCGTGCAATCAGCACCACGGCGTCCGGCGCAGCCTTTTGCGCGGCAGCGGCTGCCTGCCGTGCATCTCCCGGTTTGAAGTCCGAGGTGGACACGGTTTCCAAGCCCGCGTCCTTGGCCGCAGCGGCAACAGCGGAGGACACTTCCCCGCCGTAGGCGCTGTCCTGATGGACCACGGCAAGGCTCTTGGCGCCGCCGTCCTTCGCAAGCTTGACCAGCACGGATGCCTGGGCAATGTCGGCTGCAGCGGTGCGGAAGTAATAGCCGCCGCTCTGGTGTGAGCTGAGCCCTGCGGCGGAGTTGGCCGGTGAAATAAGCGGCACTCTCGCGTGGGACAGTACGGCGATGGCAGCGGCCGCGTGGCTCGAGTCGGTGGGCCCAATCACCACATCAGCCTTTGCTGCCACCAGGTTCCTGGCCTGTGCCTCGGTATCATCGCCGGCAGACTCGGGAAGCAGCTCCACGGGTTTTCCCTTGTGACCGCCGGCGGCGTTGACTTCCTGCACGGCGAGTTTGGCAGCGGCCCGCTGTGAATCGTTGAGGAAGGCCTGGTCCCCGGTGTTGTCCAGGATCAGGCCGATGCGCAGGGTTCCGTCACCGGATGCTTCCACGGAATCCAGCCGCGCATTCCCGGCGGCCGTCGAACAGCCTGCCAGGGCAAGGAGGACTGCCGCTCCTGCGGCGCCCCGAAAGATGGCCGCCTTCAATGTCACAGACTTCACTCGGCGGGCCGGACGCTTTCGGCCTGCGGGCCCTTCTCGCCTTCGCCGATTTCCAGCTCCACGCGTTGTCCCTCGTCCAGGGCCCGGTACCCCTCACCCTCAATGGCCGACCAGTGCACAAAAACATCGTCGCCTGAGCCGTCAACGGTGATAAAGCCGTAGCCCTTTTCAGCGTTGAACCACTTAACGGTTCCCAGTGCCATGTTGTCCACTCTTTCAGTAGCGTCCGTAGGGCCACGCCCCTGTGCGCCGCATTTATGAACCGAAGCGCTGAAATCACTCTAGCCAATGGCCGCGGGGCTGGCCGAGGCACAGGGCCGGGTCGGCGCCCAATAGTTATTCAGGCGTAACCGGTTGTGCTTACCGGAAGCCGGGGCCCAGCACCACAACAACCGGGACCTGGAATTCGGCGCTGTCCACCAGGGTGGGAATGTTCAAAAGCGCGGACAGGGCCTCTGCGTTGGCCTTCTGGGCCGGGCCGGCGTAAAAGATCACGGAGGTCTGCTGCGGGGCACCGCCCCAGTTGCCCACCTGTCCCAGCGTCCAGCCATCAGTCTGGAGCGTTGAACTGACCCGGCCAGCCAGCCCGGCTGTTCCGGAAGCGTTGTAGACCGCCACGCCCTGGGTCTTGTCCACCGCGGACGACGGCGTGGCGCTCGGCGTCGGGCTTGGTTCTGGTTTTGCACTTTCGGACGTCTGCGCGGCGGAGGGCTGCGGGCTGGCGGAGCTGTCCGCACTCGCTGAAGGATCCGCTCCCGACTGGGGCAGGGCTGCCGACTCCAGGCTGCTGGAAGCCTGCGTACCCGCGGGCATGATGCCCAGCTTCGGGAGGATCAGGAAGGAGACCAACCCGATGGCCAACGCCACCATGCCGACCGCCAGAATGGGCCACAACTTGCGCCGGGAAGGGGCAGATGCGGAACGGTGGACTCCCTGCCGCGAGGCAGTCTCCGGTACCTTGTCGAATTCATCCCGAGCGTATTTGGTCATGGTGGGGAGACATCCTTGTTGATTGCTGCTGTTCGGAACAGCGCGGCCTACTTACGCGTCGGATCCCAGGCGGCGTGCAGTACGTGCCCGCTGACGTGACGTACGTAGTCTACGCAATCTCTTGACCAGCATCGGATCGTGGGCCAGTGCATCCTCGGTGTCTATGAGCGAATTCAGCAACTGGTAGTAGTGGGTGGCGGACAGGTCGAAGAGCTCCCTGATGGCCTGTTCCTTCGCACCGGCGTACTTCCACCACTGCCGCTCCAGGGCCAGCATCTGCTGGTCCCGCTCGCTCAACCGCGAGTCGCGAAGACTGAAATCAGGCAGCAGCGGGCTGTGCACTTCCGGCTCCGGCATGTGTTCCCGAGCTGCTTCTGCCACGACACACTCCTTCGCTGGTTACGGTAAAAGTCCCAGCCCCATGGTACGGACGAATAACACCATTGTCATTTGCGGCTCGTCGAAGGGAAGAAACGGATCCCTGCAAGAATGGGAGGGTGTTTGAGCCCGACGCGCTGTTCGAGTGGGACCCGGTCCCCGTGGATACCCTTGACTTCGCCGAAATGGCACGGCTCCCGCTCGCCGAACTGATGGCTGCTGACTGGGCGGAAGCATTGGCTGGGGTGGAAGCGGAACTTCGGGCCGTCCTGGCCTTCCTTGCCGCCGAAGTTGAGGCCGGCTACCAGGTCCTGCCGTCGCCGTCGAACGTTCTGCGTGCATTCCGTCAGCCCTTGGCGGACGTGAAGGTTCTCATTGTTGGCCAGGACCCTTATCCGACCCCCGGGCACGCCGTCGGGCTGTCCTTTTCTGTTGATCCGCGGACCCGCCCCATTCCCCGGAGCCTGGCCAACATCTACCGTGAACTGGAAGCCGATCTGGGGATCCCGCCCAGGGGACACGGCGACCTGTCTGCCTGGGCTGATCAGGGGGTGCTGCTGCTGAACCGGGTGATGAGCGTCAGGGCCGGGGAGGCCGGTTCACACCGTGGCAAAGGCTGGGAGAAAATCACCACGGCGGCCGTTGCGGCCGTAGCCAACCGGGAGACCCCCGGCGGCGCGGTTGCTCCGCTGGTGGCCATCCTGTGGGGCAAGGACGCAGAGTCGGTCAGGTCGCTTCTCCGCGGGGCAATGGTGGTGTCGAGTCCGCACCCGAGTCCGCTTTCGGCGTCGCGCGGGTTTTTTGGTTCCCGCCCCTTCAGCCGGGCAAATGCGTTGCTGCGCGAACAAGGCAGCACCGGCGTAACCTGGGAACTCCCCCAGGTTCCTTAGCTTAGGCTTGCCTTATGAGCACCGTTCCGGCCGCCACCAGCGCCTCGAAGCAGACCCGCCCGCAGACCGACCTGACCGTGATCCGCCGTGAGGAACTCAGCCCGCACATGGTCAGGATCATTGCCGGCGGCGAGGGCTTTGCAGGCTACACCAACAACGGTTTTGTGGACCGTTACGTCAAGATTGCCTTCCCGCAGCCCGGCGTTGACTACGGCATGCCATTGGACCTGTGGGCCGTCCGGGAAACCATGCCCCGTGAGCAGTGGCCCTTTACACGTACATACACCGTCCGGTGGGTGGACCTTGAGGCCGAGGAACTCGCCATAGATTTTGTCATCCACGGCGACGAAGGGCTCGCGGGCCCCTGGGCAGCATCTGCCCAGCCGGGCGATACGCTCACGTTCACCGGCCCGGGCGGCGCCTACAACCCCGCTCCCGACGCCGACTGGTACCTCTTTGCCGGCGACGAGGCCGCGTTGCCTGCCATCGCCGCTTCGCTGGAGGCGTTGCCCCCGGAAGCACGCGGCCTGGCCTTCCTGGAAGTGGACAGCGACGCCGACATCCAGCCAATCTCCGCGCCCGCCGGCGTGGACATCACCTGGCTCTTCCGCCACGGCGCACCGGCCGGCACGGGCGACCTGCTGGCCTCGGCCGTCGCCAGCGCGGAGTGGCCCGCCGGCAGGGTTGATGTTTTCGCCCACGGGGAACGCGGGTACATGAAGGCGCTGCGGGACGTGTTTTTTGCCCAGCGCGGGCTGGAACGCAAGCAGGTGTCCCTGTCAGGTTACTGGGCCAGCGGACGGGTCGAGGACGATTTCCAGGCGGAGAAAAAGCTCCCCGTAGGGCAAATCTAAAAACAGGCAAATCTAAAACAGTCAGCTCTGGTCACCGTCTCCGGGCGCGCCTGCGTTCGTTGCTGGCCAGGCTCCGGGTCAGCGGCCTGGCCAGGGTGTCTCCCAGCACAATCCCGCCGGCCGCGCCCAGGACAATCGCTCCGGCATTGAGCATCCCTCCGGCGCCAAGCAGGATCTCGGATTCCTCGATGGTCAGCACGTACATGGAGCGGAAAATGGTCAAGCCAGGCAGCAGGATCAGCGCGGCGGGAACGGCCACCACCAGTTGGGGTGCGCCCATCTTCAGCGCCACCACGCGTGCCAGCAGACCGATCACCACGGCTGAGAGGGCGGGAGAGAACCTGTCACCAAGGCCCAGTGCCCCACCGCCGAGAAGCACCAGATAGCCTGCCACGCCAACCGCTGCCGTGGGCAGGAGCAGCGTCCAGGAGGTCTGCTCCGTGATGCCGATGGCCATGACCGCAATGGCGATGAAGATTACCAGGACCCATAGGTCGTAGGCGGGCGGGAAGGTCTCGGTGACATCGATCTCCTGCATCCCGGTCTTAGACCCCACCACAAAGGCGACGGCGATCCCGGCCACCAGCGCCCCGAATGTCAGGACCGTGGACAGGAACCGGCCTGCTGCTGTCACAGGGAATCCATTGATTGCATCCTGGACTGAAGAGACCAGGCGGCCCGTGGGCAGGAGCAGCAGGATGCCGCCCACCACCACGATCGCCGGCGAATTCGTCAGTCCGAACCGCCAGAGCAGGAGAGCCACAATCGTCACCACGAAAGCAGATGTTGCGGTGACAAAGAAGTCAGGCATCCGAAGGCGCCCCAGCTTGCGGGCCAGGAGGCTCACCCCGATGTTGGAGAGGAAAGCGATGAGCGAGGACACCGGGCCGCCGCCAAGCACACCCACAAAGACAGCTGCGAACACGCCGAAGGCAATGGTGACCATCCAGCGCGGGAACGGTTTGGGGCTGGTGATGGCCTCGTCCAGCCGCCGGATTGCCTCGTCCCGGCCCACTCCCCCGGCCACGATGTCTGTCACCAGCTGATGCACCTTGGCCAGCCCGGCGTAGTTGTTGGTCCACGACCGGACCACCCGCAACAGCGCTATGGGCGTCTGGTCCTTGGGAGCGTAGTTGATGGCCACCGACTGGTTGGTGATGTCCACTTCGATGTTCTTCAGCCCCAGGGCGGCGGTGACGGCGATGATGCTGGTTTCCACTTCCAAGGCGCCTGCACCGTAGCGGAACATCGTCTCGGCAAGGTGGAGGGCGAAGTCCAGGGTCTTGCGGGCTGACGTATCCACGCCTCCCACCTGGATCATCGGGTTGGCGTAGGGGCTCCCGGTGAGCCTGTCCACAATACTCAGGGGCGCCGTCGGCGGGTTCTCCCCCTGGACCAGGCGGCGCAGCATCCTCTTGGCTGCGGCGTTCTGGTGGAGCTGCGAAGGCGAAAGCGGCTCGGTCTTGGGCAGGCCGTCGGTGTGCGGCCTGGCCCCGGGCTTTTCAGGTCGATGGGTCATGCTGGTCCTCCTCCCCCTGTGGTGGATCGTCTTTGCTGGCGGTGCTGGCTGTACTGGTTTTGCTAAGCCGTCCGTTTGAGGGGAAGCTTGCCGAGAACCAGGCGGGCGGCGGAGGTTGCGGCCCTGACCAGGCGGTTGGCCTGGAACATGGCTGGCCGGACCGGCATCACAAAGTCGCCCAGGAGCTGGACCACCTCTCCGCCGAAGCCCTTCTTGAAGGCGTAGCCACCGTGGCCCTCCTCGTCCTGGCCTTCAATGCCGAAGGTTCCGTAGAAGTTGTAGCGGGAGTACCCCTTCTCCAGCGCGTGCAGCATCATGCCCCAGTACAGGGACGTGGCGCCGTTGAAGTAGATGTAATCCTGCTTGGTGCCGCCGATGACACAGACCACCTCGTCGCCAAAGCAGACAAAATGGATGGCCGCTACGGTTACCACGCCAACGGAGTCGGGGAAACGCTCGATGTCCTTGAGGCTGCGCTCGTAGCTGTCCACGAGGTCCTGGACCACCTTGAGCCTGTTGGCCTTCTTTTTGCTGCCGGTTTCCTCAACTTCACGGCGCAGGTCTGCCGCGGTTGCCGACTCGGCTTCCAGCCGTTCAGTGATGGATTTGCGGTAGCCGGGGATGTCGATTTTTGCCATCATGAGCTTGGTGAACTCTGACGAGGTGGTGCGCAGGAGCTGCTCGTAGTATTCGCGTTCACGGTAGATGAAGCCCTTTTCATCCCCCGCCGTGCTCAACGCGTCGTAGAACTCATCCAGGGTTTCCAGGGTGGCCTGCTCCAGGAAGACCCCGTTCTTCTCCGCCTTCCGGATGGCTTTGCGCGTCCGGTAGCTGGTGCTCATGATGAGCTCCTCGGCGTCCTTAATGCCCTCGAGCTTTTTGATGAACATCCAGTTGACGTTCGCGAAGTTCATGTCCGAGCCCTGGTGCTCAAAACCCAGGCTGCCCAGTTCCGCCACCAGGGGACGGTTGTCGAGGATTTCCGGGTGCTCTGCGCCGTCCTCGTCCCGGGCAACGTACACCAGGTTCGGCGAGATCCTCAGCTCCGCGGCCTTACGGTCTGCGGCCCTTGTCTTAAGGAGTTCGACGACGGAAGTCACCAGGTCAGCGTCCGTGTAGTCCAGGAGGGGGCCCTTTGCGCACTCGCAGACCGTGTAACCCCAGCGGTTTCTGGTGTAGTTAAGTTTCCCGGCCGCCACGAGCTCCCCGTTGCGCCTGAAGCCAACCAGCTCCACGACTTGTCCGCGGGCGCGCTGAAAACGGGCGAAATCGGCGGACTGGATGAAGTTCTTTTGCGGGTGCTGCACGGAAAAGGACTCATATTCGGCGTCGCTCAGGACGGCAAATTCGAGGTCCGTTCCGGCCTTGATTGGATTCACAGAAATTCCCTCACGTGTTGATGTGCTGCCGGCTTCGGGGCGCTGGTCTTTGTGGACTGGATGGACGGGCAGGCTCATGGTCAGTAGAACTGGCCGCCGGTGCGCATGGTTTCCAGCCGCCGGAAGATGCGTTCGGCGCCCTTCACCCACATGGCGTGCCTGACGGGCGAAAGGACGTAGTCGTAGCAGCCAACAAAATCAGTGACTGTCTTGGTGAAGCTGGTCTTGAACATGCCCATGCCGTACAGCGGGTGGGACTTGTCCTTGATCCTGGCTGCCGGCGGCGTGCCGCAGAAGTCGTACTCCGTGCAGCCCAGCTCCTTCATCCTGCGGATGGCAGCCCACTGCACCAGATGCGAGTCACCGTACTGCTTGCGGTTCTGGGTGGACCCGCCGTCCTTGTACGTGGCCTTGGAGCCGTAGTTGATCACAAAGGCGCCGACGCTCGGCTTCCCGTCCTCATAGACAAAGAAGAAGTTGCCCTGGCCGCGGTTGCAAAATTCGTCCCAGAACCGGGAGTAGTACTCAAAGCTGCGCAGGGGCATCGATCCCTTGGCCTTGACGGTGTCCGCCATCAGGTCATAGAGGGCGCGGTACGTTTCGACGCCCTGATCCCGCTGCACCACTTCGCAGCCTTCGCGTTCCGCCCGGCGGATGGCGTTGCGTGCGCGTGAAGTGATGGCACGGAGCACTTCATTCTCCGGCGCAGCGATGTCAAGCAAAGCCGTGGAGTCGTTGGACTGGATGTTCGGTGCCTTCACCAGGCCGGCGGCGGCGAAGTGTGCCTGGTTTTCGGCGGTGGCGGTGATGTCCGGCTCGACCTTGACCGCGAAAACGTTGAATTTCCGGTTCCTGGCCAACGAAGCGCAGGCGTCCAGCGCCGGCTTCAGGTCCTCAAGGGCGGCCAGATCTGGCCCCTTGATGAGGTACCAGAGGCGGCCCAGGACGGGAAACTTCTTCTCCAGAACCAGGTTGTAGCTGGCAGCTCCCCCGGATTCCAGGACAAGGAAACGGACCTTCCAGCCGTGGCCGTTCTTCACCGACGCGTAGGCCGCCGACTGCAACATGTTGCCGCCGTTCGGGTTGGCCGTGACGTGCTTGTCCCAGTTCTCAATTTCCTCGGCTGTGGCAAAGCGGGCGGTAAATTCGCGCAAGGGGGCCGTGTCCAATCTCAGGGTTTCGTTCGTGGTTCTGTGGGTGTGGCTGCGTGCGGACATGTAGTCCCAAGTCTAAAGCCTGATCTGCCCGGGGCTTTTCAGCGTTGCCCCGCTGGCCGGCCGGCGCCCGCCGGTGCACCCTCCCTCCCCGGCATTTAGACGGCGGTGCCGCGGCCCCGCCTTGACTCCTGGTCCCGCCTTGACTCCTGGTCCCGCCTTGACTCGTGGTCCCGCCTTGACTCAGGCTTCAGCCTTGGCAAGGGTTGAAGCATGCAGTTCCTTTCCGGTGAATCTCCGGCACAGCGCCAGCCGCCGGCAGCACAGCAGGAAACGCCTGAACGGGGAACTGTGGCCCAACTCCTGATGCTCCTGCTGTTCCTGGGCACTTCAGCCGCCGTGGCCGGCCTGGGCAGCCTTGCGGTCACTGCAAACGTCAACGGGTGGTTCGCCACTGCCAACATGCCTCCCTGGACTCCGCCACGGTGGATGTTCGGCACCGTCTGGACAGTCCTCTATGCCGCCATGGCGGTGGCGGCGTGGCTCGTCTGGCGACGCGGGACCAGCCTCTCCAGCAGGCCGTTGAAACTGTACTGGCTGCAGCTCGCCTTGAACCTGGCCTGGACACCGCTCTTTTTCGGCCTCTACCCCGTGCTGGGGCCGCTGGCGCTATGGCTTGGGCTGGCGGTCATCGTGGCCCTGATTGTGGCGCTGACCTTTATGGTTCTGAATTTTGGCCCCATCAGCACCTCCGCCGGACTCCTGCTGCTGCCCTACCTGTCCTGGGTAATCTTTTCCGGAACCCTTAACGCCTGGGCGGCTGTCCACAACTGATCCGGCTCAGCACTCCACAACATTCACGGCGAGGCCGCCCATGGCTGTTTCCTTGTATTTTGAGCTCATGTCCTTGCCGGTCTCGCGCATGGTGATGATGACCTCGTCGAGCGACACCCGGTGCGAACCGTCGCCCCAGAGCGCCATCTTGGCGGCGTTGATTGCCTTGGCGGCCGCGATGGCGTTGCGTTCGATGCAGGGAACCTGGACCAGTCCGCCGATCGGATCGCAGGTCAGGCCAAGGTTGTGCTCCATCGCGATTTCCGCGGCATTCTCTACCTGGGCAGGGGTCCCGCCCATCACCTCGGCCAGGCCTGCAGCGGCCATGGAGGACGCCGAGCCCACCTCACCCTGGCAGCCCACCTCCGCGCCGGAGATGGACGCCTGCTCCTTGTACAGGACCCCGATGGCCCCGGCGGTGAGCAGGAACTTCACCACAACGTCATCGCGGTCCTGCTGGCTGGCGTTCTCCATGCCCGGCGCGAAATGCAGGGCGTAATACAGCACGGCCGGAATGATGCCCGCTGCTCCGTTGGTTGGCGCGGTGACCACCCTCCCGCCGGTGGCGTTCTCCTCGTTGACCGCCAGGGCGATCAGGTTCACCCACTCCTGCCAGTACTTGGGATCACGGTCCTTGTCTTCCTTCAGAAGGCGGTCATGCCAGTCCGGTGCACGGCGGCGGACCTTCAGCCCGCCCGGCAGCAGGCCTTCGCGCTTAAGGCTGACCTGGACGCAGCTTTCCATCACCGAGTAGATATGGAGCAGGCCCTCGCGGATCTCGTCCTCGGACCGGGAGGCCCGCTCGTTGACGAGCATGACTTCGCCGATGGACAGGCCCTTGGACTGGCAGTGGCCCAGCAGTTCAGCGGCGGTCCTGAACGGCAGCGGAAGCTCTTTCTTGGACTCGTCGAGTTCCTGCTGTGCCGCGTCCTCCTCGCCTTCGCGGACGATGAACCCGCCGCCCACCGAGTAGAACGTGGCCGTGTGCAGGACCTCGCCCCCGGCGTCGGAGACGGTGAACGTCAGACCGTTGGTGTGCCTGGGCAGGATGGTCAGCGGCCGCAGCACCATGTCCTGCACCCCGTACCGAAGGGGCACACCGTGTCCATCAGCGCCGGCCAGCTGCAGTACCCCGGTCTCCGCGATAGCGGCCAACCGTTCCTCCACCTCATCGGGCAGGATCAGCTCGGGATGGAACCCCTCCAGCCCCAGGAGGATGGCTGTCATGGTGCCGTGGCCATGTCCGGTGGCGGCCAGCGAACCGTACAGATCCACCCGGAGGCCGGCCACGCGGTCCAGCACACCGGAGGATTTGAGCTCGCCGGCGAAAACCGCACCGGCCCGCATTGGGCCCACGGTGTGGGAACTTGAGGGTCCTATTCCGATGGAAAAAAGGTCAAAGACTCCAACGGCCATGGTGATTCCTTACTGGGCTTGCGTGGTCCGGCAGTTGGTCCTGCCGGAGGCTGTGCGGCCACCTGGTGGGCGGCAGTACTGCCGGATGTACGACGCCGGACGGCAGCTTTTGGCGGGCCGCCGGCGTCGTGATCCGTACTTCTGTCATACGGGTCTTAGCGGAGGTTGGCAACCATCCGTGATCCGTGGAAGCTCACAGTTCGCCGCCGTTTTTGGAGGCGTAGTCCTGGGCGGAAAGAAGCGGGCCCTCAGATTCGGCGGCAACCTTGAAGAGCCAGCCGGCGCCGTAGGGGTCGCTGTTGATAAGCGCAGGGTCATCGACGACGGCGGGATTGATTTCCGTAACTTCGCCGGTCACCGGGGCGTACAGGTCCGAGACGGACTTGGTGGACTCAACTTCCCCGCAGGTTTCCCCCGCCGTCACGGCTGAACCGACCTCCGGCAGGTCCACATACACGATGTCACCGAGGGCATCGGTGGCGACGGCGGAAATCCCAATCGCCACAACGTTGCCACCCTCACGGGCCACCCACTCATGCTCGTCGGAGTACTGCAGTTCGGCGGCAACTTTTGCCATGTGTTTTTCCTTAATTAGTGTGTGAAAAGTGAGAGAGCATCGACTCAAACCACGCGAAAAGTGAGAGAGCGTCCGCCCAAACACTGCGTTAAGTGAGAGAGCGTCCGCCCAAACACTGCGTTAAGTGAGAGAGCGTCCCGGGCCGGCAGAGCCGGACTTTTCGAAAGCGTGCGTCAGAGCGACGAAGGAGCAGCACGCGTGAAAAGCCCGGTCTGCCGGACCGAGCCCGGACCGAGAAGCTACTTTTGGCGCTTGTAGAACGGAAGTGCGACGACTTCGAACGGCTCTGCCTTGCCGCGGAGGTCGATGTCCAGGGAGGTGCCGATATCGCTGTGCTCGATGTCCACGTAGGCCATAGCCACGGGGTAGCCAAGGCTGGGTGAAGGCTGGCCGGAGGTGACTTCGCCCACCACGGCGCCGTCCTTGAGGACCGGGTAGTGGCCCCGGCCGGCACGGCGTCCCAGGCCTTTGAGTCCAACCAGCCGGCGGCCGGCGGTGCTGCCGGCGCCTGCTTCCTTCATGGCGGTGAGGGCGGCCTTGCCCACAAAGTCGCCTTCCTTGGAGAGCGCGACGACCGGTCCCAGCCCGGCGGCGAAGGGGTCGCCGTCGAGGGACAGTTCGTTGCCGTAGAGGGGCATGCCCGCTTCGAGGCGGAGCGAATCGCGGGAGGCAAGGCCGGCGGGCACCAGCTCCCCTTCGTCCGCAATGGCGACGATCGCCTGCCAAAGTGCGGCGGCGTCGTCGCTATTGATGAAGATCTCGAAGCCGTCCTCACCGGTGTAGCCGGTTCGGGCCAGCAGGAGGTCCTGGCCGGCTCCGGCCACGAGGAAGGGAACCTCGACGGCGGCGTAGTACTTGAGCCCGGTGACCAGGTTGTGCTGGGCGGCGGGGACCAGGCGGAGGAGGAGCTCCTCCGCTTTGGGGCCCTGGACAGCGATCAGGGAGGTGTCCGCGGAGACGTCCTCCACCATGACATCGAAGTTCGCTGCACGGTCAGCAAGTTGGGCTGCCACCGTTTTGGCGTTGCCGGCGTTGGGGACAACCAGGAACACGTCGGTGCCATCGTCGGCAACCGGGCGGCGGTAAACGATGAGATCATCGATGATGCCGCCGTCTTCGTTGCAGATCAGCGAATATTTGGCTTTGCCCACGGCCATGGCCGAGATCTTGCCCACCAGCGCGTAGTCGAGGAACGCGGCGGCATCCGGGCCAGTGACCCAGACTTCGCCCATGTGGGACAGGTCAAAGATGCCGGCTGCCTTGCGGACGGCGTGGTGCTCCGCCAGCTCCGAGCTGTACTTGAGCGGCATCTGCCAGCCACCGAAGTCGGTGAAGGAGGCGCCGAGTTTCTTATGCTCTTCATAGAGCGCTGTGTAGTTCTCAGTCATCGAAGGAATCCTTAGTTTTCGAACTCGGAAAGCGGCGGGCAGGAGCAGACCAGGTTACGGTCGCCCGCGGCGCCGTCGATGCGGCCCACAGGCGGGAAGTACTTGTCCTGTCTGAGCGTGTGAACCGGGAAGACTGCCTGTTCGCGCGGGTAGGCACGGTCCCAGTCGCTGCTGATGGCGGCCGCGGCGGTGTGCGGGGCATTGCGCAGCGGGCTGTCCGCGACCGTGAAGTCGCCGTTGGCCACCTGGTCGATTTCCGCGCGGATCGAGATCATCGCGTCGATGAACCGGTCCATCTCGCCGAGGTCCTCGGACTCGGTGGGCTCCACCATCAGAGTGCCGGCAACGGGGAATGCCAGGGTGGGGGCGTGGAAGCCGTAGTCGATGAGGCGCTTGGCCACGTCCTCCGCGGTGACGCCGGTGCGGGCCGTCAGTTCGCGGAGGTCAAGGATGCATTCGTGCGCCACGAGGCCGCCTTCTCCTGTGTAGAGCACGGGGAAGAAGTCGTTGAGGCGGGCAGCGATGTAGTTGGCGGCAAGGAGCGCCGACTTCGTGGCCTCGGTCAGGCCTTGGCCGCCCATCAGCTTGACGTAGGCCCAGGAGATGGGGAGGACGCCGGCCGAGCCGTACTTGGATGCCGAAATGGGGACGTCGTTGCCTTCGGTCCAGGTGGCCGCGTTGCCCGGCATAAAGGGCGCCAGGTGTGCCTTCGCCGCCACCGGGCCCACGCCGGGTCCGCCGCCGCCGTGCGGGATGCAGAAGGTCTTGTGCAGGTTCAGGTGCGAGACGTCGCCGCCGAACTTGCCCGGCTGGGCGAGGCCGACCAGGGCGTTCAGGTTGGCACCGTCGATGTACACCTGGCCGCCGGCAGCGTGAACAGCGTCACAGACCTCGCGGACGTCGGCGTCGTACACACCGTGCGTGGACGGGTAGGTGATCATGATGCAGGAGAGCGCGTCCTTATTGGCGTCGATCTTCGCGTAGAGATCGGTGTGGTCGATGGTGCCGTCCGCTGCGGTGGCCACCACTACCACCTTCATACCCGCCAGCACGGCTGAGGCTGCGTTGGTGCCGTGCGCCGAAGCGGGAATCAGGCACACATTGCGCTGGTCATCGCCGCGGGAACGGTGGTAGCCACGGATGGCCAGGAGGCCGGCCAGCTCACCCTGGGACCCGGCATTCGGCTGGATGGACACCTGGTCGTAGCCGGTGATCTCGGTCAGCTGGGCTTCCAGGTCCGCGATCAGTTCGCGCCAGCCTTCGGTCTGGGAGTCGGGGGCGAAGGGGTGGATGGAGGCGAACTCCGGCCAGGAGATGGCTTCCATCTCAGCCGTGGCGTTCAGCTTCATGGTGCAGGAACCCAGTGGGATCATGGTGCGGTCCAGCGCCAGGTCCCGGTCGGACAGCTTGCGGATATAGCGCAACAGCTGCGTCTCGGAACGGTGGGTGCTGAACACCGGGTGCTGCATGTACTCGGAGGAACGTTCGACGGCGGGGTCCAGTGCGAAGGCTGCGTCGCCGCCGTCGGTGGCCGAAACACCGAATGCCTCCAGCACCTGGGCGGCGATTTCCGGCGTGGTGGTTTCATCCGTGGAGAAGCCCACTGTGTCGGCATCGATGCTGCGAAGGTTGATGCCCTTGGCTTCGGCCGCGGCAACAATCCCGGCAGCCTTGCCCGGTACGGAAACCGTGACGGTGTCGAAAAAGCTGGTGTGCAGGACGTCAAGCCCGGCTGCGCTCAGTGATGCGGCAAGGGTCCTGGCGTGGGTGTGCGCAGCCAGGGCGATCGCCTTGAGCCCTTCCGGACCATGGTAAACGGCGTACATGGAGGCCACGATGGCCAGCAGCGCCTGGGCTGTGCAGATGTTGGAGGTGGCCTTTTCGCGGCGGATGTGCTGCTCGCGGGTCTGCAGGGCAAGACGGTACGCGGGAACGCCGGCGTTGTCCTTCGAGACGCCCACCAGGCGGCCAGGCATGGAACGCTCAAGGCCCTTCTGCACGGCCATGTAGGCGGCGTGCGGTCCGCCGTAGAACAGGGGGACGCCGAACCGCTGGGCTGAGCCAACGGCGATGTCGGCCCCCTGCTCACCGGGAGGCGTGATCAGCGTCAGGGCCAGGAGGTCGGCAGCCACGGTGACCAGCGCGCCGCGTTCCTTGGCGTCGGCAATAACGGAGCTGTGGTCGAAAACCCGGCCGGAGACGCCGGGCTGCTGGAGCACCACGCCGTTGATAACGCCGTCGGGAAGTCCCTTGGCGAGGTCAGCCACCTGGACCTCAAAGCCCAGTGCCGCGGCGCGGCCTTTCACAATGGCGATGGTCTGCGGGAGGCAGTCGGCATCCAGGACGGTTTTCCCGTCGCGGGCGCCTGCGTTCTGGCCCGTGGCCTTATTTGCCCTGCGCATCATCAGCACGGCTTCGGCCACGGCGGTGGCTTCATCCAGCAGGGACGCGTTGGCGATGGGCAGGCCCACGAGGTCCTGCACCATGGTCTGGAAGTTCAGCAGCGCCTCAAGCCGGCCCTGCGAAATTTCCGGCTGGTACGGCGTGTACGCCGTGTACCAGGCCGGGCCTTCGAGGATGTTGCGGCGGATCACCGGCGGCGTCACGGTGTCGTAATACCCCTGGCCGATCATCTGCACGGCGGTCTTGTTCTTCGCGGCGAGCTTCCGCAATTCGGCGAGGGTTTCCACCTCGCTCAGGGCGTGGGTGAGCTCCAGCGGCGAGTCCTGGCGGATGTCCTTGGGAACTGCTGTGTCCACGAGTGCATCAACGGAGTCATAGCCAACAGCCTTGAGCATGGCGTCGACGTCGTCCTGGCGGCGTGAGCCGATGTGCCGGTCAACAAAGGATGCGACGGCTGGGAAGGTCGGGGCGAGGGCCGGGCTTGCGGGGGCCTGGGCAGCGGGTGCCGGGCTGGCGGAGGCCGGAGAAACAGTCACGAGGAACTCCATGTACTAAGGCGGCGAGGGTACGCCACATCGATTGGGTTCCTCCCCGCTCTGTATTGGACCTGAGAGTTTCCGCCTGCCCTGCTTCCGCAGGACCCGCTTGCACCGTCGGTGAGCACAGCTGTCCTGGTATTCCGGATGGTTCCGGGACACGCCAGGCGGACTGCCTGCTACTTTCCAGAGTTGCCTCGCCGCGGCGGTACATGGGCCTGTGAGATTCCTGGGGAGGGTTTGCTCCTACGGCGCCTGCTGTACCTACTGGCAGGACTCTCCCGCCGCAGATCAAAGGCTATTCAGTTGGATGATGTTGTTCATGGTGGCCGTTACCGGGCCCACACACGGTCCAATTGTCCTATGCCGTGCGCGTTCGGGCAAATGCCGCGGACCCATCAGGATACGGGCTCAGAGGATACGGACTCAGCTGCGGAGCCGGTCCAGCGCGGCCAGCAGGCCCGCAACGTCGGCCGCCGTCTCTTGGGCAGGAACGGGCCCCACGGAAAGCATGGCGTTGAAGTACAGCCCGTCGCCCATGTACAGCACCGGTTTGGCCATGGCCGCGCCAACGTCGGCGGCAATCTCCCGGAGCCAACGCTGCTGGATTGCCGCGAAGCGCTGACGTGTTTCCTCATGGGCCACCTCGGCGAGCCTGGTGGCAGCAACAATGGCACGGTCAAGGGGTGTATCTGCCCACACCGAAGACCTGATGAAGTACGCGGCCGCTCCCTCATCGGCGGCGGCCATGGCGTCGGCGTCGGCGGCTGCCAGCTCATCCAGCCTGTCCAGCAGCACCTCGATCAGGGCTTCCTTGTTCGGAAAGTGATACAGCAACCCGCCCTTGGAGACTCCTGCCCGCTTAGCGACCGCATCAAGGGTGGCGGCCCGCTCGCCCACCTCGATCAGCAGGGATTCAAAAGCATCGAGAACAGCCTCGCGGGCTACGGGTTTTCTGGCCATGGCTTCAATCATGCACGGTCCCGCCCCCGAAATTGATAACTATACCGTCTGGACGGTACAGTTATGTCATGACCTCGTCCGCAACTTCCCTCCGGAAAGCCCCTGAAGCGCTGGCAAACCAGCTCCCGGCCCGCTCCCGCACGCCCCAGGCACCGGGATCCAAAGCGCCCTGGCGCGACTGGCTTGCCCTGGGCCTGCTGATGTTCCCCGTGCTGCTGATCGCCGTGGACAACACGGCCCTGACGTTCGCCCTCCCGGCGATTGCACGCAGCCTGGAAACCACGGGAGTCCAGCTCCTGTGGATCGTGGACGCTTATCCTCTGGTGCTTGCCGGGCTGCTGGTGGCCATGGGAAGCCTGGGCGACAGGATTGGACGCCGCAGGCTGCTACTGGTGGGCAGCATCGGGTTCGCGCTGGTCTCAGCCGCAACAGCCTTCGCACCCAGCGCCGAGTGGCTGATTGCGGGCCGGGCAGCACTGGGATTCTTTGGTGCCATGTTGATGCCGTCCACCCTGTCGCTGATCCGGAATATCTTTCCGGATCCCAACCGCCGCCGGCTGGCGATCGCCATCTGGGCAGCAGGATTCTCCGGCGGCGCGGCCCTGGGTCCCATCTTTGGCGGCTGGCTAGTTGAACAGTTCTGGTGGGGAGCGGTGCTCCTGGTTGCCGTGCCCATCATGCTTCCGCTGCTGGCGTTCGGCCCCGCCTTCATCCCCGAATCTCGGGATCCCCGGCCCGGCCGCGTGGACGTCCCCAGCATGCTGCTGTCCCTGCTGGTCATGGTCCCTGTGGTCTACGGCATCAAGGAGGTGGCCACCGAGGGCTTCGGCGTCATGCCGCTGGCTTCCGTCACCTTCGGGGTGGCCATGGGATTCGTTTTTGTCCGCCGGCAGCAACGGCTGGCCAACCCCCTGCTGGACATGTCCCTGTTCAGCAACAGGGTCTTCAGCACGGCCATCTCTGCCAACGTGCTGGCGCTTTTTTCCTTCAACGGCTTTATCCTGTTCCTGGCCCAGCACCTCCAGCTATTGGAAGGGATGTCACCGTCCGCCGCGGGCGTCGCCATGATTCCGGCGCTGCTCGCCACGGTGACGGCCGGGCTGGTTGCCGTGCCGCTGGTCCGCCGGATAAGGCCGGGCTTTGTGGTGGCGGGCGGCCTCTCCCTCAGTGCCGGCGGCTACCTTATGGTCACCGTGGGCGATCACAGTGCCGGACCTGCCCTCCTGCTGGGCGCACTGTTCATCCTGGCACTGGGCGTTGGGACCGCGGAAACCATCTCCAACGACCTCATCCTGGGCTCCGCGCCGGCCGAAAAATCCGGGGCCGCCGCCGCCATCTCCGAAACAGGCTATGAGGTGGGGTCGGTGCTGGGAACGGCAATCCTGGGCTCCATCCTGACGGCGTCGTACCAGCAAAACCTCAGGCTGCCGGCAGGACTGGCGGAAGCCACATCCCACACAGCCGCGGACAGGGCCGGGGAGACCCTGGCCGGTGCCATGGAACTGGCCGGCACCCTCCCGGGACCACTTGCCACAGCCGTGCGGGAGGCGTCCCGGGCGGCGTTCGATTCCGGCGTCCACATCACGGCAGCCATCGCGCTGGTACTGATGGCGGCCGCGGCAGTCCTTGCCGCCGTCGTGCTCCGAAAAGTCCCGACGGCGCGCTAGGAGCCGCCCCATCGAACGCCGGTGGACGTCAGTGTCCCTCGAGGTAGGTGACGAGGGCGTCCATCAGGCCTTCGGTGCCTTCCTTGCGGCCCGCCACCTGGTCCTCCTCCGTGAAGTAGACGCCCTGTTCAGTGAGCGTCAGGATGGTTCCCTGGCCGTCGGCGTCCAACTCCAGGGTGCACAACGAAACGGAGGACCGCTCGCCGTTCAGCAGCATTTCGTAGGTGTATACGATCCGCTCATCCTGGACGATGTCGTGATAGACGGCGTGCATGGTGGAGACGAACCCGCCTTCGGGCCCGCCGACACCTGTCTCCCGCCCGCCGACGCGGAAGTCCAGGCTGGATTCGCCCTGGACCCATTCAGCGGGGCCGCCGAACCACTTCTTTTTGGTCTCGTAGTCGGAAAAGGCGTGGAAAACGCGCGACGGCGGGACGCTGAGCTTGCGCTCGATGGTGAAGCTGGCGTGGGTAAGGGGACTGCTCATCATGTGCTCCTGGGTGGATTCGGAGGGAATGTCTTGGTGTGTGGATTACTCGGATCAGGCGTTTCGGGAACTTTCAGCTCTGTGGCTTCAGGTTCGGCGGCAAGGAACGCCTCCAGCCGGTCCAGGATGCGTTCGCTGGCGGTCCGGCGGGCGCCGAGCCAGCTTTCGGCCAGCCTGACGGTGGCCGGAACGATGCTGCAGGTCCGTACCCGGCCGATCTTTTGACTCTTCACCAGGCCGCTGTTTTCCAGGACCTGGAGGTGCTGCACAACTGCCGGCAGGCTCATGGTGAAAGGCCTGGCGAGTTCCGAGACGGATGCCGGGCCGATGCAAAGCCGGACCACGATGGCCCGCCTGGTCGGATCGGCGAGCGCCTGGAAAACAAGGTCCAGGTCTGCCTCGGAACTATTGTTAAGCACATGCTTAAGTATGTTGGTGGAAGGCAGGAAGTCAACCCCCGGCACAAAAAAAGCGCCCGGCGCCGGAATGATTCCGGTACCGGGCGCCTGATCCAGGAGCGCCAGTGTCCTAGGGGGTATCTGGGGCTGTGACGCTGGCCGTGGCCTTCATGGTTTCTGCGTTAACCATCCAGGCGAACTGCTCAAGCCTGGCAATGAACTCATGGAGGAGATCGGCAGTAGTGGGATCTTCCTCCTCCACTTCGTCATGAACCTTCCGCATGGTTCCCACCGCCGCTTCCAGGGCTGCCACGGTTCGCTCGATCGCGTCCTTGGTGTTGATCAGGCCTTCGGGGAACGCCGGCAGATTGGTGGAAGCCGCCACGGTGGAGCTGCGCCCGTCCGGGAGTGCATGCAGTGCGCGCATGCGCTCCGCCAGGTCGTCCGCAAACTGGCGGCCGGCTTCGACAATCTCGTCCAGCTGCAGATGGAGGTCCCGGAAATTGGTCCCCACGATGTTCCAGTGGGCCTGCTTGCCCTGGATGTGCAGCTCAATCAGGTCCGCGAGTACAGCCTGCAGGTTATTGGTCAGGGTCGGTGAAGCTTTCATAAGTCCTCCTCGATTGGTCCAGCAGTCCCGACGCTATCAGCCCCCTGCATGGCCACAGGAGGGTGGGACGGAATTTCTCAGTAAGCTTACCAATTTGCTTCCCGGGGACATAAAAGAACGTGATTCATTTCGGGTCTTGCGCTAAAGCCGCCGACCCTCCATACTAAATGAACGTCATTCATTTAGTGACGATCGTCTCACTGGAGTAGCCACATGATTGAAATTTCCTGCCTTGATGCACCAGCGTCCCCTGCACGGACAACGCCGTCCGATCGCCCCGCCCTCCGGGTGGGAGTGGTGCAACACCGCTGGCACGCAGACGATGCCGTCCTGCGCGCCGAACTCGACGAGGGCATCAGCCGGGCCGCCAGGCTTGGAGCCACGGTGGTGTTCCTGCCGGAACTGACGCTCTCGCGCTACCCGGCAGACACCCTGCCGGTCAACGACACGTCCCGGCCGGGAGTGGTGCGGCCCAGGCCCTCGGACGCTGCCGAGGATCTCCTCACGGGACCCACCTTCCAGTTCGCCGCCGCATCAGCACGCCGTCACGGCGTCAGCGTCCATGCCTCGCTCTATCAGCGCGCGGACAACCCGGACGGCTCGGATGACGGGCTCGGCCTCAACACGGCCATCCTGGTCTCGCCTGAGGGCGAACTCCTGGCCCGTACACACAAGCTGCACATTCCCGTTACGGCTGGCTATTACGAGGACAAATTCTTCCGCAGAGGTCCCGCAGCCGCCGACGCCTACGAGGTCCACTCGCCCGCCGAGCTGAATGGCGCACGGCTGGGCATGCCCACCTGCTGGGACGAATGGTTCCCTGAAGTGGCCCGGCTTTACTCCCTCGGCGGTGCCGAAATCCTGGTCTACCCCACTGCCATTGGCTCTGAACCTGACCACCCGGACCTGGACACGCAGCCGCTGTGGCAGCAGGTGATCGTGGGCAACGGCATCGCCAACGGCCTGTTTATGGTGGCGCCCAACCGCTGGGGCAACGAAGGAACATTGAACTTCTATGGTTCCTCCTTCATCTCAGATCCGTACGGCCGGATCCTGGTCCAGGCGCCGCGCGACCAGTCCGCTGTGCTGGTGGCAGACCTTGACCTTGACCAGCGGCGGGATTGGCTGACTCTCTTCCCGTTCCTGGCCACACGGCGTCCGGACACGTATGGACGGCTCACCGAACCCGTCCGCCCCGGCCAGCCGTTGGGCGGAGAAGCACAGGCCTATCTGGAGGCAACAGCATGAGCACCTGGCGCATGCCAGCCGAAACAGCCCTGCAGGAACGCCTCTGGATGGCCTTCCCGACCGGCGGCTACACGCTCGGCGATTCCGAGGAAGCCGCCCACGCGGCCCGGTCAACTTGGGCAGCTGTCGCCAATGCCGCCGTCGAGTTCGAACCGGTCACCATGGTGGTAAACCCCGACGACGTCGACACCGCAGCCCGCTATCTGCACCCGGACATTGAGGTGCTTGCCGCCCCGCTGAACGATGCCTGGATGCGGGACATCGGCCCCACCTTTGTTCTTGACCAGCACGGCTGCCGCGGCGCCGTCGACTGGGTTTTCAACGGCTGGGGTGCGCAGGACTGGGCCCGCTGGGACAAGGACGCCCTGATCGCCGCCGAAATTTCCGCCCGCTCCGGGTCCCACCACGTGGTGTCCCCCTTGGTGAACGAGGGCGGCGGGCTGCAGGTGGACGGTGAGGGAACAGTATTGGTCACCGAGACCGTCCAGCTGGACCCGGGGCGCAACCCCGGCCTGAGCAAGGCCGATGTGGAAGCCGAACTGGCCCGCACGCTGGGCGCCACGCACGTCATCTGGCTCCCCCGCGGCCTGACCCGGGACTCGGAACGTTTCGGCACCCGCGGGCATGTGGACATCGTGGCAGCCATCCCCTCCCCCGGCACGCTGCTGGTCCACTCGCAGCGGAATCCGGCACACCCTGACTTCGACGTCTGCAGGGACATCATCAGCTACCTGCGCACCACGCGCGACGCTGCCGGCCGCGAGTGGAACGTCGTGGAGGTTCCCGCTCCCGAGGCCCTGACAGACGACGAAGGCTTTGTGGACTACAGCTACATCAACCATGTGGTGGTCAATGGAGGCGTCATCGCCTGCAGCTTCGGCGACCCCAACGACGACAAGGCCCTCCAGATCCTGGCCGAGGCCTATCCCGGACGCCGGATCGTCAGTATTGACGCACGGGAACTCTTCGCCCGCGGTGGCGGTATCCACTGCATCACCCAACAGCAGCCTGCTGCCCTCGAGAAAGTACGGACATGACCCACACCATCCGTAACAGCACCGCAACCGGAGTAGCTGACAGCACCGGGGCCGACGCCCCCGGCACGGCCCACGGCATCAGCGCCAAGGGACTGAAGGGTGGCCAGCTGGGCCTCCTGGCCGTGGTGGTCCTTGGCATCTCCACCATCGCGCCCGCCTACACGCTGACCAGCGCCCTGGGCCCCACCATCAATGAGGCCGGGCTCCAATTGCCGGTCATCTTCCTGATCGGATTCATCCCCATGATCCTGGTCTCGCTGGCCTACCGGGAACTCAATGCCGATTCCCCGGACAGCGGCACCACCTTCACCTGGGTCACCAAGGCCTTCGGCCCGTGGGTTGGCTGGATGGGCGGCTGGGGGCTCCTTGCGGCCAACATCATTGTGCTGTCCAACCTGGCCGCCGTGGCAGTGGACTTCTTCTACCTTTTCCTCTCCCAGCTCACGGGTTCACCGGAGCTGGCCGAGCTCGCCGCCAACAAGCCGCTGAACGTGCTGACCTGCTTCGTCTTCGTGGCCCTGGCGGTGTGGATCAGCTACCGCGGCATGCACACCACCAAACTGGTGCAGTACGGCCTGGTGGGGTTCCAGCTGCTGGTCCTGGGCCTCTTCGTAACCATGGCCTTCGCCAACTGGTCCACGTCCGAAACAGCCATCCCGTTCAGCTGGGAATGGTTTGACGTCACCAAGATCGAGACGTTCGGCCAGATCGCGGCGGGCATCTCGCTCTCCATCTTTGTCTACTGGGGCTGGGATGTATGCCTTACCGTGAACGAGGAAACCACCAACGGCAAGAAGACGGCTGGTTTGGCCGGGACCCTGACCGCCGTAATCGTCCTGGGCATCTACCTGCTGATCAGCATCTCCACCATGATGTTCGCCGGCATCGGCGATACCGGCAACGGACTCAGCAACCCCGACAACCAGGAAAATATCTTTACCGCCCTGGCTTCCCCCATCATGGGACCCTTCGCCATCCTGATGTCCCTCGCCGTCCTCTCCAGCTCGGCGGCGTCGCTGCAGTCCACCTTCATGTCGCCGTCCCGCAGCCTCCTGGCCATGTCCCACTACGGCGCCCTTCCCAAGCCGCTCAGCCGCCTGAGCAAACGCTTCTCAACGCCGCGCACCGCCATCATTGCCGCTGGAGTCCTGTCCGCGGGGTTCTACGCTGCGATGCACATCATCAGCGAGAACGTCCTGAATGACACCATCCTGGCGCTGGGCCTGATGATCTGCTTCTACTACGGACTCACCGCCATCGCCTGTGCCTGGTACTTCCGGAACAGCGTGTTCAGCAGCGTCCGCAACTTCACGCTTCGGCTGCTGTGCCCGCTGCTGGGCGGCATAGGACTCTTTGTGGTGTTCTTTCAGACCGCAGTGGACAGCCTGGCCCCTGAGTTCGGCAGCGGTTCCGAGGTGTTCGGTGTTGGCCTGGTCTTTGTCCTGGGCATTGGAATCCTGGCATTCGGAGCGGTGTTTATGCTCATCATGGCCCGCCTGCGGCCGGGATTCTTCCGCGGCGAAACCATCCGCCGGGACACACCGGCACTGGTGGTTCCCGAGTAGCCTGCCCGCAGCGGCAACAAAAAAGCGGCGCCCTGCCCGGAAAGCCTCCGGAGCAGGGCGCCGCTTTTTGTGGTTCCCTCTGCCTATCTCAATGCCGGCACCTTGTTTTCTACCGGCGTCCACCCAACCTGTGGATCACCAGAAGTGCGCTACATCAACAACCATGCGCGATCCGGCTCCCGGACCGTCCAGGGTGAAAACCCGGAACGGAAGCCGGGCGCGAACGCCCAGACCGATGCTTGTGTAGCCTTCAAAGCTGCCTGCGTACGCTACCTGACGGAAGGTCTGGTACCCCGAAACGTTGGACAGTTCGGCTTTGGCTGCCGGGCTGTACGTGACGTTGTAGTTGCTGTCATAGGAGGGTGCGTTCACAGTTACCTGGAGGAACGCGCCGCCCTGCAGCGGGATATCAAAACCTGAACCGTCCTGGACCACTACGGGGACGTACTGGACGGTGTAGCCGGCCACAGGGCCGTTAAGATCAACCACCAGGCGGTCGAAGCAGTAGTGCTGCCCCGTCCGGACGTTGGTTACCGATGCGGTGCTCATCGCAGGATTGGATTCAATCAGCGATCCCCATTCGAGTCCGCAATAGGATGTGGTAGCCGAGGCGGGCCCCGGAGCCAGGAAACCTAATCCGACAGCCATCAAAACGACTGCCAGCCATGTATGAATCTTTTTCATTGTGGGCCACCCCTTCGAGTGATTAGGTAGCTCAAGCGTAGGAGCGCCCAGGGCGGGAATCGAGGCTTGTATCCGCTTCGGCGCGGAACCGTTAATGAGGCCTTTTTCGGGTCACGCCAGAGTAATCGCGGAGGGGTTTTTAGGCCTAAAGAAACCTGATCGACGCCGTTTCTGGACCCTTCCGTTATGCCTTATAACGTTGCCTAACCGAGACGCAAAAGCGCCGGCCACCTCACGGTGGCCGGCGCTTGACGATCATGCAGGGATGGGTCAGCCTTCGCATTCCCGGCAGTATTTCAGGCCGTTCTTTTCGCGGGCAATCTGGGACCGGTGGCGGACCAGGAAGCAGGAGGAACAGGTAAATTCGTCGGACTGCTCCGGAACAACGATGACCGTCAGTTCTTCACCGGAGAGGTCAGCGCCGGGAAGGTCGATGCCTTCGGCGGTGTCGTTCTCGTCAACGTCAATCACCGCGGTCTGTGCACTGCCGCTGCGGGATGCCTGGAGGGCCTCCAGCGATTCGGCGGAAGATTCTTCGTCTGTCTTATTGCGTGGAGCGTCGTAATCGGTAGCCATAGCGTGGTTCACTTTCGTTGCTGCGCAGCACCATTTCAGGCACCTCAGTGAAGCAGTTTAGGTCATTATGCCGTTCCTTGGAGAAAAGTGTGCCCCAGCAGACACTCCGTGTTGATTCGCGCGCCGTTTCCAGGAGTTATCCGGCCAATTGCACGGCGGGAATTCAATCCGCCCGGCCCTTTACGCTCTGCCCTTTTACGCTCTGCCCTTTTACGCTCCGCCCGCTGACGGTCAGCCTGGGAAGCTTTGGGACGGCGGCACGGTTGCCGCTGCATGTGCTGCCATGGCCTCATCTGCTCCCGCCGCCACCCCGCTCAAGGCCGGCAACCAGCCCCAGCGGGTGGCGTCAGCCATGGCCCCGGCCGCCTGATCAACGGAATCACACAGGAACACATCCGCCAGGCGGGAACGGAGACGGGCCACGAGACTGAAAGGCATGTACTGAAAGTAGGGGGCGAATGTTGTGGGCGGGTTTCGGCCCGGTCTCACAGGCATTAACAGTCCCGCTATTAACAGCCACGAGAAGTCCGGAACTGCAGGTGTCCGGCGAATTTTCGTTCCCAGGCCGTGGTGGCTGCGGCCGTGAAGTCCTAGGCTGAAATCGCCGGCAGAACCCGTGGCTTAGGAGGCAGCATGGCCGTCAAACTCAACCGTAAAGCGTTGGCGCACGCCCGGAAACTTGTTGAGAACGGAAAGGTTGAACGCGATATCCGTGATGACTGGAGCGAACACGCGCCGTCAACTGATGAGGAAAACGCGTTTATCGACAAGCACGGTTTCGCCGATTTTGCGGAATGGCATCTGGGCCGGGACGACGAAGCGTCAGACGGCACTAAAGGCAGCGTGAGCTTTCCCTTTGGGGACTTCAAGAAGGTGCACCGCTGCGCCGTGATCTCACTGGAAAGCCGCGCAGGCCAGTACGGGCACGATGACATCCGGGACGCCGCCAAGAAACTGCTGGAGCTCATCGATAAGGATTGAGCTGATCGTCAGGGACCAAGCCTGGGTCAGTTCGCTCTGGACCGGCTGGAGAAGTGGAGCCTCCTGTCGGATTCGAACCGACGACCCCCGCTTTACAAGAGCGGTGCTCTGGCCAACTGAGCTAAGGAGGCGTGCCCCTGCGGGCGAACGCCTAAACGGCGCTAGATAAGGTTAGCCCAACTCCGGCCGCTGGTAAAAACGCGTGGACCCCCACGTTCCACAAAGGGAACTGCACCCCGCTCCACATAAGAATGGCCCGGCCCGGAATTTGCGTCCGGGCCGGGCCATTCTTTGAGCTGGTGTTGATCAGCCCTTAGCGTCGATCGCGGCCTGGAGGAAGTCCGGGAACGGGGTCTGGGCGCTGGCACCCTTGCCCCACTGCTTGCCGTCCACAAATACGGTGGGCGTGCCGGTCACGCCGATGGACGCGGCCTGCTTGGTGGTGTACGCCACGTAGGGACGGTAGGTCTTGCTGTCAACGCAGGCATCGATGTTCTTGGCGCCAATGTCCGTGGCCATCTTTTTCAGGTCATTGTCGGACAGGCCCGCTCCGCCTTCTGCCGGCTGCTGGGCGAACAGCTCGTCCACGAACTCCGCGTACTTTTCCGGGGATTCGTTGACAACGCAGGCCGCAGCGTTGGCTGCCCGGGAGGAGTAGTTGGTGGTGGACCGCGTATCCAGGAAGCCCAGCGGGCGGTACTCCACGGAAATCTTGCCCTCGTTGCGGAGGGCGGTCAGCTGCGCGTTGTTCTGGGCCTCGAAGTTCTTGCACGCCGGGCAGATGAAGTCGATGTAGAGGACAACCTTCACCGGCTTGCCGGCCTCGGCTTCGGCGCCGGGCGCCAGCACTTCAGCCGGGGCAGTCTCCGGCGGACCCGGCAGGTCCGCTGCGTTCACGGTGGCCGGCTCAGCGGGTGCCACCTCTGTATTGGCAAGTAATGTGACGCCGCCATGGATATTGCCGTTTGCGGGGGTGGGACCCTGCTCGGCAACCGGCGCGTTCTGCCGCATGCTGGTGGTCACCACCAGCGCTATCACCGCCAGGATTGCAACCACTGCCACCACGATGCCCCAGCCGATCAGCAGCTTGTTGCGCTTGTCCTTTTTCAGCTGGGCCTCGCGGATCAGGCGCGCTTTTTCGCGTGCCTCCGCCGTTCGCTCAGCCTTGGACTTACGTACTTCGTTTGCGGGGCTCATGTGTTCCTTGGGTCGATCGACGTGGGGGGACCACTCAGTGGCAACTCCATCATTTTAGGGGAGAAAGCTGAGAGCTTGCGCCTTCAAGCATTCCTCCAAAATGACCAACGGACGAATAGCACGGAAGATTCCGTCCCGTTATGGTGGGCAGAGAGGCACAAGCAAACCCAAGGGGTCCGCAATGCAAACACCTGTCCAAGAAAAACCCATCGTTGTATCCGACGCCGGCGCTGCCGCGAACGGCCACAGCACCGGGACAAAGTACGACTTCATGGTGGTGTCCAACAGGCTGCCTGTGGACCGCTGCGCCACGGGAGAGAGCGGCGACGACGGCAGCGGGTGGCGCCGGTCGCCCGGCGGTCTGGTGACCGCGCTCGCTCCCATGATGACCAAGACTGACGGCGCGTGGGTAGGGTGGCATGGAGCTCCCGACGAGACGGTCAAGCCTTTCAGCCATGGCGGGATGGACCTGGTCCCGGTTGAGCTCAGCACCGAGGACGTTGAGCTGTATTACGAAGGGTTCTCCAACGCCACGCTGTGGCCGCTGTACCACGACGTCATCGCCCCGCCGGAGTTCCACCGGACCTGGTGGGATGCCTACCGCAGGGTCAACAGAAGGTTCGCCGACGCCGTCGTCCGCCATGCCGACGAGGGCGCCACGGTGTGGATCCAGGACTACCAGCTGCAGCTGGTGCCGCGGATGCTGCGCGAAGCGCGGCCGGACCTGCGGATCGGGTTCTTCAACCACATCCCGTTCCCGCCTCCCGAGATCTTCGCCCAGCTTCCCTGGCGGCAGGCCATCATTGACGGGCTGCTGGGCGCTGACCTGGTGGGCTTCCAGCGCGCCAGCGACGCCGGCAACTTCATGCGCTCAGCACGGCGCTTCCTGGGTGCCAGCGTCAAGCAGCAGCAGGTGCACGTCAAGGGCCAGGATGATCAGGTTACCCACATTGCCCGGGCCCAGGCCTTCCCCATCTCCATCGACGTTGGCCACATCAGCGAGCTGGCCAGCAACCCGGAGATCATCGAACGGGCCCGCCAGATCCGGCAGGACCTCGGCAATCCCAAGACCATCCTGCTCGGCGTTGACAGGCTGGACTACACCAAGGGCATCAGGCACCGGCTCAAGGCCTACGAGGAACTCCTGAACGAAGGCAAGCTCACGGTGGGCGACGCCACCCTGATCCAGGTGGCCAGCCCCAGCCGTGAACGGGTGGAGCAGTACCGGCTCCTGCGCGAGGAGGTGGAGGGAACGGTGGGCCACATCAATGGCACCTACGACACCATCGAGAACACCGCGGTCCGCTACCTGCACCACAGCTACCCGGTGGAGGAGATGGTGGCCCTGTACCTTGCCGCCGACGTCATGCTGGTGACCGCACTCCGGGACGGCATGAACCTTGTGGCCAAGGAGTATGTGACCGCCCGCAAGGACAACAACGGCGCCCTGGTACTGAGCGAGTTCGCCGGCGCAGCGGACCAGCTCAAGCAGGCGCTGCTGATGAACCCGCATGACATTGACGGGCTCAAGGACACCATCATGCGGGCCGTGAACATGTCCCCCAAGGACGCCGCACGGCGCATGCGGGCCATGCGCAAGCAGATCCTTGAACACGACGTGGACCACTGGTCCGCGGACTTCCTGACGGCGCTCAACGAGAAAGTGGTCCGCGATGACTCCTGATACCCGCCCCGCCAAGGGCCCGCTGACCCTCTCCCCGGAGCTCCGGGAGGCGATCCGGCGGGTCGCGCAGACCGAACACCTGCTGGTTGCCATGGACTTCGACGGCACCATCTCCCCCATCGTTAACCGCGCCGACGACGCCCGGCCGCTTCCGCGCTCGGCGATCGCTTTTGCGGGGCTTGCTGCCTTACCCAGGACGACGACGGCGCTCATCTCCGGGCGTGCCCTCGCCAGCCTCCGCGGCGTCGCGTCGCCTCCGGTGGACACGCTGCTGATTGGCAGCCATGGTGCTGAAGCCTGGCTCGGCCCGGGCTCCACCGAGCTGACCCTGGATGAGGATCAGCGGGAGCTGCTCAGCGAGGTCCGCAGCATCCTTGAGGGCATCGTGGCGGAGGCTCCGGGCACTCTCCTGGAAGAGAAGCCCGCCGGAGTGGTCCTGCATACAAGGCTGGCCGCCGACGATGTGGCCGAGGACGCCGTCGCCGCGGCCCGGTCGCTGCTCCAGGAGCGCAAGGGCGTTTTCCTGAAGAACGGCAAGCGCGTCCTGGAGACGTCCGTGGTGAATGCTTCGAAGGGCGAAGCTGTGACATTTCTGCGCCAGATCACCGGAGCAACATCGGTCCTCTTTGCCGGCGACGACACAACGGATGAGGACGCCCTGGCCAGGCTGGAACCTGGCGACGTGGGCGTCAAGGTGGGGCTCGACTTTACCCAGGCCGAGTTCCGGGTGGAGGCCCCGGTGCACGTCGCGGAACTGCTGGAAACGCTGCTGCATGAGCGAAGCCTGGCGGTGGCCGAAGAAGCACCCGGACAGCTGGGAAGTTAGCCGGCATAGCCAAGGTCACATGTGACCTCCGTAACATTTGCACCGTTTCACCAATCATCTGACATACTCTTGGTTGTGATGTGGCGCACAAGAACCGTGCGGTGTCACGCGAAGCTCCTCGGCCTCGGCCGGGGAGTTTCAAGCAATATGAGCGGTTAAAGCACCAAATAACTGAATTACATGAACCATTCACAACGGATCGTCCGGCACGTACCTGCCGGTGAAGGGATTGATAACTGTGGCTACAGTTACTTTTGATAACGCTACGCGTCTGTACCCGGGCACAGATAAGCCCGCCGTCGATAAGCTCAACATCGACATCGCCGATGGCGAATTCCTGGTCCTCGTTGGACCCTCCGGTTGCGGTAAGTCCACCTCGCTGCGCATGCTCGCAGGCCTTGAGGACGTCAACGCCGGCCGTATCCTCATTGGCGACCGCGACGTCACCGACGTTCCGCCGAAGGACCGCGACATCGCCATGGTGTTCCAGAACTACGCGCTGTACCCGCACATGACGGTTGCAGACAACATGGGCTTCGCCCTGAAGATCGCCGGCGTCAGCAAGGAAGAGCGTGCCGAGCGTGTCCGCGAAGCAGCCAAGCTTCTTGACCTTGAGCCGTACCTGGACCGCAAGCCGAAGGCACTCTCCGGCGGTCAGCGCCAGCGTGTTGCCATGGGCCGCGCCATCGTGCGTAACCCGCAGGTCTTCCTCATGGATGAGCCGCTTTCCAACCTGGACGCCAAGCTTCGTGTCCAGACGCGTACGCAGATCGCATCCCTGACCCGCCGCCTCGGCGTCACCACCGTCTACGTGACCCACGACCAGGTCGAGGCCATGACCATGGGTGACCGCGTGGCTGTGCTGAAGGACGGCCTGCTGATGCAGGTCGACACCCCGCGCAACCTCTACGACAAGCCCAAGAATGTCTTCGTCGCCGGCTTCATCGGCTCCCCCGCCATGAACCTGCTGGAACTGCCCGTCGTCGACGGCGGCGTCCAGTTCGGCGGAACGGTTTACCCCGTACCGCGCAACGTCCTCGAAGAAGCACACGGCAGCACGGTCACCCTGGGCTCACGCCCCGAGGACCTCGAGACCGCACCGGCCGGCGAAGGCCTGAAGGTCGAAGTTGACGTTGTTGAAGAGCTGGGTGCCGACGCCTACGTCTACGGCCACACCACGCTGGACGGCAAGGACCACGACATCGTGGCACGCGTCGACGGCCGCCGTCCCCCGATGAAGGGCGAGGCCATCTACGTCCGTCCGCAGTCGGGCCACGTGCACCTGTTCGACACCAAGACCGGCCTGCGCCTGGGCGACTAGTCCCCACCGGCGCCCTAACCTCGCTCCGCTTCGGCCAGGGAACCCTGCCGGCGTGGGCCCACCACGGGTGCCTAACCACTGGCGCCGATATCTGAACCGACGGCGGCCCTCCTTCCTGGACGGGCCGCCGTCGGCGTTAACTCCAATGTTTAGGCCCGCCGCCCCATGTACGGAAGAATTGAACCCATGACCGAGGAATACAGCGCCCAGTGGCACGACGAACCCACCGACTACGCGCAGATCGGCAAGCTGCCGCGGTTCGAGGCCGCCAGCGCCAATGATTCCAAGCTTTCGGCTGTTTCCAGTTCACTGAACATCACGGCCGCTGCAGCCGACCCGGAGCTGCTGGACCTGCCCTGGCACATCGCCCTGGAGGACTGGCCTGCAGAGAACCTCGCTGCCCTCCCCCGCGGCATCTCCCGGCACATCGTGCGTTTCGCCCACCTGGGCCACTCCGTCATCGCCATCAAGGAGACCTCGGAGCACGTCGCCCGCCACGAGTACCACATGCTCCGGAAACTGGCGCGGCTGGACGTCCCCTGCGTGGAGCCGGTCGCCGTCATCACCGGCCGCACCACCCTGGACGGCAGGCCCCTGAACCCCGTGCTGGTGACCCGGCACCTGAAGTTCTCCATGCCGTACCGCGCCCTCTTCTCCCAGATGCTGCGCAAAGACACGCTGACCCGCCTCATCGACGCCCAGGCGCTGCTGATGGTGCGCCTGCACCTCATCGGCTTCTACTGGGGCGACGTTTCATTGTCCAACACGCTGTTCCGCCGTGACGCCGGCGCTTTCGCTGCCTATCTTGTGGACGCCGAAACGGGTGAGCTGTACCCGGATCTTTCCACCGGACAACGGGAGTACGATCTCGAGATCGCCCGGGTCAACATTGCCGGCGAGCTCATGGATCTGCTCGACGGCGGACTGATCGAGGAAAAGGTGGACCCCGTGGCCACCAGTGAACTCATCATGGACAGCTACCGGCGGCTCTGGGCAGAACTGACGGAAAAGGAATCCTTCGAACTCGGCGAACGGTGGCGGGTGGGTGCGCGCATCCGGCGCCTCAACGAACTGGGATTCGACGTCGAAGAATACGCCATCAAGACCACCCAGAACGGCACCACCATCCAGCTGCAGCCCAAGGTGGTGGATGCCGGGCACCACCAGCGGCGCCTCCTGCGGCTTACCGGGCTGGACGCCCAGGAAAACCAGGCCCGCCGGCTGCTCAACGACATGGACACGTTCCGCGCCGACAACAATCCGGACATGGACGAGGAATACAGCGCGCACCTTTGGGTCAGCCAGGTCTTCGAGCCCATCGTGCGGTCCATTCCGCGGGACCTCTCCGGCAAGCTGGAGCCGGCGGAAGCCGTCCATGAGGTGCTGGAGCACCGTTGGTACATGTCAGAAAAGCAGGAGCGCCACATCCCGCTGGCCGAGGCCGTCCAGTCCTACATCGATTCCATCCTGCGCCACCGCCGGGACGAGGCCGCGATCATGCTGAACCCGGACACGGAGCTTCTCAAGATCCTCGAAGTCGAAACTGAAGAGTCCAGGTACGGCCCGGAGGAATCCATCGACGAGTACCCGGACGTGGACGACTAAACACAGCCCTCGCTCCAGATTGCCCGTCCCCAACTAAGTAGCAGTAAGTGTCGTTTTGAGCGCTCATAACGACACTTACTGCTACTTACTTGGGTCTCGCCTTTGCCTAGATAGCCTTGCCGGGATTGAGGATTCCGGCCGGGTCAAACAGGTCCTTGATCCTGCGCTGCAACTCCCTGACCGGTTCCGGCTGTTCCAGGCCCAGCCAGCGCAGCTTGTACTGTCCGATGCCGTGCTCACCGGTGATGGTGCCGCCCATCTCCAGCGCGGCGTCAATGGAAGCGTCCAATGCCAGGTTCAGGCGCTCCATCGCGGCTTTATCCACCGCGTCGTCCAGCCGGTCCACCCAGAACGTTGGATGGAGGTTGCCGTCCCCGGCGTGCGCCACCACTTTAAGGTTCACCACGTGCGCGGCCGCCATGCCTTCAAGGGCGGCAACGTAATCGACCAGGCGCGAGCGGGGCACAGCTACGTCCTCGCCCACCCTGTACTCGTCATCCACTTCCACGCCCCTGCTGTGCCGCCGCAGGTCCACGAGGTGCTCGGCTTCCGCGCTGGCCTCCATGGTGACTACGGCTCCTCCGTCGGCCAGGACCCTTCGGACAACGTCGGCCTCGGCGGCGGCGCCGAACCCGTCGGTCTGGACCAGGAGCAGTGCCCGGCCCCGGGAACTGAGGTCCGAGCCGTGGATGCTGTCCAGCTGGGCCAGCGTGCCGCCGTCGAGCAGTTCCATGATGGCAGGCTGAACGCGCGCCCTGCCCACCGCGAGGACGCCGGCGGCGGCCAGCCGGAAGTCCGGGTAGAAGGCCGCGATGGTGTGAATGTCCCGGGGCAGGTATTTGAGCCGGACAGTTACACCCACCACGATTCCCAGCGTCCCCTCGGAACCGACGAAAAGCCCGGTGAGGTCATACCCGGCAACACCTTTGAAAGTCTGGTGGCCGGTATGGATGAGTGACCCGTCGGCCAGCACCACGTCCAGTGCCAGGACGGAATCCCTGGTGACCCCATATTTGGCGCAGCGGAGGCCGCCGGCGTTGGTGGCCACATTGCCGCCGATCGTGGAGGTGCGGAAGCTGGCCGGATCCGGCGCATACATCAGCCCGTGAATCGTCGCGGCTTCGTTCAGGACAGCGTTGACCACTCCGGGCTGGACGACGGCGGTCTCGTCATCCGGGTTCAGGTCCAGGATGCGGTCCATCCGTTCAAGGGACAGGATGACGCAGTTCCTGCTCGCGTGCGCACCACCGGAAACCCCTGTTCCGGCTCCACGGGCTACCAGCGCCACACCCATGCCCGCACAGCTACGGACCGCCGACTGCACGTCCGCTGTTGACTCCGCGAAAACCACAGCAGCCGGCAGCTGGTAATCCAGGACTGGCCCCTGGTCCAGGGCGTACCGGGCCAGCGTAACCTCGTCGGTGCTCACCTTTCCCTGCCCGAGGGTGCCTTCAAGCTCTTCAACAATGCTGCCCACGCAGCCTCCAGTCCTCATTCGTCCGTTCGTCCGTTCGTCCAAGTCTAGGACCGGCATGTGGGAGCCGGCCCGGGCAGCTTTCCTCCAGTGCCTCATTCTGCAAACGCTTCCACAGCTGCAATTCATCCAGTCATTTGAACCTAAGCAGGCTTGTGGTCACATGACTGGAAGCGTTTTCATTTTTACGGTACGAGTGCCTAAACTCTTCTCCATGTCCGTAGATACAGTGATCTCCGCCACAGCGCACCTGACGGGTCCGTTGACCCTCATCCACGACGCCGATACCGTCCCGGGCTGGTGGCGTTCCGCCGTCATCTACCAGGTCTACCCCCGGTCCTTCCGCGACCTTAACGGTGACGGCATCGGAGACATCCCTGGTATCACGGAGGAGCTTGCGCACCTCGCCGAGCTGAATGTGGACGCTGTCTGGCTGTCGCCCTTCTACCGCTCCCCCCAGAGGGACGCCGGTTACGACGTCAGCGACTACTGCGACGTTGATCCGATCTTCGGCACACTGGGTGATTTCGATGTCATGATGGCCGAGGCAAACCGGCTGGGCCTCCGGGTCATCGTGGATCTTGTACCCAATCACTGCTCTGACCAGCACGTGGCCTTCCAGGCCGCCCTCTCAGCCCCTGCAGGCAGCCCTGAGCGGGACATGTTCATCTTCCGCGACGGCAGCGGACATGACGGCAACGAACCGCCCAACAACTGGCAGTCCCACTTTGGCGGACCTGCATGGACGCGGGTCACTGGGCCCGACGGCCGGCCCGGCCAGTGGTACCTGCACCTCTTTGATTCCTCCCAGCCGGACTTCAACTGGGACAACCCGACCGTCCACGCGGAATTTGAACGGGTACTCCGCTTTTGGCTTGACCGCGGCGTTTCCGGCTTCCGGGTGGACGTTGCCCATGCCCTGGTCAAGGCTCCCGGACTCCCCGAGTGGGGCGGCCGCGCCGACGGCAGCAGCTCGCACGGCTTCCCGGGCCACGAGGCTCCGATGTTCGGCCAGCCCGCTTTGCACGATATCTACCGCTCCTGGCGTCTGATCCTTGACCAGTACGGGCCGGACCGCATCCTGTGTGCCGAGGCCAATGTGGATCCGCTGCCGCGCCTGGCGAACTGGGTCAAGCCAGACCAGATGCACCAGGCCTTTAACTTCCCGTTCCTGCATGCCGGGCTGGACGTGTACAGGCTCAGGTCCGTCATCACGGATTCGCTGACGGCCTTGGATGCCGTAGGAGCACCCAGCACCTGGGTGTTGTCCAACCACGACGTCGTACGGCACGCCTCGCGGTTTGGCTACAACGGCTCCGGACCGCGTGACGGCGACGGAATCGGGCCGGCGGATCCACAGCCCGATCTGGCGCTGGGACGCAGGCGGGCAGCAGCCGCCTCGACGTTTATGCTGGGGCTCCCCGGCGCCGCGTACCTCTACCAGGGTGAGGAGCTGGGCCTGCCGGACGGCATAGACATCCCCGAGGGGCTGCGGCAGGACCCCACGTTCGCCCGCACCGGTGGCGAACGGCTGGGCCGTGACGGCTGCCGGGTTCCACTCCCCTGGCGCGCGGCGGAGCGGCACGCCGGCTTCGGTTCCGGGCAGGATCCGTGGCTGCCCTTGCCGGCAAGCTTCACCGAACTGTCAAGGGACCTCCAGGCTGCCTCGCCGTCGTCGCATCTTTCGCTGTACAGGCGGACTTTGGCGCTCCGTCGGGAACTGGAGCTGGGCCGCGGATCCCTGGCCTGGGCTGAGGAATGGTGCACGGGCTCGTCACTGGCTTATGTGAACGGCGCTACGCTGGTGCTTATGAACCTGAACCACGAGCCCTTGGAAATGCCTGCAGGACACGTCCTGCTGCGCAGCGGAGAGCCTGACTTGGGTCATTACCTTGCCTCCGGCGAAACTGCCTGGCTGCGCATTGACGGGCGCGGCGCCGAGTAGTGGGACTTGCGGGGATCAAGGACGTCGCGGACCGCGCGGGGCTGTCAATTGCGACAGTTTCGCGCGCGCTCAGCGGCAAGGCCAATGTTTCGGCAAAAAGCCGGCAGCTCGCGCAGGCGGCCGCCGAAGAACTTGGCTTTGTTCCGTCCTACCATGCCTCCAGCCTTGCATCGGGGCGCAACCATAACGTCGGCTTGGTGGTTCCGTCCGTCCACCGCTGGTACTTCTCATCCGTCGTGGAGGGGGTGTCCGCGGCCCTGCTGGATGCCGGGTATGACCTGACCCTCTACAACGTGGGAGACCAGCCTGAACGGCGCCACAGCGTCCTGAACGACTTCCTGCTCCGAAAAAGGCTGGACGCGGTCATCGCCGTTGCTTTGGTACTCAGCGACGCCGAAATCCAGCAGCTGCTTGCCATCCACCGCCCCATCGTTGGTATTGGCGGGGCACTGACCGGCGCATCAACAATCAGGATCGACGACGCCGGCCTTTCCTTGATGGCCATGGAACACCTGCTCCGTTTGGGACACACCAAGATCGCGCATATGACCGGTTATGCCGAACTCAACCAGGACTTCAAGCTGCCGGGGATCCGCCAAACGGGCTTTGAGACAGCCATGAAGACCGCGGGGCTCCCCGTGCGGCCCGAGTGGCAGGTGGATGCGGACTTCACCATCCAGGGCGCCTACGCCAGTGCCCGCAGGCTCCTTGGTACGGCATCGGAGCGGCCAACCGCGGTGTTCGCGGCATCGGACGAGATGGCTATCGGCACGATTCTTGCAGCACGGGACTTCGGACTTCGGGTACCCCAGGACCTGTCAGTCATTGGCATGGACGGCCACGAACTCGGCGAAGTGTTTGGGCTGACCACCATCAACCAGGATGCCCGCGGACAGGGCGCGCTGGCCGCACGGATGCTGTTGGAAAGCCTTGATGCCAACGCGCAAACCGGGACAAGGCAGCCAGCCTCCCGGCAAGGCCTCAAGCAACGCGCCAAGCGCACGCCGGGAAGTCCAGACACAGTGGATCATGAATACCCCACCGAGTTTGTGATCAGGACCAGCACCGCGGTAGCGCCGGTTTAGGCTGGACCGTCTTCGCCCCCCTCAAGGCCCGTTCCACCCATAAAACGCACAAAGCGTCCCAGTACCTTTGGCCAGTCGGCCTCATATGAGGCACGCGTCCCTGAAGGGTCCTCAGCGCCCTCCCAGCCGTCGTGCACCAGGCGGACCTCTGTCCCCTCCGCAACGGCCCTGAAGGCCACACGCAACTCCGTGGACCACAGTGCCGTGGTTCCCGGATGCCATGAAGGGGAAGGACAGCGGCGGCTGCCAGTCATCAATGGTGCCCCAGATGGTGGTTCGTCCGTCATCGGCAGTCTCCAGGATGAGGTTTTCCTCGAACTCGACGTAAGAACCCGCGCCGTAGACGCCATGCGACTCCAGTGGCCACCACAGATGCGTGTGGTCGGTGAAGCCGGCAAAGGCCTGGGCAACCGGGCCTGGAACTGTCACAGTACAGATGACCGGGTCCAGGGAATCCCGGGATTCAGCGGTGCCCGGGATGGCGTCATCCGCGTGGCTGAAGAGGTTGTCCATGGACGTCAACTCTACCGGCGGGCCCAGCGGGCGGCTCAATCAAGCCAACCCTCTCTCAGGTCCTGCCGCTTTTGTGGCGACGCTCTCTCAGGTCCTGCCGGTTTTGTGGCGACGCTCTCTCACATCCTGCGGCTTTTGTTGCGACGCTCTCTCAGGTCCTGCCGCTTTTGTGGGGATGCTTTCTCAGGTGGGATGTGTGGGGTTTGGGTGTTTAAATGGGTCAGGCCCCGACAGTGTGTGTCGGGGCCTGAGCCTAATGATTGTCCGGCGGTGTCCTACTCTCCCACACCCTCCCGGGTGCAGTACCATCGGCGCTGTGGGTCTTAGCTTCCGGGTTCGGAATGGGACCGGGCGTTTCCCCCACGCTATGACCGCCGTAACCCTTGTACCCGTCCCCCGTGCTGGTGGGGGTGGGAAGTCTTTGTGGTTACAACGTGTTCTGCCGGTTAAGGCAGTTGTGGTGTTGTTATTTAGTTTTGTTCCTCAAGCAACGTTTGGTTTGTTGTTTGGGAACCACATAGTGGACGCAAGCAGTCTTGTTATCTTTTTACTTTCTTCGGGTGTGAACGTCTTTTGAATGCCGTTCACGAAGAAAGTGTGTGGTGTAAGTTATCGGCCTATTAGTACCGGTCAGCTTCACGAGTCGTTAGTCCTCGCTTCCACATCCGGCCTATCAACCCAGTGGTCTGGCTGGGGGCCTCTCACACACAAGGTGTATGGAAATCTCATCTCGAAGCGAGCTTCCCGCTTAGATGCTTTCAGCGGTTATCCCATCCGAACGTAGCTAATCAGCGGTGCACTTGGCAGTACAACTGACACACCAGAGGTTCGTCCGTCCCGGTCCTCTCGTACTAAGGACAGCCCTTCTCAAATTTCCTGCGCGCGCAGCGGATAGGGACCGAACTGTCTCACGACGTTCTAAACCCAGCTCGCGTACCGCTTTAATGGGCGAACAGCCCAACCCTTGGGACCTACTCCAGCCCCAGGATGCGACGAGCCGACATCGAGGTGCCAAACCATGCCGTCGATATGGACTCTTGGGCAAGATCAGCCTGTTATCCCCGAGGTACCTTTTATCCGTTGAGCGACGGCCATTCCACAATGTACCGCCGGATCACTAGTCCCGACTTTCGTCCCTGCTCGAGATGTCTCTCTCACAGTCAAGCTCCCTTGTGCACTTACACTCGACACCTGATTGCCAACCAGGCTGAGGGAACCTTTGGGCGCCTCCGTTACTTTTTAGGAGGCAACCGCCCCAGTTAAACTACCCATCAGGCACTGTCCCTGACCCGGATTACGGGCCGAAGTTAGATGTCCAAAGTGACCAGAGTGGTATTTCAACGATGACTCCACCCGAACTGGCGTCCGGGCTTCAACGTCTCCCACCTATCCTACACAAGCCACTCCGAACACCAATACCAAACTATAGTAAAGGTCTCGGGGTCTTTCCGTCCTGCTGCGCGTAACGAGCATCTTTACTCGTACTGCAATTTCGCCGAGTTTATGGTTGAGACAGCGGGGAAGTCGTTACTCCATTCGTGCAGGTCGGAACTTACCCGACAAGGAATTTCGCTACCTTAGGATGGTTATAGTTACCACCGCCGTTTACTGGGGCTTGAATTCTCAGCTTCGCCGTGAGGCTAACCGGTCCTCTTAACCTTCCAGCACCGGGCAGGAGTCAGTCCGTATACATCGTCTTGCGACTTCGCACGGACCTGTGTTTTTAGTAAACAGTCGCTTCCCCCTGGTCTCTGCGGCCCCGATCCCCTCCCGGTCGCTAGTACCGTTCAAGGTTGGGGCCCCCCTTCTCCCGAAGTTACGGGGGCATTTTGCCGAGTTCCTTAACCATAATTCTCTCGATCGCCTTAGTATTCTCTACCTGATCACCTGTGTCGGTTTGGGGTACGGGCGGCTAAAACCTCGCGTCGATGCTTTTCTCGGCAGCATAGGATCACCAAATCCCCCCGTGAGGGGGGTCCCATCAGATCTCAGGCATCATGAACAGCGGATTTGCCTACCGTTCGCCCTACATCCTTAGACCGGGACAACCATCGCCCGGCTTGGCTACCTTCCTGCGTCACACCTGTTAATACGCTTACCTCCCAGGATCAGGTCCCGCGCTCCACCAAAACCCACGTCACCACAAGGGTGGGCGGGCAGGTTTCGGGCAGTTAGTATCCCCTGTTCAGCATGGACGGTTTTTCGCCGGTACGGGAATATCAACCCGTTGTCCATCGACTACGCCTGTCGGCCTCGCCTTAGGTCCCGACTTACCCAGGGCAGATTAGCTTGACCCTGGAACCCTTGATCATTCGGCGGACGGGTTTCTCACCCGTCTTTCGCTACTCATGCCTGCATTCTCACTCGTGTAGGCTCCACCGCTGGTTTACACCGCGACTTCACTGCCCACACGACGCTCCCCTACCCATCCAGACGCCTGAACCACAAGGGCTTAGCTAATATCTGAATGCCACAACTTCGGCGGTGTACTTGAGCCCCGCTACATTGTCGGCGCGGAATCACTTGACCAGTGAGCTATTACGCACTCTTTTAAGGATGGCTGCTTCTAAGCCAACCTCCTGGTTGTCTTCGCAACTCCACATCCTTTCCCACTTAGCACACGCTTAGGGGCCTTAGTTGGTGGTCTGGGCTGTTTCCCTCTCGACTATGAAGCTTATCCCCCACAGTCTCACTGCTGCGCTCTCACTTACCGGCATTCGGAGTTTGGCTGACGTCAGTAACCTTGTAGGGCCCATTAGCCATCCAGTAGCTCTACCTCCGGTAAGAAACACGCAACGCTGCACCTAAATGCATTTCGGGGAGAACCAGCTATCACGAAGTTTGATTGGCCTTTCACCCCTACCCACAGCTCATCCCCTCCATTTTCAACTGAAGTGGGTTCGGTCCTCCACGACGTCTTACCGTCGCTTCAACCTGGCCATGGGTAGATCACTTCGCTTCGGGTCTAGATCACGCCACTGCAACGCCCTATTCAGACTCGCTTTCGCTACGGCTTCCCCACACGGGTTAACCTCGCGACGTAACACTAACTCGCAGGCTCATTCTTCAAAAGGCACGCCGTCACAGCTACTATGCACACAAGGTGCGGCTGCTCCGACGGATTGTAAGCACACGGTTTCAGGTACTGTTTCACTCCCCTCCCGGGGTACTTTTCACCTTTCCCTCACGGTACTGGTCCGCTATCGGTCATTAGGGAGTATTTAGGCTTATCAGGTGGTCCTGACAGATTCGCACGGGATTTCTCGGGCCCCGTGCTACTTGGGATACTCTCCAGGCGGTACAAAACATTTCGGTTACGGGGCTCCCACCCTCTCTGGCCGGCCTTTCAAGACCGTTCACCTATGCCTGCACATCACACCCCACTGTCCCGGCAGAGACAGAACGGAAAGTCCCACAACCCCGACCATGCAACGCCCGCCGGCTATCACACATGGAACGGTTTAGCCTGATCCGCTTTCGCTCGCCACTACTCACGGAATCACTATTGTTTTCTCTTCCTGCGGGTACTGAGATGTTTCACTTCCCCGCGTTCCCTCCACGCACCCTATGTGTTCAGATGCGGGTCACCAGATCACTCGCGCGTCTGGCGGGGTTTCCCCATTCGGACACCCTGGGATCACAGTCCGGTTATCGACTCCCCCAGGCTTATCGCAGATTCCTACGTCCTTCTTCGGCTCCTAATGCCAAGGCATCCACCGTGTGCTCTTAAAAACTTGACCACAAAAGATCAATCAGTAATTTTCGAGAGAACCACGAAAACCAACCACACCCCAACACCCACGAAGGGCATCAACAGCGCAGCCAGATCCAGGTTCATATTCTTGGAAATTGCTTCTTATAAAAGATGCTCGCGTCCACTATGTAGTTCTCAAACAACAACCCCAAACCACACACCCCACACACACAACCCTCCAAAAGAAGATCAAAACCGTGTGATCGGTGCAGCCAGGAAACCAGAAACAAACAAACCCGGAACCCTCCCTCACAGAAGAACCCCGGCCCTGTTGCCTCAGGACCCAACAGTGTGCCAAACACTAAACCACCCAAACCACACCCCACCGTTCCAGGACACACAAGGCATCCGTACTAGACAAGGCATAAACCAGGCAGCCGCTATTTGTTGATATTCCACCCATGAGCACCCGCCGCAGAACTTGCGTCTGCGCAACGGGCATATACTCCTGACAAACCCCCACCAACGCATACACGCAGCAGTGGTTTGTAGGTGCTCCTTAGAAAGGAGGTGATCCAGCCGCACCTTCCGGTACGGCTACCTTGTTACGACTTAGTCCCAATCGCCAGTCCCACCTTCGACAGCTCCCTCCCACAAGGGGTTAGGCCACCGGCTTCGGGTGTTACCAACTTTCGTGACTTGACGGGCGGTGTGTACAAGGCCCGGGAACGTATTCACCGCAGCGTTGCTGATCTGCGATTACTAGCGACTCCGACTTCATGGGGTCGAGTTGCAGACCCCAATCCGAACTGAGACCGGCTTTTTGGGATTAGCTCCACCTCACAGTATCGCAACCCTTTGTACCGGCCATTGTAGCATGCGTGAAGCCCAAGACATAAGGGGCATGATGATTTGACGTCGTCCCCACCTTCCTCCGAGTTGACCCCGGCAGTCTCCTATGAGTCCCCGCCATAACGCGCTGGCAACATAGAACGAGGGTTGCGCTCGTTGCGGGACTTAACCCAACATCTCACGACACGAGCTGACGACAACCATGCACCACCTGTGAACCGGCCCCAAAGGGGAAACCACATTTCTGCGGCGATCCAGTCCATGTCAAGCCTTGGTAAGGTTCTTCGCGTTGCATCGAATTAATCCGCATGCTCCGCCGCTTGTGCGGGCCCCCGTCAATTCCTTTGAGTTTTAGCCTTGCGGCCGTACTCCCCAGGCGGGGCACTTAATGCGTTAGCTACGGCGCGGAAAACGTGGAATGTCCCCCACACCTAGTGCCCAACGTTTACGGCATGGACTACCAGGGTATCTAATCCTGTTCGCTCCCCATGCTTTCGCTCCTCAGCGTCAGTTAATGCCCAGAGACCTGCCTTCGCCATCGGTGTTCCTCCTGATATCTGCGCATTTCACCGCTACACCAGGAATTCCAGTCTCCCCTACATCACTCTAGTCTGCCCGTACCCACCGCAGATCCGGAGTTGAGCCCCGGACTTTCACGGCAGACGCGACAAACCGCCTACGAGCTCTTTACGCCCAATAATTCCGGATAACGCTTGCGCCCTACGTATTACCGCGGCTGCTGGCACGTAGTTAGCCGGCGCTTCTTCTGCAGGTACCGTCACTTTCGCTTCTTCCCTACTGAAAGAGGTTTACAACCCGAAGGCCGTCATCCCTCACGCGGCGTCGCTGCATCAGGCTTTCGCCCATTGTGCAATATTCCCCACTGCTGCCTCCCGTAGGAGTCTGGGCCGTGTCTCAGTCCCAGTGTGGCCGGTCACCCTCTCAGGCCGGCTACCCGTCGTCGCCTTGGTGAGCCATTACCTCACCAACAAGCTGATAGGCCGCGAGTCCATCCAAAACCACAATAAAGCTTTCCACCCCCCACCATGCGATGAGGAGTCATATCCGGTATTAGACCCAGTTTCCCAGGCTTATCCCAGAGTTAAGGGCAGGTTACTCACGTGTTACTCACCCGTTCGCCACTAATCCCCGATGCAAGCACCGGATCATCGTTCGACTTGCATGTGTTAAGCACGCCGCCAGCGTTCATCCTGAGCCAGGATCAAACTCTCCGTTGAAGTAAAACAAAAACAGACACAACCACCAACCCCGGGAAAACGGGATAAAACGGCTGCACAAAATTTGAAACCAGCTGTAAAAACCAAACCAACCACGGGGTGGCGGTCCGGCAAATTCAACCAATTCATATAAAATAAACCGGTATCAACAAACTTGGCACACTATTGAGTTCTCAAACAACAGACACACCCGGCACCACCACAACCCCTCAAGGGCCGCGGATCGCTCCGGAGCAACTTTTCAAACTTACCCGCTAGCTTCACCCTAGTCAAATCGGCGTTCCTGACCCTGTGTTGCCATTGGCATCTGGGTCACCTTCACCGACTGACTCCGGGGAGCAGCGCGGAAATAAACTCTACCACCACTTTGCATCGATGGCTAACCGGCCCCAGAACGGGGTCCTTGCCAGGCCCCGAAGGACACGAAAAAGCCCGGAACCACAACGGTTCCGGGCTTCTTCTGTCGGCGGCTTTTGCTACTTGACCGCGGGGCCGGCTGGCTTGAAGTACGCTGCGCCCAGTGGCGGCAACGTCACGGTCAGGGTTGCGGGCTGGCCATCGAGTCCCTTCGGGAGTGCGGTGAGGCTTCCGCTATTCAGCACACCGGATCCGCCGTACTCAGATGAATCGGTGTTGAGAACTTCCGTCCAGGCGCCGTCCTGCGGCACGCCCAACGGGTAACCGACGTGCGGGCCCCCGGAGAAGTTCACAGCGCAAACCAGCGGATTGCCTTCAGTGTCCCAGCGAACAAACGTCAGGACGTTCCGGTCAGCATCGCCGCCGTTGATCCACTGAAAGCCTCCGGGCTCGTTATCCCGCGAATACAGCGCAGGCGTCGAGCTGTACAGCTCGTTCAGATCCTTGGTGAGCAGCTGCATTCCGCGGTGGGCGGGAATGTCAGCAAGCCACCAGTCCAGGCCGTGCTGCTCTGACCACTCAGCTTCCTGCCCAAATTCGGTGCCCATAAAGATAAGCTGCTTGCCCGGGTGTGCCCATTGGTATGCCAGGAAGGCCCGCAGGTTGGCAAGCTGCTGCCAGCGGTCACCGGGCATCTTGCGGAGCATGGAGCCCTTGCCGTGCACTACTTCATCGTGGCTGATGGGCAGCAGGAAGTTTTCGGTGAACGCGTAGACCATGGAAAACGTGATGGTGCCGTGGTGCCACTTGCGGTTGACGGGGTCCTCGGAGGCGTACTTGAGGGAGTCATGCATCCAGCCCATGTTCCACTTCAGGCCAAAGCCCAGGCCGCCATGGCTGGTTGGTGCCGTCACTCCGGGGAACGCTGTGGATTCCTCAGCGATCATCACCGCGCCAGGGTGGGTCTTGTAGACCGTGGCGTTCACTTCCTGGAGGAAGGAAATGGCTTCCAGGTTTTCTCGTCCGCCGAAGCGGTTGGGTGACCATTGGCCGTCTTCCCGGGAGTAGTCCAGGTAGAGCATGGAGGCGACGGCGTCCACTCGGAGCCCGTCGATGTGGAATTCATCAAGCCAGTAGAGCGCGTTGGAAACCAGGAAGTTGCGGACTTCGGTCCGGCCGAAGTCGAAGATCAGCGTGCCCCAGTCCGGGTGCTCGCCCAGGTTCGGATCCGCATGCTCGTACAGCGGCTCGCCGTCGAACTGCGCCAGCGCCCAGGCATCCTTCGGGAAGTGCGCGGGGACCCAGTCCAGAAGCACACCGATGCCGGCCTGGTGCAGGGTGTCCACGAGGAAACGGAACTCATCCGGGTGGCCGAACCTCGACGTCGGGGCGAAGTAGGAGGTGACCTGGTAGCCCCAGGAACCACCGAACGGATGCTCGGCCACGGGCATGAACTCAACGTGGGTGAATCCCAGCCATTTGACGTAGTCCACCAGCTCTTTGGCCAGCTCACGGTAGCCGAGTCCCAGCCGCCACGAGCCCAGGTGGACTTCGTAAACACTCATGGGAGAGTTGTGCGGATCCCGCTGTGCCCGCGCCTCCATCCATTCGTCGTCCTTGAAAACGTAGGACGGTTCCACCACCCGGGACGCAGTCAGGGGAGGGACCTCTGTGCCAAATGCAAGAGGATCCGCCTTTTCGACCCAGTAGCCGCCCTTGGTCTTGATCTCGAATTTGTAGCACGCCCCTGCTAAAACACCTGGCAGGAAGACTTCCCACACCCCTGAGGAGCCCAGGGAACGGAGCGAATGCTCACGGCCGTCCCAGGCATTGAAGTCGCCCTTGACACGCACAGCCTGGGCGTTGGGTGCCCAGACGGCAAAGGACACGCCGTCGACGTCCCCCAGTGAGGACTTGTAGTGCTGGACATGCGCACCCAGCACCTCCCACAGTTTCTCGTGCCTGCCCTCTCCGATCAGGTGCAGATCCACTTCACCCACGGTGGGCAGGTAGCGGTAGGGCTCGTCCACCACCACTGGCTCGGCACCCGGGTAGGTTACTTCCAGCCGGTAATCGGGAACATGGCCCGGCTGCAGTGGCTCAAGCACTGCAGCCCAGACCCCGTGTGCCTCGTGCGTCATGGGTACGGAACCAGCGGCGGTGACGACGGACACGGACGCAGCAAGGTGCTTCACGGTCCGGATGGTCACGTGGCCGTGGTCGTCCAGATGCGCACCCAGGACGGAGTGCGGCGCGTGATGCTCACCGTTCGCCACCTGGCCGAGGGTATCTGGGTTCACGTGAAGCGGCGCATGCGGCCGATCAGTACGTGCTGAGCCTGTCATTTCGTTACCTTCCGATGCCGCCCCGGCCTGTTCGCCGGAGCCTTTACCGCTGAGGAGCCGTCTGGAGGAGTTCACTGGAATCGCCAGCCAGTCAGGTCTGTTCCGCAACTCATAAACAACTTCGTAGAGCGCCTTGTCCAGCCACAATGCCACAAAGAGCGGCGAGTTGCGGTCGATGGTGCCGGGTGTGACCCCTGTATAGCCGGCTATGAAGGCGTCGGCGCAATCATCCACCCACGTCTCCACGATGTGTGCTCCCTGGTACTCGCGTTCTGCCGCCCCGGCCGCGTAGTCAAACGAGCGCAGCATGCCCACGACGTCGCGGAGCGGAACGTCGGGGAGGTTGCGTTCGGCGATGGGCCGCAGCGGTTCACCTTCAAAGTCCAGGATGGCCCAGCGTTCAGGATCGTCGCCGTGCCCGGGAACCTGCAGGATCTGGCCAAGGTGGAGATCGCCATGGATCCGCTGCAGCGGACCGGCCGGCACGCCGTCGAGCTCGGTGAGCAGTGCCCTGAGCTCCTGGTCATAGGGCCCAACGGCGGCACCGGCTTCCGCCCATGCCTGCCGGACCCGCTGGGCTACTGCGGGAGCGATAATCTCCCCTGGCTCTGATTCCTTGGAGGTACCCAGGGCATCGGCGAGCCTGCGATGGACCGTGGCCGTAGCCGCCCCGAGGGCGTGCGCTTCAGCCGTAAAGTCGGTGCCTGTCCGGGCCGCATCAACCGCCAGGCGCCACGCGTCCCGGCCGCCGGCCAGGAATTCATGGGCGACTGCCAGTTCACCTTGTCCCTGATGGGCGTCCGTAGTCGGGCTGGCCACCTGCCATGCGCTGCTGACCCAACCGAGCGTGGCGGGAACTTCGGACGTGCCTGCGGCGGTGAGGGCAGCCCCCACTTCCACTTCCGGGTTCGTGCCCTCCGAGAGCACGCGGAAGAATTTCACAATGGCGGCGGACTCGCCGTCATCAACGATGACGGAGCTGTTGGATTGCTCTCCGGACAGGACCTTGACCATTCCATGGGCGGTGGGCAGACGATGGTCCGAAGGTACCCGGTGGCCCTTAACCGTGCCGGAGCCGCTTCCGGTGCGGATCAGTTCCAGCCAGGCGGAAACAAAGGCCGGGTCGTGGACGCCGTCATAGATCCATGCCGGCCGGGCGCCGCCGGATTCGGCCTGGCCGACCAGTGCCCGCTCGCTCCCGGCCAGCGGCGCACTCCGGTAGCTGAGGGGGACCTGGACAACGTCGGTGCGGCTCCCGCCGTCGGCCGTCCGCGACGTCACCGCCAGCAGGAAGACCTCCAGGTGAACCTTCCTGGCGGGATCTTCCAGGTTCAGGCCACCCGCCATTTCGAGCGTGAAATCGGCTGACTTGACCGGGAACCAGCGCTGCCGCGGCAACCATTCCCGAAGGACTGCGCCCAGTTCAGGGGTGAGGGTTGGCTGGTTCATATCAGTTCTCGATGGACAGGATAGGCATCGCCTGGGTGTAGGGCGAGGCCGGGTTGGATGCCGCCGACCGGACGCGAAGCCAGAAGAAATCATGGCTTCCCAAGGTCAGCGTCAGCGTGCCGTCGTCGTCGATGCCGGGGAAAGGCTGCCCGCCGAACACGTCACGGAGCCCGCGGCCGGCAAATTGCGGAACCCGCAGCCGGGCCGCCACCGGGTGCTGGGAAAGGTTGAACGCGCACAGGATGGACTCTCCGTCCACCCCCGCCGTGTTGTCATCGGACAGCTCACGGATGTATGCCAGTACCGCGTCGTGATCTGCCTCCACGTGCTTGAAGCTCCCCAGGCCGAAGGCCGGGTGGTTCTTGCGGACGCTGAGGATCTGCCTGGTCCAGCGGAGCAGGGAACCCGAATGGGCCGCCTCCGCCTCGACGTTGGCCATGCTGTAGTTGTACACAAGCGACTGGATGACCGGAAGGTACAGCTTGCCTGGATCCGCGTCGGAGAAGCCGGCGTTACGGTCCGGATTCCACTGCATGGGAGTACGTACGGCGTCGCGGTCTTCAAGCCAAATGTTGTCCCCCATGCCGATCTCGTCCCCGTAGTACAGGAACGGGCTCCCCGGGAGCGAGAGCAGCAGGGCGTGGATGAGTTCGATCTCGGCCCTGGAATTGTCCAGCAGGGGCGCCAACCGGCGGCGGATGCCGATGTTGGCCCGCATCCGGGGATCGGGTGCATACCAGCCGAGCATCGCGGCACGCTCGTCCGCCGTGACCATTTCGAGCGTCAGTTCGTCATGGTTCCGCAGGAAGGTCCCCCACTGCGCCCCCTCCGGAATCTCCGGGGTGTCATGCATCGTTTCGATGATCGGGGCGGCCTTCTGGTCACGCAGAGCGTAGTAGAGACGCGGCATGATGGGGAAGTGGAAGGCCATATGGCATTCCGGCTCGGTCTCAGTCCCGAAGTACTCCACCACCTCGTTGGGCGGCTGGTTGGCCTCGGCGATGATGACGCGGCCCGGGTAGCTCTCGTCCACCATGGTCCGCAGCTTGCGAAGGAAGTCATGGGTGGCGGGAAGGTTTTCGCAGTTGGTCCCTTCCTCCTCGAAGAGGTAAGGGATGGCGTCCGCGCGGAAACCATCGATGCCCTGGTCCAGCCAGAACCTGACAACGTCAAAGAGCGCGTCGATGACCTTGGGGTTCTCAAAGTTCAAATCAGGCTGGTGGCTGAAGAAGCGGTGCCAGAAGAACTGGCGACGGATGGGATCGAAACTCCAGTTTGATTCTTCGGTGTCCACGAAGATGATGCGGGCGTCCTGGTACTTCTCGTCGGTGTCGCTCCACACATAGAAATCACCGAAGGGGCCATCGGGGTCCTTGCGGGATTCCTGGAACCAGGGGTGCTGGTCCGACGTGTGGTTCAGCGGGAGGTCGATGATGACCCGGACGCCGCGCGCATGGGCTTCGGCCACGAGGCGCTTGAAGTCCGTGATGGTGCCGAACTCATCGAGCACGGAGTTGTAGTCGGAGATGTCATATCCGCCGTCGCGCAGCGGTGACTGGAAAAACGGCGGCAGCCACAGGCAGTCCACCCCCAGCCACTGCAGGTAGTCCAGCCTGTCGATGAGTCCGTGGAAGTCGCCTGAACCGTCACCGTTGGCGTCCGCAAAGGCTCTCACGAGCACCTCGTAGAACACTGCCTTCCGATACCACAAAGGGTCATGTTGGAGGCCCGGCGCGTTCAGCTCAAACGTGCTCTTGGGGGTGAAATGCTGGCTGGATCCCTGCGGGTTAAAACTCACTGATGAATTCTCCTCACTCTCAGGATGTGTGCGGGTTCAACGTGTGCGTCCAGGCGGACATAGTTGTATTCTCCCCATTCCCAGGATTCACCCGAGATCAGGTCGTCCACCCAGAAGCCGCCATTGTGCGAGAGGTCCTTCGGGTCAAGTTCAAGCGCGGGAAGGTCCAGCGAAACGGTGCTCTCCCTGGTCCCGTGCGGATCGACATTGACCACCACGATGATGGTGTCCTTGGTGCCGTCTGCGAGGGTCTTGTGCTTGGAGTAGACGATGGTGGCGTCATCAGTGCTCTGGTGCACCGTGAGGTTCTGGAGATCCTGCAGCGCCGGATGCGCGTGCCTGATCTCGTTGAGCCTGGTGATGTAGGGCGCCAGGGAGCGGCCGGACGCTTCGGCGGCATCCCAATCGCGGGCCTTGTACTCAAACTTTTCGTTGTCGATGTATTCCTCGGCACCCGGGCGGGCCACGTGCTCATACAGCTCGTAGCCTGCATAGACGCCCCACAGCGGGCTGGCGGTTGCCGCCAGCGCTGCCCGGATCTTGAACGCGGGCGGTCCGCCGAACTGCAGGTATTCAGTCAGGATGTCCGGGGTGTTCACAAAGAAGTTGGGCCTGAAGTAGGCCGGGGATTCGTGGCTGACCTCCGTGAAGTACGCCTCCAGCTCCTTCTTGGTGTTCCGCCACGTGAAGTAGGTGTAGGACTGCTGGAATCCGGCCCTGCCCAGGGCGTGCATCATGGCCGGGCGGGTGAAGGCCTCGGCAAGGAACACAACGCCGGGCGCCTTCTTGTTGACCTGCCCGATCAGCCATTCCCAGAACCACACGGGCTTGGTGTGCGGATTATCCACCCGGAAAATCTTCACGCCGTGGCTGACCCACAGCAGGACCACCCTCAGGATTTCCTTGGACAGGCCTTCGGGATCGTTGTCGAAATTAAGCGGATAAATATCCTGGTATTTCTTTGGCGGATTCTCCGCGTAGGCAATGCTTCCATCCACCCGGGTGGTAAACCATTCAGGGTGCGATTCCACCCAGGGGTGGTCCGGGGCCGCCTGGAGCGCGAGGTCCAGCGCAACTTCGAGCCCGAGTTGGTTGGCGTGGGCCACAAAGGCGTCAAAATCGTCGAAGCTTCCCAGATCGGGGTGGATGGCGTCGTGGCCGCCCTCCTTGGCGCCGATGGCCCAGGGTGAACCGGGATCGTTGGGGCCTGCGATCAGCGTGTTGTTGGGTCCCTTGCGGTGCTGAACACCGATGGGATGGATGGGAGGCATGTAGAGCACGTCAAAACCCATGGCCGCCACCGCCTCCAGGCGCTTCGCGGCGGTGCGGAAGTTGCCTGAGGTCCAGGTGCCTGTGACAGGGTCCCGGACAGCGCCCTCGGAGCGGGGGAAGAATTCGTACCAGGCACCGCGGCCGGCGAGGTCGCGCTCCACGAAGAGTGGGAAGCGCTCCGACACGGTGACCAATTCCCTGATGGGCTGACGGTTAACAAGGTCCGTGATTTCCGGACCGAATCCGGCAGCGAGCCGTTCCTCATCCGTCAGGGAGCCGTTGGCAAGCGTGGCGGCTGCCGCCCGCAGGGTGCGCCTGTCGGCGGCACTCCGGGAGGCGTCGTCGGCGGCTTCTGCGAGGAGCGATGAACCCTCGGCGAGCATCAGCTCGACGTCGATCCCGGCCCCCACCTTGACCTCGGCGTTGTGGTGCCAGGTCCCGTAGCGGTCGTGCCAGGCCTCGATGATGAATGACCAAGTTCCCGTGCCCGACGGCGTGAGGATGCCTTCCCAGCGGTCAGTCCCCATCCCGCGTTCCCCCTTGGGCGGGGCCAGCCGGACGCGCTGGCGCTCCTTGCCCCGGGGATCGAGAAGGACTGCGCTCACGCCCAGCTGGTCATGTCCCTCGCGGAAAGCGGTGGCGCCCACCACGATTCCTTCACCCGGCAAGGCCTTGGCGGGAAACTTTCCGCCTTCCACCACGGGCTGCACGTCCGTGATGGGAAAACGGCCAAACCGCAGGCCGTCAGTGATCCGGCCTTTCGGCTTTTGCTTTGATGCGGCAGTGGTTCCAGAGTTAGTCGTCACAGCCTCGACGTTAGCGAGAAATCAACCGGATTGCTAAGCCTGCTCTCTTTTTTCCACCGGCGATTCGACTTTTCCCCGGCGTTATCTGTCATTTACCTAAAAGAAAGCCAAACCGGTTCCAGCCGCCCATGTTGTCGGTTAGTGTGGCGCAGGTGAAGGCAATCCGCAGATTTACCGTTCGAACTGTTCTCCCTGAACCGATCAGGCCACTGGCCCGGTTGGCCACCAATCTCCGCTGGTCCTGGCACCGGCCAACCCGCGAGCTTTTCGCCGGATTGAACGCCCGGGTCTGGGAGGAAAGCGGGCAGGATCCGGTGAGCTTCCTCGGGCTGGTGAGCCGCGAGGAGTTCCAAAGCCTCGCAGCAGACCAGGCGGTGGTGGACCGGATCCGGGCTGCCGAGGCGGACCTTGACAGGTACCTTGAGGAGCCCCGCTGGTATCAGACGCTGGGTGAGGACGCTCCGTCTTCCATTGCCTATTTCTCGCCGGAGTTCGGTATCACCGAGGTACTCCCGCAGTACTCCGGCGGCCTGGGCATCCTCGCCGGTGACCACCTGAAAGCCGCTTCCGACCTCGGCGTGCCGCTGGTTGGTGTTGGCCTGCTTTACCAGGCCGGTTACTTCAAGCAGTCGCTGTCACGGGACGCCTGGCAGCAGGAGACGTACCCCGTGCTGGACCCGGACGGCCTGCCGCTGACGCTGCTCCGCGAACCGTCAAGCGACGGCAACGGCCGACCCCTCCAGATTTCTCTGCCGCTGCCCAACGGGCGCCGGCTGCTGGCGCATATCTGGCGTGCCGACGTCGGGCGTGTCCCGCTGCTGCTTTTGGACTCCAATGTTCCGGGCAACGACGACGCCGCCCGCGGCATCACCGACCGCCTCTACGGTGGCGGCGGGGACCACCGGCTGCAGCAGGAGCTGCTTCTGGGAATGGGCGGGGTGAAGGCGCTCCGCCTCTACCAGCGGCTCACAGGACGCGCCGCGCCGGAAGTCTTCCACACCAACGAGGGCCACGCCGGCTTCCTGGGGATCGAACGCATCCAGGAGCTGATGTCCGGCGAGCAGGCGCTCAGCTTCGACGAGGCGCTTGCTGCGGGCAGGGCCTCCACAGTTTTCACCACGCACACGCCGGTGCCGGCGGGCATTGACCGGTTCGAGGTGTCCCAGATCCACCACTTCTTCCAGGCCGGGCTGGCGCCCGCGGTGCCCGTGGACAGGATACTGGAGCTGGGCCGGGAGAACTATGCGGACGGAAACCCGTCTGTCTTTAACATGGCGGTGATGGGTCTCCGGCTGGCCCAGCGCGCCAACGGCGTGGCCAAGCTGCACGGTGAAGTGTCTCGGGGCATGTTCTCGGCCCTCTGGCCGGGCTTTGACCACTCCGAGGTGCCCATCACGTCGGTCACCAACGGCGTGCACGTTCCCACGTGGGTGGACGGACGTATTTCCAAGCTCGCCAGGGAGCAATTCGGCAGCGAAGCCGAAGCCATGGGCCGCTGGGACCTTGCTTATAACGTGAGCGACGCCGATGTGTGGGCTTTGCGCCGTGAAATGCGGACAGCCCTCGTTGAGGACGTGCGCCGCCGTCTCCGTGCCGCCTGGAAGAAACGCGGTGCCGCGGACGCCGAGCTCGGCTGGACAGACAGCGTGCTGGACCCCGACATCCTGACCATCGGTTTTGCCCGCCGGGTTCCGACGTACAAGCGCCTCACCCTGATGTTGCGCGAGCCCGCACGGCTTAAGGCACTCCTGCTGCACAAGGAACATCCCATCCAGCTGGTGATTGCCGGCAAGTCCCACCCTGCAGATGATGCGGGCAAGAAAATGATCCAGGACCTGGTCCTCTTCGCGGATGATCCCGAAGTCCGGCACCGGATCGCCTTCCTGCCCAACTACGACATCGCCATGGCGAGGACTCTTTTCCCCGGCTGCGACGTCTGGCTGAACAACCCGCTGCGTCCGCTGGAAGCCTGCGGAACGTCAGGCATGAAGGCTGCCATTAACGGTTCGCTGAACCTTTCTGTCCTGGACGGCTGGTGGGACGAGATGTACGACGGCGAGAACGGCTGGGCGATCCCCACCGCCAACAATGACGCGTCCCCCGAGGAACGGGACGATATTGAGGCAGCGGCCCTTTATGAGCTGCTGGAATCCGAGGTGGCCCCGCGCTTCTACGGGAGCACAGTTTCCGAAGAAGCGGGCGCTGCCGGGCCCTCCACGTCGGAGATGGAAAAGGTTCCCACGCACTGGGTTTCGATGATCAAGCACACCCTCTCGCACCTGGGCCCTGCTGTTTCGGCCGAGCGGATGCTGCACGACTACGTCAACATCCTGTACCGTCCGGCGGCGGACGCAGGCCGCAGGGCGGTGGCGGATTCCTACGCCCAGTCACGCACCCTGGCCGCCTGGATCGGAAAGGTGCGGTCCGCGTGGCCGCTGCTCCACGTTGAGCATGTGGACTCCGTCGGTGTATCCGAGGATCCGCAGATCGGTGACACGCTGCAGGTCAACGCCTACGTGGCACTTCACAGCCTGACGCCGGACGACGTCGCGGTTGAAGTTGCCTACGGCCGCGCCGAGGAAAGCGACACCCTGACGGACATCACCGTGATGGAACTCAAGCCGCAGGAAGACCTCGGAAACGGACGTCACCTTTTCACCGGTTCCCTGGTGATAGACCGTTCCGGTTCCTTTGGCTACACGGTGCGGGTCCTCCCCCGGCATGAGGCCCTGGCTTCGAAGGCCGAGCTCGGGCTGATCGTCAACGCCTAAGCTCTGCTTGTCTGAAGTCTGTTTGCCTTGAAGCCAGGTCCTGCCAAAGCAGGACCGGGCTTCATGCTTGCCTAAACAGGTTTGCGGCCTAGAGCAGGACCGCGGTTACGGCGAGCTGATCGCCGGCGTAGCTTTCAGCGTCCTGGAGAATCTCGCAGATAATGCCGAAGGACCTGTCGCCGCGAAACGGCGCGGCGACCTGCCAGAGGACAGTCACGGCCGGATGCCCGTTTTCCGTGATGCTGTCTGCGAAGTCGTGCAGGGAATCGTTGAGGGCGTCCAGATCCACGCCGTAGTGTTCGGGGAAGTCCAGGACCTCCCCGAACACCTCCAGGACTGCTTTCTTGTGGTCTGCCGGCGGGACAACCAGGCTGCGGCGCCCGGCGTCTGCGACCATCTCCTGCAGCTCTTCGATGGACCAGGTGTCTGCGGAGTAGATCTTCATCGGTGTCAGGTGCCTTCTGCCTTGGATCTTAAGTGCGGTAGATGTTAATGGAGTTGGCCTGGACGAGGTCTGATTCCCCGGAGGCCACGCGACTGCCCTGGCGGAGCTCGTGCAGCGGTGAGGTGGTCAGCCTGAGCTCAAACATCCGCCGCGGCGATCCGTCGTCGTTCGTGAGTTGCGGCAGGGTGATTTTGACGTCGGTGTTTCCTCCGTTGACCACCGCCAGTCCGGCAAGGGTGCCGTCGTCGGACCCGAGCAGGAGCTGCATGACCCGGCGGTGCGGATCGTTCCAGTGCTCCATGGACATCGGCGCGCCCGACTCGTCGAACCAGTAGAGGTAGGACTGTTCGTCGCGGACCGGAAAGTCGTGTGGCTGGTTGGCCATAAAATCCTTCCGGAGCCGGATGAACCTTTTGGTACTGCGCAGCATTTCATGCGATTCCGGCGTGCGGGTCCAGTCCAGCCACGTAATGGGGTTGTCCTGGCAGTAGGCGTTGTTGTTACCTTGCTGGGTCCGGGCAAGTTCGTCGCCCGCAGTGATCATGGGTACGCCCAGGGAAATCATCAGGGAGACCATCAGGTTCCGGCGCGACTGGGCGCGCTCCGCCAGGATGGCCTCGTCCTCGGTGCGGCCTTCGAACCCATGGTTGTAGCTGCGGTTGTCGCCGTGGCCGTCCCGGTTCTGCTCGCCGTTTGCTTCATTGTGCTTGCGGTCGTAGGACACCAGGTCGCTCATGGTGAAACCGTCGTGCGCGGTGACCAGGTTGACCGAAGCCAGGCGGGAACGGCCTGATCCTTCAAAGAGTCCTGCCGAGCCCGAAAGCGCGTCCGCCAGCCGGGACACGGACCCGCCCTGGCCTCCGGCCTCAATGGCAGCGCGGTCCGCGAGCCAGAACGAGCGCACGGCATCCCGGAAGTGATCATTCCAGTCCACCCAGCCACCGGGGAAGCGTCCTGTCTGCCACCCCCCGTAACCAACATCCCAGGGCTCAGCAATGAGCTTCACATCGGACAGGATGGGGTCGGCGGCGATGGCCACCAGGAAAGGGTGCCGCGGATCGAACTCGTTGACCGCGTTACGGCACAGGGTCACAGCGAGATCGAAACGGAAGCCGTCAATATGGAACTCATCCACCCAGTACCTGAGGGAATCCAGGACAAGCTGCACCACGCGCGGTTCCCCGAAGTTCAGGCTGTTGCCGCAGCCCGTGGTGTCGATGTACCTGCCGTGGCCGTCAGTGCGGTAATACTTGTCTTCGCCGAGCCCGCGGAAGCTGAGCGTCTTGCCGTCGGGGCCGCCCTCCGCGGTGTGGTTGTAGACGACGTCGAGGATCACTTCCAGTCCGGCCGCATGAAGCAGCTTGACCATGCCCTTGAATTCGTCCTGGATGGCCTGTGGTCCGGCTTCCTGCGCGGCGCGGGTGGCATAGCCGGGATGGGGGGCAAAGAAAGCGGCGGTGTTGTAGCCCCAGTAGTTGGTCATACCGAGGTTCTGCAGGTGAGGCTCATCCAGATGAAAGTGCACGGGGAGCAGCTGGACGGACGTGATGCCCAGGCTGGTGAGGTGTTCGATGATCGCCGGATGAGCCATGCCGGCGTATGTGCCCCGCAGTTCTTCAGGGACGTCGGGATGCAACATGCTCTGCCCGCGGACATGGGCTTCGTAAATGATGGTGTTGCGCCAGTGCACGCGGGGCCGCTGATCGTTGCCCCAGTCGAAGTGGTTGGCCATCCTGACATTGGTCAGGAATCCCTCGCGCTCGTCCACGGCGCGCCCGTAGGGATCGAGCAGGAGCGGCTGGCCGCCGTCGTCATCCAGGTCCAGGGTGGGCACGGAAAGCGGCAGCGACGCCTCCTTGGAGGTGGCCCGGAAACCGTAACGCGATCCGTACGGAAAGTCCTCAACGATCCCGTGGTGCACGCCGTGGGTGACGTTCGGAAGCGTTTTCAGCTGCCATTCGCCACCGGGTGCCTTGTACGCGATCTCGAGGTTTTCCACACCCGGCGCATAGACCGCCACGTTCGCCCGGGACTGCGAATGGTGCTCCCCACCGGAGGAACCCGGGCGCGGAACAGTCACACCTAAAGGAAGCGCGGCGGAGGCGTCCATGGTGGAAGCAGTATCAAAGAGCGGCATGACCATCACCTAAATATTAGCCGCCGCGCGCAAATCGCCGGTTTTCCCTGCTGGTTGTGAAGCTGTGCTTCTGCCGCCCACGGCATCACCCGGCGGCATTGCATACTGGATGGACGAGTCTTATGGGAGGTAGTTATGCGGGTTGCACTTGCCCAGATCATCACTGGCCGGGAGCTTGGCAAAAACCTGGCTCTTGTGGAGGAGTACGCCCACAAGGCCAAGGCCGGCGGAGCGGAAATGGTGGTGTTCCCCGAGGCCACCATGCGGGCCTTCGGCAACTCCTTGCTGGATATCGCCGAACCGGTGGACGGGCCCTGGGCGAGTCAGGTGCGGGGCATCGCCGAATCGCTCGGCCTGGTAATTGTGGCGGGGATGTTCACACCGGGCTCGCCCTCAGGCAGCGGCCGCGGAAAGGTGCGCAATACCCTCCTGGCCACCGGACCGGGCGTGGACGCCAGCTACGACAAAGTCCACCTCTTTGACGCGTTTGGCTTTCTTGAATCGGACACCGTGGAGCCCGGAACAGGCCCCGTAACCTTCGACGCCGGTGGCCTCACCTTTGGCCTGGCCACCTGTTACGACATCCGCTTTCCGGCTTTGTTCACCGCCAACGCCGAGCGGGGTGCCGAAGTCAACATCCTCTGCGCCTCCTGGGGGTCCGGTCCCGGCAAGGTGGAGCAATGGCAGCTGCTCTCCCGGGCGCGTGCACTGGATTCCACCACCTATGTCCTGGCCTCCGGACAGGGCGACCCCGCAGTACAGGGCATCGAGACCAAGGGCAGCGCACCCACCGGGGTGGGGCACTCCGCCGTCGTCTCCCCGTTCGGCGAGGTCCTGGCCGAGCTCGACGGCGCCCCGGACCTGCTCTTCGCGGACCTCGACGCCGCGGTGGTCAAGGAAGCCCGCCAAAAGCTCCCAGTCCTGGCCAACCGCAGGGAGTTCTAGGTCGGGGACTGCTCAAGACAAACCAACGCTCCCCCACCGAAGTGAGGAAGCGTTGCTGCAGTTTTACCCGCCAAAGGTGAGGGAGCATTCGAGCCGGAGCCCGCGTTTTGCGTAGGAGCGCAGCAGCCGGCAAAAGTCCGGCCGCGCGCTCCCCTACATGGTGGCTCTCCCCTACTTGGTGGCGCGCTGCCTTGAAACTTCGTAGAGCGAGATCCCCACGGCCATGGACGCGTTCAGGGATTCCATGGCGGAATCGATCGGGATCGAAACGATCTGGTCGCAGTTTTCGCGGACCAGGCGGCTCAGGCCCTTGCCCTCGGATCCGACCACAATGCAGACAGGCTCAGTGGCGAGGGTCAGGTCCGGCAGGGAGACGTCGCCGTCACCGTCCAGTCCCAGGACAAAGATGCCCATGTTCTTGAACTGCTTCAGGGCGCTGTTCAGGTTGGCTGCCCGGGCCACCGGGACACGGACGGCCGCGCCGGCGCTGGTCTTCCAGGCAGAAGCCGTGACGCCCACGGAGCGTCGCTCCGGAACAATTACGCCGTGGCCACTGAAAGCTGAGACAGAGCGGATGATGGCGCCGAGGTTGCGTGGATCGGTGATGCCGTCCAGGGCAACGAACAGCGGGGCGTTGGCAACGTGGCCCTTCTTCCACCGTTCCACTGTTTCCACGGCAAGATCGTAGGCATCCTGGTACTCGTACGGCGGAATCTGAAGCACGAGGCCCTGGTGGACGGCGTCGTCGGTCATCCGGTCCAGCTCCGGCTTGCCCGTTTCAAGAAGCGGAATGCCCCGCTCGGCCGCTATCTTGAGGGATTCCTTGACGCGGTCATCCATTTCGATCCGGATGGCAATGTGGAGGGCCTTCGCCGGAATCCCCGCCCGCAGGGCTTCAACCACCGAGTTACGGCCGGTGACAACTTCCTCCGTGGCGCGCCCCTTGGGTCCGGAGCGGGCAGCACCGGCACTTCGGGCGCCTGTTCCACGCTTGGCAGCTGACCTCTCAGCCAACTGCTTGCTCTTGTGCGCTTTGTGGTACGGGCGGTCTTCCGCCTTGGGCGTGGGGCCCTTGCCCTCCAGGGACTTGCGGCCATGGCCACCGGTTCCGATGGTAGGCCCCTTCTTTGCTTTGACCGACCGGCGACCGTTGTTGGCCATGAGAGTTCCACCCTTGATTGTTTGACTGAGTCTGCATACCAGTCTACTGAAATAAGTTAAATCGCCGGTTCAGTCGCGCTGCAGGCTCCAGGTGGCACCGTCAGGGCCATCTTCGACGACGACTCCGGCAGCCTTAAGCGCGTCGCGGATGGCATCTGAAGCAGCCCAGTCCTTGTTGGCACGCGCCTGGGCGCGGGCAGCGAGCTGACCATCGACCAGGACCTGCAGCGCCGCCTGTTCCTTTCCGTCCCCTGCGCTTGGCTGGGTGGCGGCATTCAGACCCAGGACCTGCGTCATGAGGATGACCACGTGCCTGGCGTTCCGTGCAGCCTCATCGTCCCCGGCGGCCAGTGCCGTGTTTCCGGCACGGACCGTGTCATGGAGCGCACCCAGTGCCCGCGGAACATTCAGGTCATCATCCATCGCGGCCGTAAAGGCATCCATGGTCGCTTTGGATTCACCAAAGGCTCCGGCCACAAAACCGAAGCCCGAGCCGAAGCGTTCCCTGGCCTTGTTCAGGAATCCGTCGATGCGGTCAACGGCCGCCGCCGCTTCCTGCAGCGACGTTGGCCTGTAGTCCAGCACGGACCGGTAGTGTGCCTGGCCGAGGTAGTACCGGACAACGCGTGAGGGAGCGAGCTCCAGCATTTCAGCAGGGCTGACGGTGTTCCCAATGGACTTGGACATCTTTTCGCCCTGATAAGTCACCATGCCGTTGTGCATCCAGAAGTTGGCGAAGCCGTGGCCCGCTGCCTGGGACTGTGCCATCTCGTTTTCGTGGTGCGGGAAACGCAGGTCAAGGCCGCCGCCATGGATATCAAACTCGGTGCCGAGGTACTTGGTCACCATGGCGGAGCACTCCAGGTGCCAGCCGGGGCGTCCGGTGCCCCAGGGTGAAGCCCAACTGGCGGTGAGCGGTTCCCCCTCCTTGTAGCCCTTCCACAGCGCGAAGTCCCGGGGATCCTTCTTGCCCCGCGGGTCAGCATCCGGCGCGCCCTGCATATCGTCGATGTTCTGCCGGGTGAGGGACCCGTATTTGCTCCAGGACCTGACGTCGAAGTAGACGTCTCCGGAGCCGTCCAGGGCCGGGTAGGCGTGGCCTCTTTCGATCAACTGCTGGATGAGGGCATGCATCTCGGGGATGTGGCCGGTGGCGCGGGGCTCGTAGGTGGGCCGGGAAACACCCAGGGTGTCGTAGGCCTTAAGGAATTCCTGCTCGTAGCGGTAGGCAAGTGCCCACCACTCTTCCTCACGGACCGCTCCGGGCTCCGGCCGGAAATCAGCGGCAAAGGACTCGGCCGACTTGGCCAGGATCTTGTCATCAATGTCGGTAACGTTCCGTACCACGGTGACCCGGTATCCACGGAACTGAAGCCAGCGGGTCAGCTGGTCAAAGGCGATGGCCGACCTGATGTGGCCCACGTGCGGCATGCCCTGAACTGTGGCACCGCAGTAGTACAGGCTCGCCTTGCCCGGGACGAGGGGGACGAAGTCACGGACTTCGGCGGATGCAGTGTCGTAAAATCGCAGGGTCACCGCTCCAGATTAGCCGAAAGGGCGCAGGCCGCTCCGTTCCCGGGAGCATTCACCGGGCCAAGGCCCCTATCTCCCGCTACTTCGGATACACCAGGGCAGTGGCGACGGCGGAAATGCCCTCCCCGCGTCCCGCGAATCCCAGGCCGTCGCTGGTGGTGGCCGTAACGCTGACGGGGGCGCCGGCTGCTTCGCTGAGCACTTCCTGCGATTCCTGCCTGCGGGGTCCGAACTTTGGCCGGTTGGCTACGAACTGAACGGCAATGTTGCCGATCTCAAAGCCGGCGCCCCGGACAATTCTTGCCGCCTCAGCGAGAAGGGTTACCCCTGAGGCGCCGGCAAACTCAGGCCGGTCTGTGCCGAAGTGGGTTCCCAGGTCGCCGCTGCCCGCGGCGGAAAAAAGCGCGTCCGCTGCAGCATGGGCCACCGGATCGCCGTCGGAGTGTCCGGCCAGGCCGCGCTCACCCTCCCAGAGGAGTCCGCCGAGCCAAAGCGGGCGCGGCTCCTCGGCCGAAGAGTAGGCGTGAACGTCCAGGCCGATGCCGGTGCGCGGAAGGATCATTCTGTCTGCAGCCACGATTAGCCTTCCACCCAGCGGACCCCGAGCGGGCCTTCCAGCAGCCCTTCGGCAATGATCAGGTCCAAGGGTGTGGTGATCTTGAGCGACTGGGTGGAGCCATGGACGGCATGGACAGGGACGCCGAGAAGTTCCACCAGCATGGCATCATCCGTGACAGCTGCAGCCTGTTCGTCCGCAAGGTTCATCGCCGCTTCGTGGGCTTTGACGAGGGTGGGGAGGTGGAATCCCTGGGGGGTCTGGACTGCCCGCAGGCTCTCCCGCGGAGCCGTGCCGGTGACTATCTCCGGCGCGATTCTGCCGCCTTCACCCGTAGTGGGCGCCACTGTCTTGACGGTGTCCACGACCGGGACCGCGGGGATGACGGCAAGGGCGCCGGCGGCCAGCGAGTCAACCACACGGTGAAATACATACTCAGGCGTCAGTGCCCGGGCGGCATCGTGGACGAGTACTGCCTCTGTGCCCGTTTCCACAGCCGCAAGCGCGGAGCGGACGGAGTCTGACCTGCTGGCTCCGCCATCAACCACCGTCAGGACTGGGCCGCCGTCGACAAGCTCCAGACGGAAATCGTCCACGAGCTGCTTCAGCGCGTCATGGCCCGCAGGCAGCGCGATGCACACCTGGCTTGCCACCCCCGAGGCCACCACACCGCGCAGGGCATGGAGCAGGATGGGTTCGTCGCCGAGCGGGACGGCGGCCTTGGGCATGCCGTAACCCAGCCGTTCGCCGGAACCGGCGGCCACGACGATGACGGCGGTGACGGGGCGGTGCGGTTCGCTACTCATGCGCTCTAGCCTACGTCCCAGGAACTGCCACGGACCCTACCGGCCCGGCAGCGCCAGGTTTTGGGCAAAAAGAAACCCCGGAGGCGCTTTCGCACCCCCGGGGGTCAATTCTTAGGAAGCCAGGACCTCGTCGAGAACGCTTGCAGCCTTCTCTTCGTCGGTCTTTTCAGCCAGCGCCAATTCTGAAATCAGAATCTGCCGGGCCTTGGCCAGCATTCGCTTCTCACCTGCGGAAAGGCCCCGATCGTGATCACGGCGCCAAAGGTCACGAACGACCTCTGCTACCTTGATGACGTCACCGGAAGCAAGCTTCTCCAGATTTGCCTTGTATCTGCGTGACCAGTTGGTGGGCTCTTCAGTGAACTCAGCCCGCAGCACGTCAAATACGTGCTCCAAGCCTTCCTTGCCCACTACGTCACGAACCCCAACAAGGTCAACGTTCTCTGCTGGAACTTCAATGGTCAGATCACCCTGAGCCACCTTGAGCTTGAGATACATTTTCTCTTCGCCCTTGACAGTGCGCATCTTGATTTCTTCAATTTTTGCTGCACCGTGGTGAGGGTAAACTACTGTCTCGCCGACCTCAAATACCATGTGGACATTCCCCTTTCCCGCAGACCAGTTTATCACGATTCAGGCATACGACTGGCCCGGAACAGGCCCCCGAACCGCATGAATACGCGGAAAACGGGCAGAATCAACCCCTTCAACCCCCTTGACGGATGCAGATAATAGTGCATCGAGGGGCGGCTGCCAAGGGCAATATGACCAGGCCGAATCCTCGTTTCAGCCGGTTTGCGGATAGGCTATGGGCTGAATAATGTTCCAAGACTCTATGAGGAGTACGTGACGTGCGTTTCACTGCGACGAACCGGGCCCAGCGCGGCAAACTGGCACTGACGGCAGCTGCCCTTGGCCTCGGCCTGGTGACCGTGACTGGCTGCGGCTACATCACCCCCCAGCAGACTTCGCACCAATACTCCGCGTCGGATGGCATCCGCGCGGACCTGGGCCCCCTGCAACTGCGCAACGTGCTGATTGTCTCGGCAGGAGAAGACAAGCCCGGACGTCTCATCGGCGCCGTCTACAACTCCTCCTCCAAAGACGTAAAACTTACCGTCAAGGGTGCGGAAGGCTCGCAGACACAGGTGTCCGTGAAGGCCAACGACTACACCCTGCTGAACAATTCCACTGACGAAGCCCTCCTGAGCACCACCGGTGGCATTCCGGGCTCCCTCGTGGACGTCCAAATCAGCGAAGACGGAACCAATGTGAATGAGACGGTCAAGGTGCCCGTCCTGGACGCGACGCTTGCCGAGTACAAGGAGTACCTGCCGGCCGGAAGCGAACCGACGGGAACAGCGTCACCGTCACCGTCGCCGTCGGCCTCTTCCGCAGCCGCAGCCCACTAAGGGCAGGGCTAGCAACGCCGGCAGCCCAGGCCGCACCGCTAAATGTTAAAGGAGGGGCTCCACGGAGCCCCTCCTTTGACATTGCCGCAAGACAGCGAAAGCTTACGGCTCAAACTTGTAGCCGAGGCCCCGAACCGTCACCAGGAACCGGGGCAGGGACGGGTCAGGCTCGATCTTGCTCCGCAGCCTTTTGACGTGGACGTCCAGGGTCTTGGTATCGCCCACATAGTCCGAGCCCCAGACCCGGTCGATCAGCTGGCCCCGCGTGAGTACACGGCCGGAGTTGCGAAGAAGCATTTCCAGCAGCTCAAATTCCTTCAGCGGCAGGAGAACCTGCTCCCCGCCAACACTGACGACGTGCCGCTCGATGTCCATCCGGACGGGTCCGGCCTGGACCGTGGAGGAGATCAGTTCCTCGGGCTCGCCCTGCCGGCGCAGCACGGCCCGGACCCGTGCCACCAGTTCGCGGGAAGAATACGGCTTGGTGACGTAGTCATCGGCGCCGAGCTCCAGGCCCACGACCTTGTCGATCTCCGAGTCCTTGGCGGTCAGCATGATGACCGGGACGCTGGAGCGCTGCCTCAGCTGGCGGCATACCTCTGTGCCTGACAGGCCCGGAAGCTGCAGGTCCAGGAGCACGAGGTCTGCACCGTTGCGGTCGAATTCGGTGATGGCGTCCAAGCCGTTGTCCACCACTTCCACCTCGAAACCTTCCTTGCCCAGCAAGTAGGACAACGGGTCGCTGAAGGACTCCTCGTCTTCGACAATCAAAATCCTGCTCAAGCGCTGGCTCCTTGTTCGTTGACATTGCGTTCGTTGGCGTTCAGTTCGCCGGCCTTTTGTTCCCGGATACTGCGGCCGGATGCAGCGGGTTCCTTGGCGTCTCTTTCCTTGGCGCCGGATTCCTTTGCACTGTGTTCCTTGCCCCGCTCCGTTGCACCGCGGTCATCCACCAGTGGCGCCTGCGGTTCTTCGCTCTCCATCTCCGGAAGCCTGAGGGTGAAGGTGGAGCCCTGGCCGGGCTTGGACCACACCGTCACCTCGCCCCCGTGGTTGGAGGCAACGTGCTTGACGATGCTCAGGCCCAGCCCCGTGCCGCCGGTGTGCCGCGACCGGGCGGCGTCCACACGGTAGAAACGCTCGAACACCCGCTCTTGGTCCTCCTGCGTGAGCCCAAGCCCCTGGTCAGTGACTGAGATGGCAATCAGCCCGTCCTTGGCGCGGACACCGATGCCCACCCTGGTGTTCTCCGGAGAGTACCGGATGGCGTTGTCTATCAGGTTCCGCAGGGCGGTAACCAGCAAATCCTGGTCACCATAAACCATGCCCTCGGCCCGTCCGCCAACCACTATCTCAATATTCTTGCTTTCAGCGGGAAGCTGGGAGCGGTCCACGGCTTCGGTGATCACGGCGTTGACGTCCACCGGCCGGCCCTGCTGGGAAACACTGGCACCCTGCAGGCGGGAGAGCTCAATGATGTCCTGGACGAGCGCAGCCAACCGGCCGGATTCCTTATGCATGCGCTTGGCAAACCGCCGGACTGCTTCCTCGTCGTCTGCGGAGGACTCCAGGGCCTCGGCGAGCAGGGAGATGGCGCCTACGGGTGTCTTGAGTTCATGGGAAACGTTCGCCACGAAATCATTGCGGATCTCCTCCGTGCGGGTGATCTCCGTGCGGTCATCGGCCAGCAGTACGATGTATTCCTCACCGAGCATGGCAGCGCGCACCTGCACGATGATGGTGCCCTGACCGAGCGGCCCGCGGGGAAGCTCCAACTTCTTTTCCAGGATGACGCCGTCGCGGCGCACACCTGCTGTCATTTCCAGCAGCTGTTCATGGACCACAGTGTGGCCGCGGACCAGGCCGTAGGCGTACGCTGCGGGACTGGCACGGACCACGCCGTCCACCGCATCCACCACAACGAAAGCCCTGCCGACGACCGCGAGCACCTCGGCAGCACCCGCCGGCAACGCGAGTTCATCGACGTTAATGTCCACGAGTTGGCGCTGTTTTTCGCTGACCCTGAACGCGAGCACGCCGAAAGTGCCGAACGACAGGCCGATGAGGCCGGCGATGACACCAATGAGCATAGGATCCACAGCTCCAGCTTATGCTCTGGAAAATGTCCGTCCGGTGCGTCCAGCGCCATTGTCCCGACGGTTCAGCTAACGTTCATCTTCTAATGCCTAACCGTTTACCGGGCGCTGGCAGAGTTGTACGTTGGAGTGCCGAACGGCGACATGAAGTCCTGCTGCCAGGCCGGCAGGGGTTCCAAAGAAAGGACGCCTACGTGCGTAAGGTTTTTCAGGAAGAGCTGACCCAGGTGGGTGAGCAGCTGGTGGAGATTTCGCGGCTGGTCAGCGAAGCGATCGGCAAGGCCTCAACGTCCTTCCAGGTGGCTGACGTGGACCTTGCCCAGGATGTCATTGCCGCGGACGCCCGGATCGATTTCCTGCAGAACAGCCTGGATGAGCGCGCCATCGACATCCTCGCGCTGCAGGGACCGGTTGCCAGTGACCTCCGCATGATTGTTGGATCATTGCGCATGAGCGCCTCCCTGGAGCGTATGGGTGACCTCGCCCGGCACATCGCCCAGCTGGCGCGCCTCCGCTTTCCGTCCAATGTGATCCCGGCATCCATGACGGAGACCTTTAAGAGTTTCGCGGAACTGGACCAGCTGATCGCAGACAAACTGACGATTCTCTTGGAGACCCGGGACCTTGAAGTGGCCCGCGACATCCTGAAGGCGAAAAGTGCTATCAATGATCTCCACTTGAGCGTCTTCCAGGCGATCGCCCACAGTGACTGGCAGGAGTCCCCGGCCACCACCGTTGACGTGGCGCTGGCCAGCCGCTATTTCGAGCGCTTCGCCGACCACGGTGTTTCCGTCGCCCAAAAAGTCACGTACCTCGTGACGGGTGCCTGGCAGCCGAACGGCACCGAGTACAGCTAACCCCTTGGAATTTTTGTCCAGATACGGCGACCAAAACGCCCTTTAGGTCGCTATATCTGGACAAAAACTCCAGTACGACGACGGACGGTCACCCGGAATTCCCGGGTGACCGTCCGTCGTCGTCCGTTAATGAATGAAACGCCTACTTCTTGCCCTGGTTGGCCACGGCGAGGATGGCGTCTGCCGCTGCTTCCGGATCAAGGTAGGTGCCGCCGCGGTTGATCGGCTGGAAGTCCTCGTCCAGGTCGTAAACCAGCGGGATGCCGGTGGGGATGTTCAGACTGGCGATGGCTTCGTCGCTGATGCCGTCGAGGTGCTTGACCAGGGCGCGCAGCGAGTTGCCGTGTGCCGTGACCAGGACGGTCTTGCCCGCCCGAAGGTCTGCCTTGATGTCCGATTCCCAATACGGCAGGAGGCGGACCAGGACGTCCTTCAGGCACTCCGTGCGCGGGAGGGCGTCGCCGAGGTCGGCGTAGCGCGGATCGTGTGCCTGCGAGAACTCGCTGTTGTCGTCCAGGGGCGGCGGCGGGGTGTCGTAGGAACGGCGCCACTCCATAAACTGATCCTCGCCGTACTCGGCCAGGGTCTGGGCCTTGTCCTTACCCTGCAGCGCACCATAGTGGCGTTCGTTCAGGCGCCAGTCGCGCTTGACGGGAATCCAGCCGCGGTCAGCCTTGTCCAGGGAGATGTTGGCAGTGTTGATGGCCCGCTTCAGGAGCGAGGTGTAAAGGATGTCGGGGAGTACATCATGCTCGACCAGAAGCTCACCGCCGCGCGCCGCCTCCTCGCGGCCCTGGTCGTTGAGGTCAACATCCACCCAGCCGGTGAACAGGTTCTTGGCGTTCCATTCGCTGTGGCCGTGGCGCAGCAGAATCAGCTTGTAAGTCATGATTTTCATCCTAGCGGAGGCGCAATGAAGCCCGCCCAGCGTTACACCGCGGGGTCACGTAGCCGACGCATCGGCAGCCTGCAGCGCCGCGCGCATCCAAGTGCGGCAGCGGCCAAGGATAAGGTTGGGCGGTGGTTCAAAAAGCTGAACGGGTGGCAGGCCCGCACGTCTCCGGCAGGAGCAGGCCCGGGAAGCCGGTCGGAAATGTCACCCGCGGCACCACCAGCCCCAACCGGATGAGGCGCCTGGACCGCTGGCTGACTGGTCCGCAGGCATGGCGGCTGAGGACCGCTAACGATCCGCTGGTGGTGGACCTGGGCTACGGCGCCACGCCGGCCACCGCCGTCGAACTCTTCCAGCGGCTGGCTGCCGTGCGTCCGGACGTCCGTGTCTGCGGGATCGAGATCGAACCCGAACGGGTCAGGGTGGCGAAAGCCCTGGAGAGGCCCGGCCTCGCATTTATGGTGGGCGGCTTCGAACTGCCGGTGCCCGGCAATCCCGTCCTGGTCCGTGCGTTTAACGTGTTGCGGCAGTACGAGGAAGCGGATGTCGGAGCTATCTGGCGCCTGGTCCAGGGCCGGCTCTCCGCCGGCGGGCTGTTCATTGACGGCACCTGTGACGAAATCGGGCGGCGGGTGGCGTGGATTGCCCTTGATGCTCAGGGCCCGCTGTCGCTGAGCATCTCGATGCGGTTCGGCAGCTTTGTGCTGCCCTCCGAGATTGCCGAAAGGCTCCCCAAGGCACTGATCCACCGCAATGTCCCCGGCGAGCGGATCCACGCCCTGATGCAGGCTATGGACCGTGCGTGGCTGGAATCTGCGCCACTGGCCTCGTTCGGGAACCGTCAGCGGTGGCAGGGGATGTGCAAGGCACTGCTCGAGGCCGGGTGGCCGGTTCAGGACGGTCCCGCGCGTTGGCGGCTGGGGGAACTCACGGTGGGCTGGGAAGCGGTGGCCCCGCCGGCCCAGGAGGCCTGAGGCCTCCTACCAGGGCCCGTAGGGTCCGGTGTTGCGGCTTCCGCCGCGGCCGGCATCCTTCACGGCAGGCCTGACATCGGCGAGGTACACGCACGCTGCAACTACCGCTGCCAGCCCAAAGAGGCCGAGGGTTCCGAAAATGCCGCCGCTGCCCAGAAGGGACAGCGCCCCCACGGCCGTGGCTCCGCCGGTGAGTGCAAGCCAAAAAGTCTTTGTCCTTTTGCCGGTGGCTTCAAAAGCGTTGGCCTTGTGCCGGACACAGTCAAACAGGGCCCACAGCTCAAGTCCCAGTGCCACCAGGGCAAGGATAAAAAACACTGCCTGCTCAACAGGCCGAATAATCATTTCACCGTCCACCATCCAAGCCTAGCCGCCCAGCGAGTCCAGTGCCTGTTTCAGATCGGCCCAGAGGTCCTCAACATTTTCAATTCCGACGCTGAGCCTCACCAGGTTCTCCGGCACGGAGAGCGGTTCGGCGGTGTGCCGGCGCCGCCGTTCAATGAGGGATTCCACTCCGCCAAGGGAGGTGGCGGGCAGCCACAGCTGCAGGGCGCGGACCAGCTTGTCTGCGGCGTCGGCCCCGCTGACGCTTCCCACGGGGGCGATCTGGACGCAAATTATTGAGCCGAAGCCGGTCATTTGTGTTTTGGCACGTCCGTGGCCGGGGTCGGTGGAAAGCCCCGGGAAGCGGATGCTTTCAATCCGCGAATGCGTGCTGAGCCGTTCCGCCAGCACAGCCGCCGACGCCTGCGACCGTTCAATGCGAAGCGCCAGGGTTCTCAGGCCCCGCAAAGCGAGCCATGCTTCGAAGGGCCCGGCAATGCCGCCGTGGATGATCCGGTGATGCAGCAACGCGTTTCGGATATCCGGATTCGAGGTCACCAGGGCGCCAAGGACAACATCGGAGTGGCCAGCCAGATATTTGGTCACCGAGTGGAGCACGACGTCGGAACCCAGTCCCAGGGGCTGCTGCACCAGCGGGGTTGAAAAGGTGTTATCCGCGACAACGATGGCACCGGCCTGATGGGCTGCCTGGGTAAGTTCGCGGATGTCGGCAATGCCAAGCATGGGATTGGTGGGGCTTTCGATCCAGAGCATGCTGGCCGGCCGGGCTTGAGGGCCTTGGGGGGCCAGCAGTTCCTTCACAGCGTCGGTATCCGCGATGTCCACGGTCCGGAGCTCCAGGAAGCCCTTCTGTGCCAGCTCCGTAGCCATCACCAGGGACCCCGAGTAGCTGTGCGAGGGCATGACCAGCACACCCCCGGCCGGAATAAGCGACAGCGCGGAGCTGACCGCTGCCAGCCCGGACGCATACAGGAGCCCCGGCAGTTGGGAACCCTCCAGCTGTCCCAAGGCTTCCTCGAAAGGGTCCCAAGTGGGGTTGGAGTACCTGCCATAGCCGCGGTCCCCATCAGACAGGGGGCCGCTGCCGAAGTAGGTGGAGGACAGCACAATGGGAGGGTTAACCGGTTCATCCCGCTCCCGCGGCGGCCGGCCGGCTGCAACAACCACCGTCTCGGCCGAGAGGGACGCTGAGTGCTGTTGTGAAAGGCTCATGCAGAAAGCGTACTTTGGAGCCTGCTGCCGTCCGAAAGGAGTCACCGACCGGGTGGTATGCGCCGTGTGGCGGCCGGTTAGCCCGCCACTGGATGAATGTCCGAACGGTAGGCTTGTTCAGTGACTAACCAGACCCCCGGATTCTTCATCGCGTTTGAAGGCGGCGACGGCGCCGGCAAGTCCACGCAGGCAGCCCGGCTGGCCGAGGCGCTGGAATCCCGGGGCCTGAAGGTTTTACGAACGCGCGAGCCGGGGGGAACACCCGTTGGCGAGAAGCTGCGCTCCCTTGTTTTGGACCATGGCAATGGCCACATCGATGCCCACACGGAGGCGCTCATCTTCGCGGCCTCCCGCGCTGCCCACGCCAGCCAGGTCATCCGCCCTGCCTTGGAGCGGGGTGAAATCGTCCTCACCGACCGCTATATCGACTCCTCGGTGGCCTACCAGGGTGCTGGCCGGGATCTGGGCACCGACGCCGTGCGCTCGATCAACGAATGGGCCACCAGCGGTCTGCAGCCTGATCTGACCGTGCTGCTTGATGTGGATCCTGGTGTTGGACGGCGCCGCAGGACGGCAGGGGACGCCGCCGAAGACCGCCTTGAATCCGAGGCCGACGAATTCCACACGCGCATCCGGAACGCCTTCCTCGAGTTGGCGGCCCTCCACCCGGACGCCTACCTTGTCCTGCCGGCGCATTTGCCCGTGACCGACCTCGCCGCACAGATCCTGGCCAGGGTGGACGGGCTGCTGACTTCTGCCGGACGTGGTGCTGCGTGACCGTCTGGGACGATCTCCAGGGCCAGCCGGCCGTCGTCGAACAGCTCCGCCAGGCCTCCCTTGGCGAGGGCCTGACCCACGCTTGGCTGTTCACCGGCCCTCCCGGTTCTGGACGTTCCAACGCGGCCAAAGCCTTCGCGGCTGCCCTGAACTGCGACCAGGACGATGTCAGCCTCCGTGGCTGCGGTGAGTGCTCCGCCTGCCACACCATCCTTGGCGAGACTCATTCAGATGTCACCTTTGTCCGCACTGAGAAGGTCACCATCACCATTGACGAAGCCCGCGATCTGGTGTCAACAGCAGGAAACAGGCCCTCGTCCGGACGGTGGCGGATCATCGTGGTTGAGGACGCGGACAGGATGGCTGAACGCACCACCAATGTTCTGCTCAAGGCCATCGAGGAGCCCACGCCGCGCACCATTTGGATGCTTTGTGCGCCGTCGCCGGCGGATGTCCTGGTGACCATCAGGTCACGCTGCCGTGCCGTAGCCCTTCGCCTGCCGCCTGCGGCCGACGTCGCCGCCTTGCTGGTCAAGCGGGACGGTGTGGACCCCGCCCTTGCCGAACGGGCAGCCCGGGCTGCCCAGAGCCACGTGGGGATCGCCCGCCGCCTTGCCCGGGATCCCGAGGCACGGGAGCGCCGGCTCGAAACAGTGCGGTTCCCGCTGGCGTTGCGCGGCGTCACGGCGGCGGTCATGATGGCGGACAAGCTGGTCAAAATCGCCACCGCCGAGGCCAACAGCTCCAACGAAGAGCGCGACGCCGCGGAGAAGGCCGCGCTCCTGGCCACACTGGGCGCCCCCGAATCAGGGACACTGCCACCGTCCATGCGGAGCCAGGTCAGGCAGCTCGAAGAGGACCAGAAGCGGCGGGCCAAACGCTCCATCACGGATTCCCTGGACAGGACACTGACGGACCTGCTGTCCTTCTACCGGGATGTGCTGATTATCCAACTCGGGAATGCTGTGGAGCTGGTAAACGTTGAGCTCAGGGGTGAACTGGAGGAGTTCGCCGGACGCTCCACGCCCGAAACCACCCTCGCCCGCATGGATGCCGTCAACAAGGCCCGCCAACGCATCACCACCACCAACGTCGCACCGCTGTTGACTATTGAGTCCATGGCAGCCAGCCTGATCTAGCCCTTACCAAGGAGACCTCACGATGACTGCTCGCCCCCTGCCCGCACGCTCCCGATCCCTGGGGAAGCGACTGCGGACCGCCGGCGCCCTGGTTTTGGCCCTGCTGCTTGCCTCCTGCAGCCTGATCGGCGGGGGTAACCAGGACAAAGGACCGTCAACCGCCAAGGCGGATCCTTCGATCGTGGCGTCGGCTCCGAATGGGCTGGCTGATTTCTATTCGCAGGAAGTGGTGTGGGAGCCGTGCGAAAAGGAGTTCCAGTGCGCCAAGGTCACCGTGCCGATGGACTATGACAACCCCGACGGCGACACCATCCAGATCGCGGCCCTGAAGGTTGCAAGCACGGGCAAGAAGACCGGGAGCCTGCTGGTGAATCCCGGCGGGCCCGGCGCCTCCGGCTACGACTACGTCAAGGATGCCGCGGCCACCAGCTTTTCCGAATCCGTGCGGGCCAACTATGACCTGGTGGGATTCGATCCCCGGGGTGTTGAGCGCTCCTCCCCGGTGAAATGCATGACTGACGCCGAGCGCGATGCGTCACGGGCGAAGATCTACGCCCTCGATACCGATTCCGGCCTGCAGGCAGCCCTCGCGGACAACAAGGCGATCGCGGCCAAGTGCGCGGAACAAACCGGCCCCTCCATGGGACACATCGACACCGTGAGCTCGGCCAAGGACATGGACATCCTTCGTGCTGTCCTGAACGACAGCAAGCTCAACTATCTTGGCTACTCCTACGGAACCTTCCTGGGATCAACCTATGCATCGCTGTTTCCGGACAACGTGGGCCGTATGGTCCTGGACGGAGCCCTGGACCCCTCCATCAGCTATGAGGAGGTGACCAGCGGCCAGGCCCGGGCCTTCGAAAAGGCCATCAGGTCCTACGTTGAAGACTGTATGCAGGAAGACGGCTGTCCCTTCAGCGGAAGCCCTGACAGCGGGGTCCAGCAAATCCGCGACCTCATCAATTCTGTCCAGGAGACACCACGCACCGCCAAGGACGGGCGCCTGGTCACCGCGAATATTTTTGTCAGCGGACTCATCACCCCGCTCTACAACGACCAGAGCTGGCCCGCCCTGACCCAGGCGCTGGAGGCTGCCATGACGGGCGATATGAGCCTGATGCTCCGCCTGGCCGACGTTGGCGCCGACCGTTCCCCCAACGGAACCTACTCGTCCAACACCACGTTCGCTTTCAACGCGATCAACTGCCTGGATTACCCCATGGTCACCGATACTGCGGGCATGCGGGCAGACGACCAGCGATTGCGCGAGGACTCCCCTACCTTGGGGTACTTCTTCGCCTATGGCGGGACCTCGTGTGTTGACTGGCCCTACCGGAGCGTCCGGACCCCCGCGCCTGTGGATTACACCGGCGAGTCCCCCATTGTTGTTATCGGCACCACCGGCGATCCTGCAACGCCAGTGGAATGGGCCGCTTCCCTGCGGAAGCAGCTGGAGAATGCGTCATTGCTGACCTGGGAGGGCGAAGGCCACACAGCTTATGGCAGGTCCAACAGCTGCATTGGGGATGCCGTGGATGCCTACCTCGTCGAGGGCAAGGTACCCGCGGACAACACCGTCTGCTAAGCACAGTCGGGCGTCCATTTTGACCCGGGTGCAGGGACTCTATTACAGTTGACTCTTGCATGAAGCGCCCGGTTCTTCCGGGCGAACGTGCGGTGCTTCCTTAGCTCAGTCGGTAGAGCGTTTCACTCGTAATGAAAAGGTCATCAGTTCGATTCTGATAGGAAGCTCGGGATAAACCCCCTGGAAATCAAGGTTTCTAGGGGGTTTTTCGCTGGTTAAGCTGCGCCCATCGAGTCGGGGGCAGAGCGCCCTGCGGGAAGCAGCCTACAGCCTATGATGGCGTGCATGGATGACGAGGCCCTGGCTAAGATCGCGAACAGGCTGTACGCCTTGCCCGTCGACGAATTCATCGCCGCCCGCACAGCCGCAGCCAAGGACGCCGCCGGTTCCGGGAACGAGCTACCGGCCGCTGTGCGCGCTTTGCCCAAGCCTTCTGTGGCAGCGTGGGCCGTCAACATGCTGGCCGTGCATCAGCCCGAGGTCCTTGATGAGCTGGCAGAACTTGGCGAGCGGATGCGCGCAGCGCAGTCGTCCCTGGATGCGGCTGCCCTCCGGGAACTGGGCAGGGAGCGACGCAAAATGCTCGCCGCCGCCGTCCAGACGGCCGGCTCGGTGGCTGAACAGCAGGGACGCAGCATCAGCGCCACCATAGCGTCCGACGTCGAGCGGACGCTGCAGGCCGTGACAGCAGACGAAGGTGCTGCGGCGGCGGTCCGGAGTGGACGGCTGCTGCAGGCACTGTCCGCCGACGGCGTGGATACGGTTGAGCTTGACGGTGTGGTGGCTGTCCCCGGGGCTGTGTCCGTTCAGCGTTCTGCCCGACCTCCAGTTGCGCCGGGCAAAGCCCCGGCCACTAAGCCACGAACGACGGCGGAAGCCGCCCCCCGCCGCCAGGCAGAGAAGCCACGGCTGCAGGCGGTCCGGCAGACACCGCGGCCGTCGTCGCCATCGGCCCTGGAAAAGGCCAAAGCAGCTCTTGCCGAGGCAAACGCTGCTGCGGATGAGGCTGCGCGGCTGGCACAGGAACGCCAGAACGAGTCCGAGAAGGACCGGGCGGAGGTTTCCCGGCTGACGGAGGAGACACAGGAGCTCAGGGCGAGACTCAAGGCCTCCGAGGAGCAGCTGGATAGGGCCCGGAAGCGGCTGGACGCAACCGCCGCCGAAGCGAAGCAGCTGGCCAGGGCGGCCGACAAAGTGCAGCGCTCGGCCGTGCTGGCGCGGGAACGGGTGCTCCGCCTGGCCGGTGAGTGAGGCGGCGAAGCGAAACATACAGGCAATCAAAGCGCCCCGGTCAGCCTGAAGCAGGCAACAGTTCCGCGGGACATGGCGGACTTCTTCAGCGCGGGTCGCCGGCGGGCCGGCACCTCGCAGCGACACGCGGAACTGCTTCCCCCGATAATGTCAGACCCCGGTTGCACACTGGATTTATGGAAAATCAACTCGTACAGGAATTTCACGTCACGTACTTCGACGCCGATTGCGGCCGGATCCTGGCGGAAACCTTTGACACCCTTGAAGAGGCGGAGCGCTTCGCCAGCCGGAACTGCACAGGCGAGGATTCGTGGGCTGTTGTTGACGCGGTCGCCGTTGAGCAGATCCGGCTCGCTGCATAGGTGCACGCCGTCTTAACAGACCCGCACGCCCTGCCGGTTGCAGGACGTGCGGGTCTGTCAGCCGGATCTAGGCGAAGTCTGAAACGGCGGGATCGGGGCCGATGCGGCCCCCGCCAGCTGCAGTGCGGTCCAGGCGGTTAATCGCCTGGACATCATCTTCGTCGAATGTGATGTCCAGGGCTGCGTAGTTTTCCTGGATCCTGGACTCCGTGACTGATTTCGGAATCACCACATTGCCGATGGCCAGGTGCCAGGCGATAACCACCTGGGCCGGGGTGGCATGGTGCTTGGCTGCAACGGCAGCCACGGCGGGGTCCTCCAGAAGAGCTCCACCCTGGCCGAGGGGTGACCAGGCCTGGGTCAGGATGCCCTTCTCCCTGCCGAAGTCCCGCAGTTCCTGCTGGCTGAAGTACGGGTGCAGTTCGATCTGGTGGATGGCCGGAACCACGCCGGTTTCATCGATGAGCCGCTGAATCCCCTTGGCCGTGAAGTTCGAAACCCCGATGGACTTCACGCGTCCACGCTTTTGGAGCTCAATCAGTGCCCTCCACGTGTCAACATACTTGTCCTGCTGAGGCTGCATCCAGTGGATGAGGTACAGATCCAGTTTTTCCAGGCCCAACCTGTCCAGTGATTCCTCGAAGGCCGCCAGCGTGGGTTCGTAGCCCTGATCGGCATTCCAGAGCTTGGTGGTGATGAAAATTTCGTCCGGCGTCAGGCCCGAACCCGCGATGGCACGGCCAACGCCTGCCTCGTTGCCGTAGATCCTGGCGGTGTCGATGTGGCGGAAGCCCGCTTCGAAGGCCTGGCGGACCACCTTTTCCGCAACGCCGTCCTCAACCTGCCACACACCGTACCCGAGCTGGGGAATGGTGTGGCCGTCATTAAAAGTCAGTGTGGGTGAAAGAGTCATCCAGTCATCCTGCCAAAGGAGCTGGGCAGCCTGAAGTGAAACGCCCCGGATCAGCCAGACGCTTAACCGGGAATACTAGCCCGGCTGGCCTGCGGCATCCTCGGCCAGCCGTCTTTCGGCGTCGGCCACCTGCTCAAACACTGATTCGGCGCGGCGCCGCACGGACGCGGCGCCTACCGGTACCGGTCCAACAGCCAGCCGCAGCATGGCCGCTGCCTCAGCCGTGGTGGCCAGGGAGTTGCCGGCCTTGGAAAGGGATCGGTGCACTCCGGCCAGAGGGCCGGGGATGTCCAGGCCATCGCTGGGCGACCGTCGCTGGGCTTCCAGGCAGACAACCCTGACCCGGTCCAGGAGCCCGGCCAGTTCATTGGCCACCTCAACGAGTTCGCCATACAGCTGGTCATCCTCGACGCCTTCCAGGACCTGGTGGTAACGGTCCAGGCCACGGTGGAAGCGGTCGTGGGCGCGGCGCCACAGACCCTTGCCGAGTTCGGCGTCGTCCTTGCGCCCTTGGCGGGCGGCGGTAAAGAAGCCCAAGCGGAACTACAGGTACTGGCCGGGACCGTGGTCCGGATCCTCCGGCCTGCCCGGCTTCGACGGAGCCGGGCGCGGCTGGCCCGCCTGCGCCCGCTGCGGCTCGCCGTTTTCGCCGATGACCACACCCGGAGCAATCATGGTGCCCGGCGGGAGCTGCCGGAGCTGCAGTTGCGCGGCGGCATGCTCGCGGGCGGCGTGCTGTGCCGCAATGGCGGTCTGAATGCCGTGGAACAGCCCCTCCAGCCAACCGACCAGCTGAGCCTGCGCGATGCGCAGCTCAGCATCGGACGGAGTGGCGTCGTCCGGGAAAGGCAGGCTGATGCGGTCCAGTTCTTCCACCAGCTCCGGCGCCAGCCCGTCCTCGAGCTCCTTGATGGACCGCTCGTGGATCTCGGCCAGGCGTCCGCGCGCGGCATCGTCCAGCGGAGCGGCCTTAACCTCCTCCAACAGCTGGCGGATCATGGTGCCAATCCGCATAACTTTGGCAGGTTCATCCACCAGGTCCTGCAGGTTGCTGCCCTTGGATCTGTTTCCGTTCGCCGGAATGGGCCCAACCGGCGCGGGCTGTTGCCCGTCGAGGGTCTTGCCCTCTACCGGGACCTCGTCTTGCTGAGTGTCTTTCGGATCGCTCATGGGTTCATACTCTCACGTGCCGGCGGCTCACTGGACAGTCCGGTGACACTCCGTAACCAAACCATCAGCAGCATCTCCCTTGCGGGTTGCTGTCCTGCCTGTCCGTCCTGTCCCGCCAGAATTCGCGCTCACCCATTGGCAGCGCCTCATGTCCTGCGGTTCGGTGGTGCTCGACGTACTTTGCGTAGGCGTCCGCGCCCAGGACCGCGCTGAGGTACCTGGCGAATCCGCGGAATGCCGACGTGATCGAAGCCAGTCCCGAACGCATCAGTGGTGCCCGGCTTTTTCGAACCGCAACTCAGCCGGCAGTTTGTTCCATTCGGCCATCAGCTCCCGTTCGGCAGGGGAAGCGATGAGTCCCGCCGGCGCGAAGACCCGGGAGGGACGGGCCTCGTCTTCGTGGTCCCGGTTGGCGGTCCCCGCAGCGGTGTTGCGGTAGGCCTTCACAGTGGCCAGCACTGCCGTGGCGATAACGATGATGCTCAGCGTGACGAAGATGACGGAAAGCCAGCCCTGGATCATGGTGTTGCGCACCACGGCCTCCATGGCTGCAACGGTCTTGGCCGTGCCGAATTCGGTTTTACCATCGGCAAGGGCCTTGGAGAAGGCGGCGTTGTTGGCGAAATAGCCCACTGCCGGCACCGGCGAGAAGATCTTGTGGAAGCTGGCCGTGATGGTGACCACCGCCGCGAAGGCCAGCGGCAGGGCAACAATCCAGAGGTACTTGTATGCACCGCGTTTCGCCGCAATGGCCATGCAGACCGCAAGGGCGATGGCGGCAAGCAACTGGTTGGCGATGCCGAACAGCGGGAACAGGGTATTGATGCCGCCAAGCGGATCTGTCACCCCCATCAGCAGTACTGCGCCCCAGGCCCCCACCATCACTGCAGTGCACAGCCAGGCTCCCGGCCGCCAGGAGGCTTCCTTGAACTTGGGGACAAAGTTGCCGATGGAGTCCTGAAGCATAAACCGCGCAACCCGGGTGCCGGCGTCGACCGCGGTGAGGATGAACAGCGCCTCGAACATGATGGCGAAGTGGTACCAGAAAGCCATCATGGCGGTGCCACCGATGAACTGCTGCATGATGTGCGCCAGACCCACGGCCAGTGTCGGGGCGCCCCCTGTCCGGGAGACAATGCTTTCTTCGCCGACGTTGGCTGCTGTCTGGGCCAGGAAATCAGGTGTGAGGTTCACCCCGGCGAGCCCGAGGCTGTTGACCCAGGCTGCAGCCGTCTCCACGGTTCCGCCGGTGAGGGCGGCCGGCGAGTTCATGGCGAAGTACAGGCCGCGGTCGATGGAGATGCCCGCCACGAGCGCCATGATGGCCACAAAGGACTCCATCAGCATGCCGCCGTAGCCGATGAAGCGGGTCTGGCGTTCCTTTTCGATGAGTTTGGGCGTGGTGCCGGAGGAAATGAGGGCATGGAAACCGGACAGCGCTCCACAGGCGATGGTCACGAACAGGAACGGGAACAGGGCGCCGGAGAAGACCGGCCCATTGTCGCGGCCGGCGAACTCGCTGAACGCGGGGACGGTGATTTCGGGACGGACCACCACGATGGCAAGTGCCAGCATCACGATCACGCCGATCTTCATGAATGTGGAGAGGTAGTCGCGGGGAGCCAGCAGGAGCCAGACGGGAAGGATCGCCGCGATGAAGCCGTACACGATCAGGCCCCACGCGATGGTGACCTTGTCCAGGTGGAAGAACGCGGCACCCCATTCGGTACCCGCAACGGCGCCGCCGCCGATGATTGCGGCCATCAGCAGCAGGAAGCCGATCAGGGAAACCTCCATGACCTTGCCGGGCCTGAGGAACCTGAGGTAGACCCCCATGAACAGGGCAATCGGGATGGTCATGCCAACGGAGAAGACTCCCCAGGGGCTTTCACCGAGGGCATTGACGACGACGAGGGCAAGGATCGCGACGATGATCACCATGATGAGCAACGTGGCCACCAGCGCTGCGGTGCCGCCGATGACGCCAAGTTCCTCGCGGGCCATCTGGCCCAGGGAACGGCCGCCGCGGCGCATGGAGAAGAACATCACCAGGTAGTCCTGGACGGCGCCTGCAAACACCACACCGATGATGATCCAGATGGTGCCCGGAAGGTAACCCATCTGTGCTGCAATGACCGGTCCCACCAGGGGTCCGGCGCCGGCGATGGCCGCGAAGTGATGGCCAAACAGGACGTTGCGGTCCGTCCGGACGTAGTCCTTGCCGTCGGCCTTGTACTCCGCCGGTGTGGCACGCCGGTCATCGGGCTTGAGCAGGAACTTCTCAATGACCTTGGAGTAGAACCGGTAGCCGATGAGAAGGTGCAGACGGAGGCGAAGACAAACCAGATGGCGTTGACCGTTTCACCGCGGATAATGGCCAGCATGAACCAGGCCACGCCGCCCAGGAGTGCGATTGCGGACCAGAGTGCGATCTTGGCTGGCGTCCACTTCTTCTCTTCCGCCTCACGGACGGCCTCGTCCACGGCGGTGGGAGGAAGGTCCGGATCTGCGGTCAAAGATCCGCCCCGACGCGTTGAATCTACAGCTTCACCAGGCATTCCGGCCATGTCTCCTCCTTGAGAGTTCCTGCTCCAGTTGCTCAGAAGGCACCCTACCAACGCAGGGGCGCCGCACGTCCGGATTCAGCTGGCGTGGCGCGCCCGCAGCGCTGAGCGGCGCGCCCGCAGCGGTAAGCGGCAGGAAGGTGGCGGCGAGCGGCAGGCGGGTGGGGGCGAGCGGTCAGGTTCCCAGGCCGCGGCGGGACATCGGCAGGCGTGCCCGGGTGAATATCCAGGCCAAAGCCGAGCCGGTGAGAGGCACAATAATCACCAGCGCCAGCAGCTGCAGCCACGGGACAACCGCGTCTGCACCCAGTCCTGTGGCCCGTCCCGAGGCATGGACAATAATGACCGCCGGGGCTACACCGGCAAGGCAGCCCAGGAAGGACCCCAGACCACCCGTCATCAGGGCCTGGGCTCCGGCCAGTGCTTTCCGCAGCCTGGGCGCCGCGCCGACTCCGGCAAGGGTCATATGGTCACTGCGCGAGTCGGCAAGCGACAGCCCCGTGGTGATGCCGGCAGCACTGAGCGTGATCAGCGCACTGATCCCCACGATGGACCAGATGACCCAGGAAGAATCCCGGTCCACCCCCGGCTCAACGTAAATCCCAATTGGGGTACTTCCGAAGAAACCGGCAGCGGTTGACGCCAACAGGTCCTGCTCCGCCGGGCTGGGATAGGCGCTGAACTGGACCAGCAGGGAAGATTCCGTGAGCCGGATGCCCGCGGATTTGGCGGCGGCCGGTGAGATGACGCCGAAGTATGGAACCGGAACCTCGGGAACCATCACGACGGCGGGCACCTCCGTTGACGTGACCACCTCGTAGCCGGCGTGCATCTGGGTCGTGGACACCTTGTCCCGACGCATATCGGCCCCTTCCACGACTGCGCGTCCGTCCTGCACAAAGACGGGATTGGTCACCACCATGCCGCCGTTGCTGAGCGCCTCCAGTGCCTCTGCGGAAGGCGCCGTTCCCAGCATGGCGCGGATCTCGGCCTCGCCGCCCACTGCCAGCGAGCCGCTGGAACTGAAGCCGATGGGGCGCATTGAGCCCTGGCAGCGCCAATCCCGCGGATCCTGGACCCTTTGGCCCTCGGTCAGGGCGCATTCGTTCCCTGCCGGCACTTTCAGCGAGTAGAGGAGGCAGTTGAAAGTGGGAGTAACGGGCGGAATGGAGAGATCAGCTTCAGGGCCCCTGGGACAGTTTGTGACCCGTGGCGTCTCCAGGACTTGCGTCCAGGACACCGTGCCTACGGCGTTCTTCAAAGCGCTGGTGAACTTGGCAGGATCCACGGCCACCGGTGCCGGGAGGGAGCCATCTGCCAAGGGCGGACCAGACTCATTCAAGGGCAACACCACCTGGTTTGGCAAAGCGTTCCACTGGTGGTTTTCCCGCTCCCGTGCCTCCTGACTGGCTGCAAGAACCATGGCGGCACTGGCCAGCGTGGCCGCCGCCAGCACTGCGGCCACGGCAGGAACAGTACGGCTGCGGTTGCGGGCGGAGTCCCGTGCAGCCATCCGCAACGGGAGCGGCAGCCTGCCGGTCCGGCTGGTCATCAGCGCCACCACGAATCCCGTCACAAGCACCAGTCCGGTCACCGCCAGCACGGCACCGGCGATCACGAGCCCTGTAATCAACGGCATTCTGTCGTTGAGCAGGTCGGGGTCGGCCGGGACGTCGGCCAGGGCGTTGCCGGAAAACAGCAGAACAGCGGACAGCAGCAGCATCCCTGCACCGATTCGCTGCGGCCATTTTCCCGTTGTCACCGGCGCCCGCCCGGACTTCAGAGCCCCCAGCACCGCCTGCCGTGACACCTGGCGGGCCGGCGCAAGCGCAGCGAGAATACAGGCCCCCAGTCCCATAAGCATGGCAGTGGCGGTCAAAAGGATATCCGGGTGGAAGCCTGCCAGCCGCTCGGAGCCGAGATAACGTACCCAGAACACCGCACCCGCAGCGCCCGCGAGGCCCAGCGCCGCCCCGGCAGCGACGGCAATGGTTCCCAGCCACAGGCCGGCCGCCATGACCACCGCCTGGACGGTGGGGGCCTCGGCGCCCGAAGCAGCCAAAAGCGCCAACTCGCGAATCTGACGTTTGGCTCCGACGGAGAAGGCTGCGCCGGCCAGCAATCCGACCTCCAGCAGGGCAAGGGCTCCAATGAAGCCGCCCGTGAGGTAGGCGGAATAGGGTGTGGCCTGCTCGTACTGCGGCGGCGAACCGTCCACACTGCGCTGATCCATAGGGGGCAGATTGAAGGCCACGGACCTTGAGAGTACGGACACTCCAACGGTGTTCGCCTCCCTGACCTGGGCCCAGGTCACAGGCTCGGGGCCCACCAGGTAGTACTTAGTCTGGCCACCGCGCCCGGACGGCAGGGGTGCGATTGCATCGTCCCCCTGACCCGGTTTCAGGAAGAGAATTTCGTTCCGGTCCGAGACCCCAAAGTCACGCAGGGTGCCGACGGCGGTAAAGGTACCCGCCGACGTCGTCAGGTTTTCCCCCAGTTCCATACCAAAGCGGTCCAGCAGACCCGGTGAAACGAGAGCTTCCGCGGCAGATTGCGGTGCCCTGCCGTTCAGCAGCTGGAATTTCCCTTCAAAGGCAGGGTTCAAGGCATCCACGGCCCTGCCCATCAGGGACACATCTGCGTCTCCGACCCTGGTGGTGAGGTCGAGCTGCGATTCCGTCAGGATCTTGTAGCCGGCAGGCAGGACGTCCTGGGGATCCGCGGCGACGAAGTCGGGATCGATGTCCTGGGGATTGGAGGCCACAATGTGGTCCATCAGGGGGTCCTGGACCATCGCGCTGTTCACCGCATTCAGTGACTGGAACCGCGCCTGCGTCTTCCCGAGCTGGTACTGGACCCGTTCGCCGGGAGTTTCCTGCATGCTCTGGACCAGAGTTGCGGCACCTGTCATGCCAGCCACGGGGAGCATGATCAGCAGGATGATCAGCAGCGAGCGGCCCTTGTGGCGGCTGATGTCGCGCCGCGCCATTCGGAGGGCGACGCGGAAGGAGTGCCGGCGCCCGCCGGGCACCGGTGTGAGTTCAAGCGCCACGTTAAAGCCCGGCTTGGGTCAGGAGCATCGTGGGATCGTGCATGGCGGCTGCCTGGTCCACGATCCGGCCGTCCCTCAGGAAAACCACCCGGTCCGCCCAGGCTGCATGCCTGGCCTCATGGGTCACCAGCATGACCGCCGCACCGGCATCGGCCCTTTGCCGCAGGACCTCCATCACACCGTGGCCGGTGGTGGAGTCCAGCGCCCCCGTGGGTTCGTCGGCGAGGATCAGGCGGCGATTGCCCACGATGGCGCGCGCAATGGCAACCCGCTGCTGCTGGCCACCGGACATCTCATCCATGAAACGATCGGCCAAGTCCGTAATCCCCACTTGGCGGAGGGCGTCAAGGGCCTGACGGTGCGCCTTCCTGGCCGCTGTCCCGTCCAATTCCAGGGGCAGCGCCACGTTCTCTGCCGCTGTCAGTGTGGGAACCAGGTTGAAGTCCTGGAAAACGTAGCCGACGGCGCGGCGGCGCAGCCGCGCGAGTTCATTGAGTCCCAGCCGGGCGAGTGGCGTTGATTCCACAAAGACACCGCCCGACGTCGGCTGGTCCAGTCCTCCAGCCAGCGCCAGCAGGGAGGACTTACCGGAGCCGGAAGGCCCCATCACCGCGACAAACTCGCCCGCGTTAATGGTGAGGTCTACGTCGCGGAGCGCGGCGACCGCCGTCGCTCCGTCACCGAAGGTCCTGCTGACCTTGGACAGCTCCAGGACCTGTTGTGGTCCCTGGACGCTCACCGGCGGTTGGTCGCGATGAGCGGGGCGGCCTCGTCCGCAGCTACCCCGTTGGACAGTTTCCGTGATGTTCCCTGCCCGGACTGGGCCTGCTGCACCATCCGCGCCTCACACAGGTCCAGCCATCGGACCTCAGCCTCAGTCTGGAAGATCAGCGAATCCAGCACCAGCAGCCAGGCGGTGTCGGCGGAACGCTGGTTTGCTGCGGTGTCCCGGCGGGCCTTGGTGTAGTCCTGCAGAGCCCGGATGGATGCGACTCTCTGGGCCTGGATGATTGCCTGCACGTCAACGCCGGGCAATGTGACGGCGAGCGCCAGCTTGATGGCGAGTTCGTTCCGCGGCGGGTTGTTACGCTCCACGGGGGCGGCAAACCAGCCCTGCACCTCGGCCTTGCCTGCACCGGTGATGCTGTAGACCACGTGGCCTTCGCCGTCGCCGCCGTCGTTGTTTACCAGGCCGTCGCGCTCCAGCCGGTCCAGCGTGGTGTAGACCTGACCGATGTTCAGGGGCCATGTGGCTCCGGTGCGGTTCTCGAACTCAACCCTGAGCTGGTAACCATAACGCGGCTGGTCCTGCAGCAGGGCGAGGAGGCTGTGACGGATGGACATAATGCTCCTAGCGGTAGCGTGTGCCGCGGCATGCACAGACCCCCAAAACCTGTGCATACCGCGTATGGAATGACACTAGCCCACTCTGGGACCGGAAGCAATACTGAGTATTTATGGCTAGAGAAGCAGCAGAATCTTGCCCACATGGTCGCCGCTGTCAAAGTACTCGTGGGCTGCACGAACCTGGTCCAGGGGGAAGGTCTTGGCCACCAGCGGCCGGATCCGTCCGTCCGTAATGAGCGGCCACACCGATTCCCGGACGGCACTCATGATGGCTCCCTTTTCCGCGACAGGGCGCGGCCGCAGCGCTGTTGCCACCACCGCCGCCCGCTTCTTCAGCAGCTGGCCGAGGTCCAGTTCGCCCTTGGCGCCGCCCTGCAGGCCGATCACGATCAGCCGCCCGTAGTCAGCCAGGGCGTCCACGTTCTGCTGGAGGTATTTGGCCCCCACAACATCCAGGATCACGTCAGCTCCCCTGCCGCCATTCTGCCGCCGCAGGCTTTCCGGGAAGTCTTCCTCCCTGTAATTGATGGCAATGTCGGCACCCAGGAAGGCCTTGGCGGTGCCGACTTTCTCGTCCGTCCCGGCAGTGGTTGCCACCGTTGCTCCGAACGCCTTGGCAAGCTGGATGGCCATGGTGCCAATGCCGCCCGTGGCGCCGTGGATCAGTACGGTTTCACCGGCCTGCAGCTGGGCCGTCATGATCAAATTCGAATACACGGTGGCAGCCACTTCCGGCAGGGAAGCTGCAGTCACCACGTCCACACCGTCCGGAATCCTGAGGACCTGTTCGGCCGGAACGGCGACCTGCTGCGCATAGCCGCCGCCGGCAAGCAGCGCCACTACTTTGTCACCCAGCGAGAAAGGCTTCGTGACACCCGGGCCGAACCCTGCGATCCTCCCCGACACTTCCAGCCCCGGCACCTCCGAGGAACCGGGCGGCGGCGGATAGAATCCCCTGCGCTGCTGCACATCCGCCCGGTTCAGTCCCGCAGCTACGACGTCGATGAGGACCTCGCCGTGCCCGGGAACCGGGGCGTCCACGTCGCGGACCTCCAGCACTTCCGGGCCGCCAGGTTCTGATATATAGACGGCTTTCATCGAACTCCCGTTTCTTGCTGATTCGTGCCCCAGAACCAGTGTGCACCGGATGCGCTCCAGGCTCTGTTTTGTTGCAGCCAACTGCCTATGAAACACTACTCGTTAGGGAAGGTTGTCCGAGCGGCCGAAGGAGCTAGTCTTGAAAACTAGTGTGCGGTAACCCCGTACCAAGAGTTCGAATCTCTTACCTTCCGCGTTAAGGCCGTCATTCAGCGGTCAGAGGGCCGGTTGAACCGCATCGCAAGATGCGATCAGCCGGCCTTTAGCGTTTGCCGGGCTGGCTCGCTGGGAAAACTTACGGAGCCGATTTGAAAAGTAAGCATACTGTCTATTACTCTGGTGTGAGTTCCTTCATACGTCCCCCAATGTGTGTAGTGACTGCAAGAAAAACCCCGCATAACTGACTCGTGCTGCGGGGTTTTTCGCTGTCCGCCGCCAACCCCGGTCTCAGCCCGGCCCGGCAGCATGAGGTGCATGAGTGAAGCACCGGACTTCCGCTACACCACTCTTGGGGCCGGTGACTCTGGCAGATCCCACTGGTGCGATGTTCAAGATTGTCGCCGGTACCGCTCGGGTAAGCGACGAGGCGTCTGGCTCGGGTACCTGAGCCGCTCCCGGAAACAAGAAGGTGCCCCTTCCCGCCTGTGTCCCAGGCCGGGAGGGGCACCTTCCTTTTTTGGAAGGGACCGCGTCTAGCCACCGACCACGGGTGTCTGGAGCAAGGACTCTACAATGACCGTCTCCGAGTAGGCGGAGGAGTCGCCCTGGATGGAGGTGCTGCTCCTGCCATCCACGCCCCTGGGAATGTCACCGGCGATGGTGACACGGTTCAGCTGGCGGGCCTGGCCGTCATAGTTGGCAGGTGCGTAATGCTGGGTGATGCGGTTATCAAAGAGCACCAGCTGGTCCGGCTCCCAGTTGACGCGGACCACGTTTTCGGGGCGGGTTACGTAGGCCTGCAGCAGGCGCAGGATATCCCTGGACTCGGTGTTGGACAGCCCCACGATCCTCAGCCGCTGGGCAAACCCGCCGATGAACAGACCCCGCTCCCCCGTCAGGGGATGGACCCGGACCACAGGATGGGCGGACTCGAAATGGATCCTGGTGAATTCCTTGCGCCGTTCGGCGGCGTTGGCGTGTTCCAGGTTCTTGGGCACCGAGTAGTCGTAGTCGTTTGTGTGGACAGCCCAGAGCGTGTCTGCGAAGTTCCGCAGTTCCTCCGGCAGATCCAGGTAGGCCCCGGCGGATGAGGCGATGAGGGTTTCCCCGCCATAGGCCGGCAGCGTGATGCTCCGCAAGGTGGAGGCCTGCGGCGGGTTCACCACAAAAGTGACGTCCGTATGCCAGTTGTTGGCGCTGCCGTTTTCGCTGTCCACGGGCAGTACGGCGGGCTTGCCATCCACGGATGCCACCGTCGGGTGCGCCTTGGTGAGCGGGCCGAAGCGGCTGGCGAACCGCACCTGTTCCTCATCGGTGCGGATGTTTGCCTCGCGGAAGACCAGTGCCTTATGGATATTGAGGGCTTCCCGGATCTGGGTGATGGTGCCTTCGCTGAGCTCCGCGCTGAGGTCCAGCCCGCGGATCTCAGCGCCAATGCGGGAACCCAGTTTGGTGAACTGAAGCTTGGTTTCGGTGATGACGGTCATTGTTGTTTCCTTTGCAGTTCAGACGGGAATGGATTCAGGATGTGGAGCCGACGGCGGTGCGCCAGCGGGAGAAGTGGCGTTCCAGTGCCACCAGCAGCACGTTCACCAGGAGTCCCAGCACCGAGACGGTGAGGATCCCTGCGTACATGTCCGGGATAAGGAAGCTCATTTGCGAATTGACGATCAGGTAACCCAGCCCGGCCTTGGCGCCCACCATTTCTGCGGCAATCAGCACCAGGATGGATGACGTGCCGGCCATCCTGATGCCGGTGAAGATGGTGGGGACGGCCGAGGGCAGGATGACCTTCTGGAAGAGCCGGAAGCTGTTCAGTCCCAGCGATTTGGCGGCCCTGATCAGCAGCGGGTCAACGGTCCGGACGCCAGCGATGGTGTTCAGCAGCACCGGGAAGAATGCCGCGTAGGCAACGATGGTGATTTTGGATTCCTCGCCGATGCCCAGCAGCAGCGTGAACACCGGAAGCAGGGCCAGGGTGGCGGTGTTCCGGAAGAGCTCCAGCAGCGGATTCAGGAAAGAATTCAACCAGCCGTACCAGGCGATGAGGAGCCCCAGCACCACGGCCGACACTACGGCGATGCTAAATCCCGACACGGAGCGGGTGAGGCTGGCCTGCAGGTGGCTCTGCAACTGGCCGGACTGCACCAGTTTGGCTCCTGCTGCCAGCACCTCGTGCAGCGGAGGCAGGAACACCCGGGTGGACGGACCTGCCAGGTACAGCGGCCCGACTTCCCACAGGGCCAGGAAGAGCAGGACAGCGAGGGACTTCCATCCCGCCCGGGCGGCGCGGCCAGCCAGCCGGGAAAGCCCCTCCCGGATTCTGTCCCGCCCGCCGGGACGCCCCTCGGCTCCGGCGGAACGGCCGACGGCGCGACGTTCCCCGGATCTCGTCGCTGCAACGGCTGTTGCCGGCACTTCTGGTTTGGTAATGACGGAAGTCATCAGGCCACGCTCCTCTCAAGCGGCAGTTCATCGGGGGCGGTCCCGTCCGGCAGGATTTTCCGGTGACCGGAGTCCTGCGCCAGCCGGACCTCGTCGTGCAGGAGGGACCAGACCTGGTGCCGGTGCTCCACAAACGCCGGATGGGAGCGGATGTCCGCGTCGCCGTCGCGGTCTGGGATGTCGATGTCCACAATTTCCTTCAGCCTGCCGGGCCGGGCGCTAAGCACCGCCACCCGCTGGCCGAGGTAGACGGCCTCATCGATGCCGTGGGTGATGAACACAATGGTTTTTCCTGTTGCTTTCCAGATGCGCAGGAGCTCGTCCTGGAGTTGCTCACGGGTCTGGGCGTCCAGGGCTGCAAACGGCTCATCCATCAGCAGAACGTCCGGCTCATAGGCGAGGCTTCTGGCAATTGCCACGCGCTGCTTCATGCCGCCGGAGAGTTCATGCGGATACCGGTCCTCAAAGCCGGCCAGGCCTACAAGGTCAAGGAATTCGCTGGCGATCCCGGCCCGCTGTTTCCTGGACAGGCCCTTGTTCTCCAAGCCAATGGACACGTTGGCTGATGCTGTGCGCCAAGGGAACAGCGCGTACTGCTGGAACACCACCGCCCGGTCCTGGCCTGGCCCTGACACTTCGTTTCCGTCCACCAGGACTTTGCCGGAGGTGGGGCGGGACAGGCCGGCCAGCAGGTCCAGGAGGGTTGTTTTTCCCGAACCGCTGGGGCCTACGAGGGTGAGGAATTCGCCGTCGGCCACATCCAAGCTGAGGTCATCCAGCGCTGTCAGGACACGCTGTCCACTGCTCCTGCCTTCGCCTTTGCCCTGACGGACTGCAAACTCCTTGGTCACATTCCGGAGGCTTATTTTGGGTGTCATGGCTATCCTTTCGAGGTTGGCGTAGCCGGCGTTGTTTCCAGCCCGTTGAACTCGTTGGTGTAGAGCTTGTTGGTGTCCAGCGGGCCGTTGATGATCCCCGCGGAACGGAGGTAGTCCTCCCAGCGGGTGAAGTCGCTGTCCTGAATGCGTCCGCCGGTGGACGCAACGCCCACACTCTTCCAGTACTTCAGGGTTTCGGTGCTCTCGTTGCGGCCCCGCTTGGTGATGATTTCCTCGAACTTGGCGATCACCTGCTCCGGCGGGGTGGTCCGCTCCCACTCAATGGCTTTTGCTACTCCCGTCACCAGGGTGCGGCTGGTTTCAGGGTTCTGGGCGATGAAGTCCTTCCGCAGGACATACTGGCCGGCGTCGAACGGTCCGCCGATCACGCCAACGTCAGTGAAGAGAGCACGGACGCCGCCCTCGGCAAGGGCCCGGTCCTGGAGCACACCGCCCAGGGTGCCAACGTCCACCTGCTTCTTGCGGAGGGCTACTTCGGTTTCGTTCGGCGGGACCACCACCAGCTGGACCTGCTTGATTTCTTCCGGTGTCAGGCCGCTGTTCTTCAGGTGCGTGGTGATGACTGCCTCGTGGTGGGCGCCCAGGGTGTTTACGGCGATCTTTTTGCCGATCAGGTCCCGGGCCGTTTTGATGGGACTTCCCTCTTCCACGTAGTACCCGGTGAAGGTGTCCTTGTCCTCCCCGTAGTAGTTGATGACAGCCTGCACGGGCGCCCCTGCCTCAATCAGCTTGATCACGGCGCCGGTGAAGGCTCCCCCAATGTCAGTCTGGTCAGTTGCCACCGATTGGATGCTTTGCGGGCCGCTGGTGGTATTGCTGACCCACTCCAGCTTCACGTCCTCCAGGTATCCGAGGTCCTCGGCCACCTCCAGCAGTGAGACGGTGTTGGGCGAACCCTGGTAGCGGACGGTCTTCACTTCCGTTCCCGCAGCACCGTCCGCGCCTTGCTGGGCTGTCGCCGGACCGCCACAACCTGACACCACCAGCGCGACGGCGATCGCTGCTGCCGCCCCTGCCATCCTGGCAGCCGTCCTGGCCGTTGTTGCGCCTGTAGACATGGCAGCCCTTACTCCATGGGAGGGAGCGGTTCCAATGGGCAAATGCGGGTGTTTCATGGCGGATTCTTTCTGCGCTTGAGGAGGTGGGTCCTGACCTGTGCGACCCTTCCGACCGGCTTGTGTCCACCATCAGAGCAGAGATCACCGGACGCCTGAAGCGGGCCAGCAATGCGAAGAAACCGGAGTTAACCGGGCTGCATGCGGCGTCGCAGAAGGCAATGAGGACGCATTAATCAACACGGGGACATCTGCCTCAACGGGACGGAATGAGGGGTAAAGAAAGTTCCCTGCCGGCGGTATCCAGCGACGGCGGCCGAAGCGGTTATGACGTTTTCAGGACTCCCTGCTACGGCAGGTGACACACCCGGCGCCGTCGGCTGCCTCGCCTGGGCGGCGAAAAATTTCTTTCGGGCACTTTGACATGTCGGCAGTGGTGCCCAACGCCGGCAGGGGTGCACGTTTCCGGCGTGGAGCCGGTCAGACCCCCAGGATGGCGCGGGCGATTTCGTCGGCGTCCCGGAGGGTACGCTGACCGCTTGGGTAAGCGGGGCCGCCCGGCTGGAAAGCCTCCGCGGCAATGGCTGTGCCCCACTGGGAAGCCGAGAGCTGCAGGCCCAGGACGTAGAGCCCGGCGGTCACCGAACCGTTTGCCGCCAGCGGACGGTAGGGATGCGGGCTGACGTCGAGTCCCGTTGCTTCCACCGGAGCACCCTCAGCCGTCATCATCAGCCGTGGCCGGACCAGCCCGTCCGCCAGCAGCCGCTCCAGCAGCGGGGAGGCGCTGGCCGAGACCCGGTTCGCCGGCGCCAGGGCTTCAATCATGGTTTTTGCCGCAGCCGGCGGACCCGTCACCCACGGCGACGCGGCGGTGAACATCCCGTTCCGCCGGTCGATGCCGAACTTGGGATCGGGACCCACAAAGCTGACCACACCCGCGCGGGCCAGCGCTGCCAGTTGTTCGGACCGCAATGCGGGAGGTCCGCTGGCGAGCCCTTCCACAAACGACTCAAACCAGCCCCTCAGTCCGCCCACCCACGACTCGTCGGTGATCCCGCCGTCGGCCACTGCCGTTTTGAGCACAGCGCGGCCGCGATGCAGGGCTCCGATCGCCATTTTGACGGGGTCCTGCTCACCCAGCGCGGAGCGGCGGACATCATCGAGCAGGTACTCCACGACGGCGGCATCCAGCTCGCCCCGCGACGCGAACCGGTGGCCAGCCAACGGGGAGGCGAGGCCCAGGAGGTCCAGCCGGTGCCGTGGCCCGATATGGACGGCCAGCACACTCTCCACAGCTTCCTCCCAATTGGCCGCACTGTGGGCATGCGGCCGGAGCGCTTCCTCGAGCTCGGCAAGGAAACTGGCGGGATCCGCTGCCGCCCCCGGCTGCGAGCGCACCAGCGTGGAGTAGTAGGCCCAGAGGGTGTCCCGGTGCAGCAGCGGCCAGAGGTCATGATCAAAGCCCGGCCTGATCCCGGCGGCAGCAAAGCGTGCCAATGCCGCATCAGTCAGGTATCGGAGCTTGACGGACTCGGGGTAGTACCCCTCAAGGGCGGCTTTGGCCCGGTAGGGCGTGCCGCGGCGGGACGCGGCGATGATCAGCGGCTCCTGGCCGGACGGTTCATACGTCAGTACCGGTCCGGCGTCGATGAATTTTCCACCCCGGGCCTCCGTCAGCTGCACCATGGCGTCAAAAAAGTTCAGGCCCATGCCGCGAACCAGGACGGGCTCGCCTGGGGGGACCTCCTGCCAGTCCACGTCCGCAGGTACGGCGGGCGGCAGGTACCGCAGGCCAAGCCGGTCAGCTGAGGCCAGCAGCTCCCGCTGTTCGGCGTTGAGCCGGGACGGGATATGGCCCAGGGCCAAGACCACGGAGTCCGCGGTGAGTGAAGCGCCGTTCGCCAGGCCGACGTCGAACGTTTCCTTGCCTGACCGGCGCACAGTTGAAGCTGACGTTTCATGGAATGTGACGGTGACGCCGTCGGGCAGCTGGCTTGTCAGTTCCTCCAGCGTGCTGCGGAGGTAGCGTCCATACAGGGCGCGGCTCGGAAAGTCCCGGGACGTGAGCGCGGCGAGTTCGGCCTTTTCCTCGGCTGTGAGGGAGGGCAGCGGATGGTGCTGCTGGCGGTTTCGCCACTGGTCAAAAGTAGTGCCGCTGATGGCGGGGGCCAGCTGGGGATCCTCGGGAATGACCGTGGGGTAGAAGGACTGCGTGTTCATCAGGTACAGGCGCGACTGGCCGGGCTGCCAGACGTGCCCGGGGCCTGCCGGATAGGGATCGACCATGTCGATGTGGAGGGGCGCGGCTCCGCCGTGGGCGGCACGGTGGGCGAGCAGGCGTTCCAGCACGCTGGTACCCCGGGGGCCGGCGCCGATGATGGCTGTCCGGATGCTCTGCGATTTACCCACGGCATCCAGAGTATCGGCATGTGTCTTGCCCGCTTGACTTGCTTGCGGCGCTTAGATGTTGTTTGGATGGGCGCATGACCACCACTGCAGCTGTTCCACCGCCCGCGCCGGGTGCCCCCGTTCCTTCTGCACTTTCCGGCACAGCCCCTGAACCCACCGACGAGAATGTCTGGCTTGAGGAAATTTACGGTGAGCAGCAGCTGGACTGGGTCCGGGAGCAGAACGCCCGCACGGAGGATCTGCTGGAAGACGCCGACTATGCGGCATTGGAGGGCGGCATCCTGGAGGTGCTGGACTCCACGGACAGGATCGCCATGGTGGGCAAGCGCGGCGACTGGTACTACAACTTTTGGAAGGACCAGGAGAACCCGAAAGGACTGTGGCGCCGCACCACCTGGGATAGCTACCAGACGGAGAACCCCGAGTGGGATGTCCTGTTGGATGTGGATGCGCTGGCCGCTGCCGAGGGCGAGGAATGGGTCTTCCATGGAGCAACTTTCCTGCGACCGGCTGCCGGCGAACCGCACCGGCTGGCGCTCGTGGCGCTCTCCCCCGACGGCGGCGACGCAAACCGCTACCGCGAGTTCGACGTCGAAACCCGCCGTTTTGTTGACCCGGCTGACGGCGGCTTTGACCTCCCGACGGCGAAGGGCAACATTTCGTGGCTGGATGCCGATACGCTGCTGGTCGCCTCCACAGCCGGGGACCTGCCGCGGACAGCATCCTCCTACCCCCGGACCGCGGTGACGCTGCGGCGGGGCGAAGCCCTCGGTTCCGCAGCGCTGCTCTTTGACGTGGCCGAGAACCACATGATGGCGGCGGTGGCGCACGACTCCACGCCGGGCTTCAAGCGCACGTTCGCCGTGGACTACATTGACTTCTTCAACCGCAGCACGTTCTTCCGGCAGGACGGATCCTGGGTTGAAATCGACGCCCCCACCGACGTGAACCTGAGCGCCCACCGGGAGTGGCTGCTCTTCCGGCCCCAAGGTGACTGGGCGGTTGGCGGGACTACCTACCCGGCAGGTTCGCTGCTGGCCGCCAGGTTTGAGGATTACCTCGCCGGAGCCCGGGATCTGTCTGTGCTCTTTACCCCGGACGCGCACACGTCCCTGCAGTCGTGGAGCTGGACCCGGAACTTCCTGCTGCTGAACCTGCTGCGGGACGTGTCTTCCGAGATCCGGGTGCTTGATCCGTCCCGGCCTGGAGCCGACGGCGAGGGCGCCTGGGCCTCCTCGCTGCTGGATGCCTGCCCTCCGCTGCACGACGTGAACGCCTACGCCGTGGATGACGAGGACGAAAGCCACACCGACGGCGGCGCCGGAGACGATTTCTGGCTGGTGGCCACCGGGTTCACCACCCCCAGCACGCTGATGCGCGGAACGCTTGAGCGGCGGGCCGTACCCGCAGGCGCAGACGGAACCGCAGACGCGTCCGGTACCGCATCGGTGGTGAGCAATCATGCGGCGGTCAAGGCGTCGCCGTCGTTCTTTGACGACGAAAAGTACGAGGTCCAGCAGCACTTCGCCGTCTCGGCCGACGGCACCAGGGTCCCGTACTTCCAGGTGGCCTCCCGGGATCTTGTCCTAGACGGCCAGAACCCAACACAGCTTTCCGGCTACGGAGGCTTCGAGATCTCCCGCACCCCCGCCTACAGCGGCTCGGTGGGCAGGGCCTGGCTGGAACGGCGCACAGCGCAGGCCGCCGGGCCCGATAATGCGGAGTCCTACTCCCGTGGCGGCGTCTACGTGGTGGCAAACATCCGCGGCGGCGGCGAATACGGACCGGCCTGGCACCGCGCGGCCCTGAAGGAAAACAGGCACCGGGCCTACGAGGACTTCGCGGCAGTGGCGCGGCACCTCATCTCCCGCGGGGTGACCTCGCGGGAGCGGCTTGGCTGCGTCGGCGGGTCCAACGGCGGCTTGCTGGTGGGAAACATGCTCACCAGCTACCCGGAGCTTTTTGGCGCCGTGTCCTGCGGCGTCCCCCTGCTTGATATGCGCCGCTACACCAAGCTGTCGGCGGGGCACTCGTGGATCGCCGAGTACGGTGACCCGGACGTGCCCGAGGAATGGGAGTTCATACGGACTTTCTCGCCGTACCATCTGCTCAGGGACGGGGTGGAATATCCGGAAACGTTCATCTGGACCGCAACCTCGGACGACAGGGTTGGCCCGGTCCAGGCCAGAAAAATGGCTGCCCGGATGCAGGCCATGGGCATCCCGAACGTCTGGTACCACGAGGCGCTCGAGGGAGGCCATGCGGGGGCATCGGACAACCGGCAGGCGGCCGCGCTGCAGGCCCGCAGCCAGCACTTCCTGTGGCGGACCCTTGCCGGCGGTTCGGCATAAGGGTGGGGCTTGAGGTGCGGCGCTCCCTCCCGGCGGACGCCGAACGGCTTGCCATCAGCCGTTTTGCGCTGGGTGCCTCATTCTGCGTATCCTTGGTGGGCTAGGAATAGCAATTGGAGACGTGCCAGAGCGGCCGAATGGGCTTCACTGCTAATGAAGTGTGGGGCACAACTCCACCGGGGGTTCAAATCCCCCCGTCTCCGCGTTTGGCCCCGGTCCCTGGACCGGGGCCTTTTGCGTATCCCGGGACCTTCGTATCAGCCGACCCAACTGGGTAGCGCTAACTGCCGTTATGGGCGCTCAAAAGGGCAGTTAGCGCTACCCAGTTGGGGGAACGGCGCGTCCGGGGTGCGGACACGACAGGCCCGCACCGTACCCGCGGTGGCAGGATAAATGGATGGCAGCAAGCAATCCGGTGGAGACGACTCCAGGCAGCAGCCAGGCGTGGAATCCGCGTTTGGCGCTGCTGGTGGCTGCCACGTTCTTTATGGAGTTCCTCGACGGCACAGTCCTTACCACCGCCATTCCGAGTATCGCCGGAGACTTTTCGGTGCCGGCCGCCGACGTCAACATCACCATGACGGCCTACCTCATGACAGTTGCCATGGGGATTCCCCTGAGTGGCTGGCTTGCGGAACGGCTCGGCGCCCGGCGGGTGTTTTGCCTGGCTATTGCCATCTTCACCGTTGCATCGCTCCTGTGTGCCCTGAGCCAGGACCTGACCATGCTGACGCTCAGCCGTGTCCTGCAGGGGGCAGGCGGGGCGATGATGGTTCCTGTGGGCACTCTGGTTGTGCTGCGTGGGACCCCCAAGTCCGAGCTCCTGCGGGCTACAGCCTTCCTGGTCTGGCCTGGTCTCCTTGCTCCGGTGCTGGCCCCCTTGGTAGGCGGAGCCCTGACGACCTACCTCTCCTGGCATTGGATCTTCCTGATCAACCTGCCGCTGGGGCTCGCGGCCTTTATCGCTGCTTTGAGGCTGGTTCCCGCCGGGGCGAGCGACAGCAGGCGGCGGCTTGACTGGCTGGGCCTGCTGCTGACGACTTCCGGAGTAGGTGCCCTGGTGGTGGGCCTGGAGTTGGCTGCAGGCCATCCTGACGGTCCCTGGGCTGCGCTCACCGCAGCGGCCGGAGTGGCCGCGCTCGCAGGTGCAGCCCTGTGGATGAGGCGGACCAGCAACCCGCTTTTTGACCTCAACGTGTTTCGGACCCGCACGTTCCGGGCCATGGCCACCGGCGGGTTTGTTTACCGTCTGACCATTGGGTCGGTGCCTTTCCTCCTGCCACTGATGTTCCAGGCAGGCTTTGGCTGGACGCCGTTGCACGCCGGCATCATGGTGGCGGCGGTGTTTGTCGGCAACATAGGAATCAAACCTACCACCACACTGCTGATCAGGCGCTTCGGTTTCAAGGTGATGCTGGTCTTTGCTTCGTTTGCTTCAGCAGCGACCTTCGCCTTATGCGCCCTGCTCACCCCGGACACTCCCGAAGCGCTGGTGTTTGCCCTTCTGGTCTGCAGCGGCGCTTTCCGTTCCATAGGTTTCTCGGCTTATGCCTCCGTGCAGTACGCGGACATCGTTCCAGCGCAGCTCACCTCGGCCAACGCAGTCTCGGCTACCCTGGTGCAGCTGGCCACCGGCGCAGGCATCGCCGTTGCCGCCTTGCTGATCCGACTTTTCGAAGGTGCCGGGGCGTTCCCGCAGGACGCTGCCGGGCCGTTCCGCGGGGCCTTCCTGACCATGGCCGTTTTGATGCTTTTCAGCACGGCGGACAGCCTCACCCTGCAGCGGCACGCCGGCGCTGAGGTCAGCCGGCCTGGCCAAGCACCAGCGGAAGGACAGCCCCCGCCCCCGCCTGCCGCAGGGCGCGTCCGGCCACGGTAACCGTCCAGCGGCTGTCCACGAGGTCGTCGATCAGCATCACGCTCTGGCCCTGAAGCGAAGCCAGGGCGGCCTCCAGCTCCGGGCCCACCACCAGCCGGTCCCAGACTCCTGCCAGCCGGTAGGCGCTGTTGCCGCCGCGCCCGCCGGTAGGCCCGCCATGACCCAGCTGCAGTTCACCGAGGTAGGGCATCCGGCCGATCTCCGAAATACCCTGCGCCAGGGTCCTGACCAGCTCAGGTTTGCTGCGTGACGGAAGGCTGACGATTGCTGCCGGCCGGCCAGCGCCGCTCCATCCCGGATTGCGTCCATCGCCGGTTCCCCATTCACGCAATACCTGCACGCACGCCTGCAGCATGCCGGGATCAATGGGCCGGTCCGGGGCGCCGGCCGCAAAAACTTCGCGGAGTGCCCCGCCCCAGCCGAGATCGGTCAGCCGCGCAAGGACCCGGCCGTCCGCCAGGCTTTCATGGGGCTTGATTTTCCCTTTGACCGGGACACCCAGTCGGTCCATGCCGCTGGGCCACTGCAGCCGCGCCTCCAGGACCCCGCCCGCACGGCTGAGGGTCTGGCCGGCTGCTGCTGTTGCGTCTGCGGCGATCTCAGCCTGAAACCATCGGCCCGCGCAGTTGTCGCACCGGCCGCAGGGGTGAGCTGTTTCATCGTCCAGGACCGACGTGATGAACTCCATCCGGCACCCGGCAGTGTCCTGGTAGATCACCATTGAATCCTGCTCATCCACCCGGGCCTCGGCGATCCGGCGGTAACGCTCGGCGTCGTAGAACCAGGGCCGGCCAGTTGACCGCCATCCCCCGCCCACACGTTCAACGGCGCCATCGACGGCCAGGACCTTGAGCAGCAGTTCCAGCGGTGTGCGCCGGAGGTCAACGCGCGCCTCCAGTGCCACGGTGGAAACGGCCGCCCCGGCCTCGGCGAGGGCCGTCAGGACAGCAGTGGCCTTCTCCTCGGAAGGCATCGAAGCAGTGGCGAAGTACTGCCAGATATCGCGGTCCTCGGAACCCGGCAGCAGCAGGACATCCGCGTTGGCCGCACCACGGCCTGCGCGCCCAACCTGCTGGTAGTAGGCCACGGGGGAAGACGGCGCACCCAGGTGGACCACAAAGCCCAGGTCAGGCTTGTCAAAGCCCATCCCCAGGGCCGAGGTGGCCACGAGCGCCTTGACCTGGTTGTCCTTGAGCAGCTGTTCCGCCCGCTCCCTGTCGGCAGGATCCGTCCTGCCGGTGTATGAGAGAACCTTGTGACCGGCTTCCGCAAGCAGCCGGGCGGTGTCTTCCGCCGCCGAAACTGTCAGCGTGTAGATGATGCCGCTGCCGGGAAGGTCAGCGAGGTGGGTCAGGAGCCAGGCAAGGCGCTCCCGTGAATTGGGAAGCGCGAGGACGCCCAGCCTCAACGAATCCCGGCCCAGGGCGCCGCGGATGGTCAGGACGCCTGCACCCAGCTGGTCCTCGATATCGTGGACCACGCGTGAGTTCGCCGTGGCAGTGGTGGCCAGCACCGGGACTGTCTCCGGAAGCTGCGTGATCAGGTCTGCAATCCGGCGGTAGTCCGGCCGGAAATCATGGCCCCAGTCGGAGATACAGTGTGCTTCGTCGATGACCAGCAGGCCTGTGCGCCGGATCAGCTCCGGCAACTGGTTCTCACGGAACGAGGGGTTGGTGAGCCTCTCCGGCGACACCAGGAGGACGTCCACTTCATCGGCGGCGAGCTGTTCCCGGACGGTGTCCCACTCCAGCTGGTTCGCCGAGTTGATGGCAACTGCCCGTACCCCGGCCCGGGCCGCCGCGGCCACCTGGTCCCGCATCAGTGCGAGCAGCGGCGACACGATCAGCGTTGGGCCGGCACCCCGGCGCCTGAGGAGCAGGGACGCCACAAAGTAGACGGCCGACTTGCCCCAGCCGGTGCGCTGGACCACCAATGCCCGCCGCCCGCCGTCGACCAGTGCTTCAATCGCCTCAAACTGTCCGTCATGGAATTCAGCCGACGGGTGGCCCACGAGTTCACGCAGGACCTCAAGTGCCTGGAGCCGGGTTGGAGAAGCTGAAGAGGCAGGGGCAAGCGGAGGAGCTACGGCGGAAAGAAGGGCGGCGTTCTGGTTATCGACCATTGATTCAGTATCCCAGCCACCACCGACAGCCAGAAGCAGGAGTGTCCCTATGTGGAAAGCCACGCCCCGCTCGAGCAGACCAAAGGCCAGACCCTGGCGCGATCAGGGACAGCACTATCCCTCAACAGGCGGCACCGCGCTTCAACGTAAGATAAGACCCGTGACTAGCGAACAGACAAAGACTTTTGACCTCTCGGCTTCCTTCAAGGCGTACGACGTCCGGGGCATCGTGGGCGATTCCATCACGGCAGAAATCGTCGAAGCAGTTGGCGCCGCGTTCGTAGACGTCCTTCAGCTTGAGGGCCAGACCGTCCTGGTGGGCGGGGACATGCGCCCCTCATCCCCTGAGTTCAGCAAGGCATTCGCCGACGGCGCCGCCACCCGCGGCGCAAACGTCCAGCTCCTGGACCTGATCTCCACCGATGAGCTCTACTTTGCCTGCGGGTCCCTCAATGCGGCCGGGGCAACGTTCACCGCAAGCCACAACCCGGCTGAGTACAACGGCATCAAGATGTCCAAACCCGGCGCCCAGCCCATCTCGTCCGAATCCGGGCTCAAGGAGATCCAGGCCCTCGCCGAGCAGTACCTCAACACCGGATCCATTCCTGCCGCTCCCACCCGCGGACTGATCGGTGTACACGATGTCCTGAAGGACTACGCGGAGTACCTCCGCCAGCTGGTGGACCTCTCCGGCTCCCGCCCCCTTAAGGTGGTGGTCGACGCCGGCAACGGCATGGCCGGCCTCACCACACCCGCAGTCCTGGGCGACGCCCTGCTGCCCAAGCTACCGTTTGAGATCATCCCGCTGTACTTCGAACTGGACGGGTCCTTCCCCAACCACCCGGCCAACCCGCTGGAACCGGAGAACCTCCGCGACCTGCAGGCCGCTGTCATTGAACACGGCGCTGACATCGGCCTGGCCTTCGACGGCGATGCAGACCGCTGCTTTGTCATCGACGAAAAGGGCGAACCGGTATCGCCGTCGGCCATTACCGGCATGGTCGCCCGCCGTGAAATCGCCCGCGCCCAGGCGCAGGGCGAGGCAAACCCCACCATCATCCACAACCTCCTCACCTCCCGCGCGGTGCCGGAACTGGTGGAGCACGACGGCGGCCGTGCCGTCCGTACGCGGGTTGGCCACTCCTTCATCAAGGCAGTCATGGCGGAGGAAGGGGCGGTGTTCGGCGGCGAGCATTCGGCGCACTTCTACTTCCGCGACTTCTGGAACGCCGACACGGGAATGCTGGCGGCAATGCACGTCCTCGCCGCGCTCGGTGAGCAGGATGGGCCACTGTCGGAACTCGGCCGCGAGTACGAACCCTACGTTTCCTCCGGGGAAATCAACTCGGAAATCGAGGACAAGACCGCTGCAGTTGAGCGCGTGCGGGCAGACTTTTCCAGTGAAGACATCACCATCGACACCATGGACGGCAGCACCTTCACCGCCAACGACGGCAGCTACTGGTTCAACCTGCGCCCCTCCAACACGGAGCCGTTCCTGCGCCTGAACGCCGAAGCAACTGACCGGGCAACCATGGAACGCGTGCGGGACCGCGTCCTGTCACTTGTCCGGGGCTGAATCGGTGGCTGACCATACCGGCGGCAGTGCCGGCCCAAATTCCTCCTGGCGGGAGTCGGTTCCCGATGCGACTGCCTCCGACCTGGAGAATCTGCTGGGAACCGGGGTGGGCGCCGCCCAGGAGCAGCTCCAGCGCAACGGTGGTTTCCTGCCGTTTGCCCTGGTGGTGGAGAACGACGGCGAGGTCCGGCTCGTGGCCGTCTCGCCGGCCGACCCCGCAGAAGGCTCCGGCGCCGACTTCGATGCCGACACGATGATCGGCGACATTACCGAGCTCCTCCGCCAAAACCGCGCGGATTTCCGGGCCACGGCAGTGGTCTGCGACATCCTCCTGGTCGAAGACGAATCGGACGCCATCCACGTGGCCGCGGAACACCGAGACGGGTCCGTCTTTGCGGCCGTCCTCCCGTACGCCGCCAACCCAGCAACCCGCGAGTGGGAATTCGGCCAGCTGTCCGCTGACACCAACGAGCCCACCGTCTGGGTGGACTAGACCGCCGCCCCGCCATGAGAATTAACGCCTTCGCAGATGTGAGCCTCCGGGCACTGATGGTGCTGGCGGCCGCCCCTGAGGGCAGCCTCCTCACCACCCAGAACATCGCCAACGCTGTGGCCACGCCTTACAACCACGTCAGCAAGGCAATGGCCAAGCTCCGCGGCCTGGGACTGATCGAGGTAGAGCGGGGCAGGACAGGCGGCGCCAGGCTCAGCGCTGCAGGACGGCTGGCAACCGTAGGCCAGATCCTGCGGGCGCTCAATACACGGACGGACGCCGCCGACTGCATAGCTCCATCCGGAGACTGCCCCCTGATCCATGAATGCAACCTGAGGAGGGCACTGGCCCGGGCCCGCGAGGCGTTTTACCGCGAACTTGATGACGTGGTGGTCTCGGAGCTCCCCAATTCCGCTCAGATGACTCCTGTATTCGAGATGATCGGACTGCGCCCAGGAATTTAGCGTCGCCGGATTTGCTTACATTTTCTACAAGGAGTAGAACTTAAGGCAGGAAAACTTGTATTTCGAATACAGGTTTTCTCCACGATCGGGCGAAGGTCCGGTCCCCTATCTCAGGAGTACACATGCTCTCGGACAAGTCCCGCCCCGTTATTGAGGCAACCCTGCCGCTCGTCGGTTCCCGGATCGGCGCCATCACGCCAAACTTCTACTCCCGGCTTTTCGCCGCCCACCCGGAGCTGCTGGACGGCCTGTTCAGCCGCTCGAACCAGCGCTCCGGCAACCAGCAGCAGGCCCTCGCCGGAAGCATCGCCGCCTTCGCCACCCACCTTGTCAACAATCCCGGAACCCTGCCTGAGACAGTGCTCTCCCGCATCGCCCATCGCCACGCTTCGCTGGGGATCACCGAGCCGCAGTACCAGGTGGTGTACGAACACCTCTTCGCTGCCATCGCGGAGGACCTGGCCGAAGTCATCACTCCCGAAATCGCGGAAGCCTGGACCGAGGTGTACTGGCTTATGGCCGATGCGCTGATCAAAATCGAGAAAGGGCTGTACTCCATTCAGGCCAACGGCAGGATGTGGACGCCGTGGCGGGTTGCCGCGAAGACCCCGGCCGGCACCGGCGCCATGACCATTACCCTGGAACCCTCTGACGAAACCCCCATAACGCCTGCCCTGCCCGGACAGTACGTCAGCGTCAAGGTCCAGCTCCCTGATGGCCTGCGCCAGGTCCGGCAGTACTCACTCTCCGGCGGTGCGGGCACCAGCAGGACCTTCACCACAAAGCTGGACGACGACGGGGAGGTATCCCCCGTACTGCACAACTCCGTGAAGATCGGGGACGTACTGCAAATCTCCAACCCCTATGGCGAGATCACCCTCAAGGAAGGCGACGGCCCGGTTGTCCTGGCTTCGGCCGGCATCGGCTGCACCCCCACGGCCTCCATCCTCAGATCCCTTGCCGAGTCAGGGTCGGACCGTGAGATCCTCGTACTTCACGCGGAAAGCACCCTGGACAACTGGGCGCTGCGCGGCCAGATGACGGACGACGTCGACCGCCTGGACGGCGCGGAACTAAAGCTCTGGCTCGAAGAGCCTGCCGCAGGGTCTTACGAGGGGTTTATGTCCCTGCGGGAGGTGGACCTGCCTGCAGATGCATCCCTCTATCTCTGCGGGCCGCTGCCCTTCATGAAGAGCATCCGCAACGAGGCCATCAACGCGGGCATACCCGCGACCAGGATCCACTACGAGGTCTTCGGCCCCGACATCTGGCTGGCCTCCTAGCAGACGCCCGAATGGACACTTAAGCCCCGGGGCTTAAGTGTCCGTTCGGGCAAGTACGACGACGGCCCCGCACCTTTGTTGAAAAGGTGCGGGGCCGCCGTCGTTCTAACAAGGGACTCCGCCGCCGAGGGAAGCGGTGGACTAGCCCAGGCGGGACTTCAGGCCGGCCAGCTCGGTCTGCAATGCTTCGGGAAGCGAGTCACCGAAGTTGGCGAACCATTCTTCGATGGAAGCCAGTTCCGTTTCCCATTCGGCCGGGTCGACGCGGACAGCTTCCTCAACCTGCGCTGGAGTCATGTCCAGGCCTTCGAGATCGATGGAGTCACCGGTGGGGACGAATCCGATGGGGGTCTCCACGGCGTCGGCCTTGCCTTCGAGCCGCTCGATGGCCCACTTGAGGACGCGTGCGTTGTCGCCGAAGCCAGGCCAGGCGAAGCCGCCCTCCGAGTTGCGGCGGAACCAGTTGACCAGGAAAATCTTGGGCAGGCGCTCCGGATTGGCCTTGGCGGACAGGTTCACCCAGTGGTTCAGGTAATCCCCTGCGTCGTAGCCGATGAACGGGAGCATGGCCATGGGGTCGCGGCGGACAACACCAACCGCGCCCGCTGCCGCAGCAGTGGTCTCGGAAGACAGCGTGGAGCCCATGAAGATGCCGTTGGACCAGCTGCGTGCTTCGGTAACCAGCGGGATGGTGGTCTTCCGGCGGCCGCCGAACAGGATGGCGGACAGCTCAACGCCGTCCGGGCTGTTGTACTCCTCGGCCAGCATGTCGATCTGGTCGATCGGCGTGCAGAAGCGGGAGTTCGGGTGTGCGGCCGGCTTGTCCGAATCCGCGGTCCAGGAGTTGCCCTGCCAGTCGGTGAGGTGCGCGGGCACTTCCTCGGTCATGCCCTCCCACCACACGCCGCCGTCGTCCGTCAGTGCAACGTTGGTGAAGATGCTGTTGCCCTTGGCGATGGCGCGCATGGCGTTGGGGTTGGTGCCCCAGCCGGTGCCCGGTGCCACGCCGAAGAGACCGGCTTCGGGGTTGACTGCCCGGAGTTCGCCTTCCTTTCCGAAGCGCATCCAGGTGATGTCGTCTCCGAGGGTCTCAACCTTCCAGCCCTGGATGGTGGGGTCAAGCAGGGCCAGGTTGGTCTTGCCGCAGGCGGAGGGGAAGGCAGCGGAGACGTAGTAGGTCTTCTGCTCGGGGGACGTGAGCTTCAGGATGAGCATGTGCTCGGCCAGCCAGCCCTCGTCGCGGGCCATGACGGAGGCGATCCGCAGGGCATAGCACTTCTTTCCCAGCAGGGCGTTGCCGCCGTAGCCTGAGCCGAAGGACCAGATGGAGCGCTCTTCGGGGAAGTGGACAATCCATTTGTCCGGGTTGCACGGCCACGGCACGTCAGCCTGCCCGGCTTCGAGCGGTGCACCCAGGGAGTGCAGGGCCGGAACAAAGAAGGCGTCTGTTTCGGTAATGCGGTTGAGCACATCGGTACCGATGCGGGCCATGATCCGCATAGAGGCAACAACGTAAGCGCTGTCCGTGATCTCCACGCCGAACTTGGGATCCTCGGCATCAAGGTGGCCCATAACGAAAGGAATGACGTACATGGTGCGGCCGCGCATGGAACCTGCGAAGAGGGAGCGCAGCTTTTCCTTCATGGTGGCCGGGGCCATCCAGTTGTTGGTGAAGCCGGCGTCGCGTTCGTTCTCGGAGCAAATGAAGGTCTGCTCTTCGACGCGTGCCACGTCTGCTGGATCGGAGAACGCGGCAAAGGAGTTGGGGAAGAGCTCCTGGTTCAAGCGGGTCAGGGTTCCCGCTTCAACGAGCTCATCAGTGAGGCGTGTATTTTCCTCTTCGGATCCATCAACCCAGTGGATACGGTCCGGCTGCGTAAGCTCAGCAACCTCTTCGACCCATGCCAGCAAAGCAGCATGTGTGGTGGGTGCTTTCTCAAGCAGCGGCTTCTGCGCCAGATCGCCCATTGCGGTTCCCTTCCTCGGGGTCATCGGTGTGTCCTAAATGTTATTGGCCGGGGCGCGTCGGTTTTTGGCTCTGAAGGTGCAGGTCAGCGCCTTTTACTAGTCAATTCCGCGTAGATTCAATAAAACTCCATTGAAATGCCCTCGTTTAAGTGATGAAGGTCACCTAGACCGGTCTAGTCGGCTACATTACATGCGTTTCGATTTGGCACTCCGGGCCACCCTCGCGTAAAGTAATTCGAGGTTCGGGGAGAGAGATACTCCGCGAAACACAATATGCGCCCATAGCTCAGCTGGATAGAGCGTCTGTCTACGGAACAGAAGGCCGGGGGTTCGAATCCCTCTGGGCGCACAGAAAAGGTCCGCAACGGTACGCCGCTGCGGACCTTTGAGTTTAAGCCCCGCAGGACCAGAGAAGCCCGTGGCCGCCCACAGTCCGCGGCGTAGGCTATTCCCATGACGCCTGAGTTCCTGAACAAGGAATGTGATGTCGTAGTGATCGGCGCGGGGGCAGCCGGCGAAACCGTGGCCCGTCGGGTGGCCCAGGGCGGACTGAGAGCTGTCCTGGTGGAAGCACAACTGGCAGGGGGCGAATCCGCCTACTGGGCATGCCTGCCGTCCAAAGCCCTGCTCCGCTCCGGCACTGCACTCCATGCTGCACAGACGGTACCCGGGGCGGAGGAAGCCGTGACCCGCACACTCAATGCGGAGGCAGTGCTTCGACGCCGGAACCACCTGACCTCCAACTGGCAGGACCACACGCATGCGACGTGGTTGAGCGAAGCCGGGATCGAACTGATCCGCGGCCGGGGACGGCTCACGGGCCCTCGCACAGTGGAGGCCGACGGCCTGGACGGTAACTCCTACCGGTTCACGGCCCGCCACGCCGTTGTCCTGGCAACAGGCTCGATCCCCAACATTCCATCCATCGACGGTCTGGCTGGGCTCAAGGTTTGGGGCACACGCGAAGCAACGTCCACCCAGGAGATTCCGCAGCGGCTGGCAGTTCTTGGTGGCGGGATGTCCGGCACCGAACTGTCCCAGGCGTTCGCCAGGCTGGGCTCCAGGGTGACCCTCGTAGCCCGGAGCGCCCTGCTGGGAAATTTTCCGGAGGAGGCTGCAAACCTCGTAACAGCCGGCCTGCGCGCAGATGGCGTCGAAATCCACCTCGGCACCACTGCCAAAAACATCAGTGACAACGGGGACGGGAGCTACACCTTGGCTCTCAGCGATGGAGCGAGTATCACCGCGGACAGGGTCCTGCTGGCGATGGGCAGGCGGCCCGCCGTGGAAGGGCTCGGCTTGGAAACCCTGGGACTTGACGCCGCGGAGGGCAGGATGAGCCTCATCACGGAAGCCTCCGGATTGGTCCAGGGAACCAAGGAACCTGACCCGTGGCTATATGCCGTCGGTGACGCAGCCGGGACCGCCATGTACACCCATCAGGGCAAATACGCGGCCCGGGTAACCAGCAACGCCATTCTGGCCAGAGCCAATGGTGCCGCTCCGGGCGCGGAGACCTGGGGCCAGGCTCCAACGTTGGACCTCCATGCAGCGCCAAGGGTTCTTTTCACCGATCCCGAAGTTGCCACAGTGGGCCGGAGCGTCGAGCAGGCTGCAGCTGACGGCCACAACGCTTCCAGCGTGGAACTGCCCATCCAGGTGGCCGGATCCTCCCTTCATTCGGAGCACTATGACGGCTGGGCGCAACTGGTGGTGGATGAGGACCGCAACGTGCTTCTGGGAGCCACCTTCGCGGGACCGGATGTTGCCGAGTTGCTGCACGCTGCCACCATCGCCGTGGTGGGGGAGTTACCCCTGGACCGGTTGTGGCACGCAGTGCCGGCCTATCCCACAGTCAGCGAAGTATGGCTTCAGCTCCTCGAGAAGTACGGCCTCTGATTCGCCGAACGAGCACTTAACCCGCTCCAAGGGCCGCAAGTGTCCGTTCGCCCGCTGCCAGGGCCGCAAGTGCCCGTCCGCCCTCCACTATTTGAACTGACCGGTCAGTTCGATTAGGGTGAAAGGGAGACGTCCCCTGCGAAAGGCCCTTTTTGCTCTCCGTACAGCAGCTCCACGTGAAAGGACGGCGGACCGATCTGCTTCCGCCCACCTCACTGCAGGCCAAACGGGGTGAATTGCTCCTGGTTGCCGGTGACCGGCAGGACCAGCGGACGGCACTGGCCCTGACACTCAGCGGCCGCATGAAACCGACCGGCGGACGCATTGCCTGGGACGGCACCCGGCCCATCAAAGAGCTCCGGCTTGCCAGCGCCCTGGTGGACTCCCCCGGTGTGAACGAACCGGAACAGCACCTCAGCGTCCGGGACCTGGTCACGGAGGACCTGGCGCTGATCCCCCGCCGCTACCGCGGAGCACTCCTCAGTAAGCCTTGGCTGAAGGTAAACAGCTTCGAGGACATCGCGGATCTGTGGACCGAGCAGCTGCCGCCCGGCCGGCGAATGGAACTCCTCACTGCCCTTGCCCTGGCCAACCCGCATACCGACCTCCTGGTGGTGGACTCCCCGGACCGGCACAGTGCTGATCCTGCGGACTGGCTCCCCCGCCTTGAGCAGTTGGCTGACGACGGCGGCCGCCCACTCGCCGTCGTAGCCACCGTCACTGCCCTGCCGCCGCTCTGGCGGGGACCTGCGGCGGTCATCGGCAACTCAATCCATCACCCCCAGGGCACACCAGCTCTGGCGAAAGTTATTGAACTCCGACTCGAAACTGAGGACGCAAAGTGACTGTGCTGCGGCTGGCCCGCTCCGAACTCAAGCGGATGACCGGCGGGCTGCTGCCCAAGCTGACCATCCTGGCACTGGTGATGGTGCCGCTGCTCTACGGGGCCGTTTACCTCTACGCCAACTGGGATCCTTACGGCAACCTGGACCGGATTGATGCCGCCCTGGTGGTGGAGGACACGGGTGCTGTAACCAGTGACGGCACCGAACTTCAGGCCGGCGAAAAGGTGGCCGACAGCCTGGTGGAAGGCAACGTCTTCAACTGGAAATCCGTTGCCAGCGCCGACGAGGCCGATCAGGGGGTGAGCAGCGGAAAGTACGCCTTTGCCCTGAAGATCCCGCAGGACTTCTCCACCAACCTGGTGTCGCCCGGCAGCTTCGATTCAGCGAGCCAGGCCATGCTGGATGTCACTACCAACGACGCCAACAACTACCTCCTCAGCACCATCGTGGACAAGCTCACCACTGCCGTCCACAACACCGTGGCCAAAGACGTGGGCGAAGAGACCGCCAACCAGCTGCTCACCGGCTTTGGCACCATCCACGCCCAAATGCTCAAGGCCGCCGACGGCGCCGGGCAGCTCGCCGACGGCGTGGCCACCCTGCGTGACGGGACGGTCACCCTGCACCAAGGCAGCACCGCGCTCAACGGCGGAGCCGGCGAACTGTATGCAGGGCAACTCAAACTGCGCGACGGCGCCAACCAGCTCACCGACGGCGCCGGGCAGCTGAGCAGCGGGCTGTCCGTGTTGAAGGACAAGACCGCCACCCTGCCCAGCGACTCACAGACACTGGCCAACGGCGCGGCCCAGGTGGCGGCAGGCAACGCCCAGCTGAACACCAAGGTCCAGGACATCGCAGCCCAGCTTGATGCGGCCGACCTGGGCCTCCGCGCCCGTGTGATTGAGTCCAACAGCCGGCTGGTTGCGTCAGAGGTCATCACCCAGGTGCAGGCTGACAAGATCCTGGCCGACTTCGACGCCACCGCCGCCTCCAGCCCGGTGACTGCCGCCAAAACCAAAATCCAGGCCGACGCTGCGCAGGTGCAGCAACTCGCTGACGGTTCCGAGGCAGTCAGCGTCGGGGCAGCGCAGCTCGCGGCGGCTACGCCCGCGCTCAAAGACGCGGTAGCGCAGGCCTCCAGCGGCGCTGACCAGCTCCATACAGGGTCCGCCACGCTTGCCACCGGACAGCAGGCTGCCGTGGACGGCGCTGGCCAGCTGGCGGACGGGGCAACCAAGCTCGACGCCGGTGCGGGCCAGTTGGAGACCGGCGCGGGAACGGCCGCGGACGGCTCCCGGACCCTGGCGGACGAAATCGCCAAGGGCGCCGGGCAGGTACCCAACCCGGACGATTCGCAGAAAAGCAGCCTCTCCGAAGTGATTGCCGATCCCGTGGCGGTAAGCAATGTTTCGCAGGCGAAGGCCGACTCCTACGGCGCCGGACTCGCCCCGTTCTTCCTGACCCTGGCGCTGTGGATCGGAGTCTTTATGCTGATCCAGGCCATGCGGCCCATGACACAGCGGGCTCTGGCATCGAACGCACCGGCGTGGAAAATCGCCGTCGGAGGCTGGCTTCCCTTCCTTGCCGTATCAGTGGTCCAGGCCAGCCTGCTGACGCTGGTGGTGAACGTTGGTCTGGGACTCAACCCGGCGCATCCGGTCCTGATGTGGCTCTTTATGCTGGCAGCGGCCATGGCGTTCAGTGCCATCATCCAGGGCATCGTTGCCCTGCTGGGATCCCCCGGCAAGCTGGTGGTGCTCATCCTGCTGGTCCTGCAGCTGGTCTCCTCCGGCGGCACTTTCCCCTGGCAGACCACCCCTGAGCCGCTGCACGTGGTGCACGAGGTCCTGCCCATGGGATACGTGGTGACGGGCATGCGGCACCTGATCTATGGGGCCGATCTGTCCATGATTGTGCCTACGGTCCTGGGACTTCTGGGCTACACAATATTGGGCGCTGGACTGTCCACGCTGGCGGTCCGTAAACACAGGTTCTGGACGCTCAAAACGCTTAAGCCCGAGATCGCCATATGAGCACCAGGCCACCGGAGCCACATGAACCACCGGCGGAAGCGCATGGGGAGCCGTCAGGGCCGGCCGCGAAGAAGCTTCGCCCGGAACGGACCGGCGCCACCCGGCAGAGGCTCTTCGACGCGTCGATGGAACTCATCGGCCAGCGCGGTGCGGCCGGGGTGACAGTGGACGAGATCGCCGCAGCAGCGGGTGTGTCCAAGGGAACCATCTACTACAACTTCGGCAGCAAGTCCCATCTCATCGCCCAGTTGCTGCGGCATGGCGTCGATATTCTGAAGGACCGTCTCCTCGATGCGGGCAACGTGGACGCCGGAGGCACTGCGGGGAACGGTGCCGTCACGCCCGAGGTGGATCCGTTGCTGTCCATGGAGGCGATGATTGGCCAGGCCATGGATTTTATGGATGATTACCCCTCCTTCGCGAGGTTGTGGGTGAGCGAAAATTGGCGCACGCCCAGTGAATGGCAGGATACCTTTGCCGTACTCAGGGGCGAATTGCTGGAGGTCATTGGCGCCGCGGTGGGGAGAGTCGCCGCCGCTCAGCCCGTCGATGAGCGGATCTCCCGAGGGAGCCTGGAGACGGCAATTTTTGGGGCCTGCTTTGTGGTGGGGCTGGACCGCCAGACCTACAATCCGGAACGGACCCGTGACCAAAGTGTTGCAGCAATAATGGCGATAATGCGCGGCTACGTCCTGAAGTAGCTGGCCTCTCGGGGATGATTGAGCACATGCGTCACATGGGGAACAGCGGAAAGCTCGCGATCATCACGGCTGTGGTGGCTCTTCTCATGCTGGTCCTGACAGCACTCACGCTGGAAGAGCCGGTGATGTTCACCTTCCTCGCGCTGGTGGCCCTGGCGTACGTTGCCGCTCTTTTTGAGGTCCTGTCCCGGCGCCGCTACGCTGTTGCCGCCGCCACCGGCGTGGGAACCAGCCTGACAATCGCGTTTGCACTTGCCTTCATCAGCACGTGGGAACTGGCCTTCGCCGGCCAGCCGTCGTTCTTCGGCACACCCCTTCCCACCGGGGATCCGGACAACTACTTTTTCCTGTCTGCCGCCTCGTCGTTGTCCACCCTGCTGGTCCTGTTCGCCGGCGCCGCCTGGCCATCCCGAAAGCGGATGCCAGCCAGGACACCTGCGTCGCCGAGGCGTCCCGCCACAGCCGCACGTCGCCCCGCTGCCCGGCCCCGCAGCCAAAGCGCACCGGGCCAACGCACCAGTCAGAGTACGGCTCAGCGCGTAAGTCAGGGGGCGTCTGCTTCCCGAACTCCCACACCACGGGTTCCGGCTGGGGCGGCCAAGCGGCCCTCGTCGTCAGCATCATCGGTGCGCAAAGCGGCCCCCGCGGGTGCATCAAAGCCCAAACCCGCGCCCAAACCTGGCAGCAAGGCAGCACCCCGGCGCTGAGTCCTGCTGCCCGTTCCGGTGAGCACCGCCGTCGCGACGCCACCCAGCAGGAGCAGGCCGCCGGCCAGTTCGGCAGGAGAGGGCACCTCAGCCAGGGCCAGCCAGGCGGCGCTCATTCCCACCACCGGAACCAGGAGGGTGAAGGGCACCACGGCGGACGACGGGTAAGTCGCCAACAGCCTGTTCCAGATCCCGTAGCCAACCAGCGACGCGAAGACTGCCGTGTACAGCGCGCTCAGGAGGGTGGCCGGCTGCAGGTCCACCAATGTTCCGGCGACGGCGGCCGGTCCGTCGATGATCAGCGAAAGACCGGCAAGGGGAAGCGGCACTACAGCCCCGGACCACACCACCAGCCCCAGTCCTGACGCAGCCCTGGCTTTGCGGACGATGATGTTGCCGGCCGCCCAGGACAGCGCAGCTGCCAGCACAATGATCAACGGCAGCACAGGTGCCACCGCACTGCGGCCCACTGCCACGACGGCAAGTCCCGCCACGCCCAGCACAACTCCGGCCATCTGGCGGGCGGTGGGCCGTTCACCAAGGAACCCCGCGGCCAGGAGGACTGTCAGCAGCACCTGGGCCTGCAGTACCAGCGACGCGAGGCCCGCCGGCATGCCCAGCGCCATGGCCAGGTAGAGGAGGCCGAACTGCCCCGCACTCATAAAGAGCCCGACGCCGATGATCACCTTCCAGCTGACGTCCGGCTTTCGGATGAAGAAGATCCAAGGGAAAACCACGAGCACGAATCGCATGGCGACGAACAACAGCGGCGGAACCTCGCGGCCGTTGGCGTGCAGGCCGAAGTCGATGGCGACGAAATTCAGGCCCCAAAGGACGGCGACCAGGGCGGCAAGCAAGGAATGGCGGAGGTTCACGCTTCTTACCTTCACAGAAAGCCGGATGAAGCACCAGCGTTGATTTCTACCGCTGACCATGTACCTTTACTTCATGATTGACATTGGTACTTTGCGGGCGCTGACAGCCATTGAGCAGCACGGGTCCGTTATTGCCGCCTCGGAAGTCCTGGGCTTTAGCCCTTCGGCAGTCTCCCAGCAGGTTAAGAAGCTGGAGAAACAGACAGGCTTCGCGGTACTCGAGCGCCGCGGGCGGGGTGTGCTGTTGACCGAGCGCGGGCTTACCCTCGCTGCCTACGGGCGCAGGATCCTTGCCGAACTGGAAGAACTGCAGTCCACCCTGCTTGCGGATCCCGCCAAGCCAACGGGTCACCTGAGGGTGGTGTCCTTTTCCACCGCCTGCCGCGGGCTGGTGGGACCCATGCTGGGGAAGCTGGCCGCTTCAGGAAGCGAACTGGACGTCAGCGTATTGGCGGAGGACCCGCGGGAGGCGGTGGCCCGGGTGGCCAACGGAGAGGCGGATCTGGGCGTGGTGCACAACTGGAACTCCGTCCCCCTGGTCATCCCTGAACACATGAGCCTGGAGTGGCTGTGCGAGGACATCGCGGACCTCCTGGTGCATCAAAGCCATCCTCTGGCCGGACGGAAGGCAGTGGAACCCGCGGATCTTGTTGACGAGCGCTGGATCAGCACCCCGCATGGCGCAATCTGCAATGAGGCACTGCTCAGGATCTTCGCGGACCTGGGCCGGGTGCCCGACATCCGGGTCTATGATCCGGACTTTGCGACCCACCTTGCCCTGGTGGAGCAGGCGGCCGTGGTGGCGCTGGTCCCCCGGCTTGGCCGGCCCGCCCTTCCCCCCGGCGTGGTGTCAGTACCCGTCATCAAGCCCCTCCAGGTCCGCCAGGTGGGTTTGGTGCACCGCAGGACCATGACAGCCAGCCCTGGCATCCGCCACGTCGCTGCACTGTTGAAGGAGATCGCCGCCGCCCCAACCAGCTAGCGGGTTGGAGCGGTCTGCACTGGCTAGTGGGCGCGCGGAACCTTGAACTTGGTAAGCCGCGCGTCCTGCCCGTCCAGTTCCGCCCAGGATTTTTCGGTTTCCAGGACAGTCAGCGCGCTGGTGGGAAACCTGGTGGCCGCGTCCATGTAGGCGTCGTGGTTGGAATCACGCGAGGCCAGGTGCATGGCGAGGTCCTGGACCCCGGGCATGTGGGAGATCAGCATCAGGGTGGTCACGGTATCCGGCACGTGGTTGACCACCGTGAGCATGCGCAGCGCGGAGGCACCATACAGCCCGCCCTCCAGTTTCGGCGTCGGGGCCTTGTCCCCCAGCTCCGAGCACACCCAGGTGCAGGTTTGGCGGGTCCGGAGTGCACTGGAGCACAGGATGAAATCCGGCACTATCCCATGCTTGACGAGCCATTTTCCGGCAAGGGGCGCTTCACGGTGGCCGCGTTCTTCCAGCGGCCGGTCGTGATCCGCCACCCCGCCGGGCCAGTCCGCCTTGGCATGCCGCATGATCACCAGTCGCCTGATGTGGTGCTCGCTCATGCCCCCAAGCCTAGCCCGCCAGATATACCCAAAGCCGCGGAGGCACATGCCCGGAGAGCCCGAACGCGCAAAAGCGGCTACTACGGGGCGGTGCAGCGCAGCGGGGCATCCTGAAAGCGCCGTTGTTGCGTGAGGAACGAGCGCAGGCGCCGAAGGATGTCCCGCGAAAGCGGAAGCGCCCGCCCCACAGGGACAGGCGCTTTCGTGCGCAGCTAAGGAGCTAGATCGAGTATTCCGGAGCGGCCCAGACCACTACTTCCGGGTGCTCGTAGAACCGGTAGCCCTGGCCGCGGACCGTGCGCACGGTGTTGGCGAGGCGGCCCAGCTTGGAGCGGAGACGGCGGATGTGGACGTCAATGGTGCGCTCGTTGGGAACCTCTTCGGCGTTGCGCCACAGGCCTTCGAGCAGCTCGTCGCGGCCCACGGTGCGGGTGCCGTTCTCGACGAGGTAGTTCAGGAGTTCGAACTCCTTGAATGTCAGGTTCAGGGATTCGCCGTCCAGGTGGACTTCGCGGCGGGCCAGGTCAATCAGGACGCCGGACGGACGGGGGTCCTGGGGCTGCTGGAGCCGGGCTGTTTCGGTACGCTGCCGTGCGTTCACGGTGGGGTCACCGAAGGTGGAGCGGACGACGTCGAGCGCGGAACCCGGGGTGCTGGCCGGCGCCACTGCAACAGCTGCATAGCTCTCGGCACCTGAAACCAGGGACTGGGCGTAGGCGCGGATTTCCTGGGCGAGCTTGGCGATGGACGTTCCGGCAGCCGCGGCAGTTTCCTCGTCGATGCCCATGTACAGGACAAATCCCCTGGCCACGTTGTCGTTGGCTACGGGCCGGACGGTGTTGGGGCCTGCCACCACGGGAGTGGGAGCGGTCATGGGTGAAGCGTCAGGCTGCACGGCGCGGAGCTGTCCGTAGGAGTTGGGGTTGTAGCCCTGGGGGGCGTAACCGGGAGCCGGGAAGCTGGCGCCGGGGGCTGCCGGGGCGAGCGCGGGGCGAGCGCCGAAGCCCTGGCGGAGGCCGGCAGGCTGGCCCGGCTTGCTGGCGTTACGGACAGAGATGTGGACGTATCCGGATGCAACTGACATGAATGCTTACCTCAATGTGAATGGCCGTCATCGCGGCTCGAATGCTTGGATCCCCGCAATGAGATCAGGGGAGGGGCGCCCGACGCTGGGCTGGGGGGCGAATGCCTAAGAACTTCTGGGGATGGGAAGGTCAGGCGTGCATTCGACAACAGCGCATGTTGACAGCAGCGGGTGTGCCGGGCCAATAATCTGCGTCTGCAGGTGCTGTTGAGTACTTGTTCACAATTAGAAGTGTGCAACGTAACAATACGAACTTGCAAGTAACAATGGACGAGATGTTCCACATACTGAGACAAAATCCGCGAATGTGTTCCAGATCACGATTCTAAAGACCGAATAAAATAACAGATGTTATCCCGAACGGACGGTCAAAAAACCCTGTTGAGGAAATTTTATTCGATGAATTCCGGGAAAAATCAGAAACGATTCATTGCCCGGGGATTTGCTGAAATTACCACCCCGCTTTCCCCATCATGTCCAGCCGTGCCGAAATCTGGACAAAAAAGTTTCCCGGAAAGCCGCCGGCCGCCCGCCCGGGCCCGGACCACCGTCCCTGGCCACTCCCGCGGAACGCCTACCGGGATCCTCTCGAGGAACCCGGCGGGATATAAGGAAACGCCGCTCCGGTCCCTTCACCGCCGTCCAGCTCGCTAGGGTGGGATTCACAGCTTGCGCACAGGAAGCCCATAGCGCGGGCCAACCCCGAGACCGGAGAGTTGTTCCATGGCCACTTCGCATTCCATGACCAACAATCTTCCCCAGCTCACCCACCCGGACGGCTCACCCATCCGCGCCCTCGTGGTGGATGACGAACCCAGCCTCTCCGAGCTTATGAGCATGGGACTGCGCATGGCCGGCTGGTCTGTTGCCGTCGCCGCGGACGGCCCGGAGGCCGTCAAACTCGCCAAGGAGTTCCGGCCGGACGTCCTGGTGCTGGACGTGATGCTGCCGGGGTTCGACGGCGTTGAGCTGCTCACCAGGATCCGCGCGTTCGCGCCGGTGGTGCCTGCGCTGTTCCTGACCGCCAAGGACGCTGTCCAGGACCGGATCCTTGGGCTGGCTGCCGGCGGGGATGACTACGTCACCAAACCCTTCAGTATGGAAGAAGTACTGCTCAGGCTGCACCGGCTGGTGCAGCGCTCCGGGGTTGCCGCGATGGACACCGCCGAACTGGTGGTGGGCGACCTTGTCCTGAACGTGGACACCCGCGAGGTGACGCGGGCCGGCGACGAACTCCACCTCACCGCCACACAGTTCGAGCTTCTCCGTTACCTCATGGAAAACCCCAGGCGGGTCATCAGCAAGGCCCAGATCCTTGACCGGGTGTGGGACTACGACTTCGGCGGGCAGGCCAACATTGTGGAGCTCTATATCTCCTACCTCCGCAAGAAGGTGGATGCGGTGCACCCGCCCATGATCCATACCGTGCGCGGGGCCGGTTACGTCATCAAGCCTGCGGACTAGGCGGTGTCCTTGCCCTCGCACTCATCCTCGTCCGCATCGGCAGCGGGACCGGCACCGGCACCGGCACCCAAGGATGACCGCAACTGGCTGAGGCCCGGCACCTGGCACCTGCGCACCCGGCTGGTTCTGCTGGCCATGGCCCTCCTGGTTGCCATCTGCGGTGCCGTGGGCCTGTTCACCTACGCGTCCATGGATTCATTCCTCACCCGCCAGCTCGATGACCAGCTCAGCCAGGCGGCGGAACGCTCCAACGCTCCCGGCAGGCCGCCGATGGGCGGCTTCAATGGCGGGCGTGATCCCCTTGACGCCCGGGGACAGAGCGTTGGCACCCTCAATGCCCGCATCCTCGGCGGGCAGGTCAACAGTGCCGGCTTCCTCGCCTCAGACACCACCCGCGCACCACTCTCCACCCGAGACAAAGAGGTCCTGCTGACCTTGGCACGCAACGGGGATCCGGTGGACCGGACGTTGTCCAACGGCAACTACAGGCTGGTGGCCGAGGAAACCTCGTTCGGCGATGTCCTGGTCACGGGACTCCCCCTGGCCGGCAAGGAAAGCACCCTGTCATCGCTGGTGTGGACCTTTGTCTTTGTGTCTCTGGGCGGCCTGGTGCTTATCGGACTGGCAGGAACTGTGCTGATCCGGCGCACCATGCAACCGCTGGAACAGCTCTCCGAAGTTGCCACCCGCGTTTCCCGGCTTCCCCTCGACGCCGGCGAGGTAGCCCTCGCGGTGCGGGTCCCGCCGTCGAACGCCAATCCCCGGACTGAAGTGGGCAGCGTCGGGCATGCCCTCAACCTCATGCTGGACAACGTAGCCCGGGCATTGGAGGCCAGGCAGCAGAGCGAAACCAAAGTGCGGCAGTTCGTCGCCGATGCCTCACATGAACTCCGCACCCCGTTGACAGCCATCCGCGGTTACACCGAACTGATGCGGATGACCGAGGACTTCACTCCGGACGGCCAGAAGTCGCTGGCCCGGGTGCAGAGCCAGTCCGAACGGATGACCACCCTGGTGGAGGACCTGCTCCTGCTCGCCAGGCTGGACGCAGGCCAGTCCCTGAAGCTTGCCGAGGTTGACCTCACGCAACTGGTCATCGAGACCGTCAGCGACGAGAAGGTCATCGCTCCTGCCCACAACTGGCACCTGGAACTCCCCGACGAGCCCGTGCTGGTCAACGGCGATGCGCCGCAGCTTCGCCAGGTGCTGGTGAACCTGCTTTCCAATGCCCGCAAGCACACGGCCCCCGGCACCACTGTTGTCACCGGGGTCACGACGTCGCCTGACGGCAGCGCCGTCGTAACGGTAACGGACGACGGCGGTGGCATCCCGACGGAGTTCCTGGACCAGGTTTTCTCCCGGTTCGCCCGCGCAGACGCGTCCCGTGCGGGCAACGCACCTGGATCAGGTCCCGCGGCTTCGGAAGGAACCAGCGGACTGGGCTTGGCGATAGTCCAGTCAATCGTGGAGGCGCACGGCGGAACGGTAACGGTGAGGTCACAACCGGGCTTCACCGAGTTCAGCTTGCGACTTCCCATCATTGCCCGCTAAGCGCAAGCCAACACACCGTCGTCGTGATCTCTGTTACCTAAATGTGACTTAAGCGGCAGTCTCCTGTACCGTCGATGGGGTGCGGTTCCCGTTCGGGCCGTATATTCCGGATGACGCCAAGCTCTGCCGCTTCCCGGATTCTTCTTGACCAGGCAGAGGCGGGGGACCCACAGTCCCGGGCAGTGAATGCCCTTGGGGTTAAGCCAGCACGTGATTTTCCGTGTGGCCGGATGCCCTCATCCGAACCCGACAGCTAACTCCGCAGGTGTGAGAGGCGATCCATCATGTCTGAATTCAAGGTAGAACCACGCCCTAAAACCGGGCAGTCCGAATCCCACGGCCGTCACAAGCTCCGCCTGACGGTGGCAGCCTGGCCCGCCGCCACCATGTCCAGGCTGGCAAAAATACCCTCCCTGGGCAAGCGCACAGCCGTTCTTGTCACCGCCGGTGCATTGCTGGTGGGAGTCGGCGCCGCCGGCCAGGCGTCCGAATCCATCACCCGGGTGTCGGCCGTCGAGTCCCAATCCGCCCCCGCCGCAGCTCCCGCTGACTCCGATTTGAGCGTCGAGAAGACCGAGGTCCAGGCGCCGCCCGCTCCCGCTCCCGCCCCTGCCGAGGTTGCTCCGCCGGCACCAGCGCCTGCCCCCGAGCCCGCACCGGCACCCGCCCCGGCGCCGGCCCCGGCGCCCGAGCCTGCTCCTGCGCCTGTTGTTGCCGTCAATGATCCCGCGGGAGCCCAGGCCTACGCGGCCAGCCAGCTGGGATCGTATGGCTGGGCACCTGACCAGATGCAGTGCCTCAAGACGCTCTGGACCAAGGAGTCCGACTGGACCACCACGGCGATGAACCCGAGCAGCGGGGCGTACGGCATTGTCCAGTCACTGCCCGCCGAGAAAATGGCGAGCGCCGGTGGAGATTACCTCACCAACTACCGCACGCAGATCAACTGGGGCCTGAACTACATCCAGGAGCGCTACCAGTCACCATGTGGTGCCCTGAACTTCCACCTGTCGAACAACTGGTACTAGGCAACCGGCAGGTTTTGGCCCGCTCAAAACAAGTGGCTTTCTGGTGACACCCAGGGCCGGGGCGGGATACTGGGACCATGAAATTCACCACCACCATCCTGGGCAGCGGCAACAAGGCGGCCATTGAGGTTCCGGAGGAAGTTGTCGGCGCGCTGGGCGCCGGCAGGAAGCCGCCGGTGGTGGTGACCATCAACGGCAAAAGCTACCGCAGCAGCATCGCCGTGATGGGCGGGCAGAACATGGTTGGAGTGAGCACCGCCAACCGGGAACTCACCGGGGTTTCGGCCGGCGACACCGTTGAGGTGGACGTTGAGCTGGACACGCAGCCCCGCGTCATCGAGGTTCCGGACGATCTTGCCGCCGCCCTCGCTGCCGAACCCGAGGCGCAGGCATTCTATGCCACGCTGAACTACAGCACCCAGCGGCGGTACGTTGAACCGCTGGCGGAGGCGAAGACGGCGGAAACCAGGGCCCGCCGGATAGCCAAGGTGGTGTCAGACCTCAAAGCCGGAAAGAAATGACCCTCGCGCCCGCTGCGTCTGTTTCCACGGCAACCGAAACGTCGCTGTAGTCGGAAATGTGCAGCACGCCGTCCGGCAGCGGACCGGTGTTCGGGCCCACCGCCACCGTGCGGATGCCCGCAGCCAGCCCGGCAGCAATTCCGGCAGGCGCATCCTCGAACACCAGGGCATCCGAAGGTTCCACTCCCAGGAGTCCGGCGGCCTGCAGGTAACCCTCAGGATGGGGCTTGCCCCTGGTCACCAGCTCGGCGGTAACGGCGGTGGCGGGCATGGCAAGGCCAGCGGCCTCCATGCGGATGTCCGCCAGGATACGGTCGGCCGAGGTCACCAGCGCCACGGCGTCGCCGGGAAGTATTCGCAGCAGCTCAGCGGCTCCGGGCAAAGCAACAATGCCTGCCGTCCGGACACGTTCGGCAGCGCCGAGTTCGGCGGTGAGGGCCACCACGTCGGCTCCCGCCGGGGCAAAACGCCGCACCGTGTCGCCCGCCTGGACGCCATGGGATGTGCGCAGGATCTCGGCAAAGTCCAGCCCGTAGCGGGCGGAAAACTCGCTCCACACCTGTTCCACAATGGCGGTCGAATCCACCAATGTTCCGTCCATGTCAAAGAGCACGGCGCGGCAGGTGAGGGTGCGGGTATCGGCAGGCGTGGGAATGGTCATGCCTCAATCCTGCCCCATATGCGTTCGGCGGCTAACCCGAACGCTAGCCGGCGATGCCGTACAGCCGGTCCCCCGCGTCTCCGAGCCCCGGGACGATATAGGACTTCTCGTTCAGCTTCTCGTCGATGGAAGCCAGGACAATGGTCACGTTGGCGTCGGAGAGTTCCTCCTCCAGCTTCGCCAGGCCTTCCGGGGCGGCCAGGAGGCAGATGCAGGTGACGTCTGAGGCGCCGCGCTTGAACAGGAACTTGATGGCCTCGCGCAGGGTGCCGCCGGTGGCCAGCATGGGATCCAGCACAAAAATCTGCCGGCCAGTGAGGTTCTCCGGGAGCCGCTCGGCATAAGTGATGATGTCAAGGGTTTCCTCGTCCCTGGCCATGCCCAGGAAGCCCACTTCCGCCGTCGGAACCAGCTTCGTCATGCCCTCCAGCATGCCGAGGCCTGCGCGGAGGATGGGGACAACCAGCGGAGTCGGCTTGGTAAACGCGGTACCAACTGCGGTACTGACCGGCGTCTCAATGGTGACGGGCTGGGTGCGGACTTCGCGGGTGGCCTCGTAGGCGAGGAGCGTCACCAGCTCTTCCGTCAGCTGCCGGAAAACAGGGGACGGTGTGTTCTTGTCCCGCAGGACGGTGAGCTTATGGGCGACCAGCGGGTGGTCCACAACGAGAGTGCGCATTGGTCAAAACTATCACCCGGCAGAAGAGCCTTTGCCCGGAGAACCGGTGCCTGCGCCGCGCTCCGCCGAGTCTTCCGTGACAGGTTCGTCGCCGCTGTGGTCCTCCCGGAGGGCGGGATGTTCAAACGTGGGCGCCGGGCCGGCATGTTCGCGTTTCCGGGTCAGGTGGAACAGCCGGTGCGCCAAGATCACCAGCGCCATCCAGGCAAGCCCCAGGAACCAGGCGGCCAGGACATCGGTCATCCAGTGATGGCCCAGGAAGACCCGGCTCAGGCCCATGGCGATGATAAAAAGCGCACCGGCGGTGATGGCCGTGATGCGCACCCACAGGACCTCAAACTGCAGGCACATGATGTACACCAGGACTCCGATGACCACCGTGGTGTTGAGGGTGTGCCCGCTGGGGAAGGACGGGGAGGTTTCGTAGGGCGGGACAGCCTCCGAATGGTCCGGGCGGGTCCGGCCCACCAGGCGCTTGCCCACGGTCGTGGCCAGGGTTGACACCGCTGCCGCGCCGCCCACCAGGATGATGGGCCGCCAGGTCCGGCTCAGGAAGGTCAGCCAGGCCGTCAGGACGCTTGCCACGATGGGCATCCCGATTCCGCCGCCAACGTTGGTGAACGCCGTTACGCCCGCGTTCAAGTCCGAGGTCCGCAGTTGCTGGGACAGTTCCAGGGCGGGCAGGTCCAGGGATGCCAGGCCCTCATCGTCCACCACGTTGGCGTATACCTCGGCACCCAGCAAGGCTAAAGTGACCACCAGGGCGCCACCCACCAGAAGCGTGATCCACAAGGCAGCGTACGGCAAAACCCATAGTGCAAAGCGGTCTTTGAGGGTGTCCACGGTGCCTCCCGACGTAGGTGCTTGCAAGCCTGGATATCCTTCGAAACTATCATTGAGCCATGGTCCCCGCACAAAAGAAATACAGCGAGTGGATGGGCCTTGCCCTGGCAGAGGCCAGGCGGGCACTCGCCACCGAGGATGTGCCGATTGGCGCCGTGGTGATAGGGCCTGACGGCGCGGTGCTGGGTTCGGGGCGGAACCAGCGGGAGGCCCTCGGAGACCCCACCGCCCACGCCGAGATCGTCGCAATTCGCCAGGCGGCTGACCGGCTGCGGGAACTCTCCCTGCACGACGGCGGTACCGCGGACGGCTGGCGGCTGGCGGACTGCACGCTGGTGGTCACCCTGGAACCATGCGCCATGTGCGCAGGTGCAGTGGTGCTGGCCCGGATCCCCCGGGTGGTTTTTGGCGCGTGGGATGAGAAGGCGGGCGCGGCAGGCTCAGTGTTTGACGTGCTCCGGGAGCGCCGCCTCAACCATTGGGTAGAGGTTTACGCGGGTGTCCGGGAGGACGAATGCGGTGCGCTGCTCAGGGAATTCTTCGCCGGGCACCGCACCCGACTCTAGCCAGCGTCAGTCTTCCCCGGGTGCCGCCACGGTTTCCAGCACCGTCCGGGCTGTGGCTTCCCACCCCGGCAAGCGTTCACGGGAGGCAAGCGCGGCCGCCCGCCAGGCGGCGCGGAGCCTCGGTTCCTCCAGCCATTCCCGGATGGCAGCGGCCAGCGGCTCCGGGTTGGTGGCTGTCAGAGTTCCGGCTTCGAGCGTCTGGAGGTCGGGGGTGCTGGGTGGGCCGACGGCGGCGCCGGGCAGTGCGGTGCCGGGCAGTGCGGTACTGGGGAGTGCGCCGCTGGCGCCATTGGTCTCCCCTGCAGCGCGGGCTGCGAGCGTCAGCGCCTCCATGGCCCCTGTTCCCTCCCGAACAATGACGGGTATGCCACGGGCGAGGGATTCGGTGACCACCATCCCGAAAGCTTCGGCCCGGGACACCAGCAGGCTCAGGTCGGCCCTGTTCCATTCGTCGTCCAGTGGCTCTCCCGTCAGCTGGCCTGTAATCTGCAGCCGGTCTTGGAGCCCGCGGGCAGCGACGGCCGCCCGCACAAGCTCCGCGTACTCCGGATCGGCGCTGTCAGAACCCACAAACGACGCTGTCCATGCCAGGTCCTGAAGCCGTGCCAGGGCCTCCACGGTCAGCAGTTGATCCTTGTTGGCCAAGAGCGCCGCCACCACGATGATGTGCGGCGGGTCCGAGCCTTCCGCCACGGGCGCCGTGTCCGTTCCGGGCAGTGCAACGTAGCCCTCCGCCAGTCCGTGCAGGGACCTGATGGCGGCAGCGGTGGAACTGCTGGTGCTGATCACTCCGGCGGCTGCACGCAGGGCGCGGGCCTCGCTCTCCGGATGGCCGGCGGACGGCATGTGCAGCAGAACCCATGCCGGCCTTCGGGCAGCAGCTGCATACTCGAGTTCGTCCGGAGCGCCCAAGGCGATCAGTCCGTCAACCATGGTGACCGATCCCGGGGTGGCTTCCGCGGAAGACTCCCAGGTTCCCAAAAGGCTCCCCAGCCGCCGTCGTTCCTTTGCGCTGGCTGCCGGCCAGGAACCCTCCACCGCCAGCACCTCAACCCGGGCGCCCAGCGTCCTCAACCCTTGCACGAGCCGGGCGTTATAGGCATTGCCGCCGGAGTGGTGACGGATATTGGCGGGCACCAGGAGACGGAGGCTGAGCACGGTATCAGCCGGCCATGTCCAGCGTGTAGGTTGCCCAGGCGTCCGGGTTTTCGCGCAGGGTGACGTCGATCCCGGCCAGTTCGCGGCCGTCGTCGTCGCCCTTAAGCTGTGCAGCGACGGACTGGGCGATGTACTCCGCGAGCGCCTCGGTGGTGGTGAGTTTGCCGTCGAAATCAGGATGCTCGTCCAGGTTGCGGTAGTTCAGCCCTGCCAGCACCCCCTCGATGATGGTGCCGGCCGCCCCGATGTCCAGCACGATAGCGTCCTGGTTCAGGGCCCGACGGCGGAAGGCCACCTCGGCCACGAAGGTTGCCCCGTGCAGGGCCTGGGCCGGGCCGAAAGCTTCACGCGGGAGGCTGTGGGCAATCATGAAATGGCGACGGACGGTCAGGCTGAACATGGGCTACCTCTTGTCTTCAGGGTCGGTGGCTTTTGCGGAGTCTGTGTTCTGCTGGGAGTCCCCGGCGCCGGGGTATTCGATCACGTGGCACAGTGCTTCCAGCTTCCCGTCGGCCAGGCTCTGCACCACGTCCGGCAGTTGGGCGAAAGGCGACGTGCCGGTAATAAATGCCTCAAACACCGGGTCCTGTAGCAGCGAGACGGCCAGGTCCAGCCGGTCGGCGGTGGTCCGGCGGTGGCGCCTGGCGCGGGACACCACCCCCACCTGGCTGGCGCGGATGGAGAGCCGGCGGGCGTGGAAGTCCTCGCCCAGCGGCAGCGTCACCTCACGGTTGGCGTACCAGGACATCTCAATGATGTCGCCTTCGTCGCCGGCCAGTTGCATGCTGCGTTCCAGGCCCTCCTGGGACGCCGAGCAGTGGAACACGATGTCGCAGTCGGCCAGCGCGTCATCCGGGTGGGCGAAGTCCACGCCGAGCCGGTCCGCGAGGTGCTTCCGTTCAGGATCCAGGTCCACCAGTTGGAGGCGGGACAGCGGGAAGGTACGCAGGAGGGTGGCCACCATGCCGCCCACCAGGCCGGCACCAACCACGGCGATCCGGTCGCCCAGCCGCGGGCCAGCCTCCCAGAGGGCATTCACGGCGGTTTCCACGGTGCCGGTCAGGACAGCGCGGCGGGCGGGAACGCCGTCGGGGATCCTGGTCAGGGCATCGGTGGCGGTAACGTACCTGTCCTGGTGCGGGTTCAGGCAGAACACCTTCTGGCCCACCCAGTCCTCGGGCCCCTGCTCCACCACACCCACCGACAGGTAGCCGAACTTCACGGGTGACGGAAACGAGCCCTCCTGGTGCGGGGCGCGCATCTCCTCGGCAACCCGCGGCGGGACCGAACATTTATGCACCACAATTTCGGTGCCCTTGCTGATCCCGGAATAGAGCGTTCGGACCAGAGCCTGGCCCGGCCCCAGGGCAGGCAGCTCCTCGGTGCGGAGTTCGCCATGCTCCGGACCCGTGGTCCAATATGCGGTTGCCTGCGCTGCTTCGCCTGATTTAGTCATCTTGCTTACGAATCTAGTCCCGCCCGGCTTTCCGGACAAAGCCTGACAGCGCGAACGGACACTTGTGGCCCCACTTCCGCCCGTGAACCTTGCCAGGCCTTAGCGGGGCAGGCTGCCGTTTTGGGGATGCGAGCCATGCTCCGGTAGCCTATATGGGTTGGTGACGTGTCCGAGCGGCCGAAGGTGCAACACTCGAAATGTTGTTTGGTGTCAAAGCCAACGTGGGTTCAAATCCCACCGTCACCGCGAATGGGTTTTCAAGAAAAGCCCAGCCATCATGACGAATTCCCCCGGACGGGCCTCTGTCCGGGGGAATTCGTCTTTTGGGGAGACTTACTCCGCTGATTCGTCCTTCAACGCCGCATTGACCACACCGGTGCGGGCCGGTTCTTTGATGGCACCATTTCCGGCGGCCGGGGTGTTTGCCGCCGGCGTTGAGGCGCCGAAGCCCTTAAGCATCTCGATCACGTCAAACCCGGTGGTGTCCTTGAGCATCTGCGCCGTCTGCTGAACACCAGAGGCAACGTTCCTGCTCATCTGGCCGGCGCCATCGTTGGAGATGACTGTCATGTTGCTGATGGCACTCATCGGGGCCGCGATTTCCTTAGCGATGGACGGCAGGACCTCCAGGAGCTTGTTCAGGATGGCGGCCTCATTGAACTCGCTGTACGCCTTGGCCTGAGCCTCGATGGCTTCAGCTTCGGCCCGGCCACGGAGGCCAATGACGTCAGCTTCTGCTATGCCCTTGGATTTGGTGACCTCAGCCTCGGCAAGGCCGCGAATCTTGTTGATCTCCGTCTCGGCGTTGCCCTTGGCGGTGTTGGCCGCTGCCAAGGCCTTCGCTTCAACCTCGTTGCCGGCGGCCTTGAGCTTACGGGTTTCCAATTCAGCGGCCGCTTCGACCTTGGTAGCTTCCGAGATGCGGGTACGGCGGGAAAGATCAGCCGCTGCTTCAGTTTCGACCTTGTACTTGGCAGCGTCTGCGGGCTTGCGGACCTCGATGTCGAGTTCCTTTTCACGAAGCTCCGCCTGGCGTGCCACCACCTGCTGATTCTTCAGGATGATCGCCTGCTGCTGGTCGGCATGGGCAAGCGGACCAGCGGCGTCAGCTTCGGCCTGGCGGGCATCCGTTTCCTGCTTCAGCTCGGCGCGGCGAAGAGCCAGCTTCTGCTCGGCTTCAGCGGTCTTCTGATCCGCGAGCGCCTTCGCTTCCGCGGCCTCACGCTGGGAGTTGGCTTCGGCAATGCTTGCGTTCCGTGCAACCAGGGCAGCCTCGGGACGCCCCAGGTTCTTCAGGTAGCCGCCGGCGTCGTCAACAGACTTGATCTGGAAGGTGTCGATCACCAGACCCTGGTTGGTCATGGAGTGCTCGGCTTCTTCCTTCACTGATGCTGCGAACTGCGCGCGGTCCTTGATGATCGCATCAACGCTCAAGGTGCCCACGATGGAACGCAGTGAACCCGAGAGGGTTTCCTGCGTGTAGTGATCGATCGCGTCCTGCTGGTCAAGGAATCGCTGGGCTGCCTTGCGGACGGAGATCTTGTCACCGCCCACCTTCACCTGTGCAACGCCGGCCAGTTTGAGCTGGATACCGTTGTTGGAAATGGCTTCAATGGTGACTTCGACCTGGCGCGAGGACAGCGAGATATGGCTGACGCGTTCTGTGATCGGGTTAACGAAGGCCCGGTTGTTGATGATAACGCGGGACTGGTCATCGGACGTTTCATCGGTGGTGTTCGGGTCGCTCTTGCCGGTGATGAGCATGGCCTCATTCGGCTTGGCGAACCGGATGCTCGAAGTGTAAAAGATGAATCCCGCGATGAGCAGGGCCGCAAGTACGGCGCCGCCGATCAGCAATACTGTCATTGTTCCCCCTGTGTGATGTGTCAGACCGCCATGAACAGGCGCCGGTCCGATCCGTGAACGCCAGCGGGCACGTGTGGAAAGGGCACAGTTGTTGGGAACACAGTGTCGATTCACAGTCTCGCCAGGCGTTGTCCATCAAACCTTACGTGCAGTTGACGAGCGGCGGGCCCTCCCGGCGCGCAGGCACGACCGGAGCGGAGGCAGATAGACGACGCTAGGGGCAACTACTCCGGCTTCGGTGCGGCTCCAACATCCCGTGAAAGTGGAAGATCCATGAATTCGTACAGTTCATGCCAGGCGTTGTCCAGCCGCAGTTCGGCCAGGACAAGCTCCTCGCTGCCGGCTCCATGGCCGCCCTTGGCGTCCTCCCGCAACGCGATCAGATGGCGGTACAGCTCTTCCACTTGATCCAGCCGCGTCCTGAACTCGTCTTGAGCCATGGCTATTCAGTCTCCTTCAGATAACCCCAGATAAAACTGCAGCGGGCTCAGGAGCCCTGGTGGCCAGACCGGTAGCGGACCACTCCCGCCAGCAGTCCCAACATGGCAGCCAGGCTGCCGAGCATGATGGCTAAGCCTGAAAAGTATTCAATGATTGTCATGTGAGTGCACCTTTCGTCTCGCTGGTGCACTCACGGTAGCCATCCAAGCTCAGCCTTAGCCCATGGATGGCAGTGGATTTGCTCAAGATTGCTGTGGTCAGATCTTGTCTGTCTTGTCGTCACCCTTCAGGCCGCCCCGAAGGTTCTCCTGGACCTTGCCAAAGATGTCCTTGATGGTCGACTCGGTGTTCGTCAGCATGTCGGGCTGGAGGTAGACCAGCTGGCTGCCGGGAAGGCTGTAGCTGGACTGCAGGCCCCCACTGCCGTCCACGCCCTGCAGCGCGATGGTGACGCTGCCCTCTTTACGCGCTATTGCCGCGATTTTTCCGAAGACCAGCGTAAATTCGTCGGGCTCAAAACTGACAGTGTGCCCTACGTGGGTCCTGTTGAGCTCGCTGGCCGGCGTAGCTTTCTCGTTGCCCATCCCTGAGTAGTTCATGATGTTCTCCCTGAGGTAGGTGGCGGCTTACGCCAGCAGTCTAGCGCCGCTCCTTGGCCCCGCCTATAAGCCAGTTGGAGTCCGTTGGAGGCCTGCACAAACGTTCCCGCCGTGGCTGGTCACTTCCGCCATTGAGCGGACACAGGCTGTTGGGGTTGGATGAAATGGACCGGCCGGACGTGCCGGCAACCGAGCTTAGAGGAACAACCGTGACTTCAACGACGAATCGCGTCCGAGGCCCTGGCCGTTGGGACGATGTCCGGGTAGCCGAGGCTGTGATGGCGGGCAGAAGCGGCCAGGCCGCAGCCGCCTGCTGCCCCGAGGACTGCCACTACTGCTCAGGCCCGGAAACGGATTGAGTTGGGCGGGGGCCTCACCCCTGTAAGACTGGAACGGACATCCAGCCGCCAGGATCCGGAGTGACAACATGACGCCAGAACAGAATCTCTCCTCCCGCCCCAACCGGGCCACGGAACTGTTCCGAACAGAGGTGCCGGTGGTGCTGGGGCCCTTCGGCGGCGTCTCCTCCGTGCAGCTCACCGCTGCTGTCAGCGAGGGCGGCGGGCTTGGCTCATATGGCCTCTATGGATACGACGCCCAGGCCATCCACAAAACTGCGGCACAGCTTAAGGACGCCACGGCCAAGCCGTTCGCACTGAACCTGTGGGTACCCGACGGTACCGAGGACACGCCGCTCACAGCCGCTGCCTTCGACAGGTACGTCAGCATCCTCCGCCCTTACTTCGACGAACTGGACCTCCCGCTGCCGGAAATGCCGGCACGGTACCTTCCTGACTACGGCGAGCAGGTGGAGGCCACGCTGGAAGCGGGACCCGCCGTCGTGAGTTTTGTCTTTGGCGTCCCCGCCCCCGAGATCATCGAGGCGGCTCACCGGCGCGGAATCGTTGTGGTGGGCACCGCCACCACCGTGGCCGAAGCGGTGGCCCTGGAAACCGGCGGCGTGGATGCCGTGGTGGCCAGCGGCATGGAGTCGGGCGGCCACCGGGTCTCGTTCCTGAAGCCGGCGGAGGACTCCCTGGTGGGGACCTTCGCGCTGGTCCCGCAGGTGGCAGACTCCGTCCGAATCCCCGTCATCGCTGCCGGTGGCATCGCCGACCGGCGCGGGTTTGCGGCAGCCATGGCACTTGGCGCCGACGCTGTCCAGGTCGGCTCAGCCTTTCTGGCCACCAGGGAATCAGCCGCAGTTCCCGCCTACCGCGAAATCCTGCACAGCCCCGCTGCCCGGGAAACTGTGCTCACACGCGTCCTCAGCGGCCGGCTGGCCCGCGGCATCCCCAACCGCATCATTGCGGACCTTGATCCGGCGCGAATCGCACCATTCCCGGCCCAGAACTGGCTGACCGGCAGGTTCCGCCCGGAGGCAGCCGCCCAGGGCAACACGGAACTCATGTCGCTCTGGGCCGGACAGTCCGCGGCACTGATCCGGCACGACTCGGCCGCGGCCGTATTGGCCGAACTGCTCGCAGGCGGTACCTCTGCCTGATGGCCCATCCGGATGCCTTTGGGCTCCGAATGACCGGTAGAATTTGAAGGCTGCCTTCGAGGTGGCACCGGAAGACAGACAGCAAATAAGGGAGGATCCGTGCGCACCCACCGTGCCCGTGCTCCCTTTCACGTATTCCGTGCCGCCGCCCTTTCCACAGGCATCCTGACACTGGCGGCCGGTGCCCACGTGGCAGCCGGTGGCCAGCTCCCGGGCTTTGGCATCCTGCTGGCCGTGTTTGCCCTGACCGGGCTCGCCGCCACCAGCGCAACACGGCTCCGGCTGAACCTTCCGGCCATGATCGCAGTCCTGGGAACAGGACAGGTCATCCTGCATGAGGTTTTCACCGCCTTCAGCGGGCCGGCGCCGGCGGACGGCGGCACTGTGGCCGGCGCGCACGGCAGCCACTCTCCTGGTCTCGCTCCGCCTGTCCTCGAGGGTATGACCGGCCATCCCCATCAACTTGATTCCGCGGCCGGATTGGCGATGCTGCTGGCCCACGCCGTTGCCACCGCAGGATGCGCACTGCTGCTCGCCAAGGGCGAGTCCGCCCTTTGGGCCCTTGCCGCGTGGCTCGGCCCCCTTATCCAGCTCGCCCAAGCGGTAATGCCCGACGCCGGTCCCCCACCGGCGGTGACCCGTCCTGGGACGGTTCCATCCTCACCCCGCTGGCGGAATCTCAGGCAAGACAGCCGGCGCGGCCCGCCTTTCGCCGTCGCCCTCTCCTGACCGAGCCCGCACCGCAACGGTTTGACGGGTTTTACCGTATTTCCGCATGTCCGAATACCGGCGCATGCGACCGAAAGGCAATTCCATGAACACCCCCTTCCTTCGCCGTACCCTCACTGCCGCTGCAGCCGCAGGCGGCACCGCAGCCCTGCTGCTGGCCGCAGCGGCCGGCGCCTCCGCCCATGTGGGGATCACACCGGACAAGACCACAGCAAACTCGTACGCCCTGCTCACCTTCGGCATCCCGCACGGCTGCGACGAATCGGGAACCACCAAGGTGGCCATCACGCTGCCGGCTGAGCTCAACGACGCCCAACCCACGGTGAACCCCAACTGGACGGTGGAGAAAGTCACCGAACAGCTTGCTGAACCGCGGAAGCTGGCCGACGGCACCTCCATTACCAAGCGGACAAGCCAGATCGTGTATACGGCCAAGGCTCCGCTGCCCGACGAGCTCCGGGACGCGCTGGTCTTGTCACTGAAACTGCCCGATGCAGCCGGGACTACGCTCCACTTCCCTACCCTGCAGACATGTGAAACCGGGCAGACGGACTGGTCCGAGATCGCCAAGGACGGCCAGGACCCGCATTCGCTGAAGGCACCGGCACCTTCCATCACCATCACGGGCGCCGCCACGGAAGGGCATGAAGGCAGCGCGGCTCAAACGTCCCATACCGAACAGGCCTCTGTGGTGACGGACAGCGGAGTGGAAGCCCGCAGCTGGGCAAGCCTCGCAGCAGGTCTTGGCGGACTGGCATTGGGTGGCGTGGCCGTGGCACGTGGCTTCAGGCGCCCGGCCCGGGACAATGATCCGGCCGCGCTCAGCCAGCCTCCTGCCAAATAGCCGACTGCCAGGTACACGCCTGCTAATTTAGCCAGCCCCACGCACAGCAGATTTGATGCCCGGATCATCACGATCCGGGCATCAAATCACCATTCTTGCTCGTGGCATCGTTGACTCCTGCCACACTGGCCGCAATGGTTGGGGCATGAGGTCTCAGCGAGGGTTACACGGGTTTGTTTTTACGACGGCGATCGCCGCAGCGGCACTGATGCTCACCGCCTGCGGTCCGAGCCAGCCGCAGACACAGGGGACAACGGAGCCCGGCACCGGCGGCGCCAGCCCGGCCACAACTTCCGCATCGCCGACTGCGCCACAGACGCCGTCGGCCACCACGTCCGCCCTAACGGGGCCGGCGCTCTGCAAGGCCGGGAGCCTCTCGGCAGCCACAGATGCCTCCGGCGGTGGAGCGGCGGGAAGCGTCTATATGAACCTCATCCTCACCAACACCGGCAGCGAGCCGTGCCTGCTCAGGGGGTTCCCCGGCGTGTCCCTCGCCGCCGACGCCGCGGGTGGCCCCATTGGAGCCCCCGCGAAACGTGATGAAACGGTACCGGTTGCCGACGTACTGCTGGCTCCGGGCAAGGCTGGTTCTGCGGTGCTCCGCTACACCAATGCCGGCAACTACACGGACTGCACCAGGACGGATGCGGCAGGCTACCGGATCTATCCTCCGGAAGACACTGCCTCCCTGTTCCTGGCGCAGCCCACCCAGGCATGCACTAACGCGGCCATCGAACTGCTGACCATCGGCCCCTTCCAGCCGGCCTGATTCCTGCCGGCTGGAAGTGCCGATTGGACGGGCCGGCTGGAGTGAACGGCCGCTAGTGGGCTGTGGTGGTGGTCCGGCCGGCCCTTGACGGGCCGCGGGACAGGGCCACGCCCAGCGCAATCATGGCCAGGCCCAGGATCAGGTGCAGCCAGTTGTCAGCCGTATTGAACGGAACAAAGTTCGCCGGCGTCTCGTGGCCGATCAGCAGGCCATAGAGCCACAGAACCAGGTAGACGGCGCCGCCCACCAGCAGGAAGTTCCTGGACTGCGCGGCGGTGCGGGCCATGGCGATTCCTGCTGCGCCAAAGAGCAGGTGAACGATGTTGTGGAGAATCGAGACCTGGAAAATTCCCAGCAACAGCGCCTGAGAGGCGGGGCCTGCCATGCCAAGGGCCGCGTAGTTGGTGGTGATGCCGGGAATGAATCCCAGAACGCCCACCAAGAGGAAAACAGCGCCCACGGCCAGGGAGGCCTTCTGGATGTTGGTTCGGCCGACGGTACGACCGGAACTCATGGATGTCATGATCACTCCTGGATCTATTTGTCGTTGAACTGCACATGATGCGTCGCCGGGTTGAGTCAACATCATGGACTTAAACTCCGACATCGTAAGTATACTTATCAAATCCACGATGAGTCTTTAGGCCGATATAACGGACCCATCACAAATGGCCGCTTTGCAGGGCCGCAGACCGGAGGCAGGTTGAGCTTGCATGACGTCACTTTGGTTGGACCGCGGGGAATCATTTACTTCTGATACCTTTCCGGCCGGAGACAGTTACGACACCGTAGTGGCCGGGGCCGGCCTGACCGGGCTGGTCACGGCACTGCTCCTTGCCCGGTCCGGGCAGAAGGTCCTGGTCCTGGAAGCCCGGTTCCCCGGCGCTGTCACCACGGGAAACACCACGGCGAAGGTCACCCTGCTTCAGGGCACCGTACTGTCCGGCCTGTCCAAGCACTACTCCAAAAAGCAACTCAGCGCCTATGTGGAGGCCAACAAGGAGGGCCAGGCCTGGCTGCTTCGCTATCTGGACGAAAACAACGTGCCATACCAGCGGCGGGACGCCTACACCTATGCCACCACAGCCAGCGGCGCGGACTCCGTCCGTGCCGAACGGGACGCCGCCACCGCCGGTGGCCTCGAAGTGGAATACGTGCGCGACGCCGGGCTGCCGTTCCCGGTGCATGGCGCCGTTCGGCTTGCCGCCCAGGCCCAGATCAACCCGATGCAGGTCCTGGACACCCTGCTGGCCGATCTCCGCGCGCGCGGCGGCACCATTGTTTCGGGGGTGCGCGTGCGGGACGTTACCGCAAGCAGCCCGGCAACCGTGCACACTGACCTTGGAACCGTGACCACCAAAGAGGTGGTGCTGGCAACCGGCACACCGATTCTTGACCGGGGCCTGTACTTCGCCAAGCTCAAGCCCAGCCGCTCTTACGCCGCCGCCCTGGAGCTGCCCGCGGACCAGGTGCCGCCGCCGGGAATGTATATATCGGTGGAGCAGCCCACGCATTCCCTGCGCGACTACGAGGCTGACGGCCGCAGGCTCCTGCTGGTCGGAGGGCACGGGCATCCGGTGGGGCGGGCAAAATCGGAGCGGGAACACCTGTCCGGGCTGCTGCAGTGGGCCGGGGAGCAGTTTCCCGGCGCTGTCACCACCCACACGTGGTCAGCACAGGACTACCAGCCCACCAGCCTCATGCCGTTCTTTGGCAAACTGCCACGAGGCCGGGGGCATGTCTACGTAGGCACGGGCTACAACAAGTGGGGTATGACCAACGCAGTGGCCGCGGCGCTGGGCATCTCCGGCGACATGTTGGGTGGCCAGCTCCCTTGGGCTGACACGCTCCGCCACCATGGCCCCACCGCTTCCGGCGCCTGGTCCACCGTGGCGCTCAATGCCGGCGTCGCAGCCAAGCTGGCCACCGACTGGGGACACGTGGCAGCCAGTGGCGGTGACGGACACAAGGAGCAGACGACGGCGGCGGCAGGCGCCCAGCCCGACGCCACCGGGGCGCCGGACACCGGTATGGTGCCGGGTGCGGACGTTGAGTCCGCGGGTCTTGAAACTGCTGGTGCCGGCCCGCAGGCCGCTGTCGAACCGGCAGAGGGCGAAGGAGTGGTTTACCGCGAGGGTGTCCGGCCGGTGGCAGCTGCCACGGTCAACGGAACAACATGCCGGCTGTCCGCCGTCTGCACCCATTTGGGCGGAATCGTCCACTGGAACGACAACGAAATGACCTGGGACTGCCCTCTCCACGGGTCCCGCTTCAACAGCGACGGCACGCAACTGGAAGGCCCTGCCACGAAGGATCTGCCTCCCATCGAGCACGTTTGAGCAGCCGTTTTCTGAGCAGGGAAGTGGAGAAGCTGACGGCTCCGTGCCGCCGTCGACGGGGCAGGTAATTCTGTCGGTGGGGTAGGGCATGATGGAGTCATGCAGGAGCATTTGGGAGCGCCTATGGGCCGCTTCAGCCAGCCCACCCGTGAGTGGTTCCTGGGTGCCTTCCCGGAACCTACTCCTGCCCAGAACGGCGCCTGGGATGCCATCTCTTCCGGTTCGCACGCTTTGGTGGTGGCCCCAACCGGCTCCGGAAAGACGCTCGCGGCGTTCCTCTGGGCCCTGGACCGCCTGCTCGTTTCGGCCCCCGCTCCTGTGCAGGAACTGCCCGCGGACGCCCTGCAAGGGAAGGGCAGGCGTCCGCGGGCGCCCAAGCGCAAGACGCGCGTGCTCTACATCTCGCCCCTGAAGGCACTGGGCGTGGACGTGGAGCGGAACCTCCGCTCGCCGTTGATCGGCATCACGCAGACCGCCAAGAGACTGGGGCTTCCGGCTCCGCTTATCACCGTTGGGGTCCGGTCCGGTGACACCACGGCCGCGGACCGGCGCTCACTGCTCAGCAACCCGCCGGACATCCTCATCACCACGCCTGAATCGCTGTTCCTGATGCTCACGTCCAGGGCCCGGGAGACCCTCTCTGAAGTGGACACCATCATTGTTGACGAGGTCCATGCCGTGGCCGGGACCAAACGCGGCGCGCACCTGGCGGTCTCCCTCGAGCGGCTGGACGCGCTGCTGCCTCAACCTGCGCAGAGGATCGGGCTGTCAGCCACCGTGGAGCCGCGGGAGCTGGTGGCTCAGTTCCTCGCGGGTTCCGCCCCTGTGCAGATTGTGGCGCCGCCTTCCCGCAAGAACTGGGACCTGACAGTCTCCGTTCCGGTGGAGGACATGTCCGATCTCCAGGCCGCGGCCGCCGCCCATGACTCCGGACCGGCCTCGGGGCTGCAGCCGCAGGCCTCCATCTGGCCCCACGTCGAGGAAAAAATCGTTGACCTGGTGCTGGACAACCAATCCACCATCGTCTTTGCCAATTCCCGGCGCCTGGCGGAGCGGCTGACTGCAAGGCTGAATGAAATTTATGCGGAACGGCAGCTGGTGGCAGTGGGAGGTGGCTGGGACGGTCCTCCCCCGGCAGTTCCAGGAGTGCCTGCCTCGACGGCCACGCCGGCCCACATGATGGCCCAGGCCGGCAGCACCACCGGAGCAGATCCGGTGCTTGCCCGCGCACATCATGGCTCAGTATCCAAGGACCAGCGGGCACTGATTGAGGATGATCTCAAGTCCGGGCGGCTGCGCTGCGTGGTGGCAACGTCCTCGCTGGAACTCGGCATCGACATGGGGGCGGTGGACCTGGTGGTTCAGGTTGAATCCCCGCCGTCTGTGGCCAGCGGGCTACAGCGTGTGGGCCGTGCCGGGCACCAGGTGGGGGAAATATCGCAGGGTGTGCTGTTCCCCAAGCACCGGGCGGACCTTGTGCACACCGCCATCACAGTGGAAAGGATGCTCGAAGGGAAGATCGAACGGCTCAGCGTCCCCGCCAATCCGTTGGACATCCTGGCGCAGCAGACAGTGGCCGCTACGGCTCTGGGCAGCATCGACGTCGAGGAATGGTTCTCCACAGTCCGAAGGTCCGCCCCCTTCGCGTCCCTCCCCCGTTCGGCCTATGAAGCAACGCTGGACCTGCTGGCCGGCCGCTACCCCTCCGACGAATTCGCCGAACTGCGGCCCCGGATCATCTGGGACCGCAACGCCGGAACCATTGAAGGCAGGCCGGGGGCACAGAGGCTGGCGGTGACCTCCGGCGGAACCATCCCGGACCGCGGCCTGTTCGGTGTCTACATCATCGGTACGGAAGTTGAGGGCAGCGCCTCCCCTTCCGACGGCAGGAACGCCAACGGAAGGGGGGACGGAAAGGCTCCATCCCCGGCGTCCCCGGCGAAAGGCGGCCGGCGGGTTGGCGAACTGGACGAGGAAATGGTCTACGAGTCCAGGGTGGGCGATATCTTCGCCCTTGGTGCCACCAGCTGGAAGATCGAGGACATCACCCATGACAGGGTCCTTGTGTCTCCGGCCTTCGGGCAGCCGGGCAAGCTTCCCTTCTGGAAAGGCGATTCGCTGGGTCGTCCCATAGACCTGGGCCGGGCGCTGGGCGCCTTTGTGCGGGAGCTGTCCGCGGCGGACCCCGGCCCTGCCGCGGAGCGCTGCACAGCGAGCGGCCTGGACCAGTTCGCCGCGAACAACCTCATCCAATACCTGGAGGAACAGAAGCTCGCCACCGAGGTTGTTCCCAGCGACACCACCCTGGTGGTGGAACGGTTCCATGACGAACTGGGCGACTGGCGGGTCATCCTGCACAGTCCATTTGGCATGCCCGTCCACGCACCCTGGGCACTCGCCGTCGGACAACGCCTGCACCAGCGCTACGGCCTGGACGGCTCCGCGATGGCTGCCGATGACGGCATAGTCCTTCGTGTCCCGATGATGGAGGATGAGCCGCCCGGGGCAGAACTGTTCCTCTTTGATCCCGAAGAGCTGGAGCAGATCGTCACAGCCGAAGTGGGCGGGAGCGCCCTGTTCGCCTCGCGATTCCGCGAATGCGCCGCCCGCGCCCTGCTGCTCCCCCGCCAGACGCCGGGCAAGCGCCAGCCCCTCTGGCAGCAGCGCCAGCGGTCGGCCCAGCTGCTGGACGTGGCACGGAAGTACCCCACGTTCCCCATCGTCCTGGAAACTGTCCGGGAATGCCTGCAGGACGTTTACGATCTCCCGGCGCTGAAGGACATTGCCGCGTCCGTGGAGCGCCGCGAGCTGCGGATTGTGGAGACCACCACCCAGCAGCCCTCCCCCTTCGCCAAATCCCTGCTGTTCGGATACGTTGCACAGTTCCTGTACGAAGGCGACTCCCCGCTGGCGGAACGCCGGGCCGCGGCACTTGCCCTGGACTCGACGCTCCTGAACGAACTCCTTGGCCGGGTTGAACTCAGGGAACTGCTGGACGCCAGGGTCATCGAAGCCACCGAGCGCGAACTCCAGCGCCTTGCCCCCGGACGGCGGGCCCGTGGCATCGAAGGCGTGGCGGACCTGCTCCGGCTACTGGGGCCGTTGGCTCCGGAGGAGGTCGCCGCCCGGCTCGAGGGTGACCCGAATACCGGGACGGCCGACGTCGGCGCAGAAGCCGGCGCTCCGGGTGCCGGGGCGGCGGCGGAACCCGGCTCAGCCCTGGGGCTTGCCGGCGCGGCTGGAACAGATGACGGGACCGAGGCGGACAGCCCGCACGCAAGTGCCAGCGTAGCGGCCGGGCACCTTGTTGCCCTGCAGCGGGCACACCGCGCCATCCGGGTGAATCTGGCAGGCGTGGAGCGCTTCGCCGCCGTGGAGGATGCCGCCCGGCTACGGGACGCCATCGGCGTACCGCTGCCCATGGGCGTCCCGCTCGCCTTCCTTGAGCCAGTGGACGACCCTCTCGGCGACCTGGTGTCACGTTTTGCCCGCACGCACGGACCCTTCACCGCAGATGAAGCAGCCGCCAGGCTGGGACTCGGCGTCGCCGTCGTCGCCACCGCCCTGAAACGTCTGGCGGCGGACGGCCGTGTGGTGGAAGGGGAATTCCGCCCGCACGCTCCCCCGGCGGGAAATGGACCGGAACCTGCGGCGGGAGATGGACCGGAATCTGCGTCGGGATCTGCGACGGCTGATGGGTACGAAGCTGCGCACGATGGAATGCCAGGGGTCGTGCCTGCGGTCATGGTGCCGCAGCACACCGTCAGCGAGTGGTGCGACGCCGAGGTCCTCCGGAAGCTGCGGCGCCGGTCCTTGGCTGCGCTCCGGGCCGAGGTGGAGCCGGTGGATGGCGCCGCCTACGGCCGGTTCCTTCCCGCATGGCAACACGTCCAGACGCCGGGCGCCGGACGGAGCCAGCCAACGTTGCGGGGACTGGACGGCATCGTCACCGCCATTGACCAGCTCTCCGGTGTGCCCGTCCCGGCGTCTGCGTGGGAACCGCTGGTCCTGGCCAGCAGGGTCTCCAATTACCAGCCCGCCATGCTGGATGAGCTGATGGCGGCCGGCGAGGTCCTGTGGTCCGGGGCCGGTTCGCTGCCCGGGAACGACGGCTGGATCAGCCTCCATCTGGCAGAGTCCGCTGAGCTGACGCTGAATCCAGCCCTGGAGTACGAACCCGGTGATGCGCAGCAGCGGCTGCTTGACCACCTTCGGAACAACGGCGGCGGTTATTTCTTCCGCCAGTTGACTGACGTCGCAGGCGGTATGGACAGGGTGCTGAGCGATCAGGATGTGGTCTCGGCGCTGTGGGACCTCGCGTGGGCGGGACGGATCACCGGGGACACTTTCGCACCAGTCCGGGCCCTGATCGCCGGCGGGCACACCGCGCACCGCCAGGTTGCCCGTCCGCCTCGGGCCAGGGCACCCCGGATGAGCCGCCTGGGCCGCTCACATGGCACTGGCCTGCTCGGCTCTCCCGGGCTGGGGCCTTCGGGTGTTGGACGGTACGGTTCGGCATCAGGGGCCGGAGCCACTCCCCCCATGGCGGCGGGCCGTTGGTCGGCCCTGCCATCGCCGGAACTGGACCCCACCATCCACGCGCGGGCCACCGCCGAGCTGCTGCTGGACAGGTACGGAGTGGTGACCCGGGGCTCGGTCATGGCCGAACAGATCCTGGGCGGCTTCGGCCTGATGTACAAAGTGCTGGCCCGGCTGGAAGAAGCAGGCCGGTGCCGCCGCGGCTACTTCATTGAACACCTCGGCGCCGCCCAGTTCGCGGTTCCGGCAACGGTGGACCGGCTCCGCACGTATTCCGAAGACGCACAGCTCGCGAAGAAGGAACCGGCGGCCTTGGCGCTGGCCGCCACCGACCCCGCCAACCCCTACGGCGCGGGGCTTCCTTGGCCGGCCCTCAACGAGGAGGCGGGCACCGGTCACCGGCCAGGCCGGAAAGCCGGGGCCCTTGTGGTGCTGGTGGACGGCGCACTGGTGCTGTATGTGGAGCGAGGCGGTAAAACCCTCCTGGCTTTCAGCGACGACGAATCTGTGCTGGCGGCCGCTGGAGCAGCATTGGTGAGCGTGGTGACCCGCGGAGCCATCGACAAACTGGTGATGGAAAAGGTCAATGGACACGACATTCTGGAGACAGCGGTGGCCCGTGCTTTGGCCGCAGCCGGGGCCTATTCCACGCCTAAGGGCCTGAGAATCCGTGCCTGAGGGGGATTCAGTCTGGCGTGCCGCCAACCAGCTGCACCAGGCCCTGGCGGGGCAGGAGCTGACAGCCTCCGACTTCCGCGTGCCGCGGTTCGCCACCCTCAACCTGGCTGGCTGGACGGTCAGCGAGGTGGTCCCCCGCGGAAAGCACCTGCTGATGAGGGTGCAGGGGCCGGACGGGCAAAAACTGACCATCCACTCGCACCTCAAGATGGAAGGCGCCTGGCAGGTGTACCCGGCGGGCGGACGGTGGCGCAAGCCCGGCTTCACCGCACGGTGCGTGCTCCGCACGGCAGCGGCAGACGCCGTCGGATTTTCCCTCGGCGTGCTGGAGGTTGTCCGCACTGATGCCGAAGATTCGGTGGTTGGCCACCTCGGCCCTGACCTGCTCGGTCCCGACTGGGACCCGGCCGAGGCTGAACGCCGGATCCGGTCGGCCCCTGACGTGCCCATAGGTGTTGCGCTGCTGGACCAGCGCAACCTGGCGGGCATCGGCAATATTTACCGTTGCGAGGCTTGCTTCCTCTCCGGCGTCCATCCGGCATCCCCTGTTTCAGCCGTTGAGGATCTGCAGACCCTGATGACGGACGCCAAGCAGCTTCTGGAGGTGAACCTGGGGTCCGGCCGCCGGGTAACCATCCTGAACCCGCGCGGGTTACCGGTGGGAAGGCAGGCGGGCAGGCCCGGCTACTGGGTCTACGGCCGCGAACATCGGCCGTGCCTGAAATGCGGCACGCATGTTGGCCACGACGTCCTGGGCAAACCCGGTGGCGAGGAGGAGCGGCACATCTATTTCTGCCCTCAGTGCCAGCCGCTCCTGCCTCTCCTGTAGGTCCGGTTCGGTGTCTAGGTGTTTGATACAGGCGTCTGGTGTTAGCGGGGCAGGGCACCAAGAGGCTGTGAATCGGTCTCAGCGTCCTCGATCCCGGCAGGTATACGGACCGGGGCAGCTTCCGGAACCATAAAGTACGGCAGCAGCAGCTGCACCAAGGGGCCAATGGCGAGCGCGTAGACCACTGTGCCAACGCCCACCGAACCGCCGAGAAGCCATCCTGCACCCAGCACCACTACTTCGATCAGCGTGCGTGATATCCGGACCGACCAGCCGGTCCGGCGGGCCAGGCCTGTCATGAGGCCATCGCGGGCGCCAGGACCGAAGCGGGCACCGATGTAGCAGGCCGAGGCGATCCCGTTGAGCAGCACGGCACCGGCCAGCATCCCGACCTGGCCGCCCAGGTGGGACACCTCCGGGATCAGGGCCAGGCCAATGTCCGCGAACACTCCGACCAGTACCGCGTTGCATAGCGTGCCAAACCCAGGCCATTGCCGCAGCGGGATCCACAGCAGCAGCACCAGGAAGCTCACGATGATTACCACCGCGCCGATGCTGAGCCCGGTCTTCTCCGCCAGGCCCTGATGGAACACGTCCCAGGGATCCAGTCCGAGGCCCGCCCGGATGAAAATGGCAAGGGAGATGCCGTACATAGCGAGGCCGATAAAGAGCTGGGCGAGTCTGCGAGGGATCATGACAACACTCTCGCAGGTAACTGGCATTGATTTACATAGCCAGTTTGAGATACTGGCTTTATGCCCGGCACCCTAAACTCCTCAGCTCTGGCCCGTCTCCTGGGCAAGTGGCACCTCGGTGCCGCCCCCGCCTACCGTGAACTTGCCGACGTCGTACGCCTCCTGATCCTGGACGGAAGGGTTGCACTGGACACCGCGCTCCCCAGTGAACGGTCGTTGTCTGACACGCTCGGCGTCAGCCGGACGACCGTGACGGCGGCGTATGCCCATCTCCGAGAACAGGGCTTCCTCAGCAGCGGCCAGGGCAGCCGGGGACGCACCCGGATCCCCCGGCTGACGCCTCTGCTGCCAACCTTGCCGTCGCATGGAGAGCTTCCGGCCTTTGGAAACGCAGGACCCGGTCTCGCTGCGGCTGGACTTGCGGCGCCCGGCCTGGCTGCGCCTGGTCTCACGGCGCCGGAAGGACTGATCGACCTGGCGTATGCGGCGCTTCCCGCGAGCGGCGAGGTGGTTCACCGCGCTTTTGCAGCCGGCCTGACGGAACTGCCGGCCCTGCTGCCCGGCTTTGGGTACGACGCCATGGGCCTGCTGCCCCTCAGGGAAGCCATAGCGGAGCGTTACAGTTCGGCAGGGGTTCCAACGGATGCCGCACAAATCATGGTGACATCAGGAGCCCAGCACGCTCTGAACATCGTCATCCGGGCTTTGACGGAACGGCAGGACAAGATTCTGGTGGAGCATCCGAGCTACCCCAATGCGCTGGATGCCATCCGCGCGGCCGGTTGCCGCCCCGTCCCTGTGGCGTTCGTGGGCCAGGGCGCCGGGGCAAGCCAGGTGCCGGCCTGGGACATGCCGGCGCTCCAGTCGGCCCTGATGCAACAACGACCCAGGATCGCCTATGTAGTACCGGACTTCCACAATCCCACCGGCCAGCTCATGCCGGACGCCCAGCGGCGTGAACTGGCCCGCGCGGCCACAGCGGCCGGAACGGTGCTGGTAGTCGATGAAACGCTCCGGGAGTTGAATCTCGACGGCGGCGCTGCCACTCCCGTGGCAGCCTTCAGTCCCGCCGTCGTAACCATTGGATCACTCAGCAAGTCCCATTGGGGCGGCCTTCGCACCGGCTGGATCCGGGCCTCGGAGCCCCTCATCCATCGCTTTGCAGCTGCCCGGACAACCCTGGATCTTGGCGGTCCCGTCATGGAGCAGCTGGCGGCGGCACACCTGGTCCGCGCCTTGGATGAGCCGCTGCCCGCCAGGCTTGATTCCCTCCGCGAGGGCCGCTCGGCACTACTGGAGTTGCTGGGCAAGCACCTGCCGGAATGGGAAACTGCGCGGCCCGCCGGTGGCCTGTCCATCTGGTGCAAGTTGCCGGGCCCGATCAGCACTGCACTGACCGTGATTGCCCCCGACTTTGGCATCAGGCTGGCCGCCGGGCCACGCTTCGGGATCGGCGGGGCCTTCGAGCGCTACCTCCGCGTGCCCTTCACCCTGCCGCCTGCCCAGCTCGAAACGGCGGTCCTGGCCCTCCGGCGTGCCCAGGACAGGCTCGACGCCGCACCGCAGCTCCGTCGCACGCTCAAGACTGCCCCTGCCGTGGCCATCGCATGACACGCTGACTCACCTGCGACGCGCAAAGTACCTTGCGCGCACGAAGTATGTGCTGCGCCAGGTAATTTGCGCGTCGATGGAGGTTTCGCGCGTCGATGGCTGCCTGCCGAGTCGATGGAGGTTTCGCGCGTCGAGGGAGGTCTGACGGGTCGGCAGGCACATTCCCGGCTGGTGCACCTTACGCGTAGACCTTCGAGAGGAAGCCACCCCAGGCCTTGGCCGTTGCTTCGGAGTCACCGCTGCCGCTGAATTCGTGGACGGTCATTCCTACCGGCGCACCAAAGTGGTTGCGGCCAAAGAACCGGTACATTGCGTCGGCAGTCCGCAGGCCCAGGAAGTGCTGGTTGGAGAAGTCCACTTCCCCGGAGAGCCGGCCCACGCCGTCGAGCTCCAATTCCACCGATTCATCTTGGGCCGCCCCCTCAACACCCAAGGCACTTTTCAACCGCGCAAAGCCGTCAGGGGTCTGCGAGGCGGCCGGCGCCTGGATGTCCGTGAACACCACCGGCCTGCCGTCGAAGTGCTTCAGGTACTGGCCTAGCGTGTGGAGGTAGAACGCGGTGTGCTTACTGGCGCCGTCGTACTGCTCGTCCCAGTTGTCGGCGAAAATCCCGCTGTGCACGTAGTGCAGCCGCGCCCGGCCGCCGTCGAGCGGTTCCAGCACATGCTCCAGCTGGTTGAACCAGCCGTCCGGTCCGTCCATCCGGGAAACGAGGTGGGTTGGATATTCCTTCACGGTCTTGACGTCCGGCCACTGATCCGTGGGGAACATCCAGGCCGGGGTGCCGTTGGTGACGGCTTCCCAGACACGTTCGGGCGTTCCGGGCAGTTCAGTGTCGTAGACGATTTCGAATTCTCGGTTGTCAGTCATGGTCCTGCTCCTTAGCTGAGAGGGGTTTGTTTGGGGTCTTGAGTACGGGGTGGAGCGCCACGACGAGCCGGTGACGGCGGCCGGGCTGTCCCCCCGGGGAGGTTCCGCCGTCGTGGTACTTGTCCACCAGGCGGGTCACCGCAACGCCGAGTTCCTCGGCAAAAGCGGCACGGTCCGCTGCGGTACGGAAGGTGATCTCGCCGTCAATGGCGAAGGTTGCCAGCTTTTGCCGGGCCGCGGCCGCACCGGCGATGAGCTTCCCCACCTCCTGCACCATGCGCCCTGCGAGCGCCAGCAGCCAGAAGGCGGAAAAGCGGTCCGAAAACCGGTGCGGATCGGGGGCCACCGAGGCGAGCGCCACGGGTGAAATCAGGTAGGACGCCGCAGTGGCCTGGAGGACGCGCTCAGTGACGTTCCCCTTGCGCCGCTCTTCCACGAGCTGCACCAGACCGTGGCGTTCCAGGGCCTTGAGGTGGTAGTTGACCTTCTGCCGCGGCAGGCCCACCTTCACGGCAAGCTGTGTTGCCGATCCCGGTTCAGCCAGTTCCTGAAGGATCCTGGTCCGGATGGGGTCCAGGGACGCTTCGGCCGCGGCCGGGTCCTCGATCACTTCGATGTCCAACATGCTTCAATGATGCCTGCCGACAACTTTTCTTGTCAAGAACTTTTTTGTCGTCGGCGTCTAGAGCAGAGGCCCCAGAAGCACCTCGGAGCCGCCACGTAGAATGGACAGGTGATGCAATCCCCCCTCCCCGTGCGCGACGGCGTTAATGCCACCCGCCTGCGCCTGCCGAACGAGGGGCCATGGAGCACCGCCATGGACTACATGATGCACCGCTGGGGGCACATCGATCCGCAGGGCATCGAGGACAGGTTCGACGCCGGCGAGATCGTGGGCGAGGGCGGCGTGCGGCTGGACAGAGCCACAAAACTGCAGGACCACACGTTCATTTGGTACTACCGCAGCCTGCCGCCGGAGACCCGCATCCCGGTGGAACTGAACATTCTGTACCAGGACGAGCATCTCCTGGTGGTGGACAAACCACATTTCTTGCCCACCACTCCGGGCGGCACCTACATCCAGGAATCGGCCCTGGTACGGCTGCGGAACCAGCTGGACCTTCCGGACCTGATCCCGATGCACCGGCTGGACCGGATGACCGCCGGCATCCTGCTCCTGTCCACCAACCCCGAGACCCGCGGCAAGTACCAGGTGCTGTTCGAGAAGCGCCAGGTGCAGAAGGAGTACGAGTGCGTCTCCGCCGCGGAGCCCGCTGCAGGTTACCCCGCCGTCGACTTTCCGGTGGTGGTGCGGAACCGGATGACCAAGTCCCGCAGCTACCTGCTCGCCGAGGTCATTGAGGGTGAACCGAACGCGGAGACCCGCATCGATCTCATCAGGACGTTCGACGGCGGCGCTTCCGCGGCTGCCCTGGCGCACCGCGGTGCCGCCCGACGCGCGGTGTACCGGCTTGAGCCGCACTCCGGGAAGACCCATCAGCTTCGGGTTCATATGGCGTCGCTGGGCCTGGGCATTGCGAATGACGCGTTCTACCCGGACCTGCTGGACAAAGCTCCGGACGACTACAGCAAGCCCTTACAGCTCCTGGCCCGCGGCATCCGCTTTGTGGACCCCATCTCGGGCAAGCCGGTGGAGTACCGCAGCCAGCTTGAGCTCAGCGAGGCTGCTCAAACACAGCCTTGAACGTCTCCTCCATCTCCGGGCTGAACAACACAAACTCCACCAACTCCACCGTGCTGTCCGGATGGGAGGCAGTAAAGCCGTTCACGGCGTCGAAGGCTGCCTCCGCCACCTGCCGGCCGTGCCATCCGTAGACACCACCGCCCACCGCCGGGAATGCGATGGAACCGGCCCTCAGCGAGTCCGCCACCCGGAGGCTTTCACTGAAGCAGGACACCAGCAGCGCCCGGTTCGTCTGCCCGGCATGGCGGTTGGGCCCGACGGTATGGATCACCCGCCGCGACGGGAGCATGAAGCCGGGAGTGGCCGCCGCGGCGCCCACCGGCAGTCCGTTCGGCAGGCTCGTAGCGCGCAGTTCGCGGCAGGCCGCCAGCAGCTCAGGCCCGGCAGCCCGGTGGATGGCACCGTCCACCCCGCCGCCGCCCAGCAACGACGAATTCGCAGCGTTCACCACCGCATCCACGGAGCGGGCCGTGATGTCGCCCTGGAGAATGCGGACTCGCATGCGGCCAGTCTTCCACCGGAGGACCCTGGATAAAAGGCCGCAGCCTCGTGCCCTAAAGTGCGGTACTTTGTGGCCATGGACTTTGGCAACGCCGACAGCTGGGGGGCGGCGATCTACTTCTGGATCGTCCCCATTGTTCTCGGCGATGCCATCTTCCCGCCCATCCCGTCGGAGATGGCGGTGATTACCGGCGGGGCGCTGTCCGCAGAGGGCCGGGCCAACGTGTTCCTGGTGGCCGCAATATCCGCGTTTGCCTCCTGGCTGGGCGACATGGTGGTGTTCCAGCTGTTCAAGCGCCGGCTCAGCCACGTGCTGGACCGCTGGCGCTGGGGCCGGAAAGTGCACAGCGGGATCCACCGGGCCATCGCCAAGGCCGGACGTTCCTCCACCTACGGGACCATCATCGGGGCCAGGTTTATCCCGGGCGGGAGGCTGGCGACGTCGGCCGCGGCAGGGATCGCGGACGTTTCGGTGCGCGGGTTCAGCCTGTGCGCCGGGCTCGGTGCCGTGCTGTGGGCCAGCTGGCTGGTGGGCCTGGGCTACTTCACGGGGTCCGCCACAAAGCTGCCCTTCTGGGCAAGCTCCCTGATCGGGGTGGCGCTGGGGCTGGTGATCGGCGTCGTCGTTGGCATTATTGTCACCCGCCGCCGCGGCAACCGCTCCCCGGTGGATGAGCCCGGCCCCGCCGAACAGGGAAGCCCGGAACCGGGCACGGGGTAGCCGGTTTCTGGGAGGCTAGCCTAGACCGGCGCCCAGCGGCCGCGGTTCCGGCGCAGGACGGTCAGCGAGCCGGTCAGCGCAACACGCTCGACGGCGTCGCGCACCATCGCTGCCGATTCCTGCGCCTGCCGGTTCTCGCCGCTGTATTCGCTCGGCTCCACGAGGAACCGCAGGTTCAGTTGGGGAACACCGCCTGCGAGTTCCAGCTGGTTTGCCTCCACGTGGTGCCGGGTTTCCAAGGCCTCCACGGCAGCGGCCATCACCGCTTCCGGCGGGTTGCCCGGCTTCAAACCGGTGATCTTCAGGCGGGTCTGGAACGAAGGCATAAAACAACCCTATCCCGGCAGCACTCCCGGTCCCCAAGCCCAGAAACGCTCTCTCACTTAATGCAGAAAACCACAAACGATCTCTCACCGGGTGAGAGATCGTTTGGGAAAAACCCACAGGAAGTGAGAGAGCGTCGGGGTTAGCCGGTGTTCCGCAGGCCTGCTGCCACTCCATTGACGGTGATCAGCATGGCGCGCTGGAGCCGTTCGTTGATCTCGGCCCCGCTGATGCTGCCGTCCCCTGCACCCTCGGCGCGCACGCGGCGGAGCAGTTCCACCTGCAGGTAGCTGATTGGGTCAAGATACTGGTCACGGATCTCCAGCGAGCGCTTAAGCGTGGGCTGGGCGTCCAGGAGCAGGTTCTCGCCGGTGAGGTTCTGGATCTCCGTGACGGTGAGTTCATACTCTGCGCGGATAGTCCGGAAGATGTGGTGCAGTTCCTCGGGGACCAGGGTGGAAACGTAGTAGCCGGCAATGTCCAGGTCGGTCTTGGCCAACGTCATCTCCACGTTGGAGAGCACGGAGCGGAAGAAGTGCCAGTTCTCCATCATCTCCACCAGCTGGGCGGAGTGCCCGGCCTCGCGGGCAGCCTTCAGCCCCGATCCCACACCGAACCAGCCCGGGACGATCTGCCGGGACTGGGTCCAGCCGAACACCCAGGGGATGGCGCGCAGGCCACCGAGGCCTGCCCCGGAGTCCGGGCGCTTGGACGGGCGGGAACCGATGTTCAGGGACCCCAGCTGCTCCACCGGGGTGGATGCCAGGAAGTAGGCCGGCAGGTCCGGGTGGTCAATCAGCTTCCGGTACCTGTCAAAGGCTCCGTCCGAGATGGTCTCCATAACGTGCCCGTAGCGTTCACGCTGGTCCTCGGAGGTACGCGGGCTGCGGTGCAGGGCCGAGCCCTGGAGGACGGCCGCGAGGGAAAGCTCCAGGTTCTCGCGTGCAAGCTCCGGCAGCGAATACTTGTCCGAGATGACTTCGCCCTGTTCGGTGAACTTGATTTCACCTTCGAGCACGCCGTTGGGCTGGGCCATGATCGCATCGTAGGTGGGTCCGCCGCCGCGGCCCACGGAACCGCCGCGGCCGTGGAAGAGGCGCACCCGGACGCCGTGCTTGGCCGCGACATCACGCAGCTTCCGCTGGGTCTTGTGGATTTCCCACTGGCTGGTCATGACACCGGATTCCTTGTTGGAGTCCGAGTAACCCAGCATGACTTCCTGGACGTCCCCACGCAGGCGCACCAGTTCCCGGTAGGAAGGATCGGACAGCAGCTGGTCAACAATCTCCGCTGATGCCCGAAGTTCCTCCACCGTCTCCAGCAGCGGCGCAAACCCGATCTTGGCGTAAGGTGCTTCGCCGAAAAGGTTCACCAGCCCGGCTTCACGGGCCAGGACAGCCGCCGCCAGGACATCGTCCGCTCCGCGGGTCATGGAAATGATGTAGGTCTCGATGACATCAGGGCCGTAGGTGCGCAGGGCGCGCCGGATCTCACGGAAGACGTCGTACGTGCCGTCAGCAACGCCGTCGAGCTTGATCGGGTGCCCGGACAGTGGCCGGCGCGAGGCAAGCTCGGATCCCAGCACCTCCAGGCGCTCCCCGCGGCTCAGTTCCGCATAGCGGAGGCCGGGACCGCCCAGCCTGTCCATGAGCTGGCCGACGGCGTCATGGTGGTGGTCTGCATGCTCGCGGATGTCCAGGGTGGCCAGATGCAGGCCGAACGAGGCTACCGCCCGGCGGACGCGTGCCAGGGCTCCGTCCGCAACCAGCGAGGCCGAGTGGTTGCGGAGCGAAAGTTCCACCAGTTCCAGGTCGGCCAGGAGTTCGTTGGTGCCGCTGTAGTCCCTGCCGTGCTCGTGCGAGGAACCTGTTGCCACGCGCTTGCCGGTGTTGATCAGTTTGGCCTTGACGCACGTCAGCTTGAGCCGGTAGGGCTCCTGCGCATTGAGCTCCAGCACACGGCGGTCCAGGCCCGGCAGTTTCTGGAGGTCGGCGTCGATGGAGTCCAGCAGTTCCTGGTCAGCGCCGGCCAGGGCCGTGGAGTTGGACAGGACGGAGATCAGTTCGTCCATCATGCCGATGCTGATCCGCACCGCGTGCTGGTTCTGGATCTGCAGGATTTCCCTGGTGACCGCGGCAGTAACGTTGGGGTTGCCGTCCCTGTCCCCGCCAATCCAGGAACCAAAGCGGATGGGAGCATTCTTCGAGGCCAGGCTCACGCCGTGCTCCCCCAGCAGCTCGGACAGCTCCGTCAGCATCTCCGGCATGGCATCGGTAAGGATGCTGCCCAGGTAGTAAATGGCGTTGCGGGCCTCGTCCACAGGCGTGGGGCGGACCTGGCGGAGTTCGTCGGTCTGCCACATCTGGTCGATGATCTCCGAAAGCTGGCGGTCCTGCCGGCGGCGTGCGGTGGTGCCCTCCTGCGTGGGCTGCGCCAGCACGTCGGAGAGCTTGCGGATCTTATCCAGCACCGAACGCCGGGAAGCCTCCGTGGGGTGCGCGGTGAAGATGGGGCGGACATCCAGCCCGTTCACCACTTCCTGCAGCACCGCGGGCCCGGCCTGCCCGGCGATGTCCGTGACAGCCTTGGCCAGCCAGCCGTCCTTCTCCTGCCGGGTCCTCAGGCCGCGGACCCGGTGGACCTGTTCGGCGGCGTTGGCCAGGTGGAAGTAGAAGGCAAAGGCGCGGACCAGGTCAGTCGCCTGCTCAATAGGCAGGGACCCCAGGAGCTCGCGAACCTGGGCGACGACGTCGTGGGCGCTCCACGGGCCGGTGGCATGCGCGCCGCCGCGGGCCGCTTCCTTGGATTCCTTGGTGAGGAGGCGAACCTGCTCCACCAGGTCCAGGAGCTCGGGCCCGTGCTGGCGAACCAGGGATTCGCCAAGCAGCGTGGAGACGCGCCGGACATCGGCCCTCAGCTCGGAGGCGAGGTCAGTTCCGGAATTGATTGCAGTGTCAGCCATGGAAACTATCTTTCGAGGGTTTGGACTTGGCTCGTACACTGCGCTGGATACTGTGAGCCACGTTACTAGCTAAAGATGCTACCCGCAGGGGGCCGCCGCAGCGGAATCCGTCTCAGATAATGTCGGAAATACCACTTTCTAATACGTAGCAATCACAGCAGACGTTCCCGGCCGCATTTACTGCTCCGGCGCCAGGGCATAGCTTTGGTAACACCACGACGACGAGTGACACGAGGAGGAACGGCATGATTACAGAACCGACGGACAGCATCGACACCAACGACGGCGACGGCAGCAACTCCGTGAAAGACGGTCTCAGCGGAAGGGTGGCGCCACTGCCCCGTGAAGCCGTTGACGCCGTCGGCCCCGAGGCTGGCGGTGAACGCGGCAGCGAAGCTGCAAGCACAAACGATTCAGGAGCCGAAACGGAAAACAGCAGTGGCAGCCCCGACGACGTGGAAGGCCTAAACAAGGCCGCGGGACCTGCCCAGGAATCCAACGATCAGGCGGCGGACGGCCGTTCCCTGACCACTGACACCAGCCCCAGCGACTAGCTTTCGGGTGCCGGTCCGCGTGCCGCCCTTCGTGCCACCCGTCGGGCCGCCGCCGGTGCGGCAGTCAGCGGACGATCTTAAAGTTGAAATCGGCCGTCCCCAGCGTTGACCACAGCCGCAGCCAGACGGGCAGCATCATCTCGGCGCCGCGGGCGCTGGTGATGTCGCCGAGGTCGATGATGTCCCGGTGTCCCAATGCCTCCAGCAGCCCGGCCACGGTCTGTTTGGCCTCGGGGTCGTCTCCGGACACGAACACCGAGTGGTCCCCGTCCGCCAGCCTGCCGGGATCAGCCATGAGCCCCGCGTTCATGGTGTTGAGGGTTTTCACCACCCGGGCGTCCGGGAATGCCCCCTGAATGCGTTCGGCAAGGCTCTCCGTGTTGACCGGATTCAGCACAGGCGGCATGCCCTGGGAAAAGTCGAGCGGGTTGGAAACGTCCATCAGCACTTTGCCGGCCAGGTTTGCGGAGCGGGCCGAGCCAAGGGCGCTGAGTGACCTGGCGCCGTCGGTGGCGTTTACCACCAGTTCCGCCTGGGCCGCAGCATCCGCGAACGCCTCCAGCGGGATGTGCTGGTTCCTGCTGTGCCATTCGCTAAACGGCGGGGCGCCGACGGCGTTGGGTCCGGTCCGGGCAAAGGTGGCCTGCGGGTCGCGGGTCCCAAGGACAACGGTGTGGCCCAGTGCCGAGAAGGCGCCAGCCAGCGTCCGCCCTACGGTTCCCGTGCCAAGGATGGCGATCTTCATGACTCCTCCGTTTCAGCCGGCCGGGTTCATCAGGCCCAGTCGGTTCCGACCTTACTCCGCGCGCGCACCCTGGCAAGGTAACCGGCTGCCTGCACAGTTGGAATGAACAGCCTGCCCCCGGGGTTGTAGCCGGGGCAGCCGAACAGTCCTGGAGGAACCATGAGCGCATCCGCAGCGGCCCAGTTGGAGCGATGGCAACGCTTCCGCACCAACCGGAACAAGGCACTGGCAACCAAGCACGGCTGGCTCACCCTCACGTCGTTGGAGTGGCTGGACAGCCAGCCATCCGCCGTCGAAACGGCCCCGGGACTGTGGTCAACGGACGGTTCGACGGCGGCACTCACCGCAGTGCCGCAGGACGGACTGACGTTCGTGGAAACCGGCGAGCCGGTGGAAGGCACCGTCACGGCACGGCTCGCCGACGAGGAGTCCCTGATGTGGGTGCAGTTTGGCGGCGCGGACGGACAGCAGGTGGTGGTGGAACTGGCCATGCGGGCCGGCCGGTACGCCATTCGCACGCGGGACTCGGGCTCACCCGTGCTGACGGAGTTCGACGGCGTCCCCACCTTCGACTACAACCCGGACCTGGTGGTCGAGGCCAGCTTCCGCCCCTATCCCGAGCCGGTGGACGTCCCGATCGGAACCGCAAACCCGCTGGTGGACGGCGTCCACCGGTCGGTCGGCGAACTGGTGTTCCGGCTGCCCGGCAAGGATCACGAATTCCATCTGCAGGCCGAGGAGGAAAAACTCGGCGCCCTGACGGTCACGTTCCACGACGAGACCAACGGATCCGGTTCGCCCGAACAAGCAACGGCTGAATGGCGCAAGGTATCCACGCCCCGGCCCCGCGTCGATCCGTCCGGAAACGCGTACGTGGTTCTGGACTTCAACCGGGCCATCAACTACCCCAGCGCCTTCACCCCCTATGGAACCTGCCCCATGCCGGTGAAGAACAACAGCCTGGACGCCAAGATCGAGGCCGGCGAGAAGATGCCCGGGCCCGCCGACTGAGCGCGAACTGGCAGCTAATCCCCGCAAATTCGCGTTTTGAGGTCATCAGCTGCCAGTTCGCGCGGTAGGGGCGGGTCAGACGATGGCGGAAACCCCTGTTACCGCCCGGCCCACAATCAGCGTGTTGATCTCAAACGAGCCCTCATAGGTAAAAATGGCTTCTGCGTCGGCGAAGATCTTGGCCATCCGGTACTCCGTCACAATGCCGTTGCCACCCAGGATGGACCTGCCCATCGCCACGGTTTCCCGCATCCGGGCGCTGATGTAGGACTTCGCCAGCGCTACCTGCGGCATGTCCGCGGCGCCGTCCTCCTGCAGTTGGGCCAGCCGCACCATCATCCCCATGCTCGCCACGGTATTGCCCAGCATGGTCACCAACTGCTGCTGGATGAGCTGGAACTTCGCCAGCGGGCGGCCGAACTGGTGGCGTTCGACGGCGTACTGCCGGGCGACGTCGAACGCCGCCAGCTGCTGCCCCACGCCCTGCCAGGCCACCATGATCCGCGAGCCGTGCAGGAGCCGGTTGGTGTCGTCAAAACTACCGATGCCGGCAAACCTGTCTGCCTCGGCCACCCGCACGTCCGCGAAGACAATGTCCGCGTTCTGGACGGTCCGCAGCGCGATCTTGTTCTCGATCCGGCTCCGGCTCACTCCGGGCAGGGAAGCGTCCACGATGAATCCCCGGACGGCCCCGTCCGCCTCGTCGCGGGCCCAGACGAGCAGGTAGTCGCAGAACGTCCCGTTCCCGATCCAGCGTTTGGCGCCGTTGAGCACCCAGGAATCGCCTTCGGCGTCGGGCTCTCCTGTCCGGGAGGAGATCCGCCGCGCCCTGGTTTCCATGCCGCCGGCAACGTCGGAGCCGTGCCCTGGCTCCGTGAGGGCAAAGGCGCCGGTGATGCGCAGGTTGGACGCGTCGTCGAGGAGCCGCTCCCTCTGGTCCTGGGAACCGAACGCGTAGAGGGATTCCACAAACAAGTCATGGTGAACCAGGAAAAACGTGGCAATGGAGGTGTCCACGCGCGTCATTTCGGCAATGACCAGGCCCGCGAACAGGTGGCTGTAACCACGCTGGGCAGGTGTGCTGAGCTCCAGCGCCGCGAGCTTGGGGAGGATGTGCGCCGGAAATTCAGCCTTGTTCCACCATTCCCCGGCGTAGGGTGCGATCTCCGTGGCCAGGAAGTCCCGCAGTTCGGCCAGCTTGGTGCGCTCCACGTCGCTCAGGAGCGACTCGAAGGCGAAAAAGTCTGCCGTGGGCAGCTCCTCATGATGCGCCACCGCGGGCGTTGCGGAGGGTGGCTGCGCCGAATTCATTTCGGGCCCATTCGGATAGCGCCGTCCAACCTGATGGTTTCACCGTTCAGCATGGCGTTCTCCACGATGTGCGCCACGAGGTTGGCATACTCCGCAGGGCGGCCAAGCCGGGAGGGGTGCGGAACCTGGGTGGCCAGCGATTCCTGGGCTTCCTGCGCAAGCCCTGCCATCATGGGTGTCTCGAAAATCCCCGGCGCGATGGTCACCACCCGCACCAGGGAGCGCGCCAACTCGCGGGCCAGCGGCAACGTCATTGCCGCCACCGCCCCCTTCGAGGCGGCATAGGCGGGCTGGCCGATCTGGCCGTCGAACGCGGCCACCGAGGCCGTATTGATGATCACCCCACGCTCGGGGCCACCGAGATCGGTAGCGGCAGGTTCGGTGGACACCATCGCCGCCGCCGCCAAACGCAGCACATTAAACGTTCCGATGAGGTTCACCTGGACAACCCGGCTGAAGGCATCCAGGGGCAGCACCCCGTCCCGCCCCAGAACCTTGCCTGGGGTCGCGATACCCGCGCAGTTCACCACGATCCGCAGCGGGCCCAGGGCAACAGCGGTGTCGACGGCGGCCTGCACCTCCGCTTCGCTGGTCACATCCGCGGGGACAAAAACGGCCGTCCGGCGGGAGCCGGAAGCCTCGCCATTCAGGTCAGATCCGTGCAGGGCCGGTCCAGCCGGCTCCTGCCCATTCAGCTCATCGGCAAAGGCGGCACCCGCGGAAGATGGCAAATCGATCAGCACCACGGAAGCTCCGGCGTCGAACAGGCGCCTCGCTGTTGCGGCCCCCAGCCCCGACGCCCCACCCGTGATCAGTGCGACGCTACCGTCGATGTCCATTCATCCTCCTTGATGTGAGCGCCGCTGGCGGAAGGCTCCGGCCGGGAACGCTAGTTAGTGAATGTTAACTGAAATGCCGACTGCACGCACCAGTCCGCCGTCGAGCAGCAACTCCGGGCTACTAGGGTGGAAAGCATGAGCCCGACGGCCGACCCGCCTCCCGCCGACGAATCCCGCAGGGATGAATCCCGCATGGACGACTCCCCTGCCGGCCCGCTGCCGATTGATTGGCCTGGCCGTGCAGATGAGGCCGCCCGCGCTGTCACATCGCTCTTCGGCCAGCGGCTGTTGTTCCTGCCGGGCACGCATCTCGGCGCCGTTGTACAGCCCTCCGGCGGCCTGAGCAGCCTCTTCCGCCCGTGGCACTACTGGTGGCAGGCGCATTACGTGGACTGCCTGGTGGACGCCGGAAACCGGGAACTCGCCAAGGGGGCTACACCGGCATCACGGTTCGCCGGACCCGGAAGCCCCAGCGCCGGACGCCTCGCCTCACAGTTGGTAAATGGGATCAGGCTCCGGAATTTCCTCACCTATGTCAACAGCTATTACGACGACATGGCCTGGCTGGCGTTGGCCACCCTCCGGCTGGAAAAACTGGCAGAAGAAACCCGCAAACGCGGGCGGCGGCGCAACGCCCGGCTCCGCAGGACCCTGGCCCGGCAGTTTGATTCAGCGTCCACGGACCACCTGGGCGGCGGCACGTTCTGGAGCAAGAAACGGGACTTCAAGAACACGCCGGCTACGGCCCCTGTAGCCCTCTTTTATGCCCGCACAGGTGAGCCAGCCAAAGCCCGGGCCCTGCTTGACTGGCTGGATGCCAGGCTCTTTGACCCGTCGCAGGGGCTCTATCTGGATGGCCTCCGCCTGACCGGGAGCGGAGAATTCCTGCTGGAAAACGCCATCTATTCCTACAACCAGGGCCCCGTCCTCGGGGCACTCTTGGAGCTCGGCGGTGAGGCCAGCCTGGCGCGGGCCGCCACACTGGTGGAAGCGATCGCCCGCAACCTCACGGCCCAAGCCGCGAACCAAATCCTTCACTGCCACGGAACCGGCGACGGTGGCCTGTTCACCGGGATCCTCTGCCGCTACCTTGCTCTCGCCGCAGCGGACGCCAGGCTTCCGGACAGAGTCCGAGGCACTGCGGCAGGACTCGTCATGGGCACCGCGGACGCGTTCTGGTCAGGCAGGCGAGAGGTTTCACCGGCCGAACCCCTGTCCAGGCACGGCGGGAAGCTGCTCTTTTCCTCCCTCCCGCAGGAGCCGGCGAATGCCACCTATCCCGCGGGAGCCGCCGTCGAGCTGTCCACCCAGCTGCAGGCGTGGATGGCACTGGAGGCGGCGGCAGCGGTGCAACAGTGGGGGAAAACGAATTAAGTCATGCCACACTACCGTAATTGATGTGATCCTCATCACTTAACCGCCTTCAGGGCTGGTTGCTTAGGATTGGCTAACCTACAGTTTTGTCGAGTGAGCATCCCCTGATCCCAGCTCACCAGGACCACGGTCCGCCTGACTTTTCCCCAGAAAGTAGCCCCCATGAAGATCCGCACCAACGCGCTGGCCGGCATCGCCCTCGCCGCAACCGCAGCCCTCGGACTGACCGCCTGCGGCGGCAGTGCCACTCCGGCAGCCACCGGCACCTCCTCGTCGAGTGAAGCCGGCGGGATCACGGTGTACAACGCCCAGCACGAAAGCCTCACCAAGGAATGGATCGAAGCCTTCACGGCGGAGACCGGCATCAAGGTAACCATGCGCCAGGGTTCGGACACCGAGCTGTCCAACCAGATCATCCAGGAAGGCGCGGCATCGCCGGCCGACGTTTTCCTCACGGAGAACTCCCCCGCGATGACGCAGGTGGAGACGGCCGGGCTGTTCGCTGACGTGGACAAGGCAACCATCGACCAGGTGCCCGCGGAATACCGCCCCTCCACAGGGAAATGGACGGGCATCGCCGCCCGCTCAACCGTCCTGGTCTATGACAAGGCCAAGCTGACCGAGGAAAAGCTGCCCAAGTCCATGCTGGACCTGGCCAACCCCGAGTGGAAGGGCAAATGGGCGGCTTCACCGTCCGGTGCCGACTTCCAGGCAATCGTCTCCGCGCTGCTTGAGCTCAAGGGCGAGGCCGCAACCGAGGAATGGCTCAAGGGCATGAAGGAAAACTTCAAGGCCTACAAGGGCAACAACACGGCCATGAAGGCAGTCAACGCGGGCGAAGTTGATGCCGCGCTGATCTACCACTACTACTACTACGGCGACCAGGCCAAGACCGGCGAGAACTCGAAGAACGTCACGCCGTACTACTTCAAGAACCAGGACCCGGGCGCGTTTGTCTCGGTTTCCGGCGGCGGTGTCCTGAAGTCTTCCAAGAAGGCAGAGGATGCCCAGGCATTCCTGAAGTTCGTCACGGGCAAGAAGGGCCAGGAAGTGCTGAAGAACGGCACCTCGTTCGAGTACTCCGTCGCCTCTGACGTTCCGGCCAACGACAAGCTGGTTCCGCTGGTGGAACTGCAGGCCCCCACGGTGGACGCTGCCAAGCTGAACTCCGCAAAGGTTACCGAGCTCATGACCAAGGCAGGACTCCTGTAATTCGTGACCACTGATCTATCGGCTCCCCCCACCAGGGGGAGCACGACGACGGCGGGCCGGGGCAACAGCCCTCGCCCGCCTTTCGGCGTTTCCGTGGTGTCCATCCTGGCAGTGCTGATTGCCCTGTTTTCCCTGGTTCCGCTCGGCTACGTGGTCTACATGACCGCCGCAACCGGGTGGGACACCGCCGTCGAACTGATCTTCCGGCCCCGCGTTGGCGAGCTTCTGCTCAACACCGTGCTGCTCACGCTGGTCACCGTTCCGCTCTGCCTCATCCTGGGTGTGGGCGGAGCCTGGCTGGTGGAGCGGACCGGGCTGCGGGGGCACCGGATCTGGGCGGTGCTCCTTGCGGCCCCCCTGGCCATTCCCGCCTTTGTGAACAGCTACGCCTGGGTCTCGGCCGTGCCGTCACTGGAGGGGCTGAGCTCGGGTGTGCTGATAGCCACCCTGTCCTATTTTCCGCTGGTCTACATTCCCGCCGCGGCCACCCTCAGCCGGCTGGACCCGGCCATCGAACAGTCCGCCGCCGCCCTCGGGCTTGGCGCCTGGCGTGTTTTCTTCCGTGTAGTGCTCCCCCAGCTCAGGATTGCCATGACAGGCGGCGCCCTGCTGGTGGGCCTTCACCTGCTGGCCGAATACGGCGCGTTTGCCATGATCCGCTTTGACACATTCACCACCGCCATCATGGTCCAGTTCCAGTCCACGTTCAACGGCACCGCCGGCAACATGCTGGCCAGTGTGCTCGTCTTTTTCTGCCTGATCATGCTGGTGCTGGAAGCCCGGGGCCGCGGCTCTGCCCGCTACGCCCGGATCGGCTCCGGCGCGCAGGCCAGGGCCATCCGCCTTCCCCTGCACGCCTACCAGGTTCCGGCCCAGCTCTCACTGGCTGCCCTGACCGCTCTGGCCGTCGGGCTCCCGCTGGTCCTTGTCCTCCGCTGGACCCTGGCCGGCGGCCCGGCCGTCTGGGTTGCGGATGAATTCATCCCGGCCCTCCTGCAGACCCTCGGATATGGCCTGGCAGGAGCCTTGGTTACCACCGTCGTCGCATTCCCCATGGCCTACCTTGCCGTCCGGCACCCCAGCTGGTTCAGCAAGTCCCTTGAGCTCTCCAACTACGTCACCAGCTCCCTGCCGGGGATCGTGGTGGGCCTGGCCTTTGTCACGGTCAGCATCCGGCTGGTCCCTGGCGTGTACCAGACTGCCGGGGTGCTGGTGGCGGCGTACGTCCTGCTGTTCCTGCCGCGGGCGCTGGTGAACCTCCGCGCCGGCCTGGCCCAGGCGCCCAAGGAACTCGACGAGGCTGCCCAGTCGCTGGGCAAGCCGCCGCTGCTGTCCTTCATCCGGGTGACCCTGCGGCTTACGGCTCCCGCAGCCGCCGGTGGTGCCGCCCTGGTTTTCCTGGCCATCGCCAATGAGCTCACGGCCACGCTGCTGCTGTCCCCCAACGGCACCCGCACGCTTGCCACCGAGTTCTGGAGCAAGAGCAGCGAAATTGACTACTCCGGCGCCGCGCCCTATGCCCTGCTGATGATCCTGCTGTCGGCGCCCATGACGTACCTCCTCTTCCAGCAGTCCAAGAAAGTGGCCGGACAGTGACCGATTCCTACACTTCGCGTGGTGCCCCCTCCAGGCTTCCGGAACCACGGATCGCCGCTTCAGTGGAACCCAGCACCAACAGCCATCTGCAGATTACGGACGCCACCAAGAACTTCGGGTCCCAGGCGGTGCTCAAGGGTGTCAACCTGTCCGTGGCCAAGGGCGGCACAACGGCTATTGTGGGCCCCTCCGGTTCCGGCAAGACAACCCTCCTTCGGCTGATTGCGGGCTTTGAACACCCAGCCACCGGCAGCATCTCCCTCAACGGCACCAAGGTGGCGGGCGACGGCGTGTGGCTGCCTGCGCACAAACGCCAGGTCGGATATGTCGCCCAGGACGGGGCACTGTTCCCGCACCTCACCGTTGGCCAGAATGTTGGCTTCGGCCTGGACCCGGCCAAGCTTCCCGGCGGCCGCCGCGGGGTTCCCGGCCGGATCACCGAGCTGCTGGAGATGGTGTCCCTTGACCCTGCCATGGCCAAGCGGCGTCCGCACCAGCTGTCGGGGGGCCAGCAGCAGCGGGTTGCCCTGGCCCGCGCACTGGCCCGCGAACCGGAACTGATGCTGCTGGATGAGCCGTTCTCAGCCCTGGACGCCGGCCTCCGCGTGGCCACCCGCCGCGCCGTGGCCAAGGTCCTGAACAAGGCAGGCGTCACCACCATCCTGGTGACCCATGACCAGGCCGAAGCACTGTCCTTCGCCGACCAGGTGGCTGTCATGCGCGGCGGAAAACTGGCCCAGATCGGCAACCCGTTTGTGGTGTACACCCGCCCTGCGGACCGTGTCACCGCCGAGTTCCTGGGCGACGCCGTCATCCTGGATGCCTGGATGGAAGGCTCCCTGGCCACCTGTTCCCTGGGCGGCATCCCGGTCCGCCGGCCGCCGGCACAAGGCCGCGTGCAGCTGATGCTGCGCCCCGAGCAGATTCGCATCGCGGAGGACGGCCCCATTCGCGGAGTGGTGGTGGACACGGACTACTTTGGCCCGGAAACCACGGTGCGGCTGAAGCTTGCGGTGCCGCCGGAACTCGCCCGGGCGGACCACCGGTACCCCGGCGGGGGTGAGATCATCACCATCCGGCACTGGAACGCGTCCATCGCGCGGCCAGGGATGGAGTTGTGCCTCCGCGTGGTGGGCGAAGCGGTGGCCTTTCCCCTGGACAGCTGACGCATAACCGCCGCCAGGCGGGCTGTCACGCCGGCTGTCACGGGTCGCCAGGATGGGCAGGCTTCTTCTGCTGCGGGAACGGCGACTCGCCACGTGCCAGCATTTCCACAAAAGCGGCAATCTTCCGCTCCCGAAGCTCCTGGTTCTTCACCGAGGTGGTCCGGTAGATCAGGGCATACCTGTTCACTGACGTGAGGACGTCGAACATCGCCTGTGCCTGCGGGACCGCAGCAATCGCGGCGGCCAGGTCGGCCGGGACCTCCGCCGCTGCCTGTCCCGGATACGCCGCGTCCCAGCGCCCGTCGGCCTTGGCGCTTTCGACGGCGGCCCGTCCGGCGTCGGTCATCTTCCCTGCGGCCTCGAGCCGGGCCACGTGCCCGACGTTCCGCAGCGACCAGCGGCTTTTGGGGCCGCGGCGCGTCATCCGCTGGATGTAGCTCCCGGCGTCGCGCTTCTTGACCTGGCCGTCGATCCAGCCAAAACAGAGTGCTTCATCCAGTGCGGCGTCGTAGTCCAGTTCCGTGACGTCGCCGCCCTTCTTGTGCAGCACCAGCCACACCCCGGGGCTGTCTTTGTGGTTCGCTTCCAGCCAGGACCGCCAGGCGGCGGCGTCCGGCACCAGCAGTTCCTCAAGTTCAATGGCCATGGGCCTATTCTGCCCCGTGCCGGCTGCTGGAAGTCGTGGCATGATGGCCCTACCTGCGCCGTCCCCGGAGTCGAGGAGAAACCATGCTGCGTGTCCGCCCTGTCCATTTCACGTCCCGGCTGGACCAGTGGGAGCAACTGCTCACTGCCCTGGGCCTGGCGAAAACGGCGGATCATGGCATGTGGCGCGAGTTCGACGCCGGCGCGGGGCGCCTGGCCCTGCACCAGGCCGAACCAAACGCGGCTGACGACGGAACCACCGTTTTCGGGGTGGAGGTGGGAGATCTTGCCGAGTTCGCCCGGCGGACCAACCTCGCCGCCGAGGACACGGGCACCAGCTCGGCAGAGATCGTCCAGGCTGATCACGGCGAGTCCTGCCGGGTAACGGCGCGGGACGGCTTCAGCTTCCTGGCCGACCCCGCCGCCCGGGGGGAAGACGGCACCTGGGCAACCTCCCGCGGCGCTGACCCGGCCCTCGCCGTCGTCGGTGTCCTGTTCACCGAGGACGCCGCGGCCGCCGCGCAGATGCTTCGGGACATCGGCGGGAGCTTCCGCCCCTCCCCCGATGCCGACGAAACCGCCGACTTCACCGCCAAGAACGGCGGGGTGCTGATGGTGCGTCCCGCGTCCGGACCGTCACGGGCCGGCCTCGGCTTCGAATACGACGGCGACCTGGACGCCCTGGCGGACCGCCTTGCGGCAGCTGGGCAGGAGGTCCGCATCACCGAGGAAGCGTTCGGCCGCACGCTTCACCTTCCCAATCCGGACGCGGGCGGGTCACTGGCCGCCCATGTGCCTGCCACGCTGTGGATTTCGAAGCGTTGACCGCCGAGGGGTGAGGTTCCGCGCTTTAGGCGACCCTAAGGGCCGGTATCTCACCCCTGAACAGGCCCGCAGCCCTCCGATGGGGTAGAACTTAACCCATGAACGTTCGCACACCTGACCCCAATCCCGGCTGGCTTTCCGAAGAAGACCTCTTTGAGGCACGTGGGAGGCTTCCCATGGTTTATGTGGAAGCGGTGCCGGTCAGGCTGGATCCGCTGGGGTTCGTGAACGAGGTGGGCACCCTCCTGCAGGCCGATGAAGACGGCACCATGATCCGTTCGCTGGTATCGGGCCGGGTCATTTACCGCGAGACCATTCGTGCAGCGCTCCTGCGCCACATGGAAAAGGACCTGGGCCCGCTGGCCTTTCCGCAGCTGCCCATCAGCCCCGTGCCGTTTACCGTGGCCGAGTACTTTCCTGCGCCGTCGCAGACCGGGTTCACCGATGACCGCCAACACGCCGTGTCGCTGGCCTACGTCATTCCGGTAACCGGAGAATGCGAGCCCCGCCAGGATGCCCTTGAACTGACGTGGATGACGCCTGAGGAAGTCCTCAGCCCGGACGTCCAGCTCGAATTCAGTGGCGGACGCGGTTCCCTGATCCGGCAGGCACTGGCCTTTGCCGGTGTGGGCTTCTGACGCCCTCGGTTGACCCGGGGTCCCCGACTTTCGGCGGCCGCCTTTGTAGACTGTAGGGCGGACCGCAAGAGAACTTAAGGACTCCCATGACCGAAACCCCAGCCGCCCGGCACTACAGCGAACAGCAGGCTGGAGCCCTGAAGGCCGGCGATCAGCTCCTCCTTCCAGACGGTGAACGCACCGCCGAGGTCCACCAGGTGGACGTGGAACCGGACGATTATGGGGTCCCGGCGCTGGTCCTGGCCAGCCTGACCCGCGGCGGGACACTGCGCATCGCCGCCGGCTCCTCCGTCCGGATTCTGGATACAGCGCCCGACGCCGTTTCGCGGCTTCCGCTGGGGGCAAACCTGGGCGGACAGGACCTTGGTCCGCAGGGCACTGGCGATGAGAACCTGGGTGACGACAACAAAGGTGATGAGCACCTTGGTCACCAGAACCTCGGTGACCAGGGCAAAGGCGATCACGCCCCTGGTGAGGCGCCTTCAGTGCCGGCTCCCGCCGTCGTCGTTCCTCCCCCGCCCGCCATTCCGCCGGCGCTGAGCGGCCCCACAGCAGAGGAGCTCGAACTGATCCCCGTCCCGCAGGGGACACCGGAGTCTGTGGTGGCCGCCGTGGCCGACGCCCACCCTGACGCCGTTGGCGTCCTGCTGCTGGCCGACAAACTTGCCAAGGGGATAAACTTCAAATCCGGAAGCTGCCTGAAGGACCTCAGCGACCTGGCCCACGAGCTGTTCGTTACGTTGAAGGATCCCGACGGGTCGCTGGCTGTGGCGGATCTGCTCAACGTCCTGCCATTCGACGGAAACCCGGGCAGGTGGGCGTCAGTGGAAGCGTCATTGGCGCTGTCGAGTTACATCTGCCGGCAGGACGGGCAGGAGGCACGGGCCGAAGTGTACGAAAAGCTGCTGCGCATGCCCGAGACGCAGGAAACTGACCCGTTCAAAGCCCGGATGAATGCCAAGGTCCGCCAGCGTTCCCTGAACGAACCGAACCTCTACGACAAAGAAATCTTCCGCTCCATCGACAACTCCAACCACGAGGCCGAGCGCGAGTGGCGGCTGCTGCGGCTGGAGTCCCTGCTCTTTTTGCGGGCGCACGGCGGCTCCGAAACCATCGGCCTGGGCGAACTCCAGCGCCGGATCAGCAACGAACTTGAGGCTGTCCGGGCCTGATGCCTGCCGCCTTACCGGCGCGTTAATCCGGCAAAGAACTTACCCCTACCGGGCGCTCCCGCTGAGTTGTACATTCGGGGAATGACGAACAATCTGAGCGTGGTGATTAATGCCGACGCGCCGCAGGTGTGGACCATGCTGCGCGAACCGTCCAAGGTAGCCCAGTGGCACGGCTGGGAAGCGGACGACCTGGACGCCGAAATTAAGGAAATCTACTTCTCAAGTGATGTGGTGGAAGCACCGGACCACACGAGCCTGACAACCCATGGCGGCGACGTCTTTGACCTCAAGCCCGTACCCGGAGGGACCCAGGTCAGTGTGACCCGCGCGGCTTTGGACCACAATTCCGAATGGGCGGCCTGGGACGAGGACATAACCCAGGGCTGGCTCACCTTCCTGCAGCAGCTTAGATTCGCCTTGGAGCGCCATCCGCACGGCAGGCGGCACACGCTGTTCTTCCAGGTTCCCGGCGGACCCGGTTCGGCCATTGAAAAACTTGGCCTTTCGGATGTGCCCAAGCCCGGGGAGAACTACGAGAAGACCCTCGGCACCGGCGAAGAGATTGCGGGGAAGGTCTTGTACCGCAGCAACCACCAGGTGGGCCTGACCGTCCATGACTATGCCGAGCACGGTGACGGCCTGCTGATCGTTGCCGACCAGCCAGTCATTGATGACGTCAGGCCGGAGGGCGGCTCCATGGTGATCATCTCCACCTACGATCTGGGGGCGTCCAGGCTGGAGTCCATTCGCGCGCTGTGGGAAGGCTGGATGGCTGAGAACTACCCCACATCCGCTCCGCTGCACTGAGGGTTCGGACCGATAGCTGGCACACTTGAACCGTGCCAGCCAACTCCGCCCCCGCTTCTGCCGGTCCCTCCGCTTCCTCCCCCGCCGCTTCCTCTCCTGAAACACAGCCGGGGTTCTCGTTCCGGGTGGGCACGCGGCTCAGGGAGACCTGCGCGCCGTCAACTGCCCAGGTCACTGCCAACGGCGGCGAGTTCCTCGGCCGGACCGGCATCATCAGCACCCCCCACGGTGAGATCCAGACGCCGGCCTTCATCGCCGTCGGAACCAAAGCCACGGTGAAATCCGTGTTGCCGGAGTCCATGGCGGAGCTCGGGGCGCAGGCGCTCCTGGCCAACGCCTACCATCTCTACCTGCAGCCCGGCCCGGAGATCCTGGACGAGGCCGGCGGGCTGGGTGCCTTCATGAACTGGCCGGGCCCGACATTCACGGATTCTGGCGGTTTCCAGGTGATGAGCCTGGGCTCGGGTTTCAAGAAGGTCATCGATATGAAGTCCGTTTCTTCCGCGACAGCGGCTGTTCCGGATGACGCCGTGGCGCCCGGCAAGGAACGCCTGGCCCACGTCGATGACGACGGCGTCTGGTTCAAGTCGCATCTGAACGGTGACCGCCACCGCTTCTCCCCCGAGATTTCCATGCAGGTCCAGCACCAGATCGGCGCGGACATCATGTTTGCCTTTGATGAGCTGACCACGCTGCAAAACTCGCGCGGCTACCAGGAGGAGTCGCTGGAACGGACCCGGCGGTGGGCGCTTCGTTGCATCGAGGAGCACGCGCGGCTGACGTCGTCCCGGGTGGGAAAGCCCTACCAGGCGCTGTTCGGCGTCATCCAGGGCGCCCAGTACGAGGACCTGCGCCGGAAGGCCTGCCGGGACCTGGGCGCCATGGATTTCGACGGCTACGGCATCGGCGGCGCCCTGGAAAAGGAGAACCTGGGCACCATCGTGCGCTGGTGCAACGAGGAACTGCCGGAGGACCGGCCGCGGCACCTCCTGGGCATCTCCGAGCCCGACGATATCTTCACCGCCATCGAGAACGGCGCGGACACCTTCGACTGCGTCTCGCCCACCCGAGTCGCCCGAAATTCGGCTTTCTACACGCCCACGGGCCGCTACAACCTGTCCGGGGCGAAGTACAAACGGGACTTTGGCCCGCTGCAGGAAGGCTGCGACTGTTACGCCTGCGCCAACTACTCGCGGGCCTACATCCACCACCTGTACAAGGCCAAGGAAATGCTGTCGGCAACGCTGATTTCCATCCACAACGAGCGCTTTGTGGTGAAGATGGTGGACGATGCCCGGCTGGCCATCGAGTCCGGCAGCTTCTTCGAGTTCAAGGCCGAGACCCTGGCGCAGTACTACTCCTGAGTTCTGCAAGATCAACGGGGAAACGCCCTGCGCTCAAGCATTCGTGGCCGTTCCGCGCCCGGAACGACCACGAATGCGGGTCCACTTTTTAGTTAGCGCACTGTCATGAGGTGGCTGGCGTGATCGTAACTGAAGGTGACCGGGCCGCCGTCGTGGTTCAACGCGATATTGCTGCCGTTGGCGGCGCCGCCCAAGCCGTAGTTCTCACTCCATGAACCATTGATGGCGGCCTTGAATTCGTAACTGCCAGCGGGCAGTTCCGGAATGGGCAGCTTCCAGATGCCGTCCGAGGGATCCAGCGTTAGCTGGGCCTGGCTGCAATCGGGCATCCAGTCGCCGGCGCAGCCGAGCTCGGAGTCCAGGCTGCCCGCCACTGACACGGCAGCAGGCTGCTGGTCCGCCGTGACAGCGCTGATTACGTTAGTGGCGTGATCGTACAGGAACGTGGCCGGGCCGCCTTCATGTTCGAACAGGACGTTCGGGCCGTCCGGCTCACCACCGGCACCATAGTTTTCATCCAGCGTCCCATTCAGCGCCGCCTTGAAGTCGTAAGTGCCTGATGGCAGGTTCGAGACGTTCAGCTGCCACAGCCGGTGGACCGGTTCGAGGGTCATGAAAGCCTTCTCACAGGACGGCTGCCAGTCCTCCGTGCAGCCCAGTTCGGTGTTGAGGCTGCCTGCCACGCTGACGGTCGTCGGCTGCGCAGGCTCGCCAACAACACCGCTGCGCGGTTCACTCGATGACGTTTGCCCGCGGTTGTCCAGCACTACCGCCCGGTACTCCAGCGGGCTTCCTGACTCCATCGCAGAGACGTCATGGAACACCTGGTACGGAGCGTTGTCATCCGTGCCGATCGCCTGCCACTCACCTCCCGGGGTCCGCGCCTGAAAGGTGACCTCGTAGAACGAGTTACCGTCGACGTCGGCAGTTACCTTAAGGCGACCTGTGTCATCTGCTGCCATGAGAGGTTTTTTGAGTGCGACGGCGGGCGCCGCCTTGGACTTCGCGAGCTGCCCTTTCGCTTCATACACCACGGCGGAGAGCGGCGGAACCGTGACGCCGAGGTTTGCCTGCTCATCGGTTTTGGCCTCAGTCGCAGCGTCGCCGTAGACGAGCTCGAAGGGCTGCTTCGCCTCGTAGGTCGGGATTACTGCGGTTTGGGGTGTCTCGCTGTTGTTCAGGGCCACGATGTACTCGCGCTGGTCCTTGGCATCGATCCGGGAGAAAGCGTAGATCCCGGCTCCGTCGGCGGCGTAGCGGTTCTGCTGGGCGCCGTCGCGGAGTGCGGGGTGCTTGGCCGTGAGTGCAGCGAGTTCGCTGATCTTCCGGTACAGGGGGTGTTGGGTGTCGAAGTTGTCGGTCGCGTGTGTGGATCCGGTGCCCAGAAGGTCGTCGTCCAGGTATTCCTGGACCTGGCTGGCGAACAGCGACTGCCGTGAGTCCTGGTCTCCGCCGGGGCCAGTGAACCCTTGCTCGTCACCGTAGTAGACCACGGGGTTTCCGCGTGAGAAGTACATCAGCTCGTGGGCGAGTTCGTCACGTTCTACGAGTTCGGCCTCAGGCGCTCCTGGGTTGTCCTGGGCGATGAAGGTGCCGATGCGGCCCATGTCGTGGTTTCCCAGGAAGGTGGGCAGCTGGTACACGTTGGAATCGGCGTCCGTGTACCAGTCGTCGCCGTTGAAGAAGTCGGCCATGCCGCTAGCTTTGCTTCCCTGGGAGGCGAAGCTGCGGGCTGCTCCCTGGAAGCCGAAGTCCAGGACCGCCTGCATGCGGTTCTTGGTGGTGAACTTGGACGTGATGCTTTTGGAGGTTTCGAAGACTTCGCCGAACATGAAGAATTCGTCCTTGCCCTGCTCCTTGGCGTAGCTGAGGACCTCAGGCCCGAACTGCTGCCAGAATTCGTCGTTGACGTGTTTCATGGTGTCGATGCGGAAGCCGTCGATTCCGAAGTCGCGGATCCAAGTCTTGTAGATGTCCATCATCCCGTTGACGACTCTCGGGTTTTCCGTGAACAGGTCATCCAGTCCGAAGAAGTCGCCATAGAGGGCGTCCTCGCCGGCGAAGGTTGTGTTGCCGCGGTTGTGGTACAGCGTGGGATCGTTGAGCCACGCGGGAACCTTGACGTCCTGCTCGGCGGCCGGGATCACCGGCGTGTACGGAAATGAGGTTGCCGCATCCAGGGCCGGGAAGTCCTGGGTGCCGGCGTAGTCCTGGTCGTCGAATGCCTCACCGGTGGCCGTGCGGTAGGGTTCGGCTTCCTTGGAAATGTAGGGAGCAGACGACGTTTCCTCGTACTGGATGACATCCGCGGTGTGGTTGGTGATGATGTCAAAGTAGACCTTCATGCCGCGGGCCTGGGCGGCCTCAATGAGCGCCTTCAGCTCCGCATTCGTGCCCATGTGCGGGTCGATCTGGGTGAAGTCAGTGACCCAGTAGCCGTGGTAGCCAGCCGAGCTGTTGTCCAGCTCCCCGCCGCCCTGGACGGCCTTGTTCTTGAAGCTCGGCGTGAGCCACAGGGCGTTGGTTCCCAGGCCCTGGATGTAGTCCAGGCGGTCCTGCAGGCCCCTCAGATCTCCGCCGTTGAAGAACCCCTTGCGGGTGGGGTCATAGCCGGACACCATCGGATCCGAACCCAGCCCGCCCTCGTCGTTGGCCTTGCTCCCGTTGTTGAACCTGTCGGGCATGACGAAGTAGAAATTCTGGTCACTGACGCCGCCGCGGACCGAATGCTGGGCGGCCGGATCCGGGGCGGACTTATTGGTGCTGACCGTTCCGGCACTGGCAGGCAGGACGGCGGACGCCGTCACCACCGCTGCAGCGAGCAGGACGGCAGCCGCGCGGCTAATCGATTTGCGCGCGCCTGAGTTTGGACTGACGTGGGGAACACGGGATTCATTACTGCGAGATAACAAGGTGGAACCTTCCGTTAAGCGACTCTGCTTGGTGCCAAGTTGCGGCTATGGGCACTTGGATAATGTGTCGGGCCTGCCGATCACCGGATGGATGTGGGCCTTAGCGCACCCATACGGTGCTGTTGCCCGGCAGTTTGCCATGTTCCAGCGGCGCGCTGCTGACCAAGACAACACCGGGCGGAAGGTCGACGGGGGTGTCCCCGAAGTTGGTGATCGACTGCCAGCCGCCCGGGCGGTTGAAGTGCAGGACCTTCGGGTTGCCGGTCTCGATCCACTCCAACTCTTCAACGGCCTGCAGCTCGCGGCGGAGCCTCAGTGCGGCGCGGTAAAGCTCCAGGGTGGACCCATGAATCCCGGCCTGGCTGTCGGCGGCGTAGGCGGCGAACCATTCCGGCTGCGGCAGGTGGGCGCCACCGTCCCCGAAGCCGAAGGAGGAGCCCTCTGTTGTCCATGGCAGCGGCACACGGCAGCCGTCCCGGCCGATTTCCACGCCCTTGTTGCGGTAAAAGGCCGGGTCCTGACGCTCAGAATCCGGGATCTCGTTGCCCACTTCCTGCAGGCCCAGCTCCTCGCCCTGGTACAAGTAGGCCGAGCCGGGCAGGGCGAACATCAAGAGCGAGGCGGCGCGGGCACGACGCAGGCCCAGTTCGGCATTGACGTCTTCCCGCCTACCGCCGTCGAGCAGCCACTCTTTGCCGGCCAGGCCGGCCATGATCTCACCTTCACCGGCGGGGGTGGCTGCGGTAAGTCCGTAGCGCGTGGCGTGCCGGACGACATCGTGGTTGGAGAACACCCAGGTGGACGAGGCACCTGACGCTGCGGCCTCGGCGAGGTTCTTGGTAATGATCGTCCGGAACTGGGCAGCGTCAAAGTCGGCCTGCAGGAGATCGAAATTGAAGGCCTGGCCGAGCCCCTCGGGACTGGCGTAGCGGGGACGGCGGTCAGTGTGCACCCAGGCCTCAGCGACAGCGGTGCGCGGAGGATTGTACTCGTTAAAGAGCTTGCGCCACTGGGCGTAAATCTCGTGCACTTCGTTGCGGTCCCAGTAGGGATGGGAGCCATCGAGGAAGCCCTCTGCATCTGCTCCCTTCGCCTCAAGCTCCGCCCTGGTGGGCAACGCGCCTTCGAGGTCCTTTGTCAGCGCGTGGGCGACATCGATACGGAAGCCGTCCACGCCGCGGTCGGACCAGAAACGCAAAGTCTTCAGGAAGTCCGCGCGGACCTCGAGGTTGTCCCAGTTAAAGTCAGGCTGTTCTTTCGCGAAGATGTGGAAGTACCACTGGCCGGGAGAGCCGTCCGGCTCGGTAATCCGCTCCCAGGTGGGGCCGCCGAACACGGAAACCCAGTCCGACGGCGGCAGTTCGCCGTTCTCCCCCAGACCGTCACGGAAGATGTAGCGGTCCCGGGCGGCGGAGCCCTTTGGGGAGGCCAGTGCTTCCTTGAACCATTTGTGGCGGTTCGAGGAGTGGTTGGGGACGATGTCGACGATCAGCTTGATACCGGCGTCGTGCAGAGCGGCGGTCATCTCGTCGAAGTCTTCCAGGGTGCCCAATTTGGGGTCCACGTTGCGGTAGTCGTCCACGTCGTAGCCGCCGTCAGCCAGCGCAGAGGGGTAGAAGGGGCTTAGCCAGACGGCGTCGATTCCCAACGACTTCAGGTAGGAGACCTTGCCGGTGATGCCCCGGATGTCGCCCAGGCCATCGCCGTTCGAGTCGGCGAAGCTGCGGGGGTAGATCTGGTAGACCGCTGCCTGGCGCCACCAGTTGTGGTCCTTCATGCGTTCGGTGTCTGTGCCTTTTGCCGTTGCGACGATGGTGCTCACGCTGCTCCTTCATGGTGGAATCTGAATTGAACTGACGGATTTGTCTGTGATGGTTCTGCGTTTTGTTCGGCGGGTTCCAGGGAAAGATCGGCAGCACCGATCGCCCCGGCCAGGGGGCCCAGAACGGCGGTCCTGAGTTGGGGACGGGAACGCGGCGGGGTCACTTCAGCACCCGCCAGTGCTTCTTGGGCGATCGCCAGGAAGCGGGGGTCACTTCCCAGTCCGCCGCCGAGGATCACCAGGGAAGGGTCCAACGCGGAGGAAAGCAGGAGGATGCCCCGCGTGAGGTCGCGGGCCACACCTTCAACGACCCGGCGGGCAGCGGGATGGGTTTCAGCGGCAGACAGGACGTCGTGGCCCGCCGAGGGCTTGTCCCAACCGGCGGCCACCGCAGCCCGGTGGAGAGCGCTGCCGCTGGCATAGCGTTCCCAGCAGCCCCGGGATCCGCAGGCACAACTGTCGCCGCCGGGAACAAGTGCCAGGTGGCCCACTTCGCCCGCTGCGCCGGTTGCCCCGCGCAGGAGGCGCCCATTGACAATGAATCCACCGCCCAGTCCCGTACCGACGGTGATCATCGCGAACGAGGCCGTGCGGGGATGTCCTCCAAACCGGTATTCGGCCCACGCGGCTGCATTCGCGTCGTTGTCGACCCGGACCGCGGCCCCTGCCGGCGCATAGCCCCTTATGCGCTCGGCAATATCCAGGTCACTCCATCCGATGTTCGGGGCAGATCTGATGACGCCTGTGGAAGGATTGACGTCCCCAGGAACAGCGATTCCAATTCCTAACAGGCCATGCTTCGCGGCGAAGCCGGTGACGATTGCAGCGATCTGCCCAAGGATGACGTCCCCGCCCTGCAAGGTTGGAGTCGTCTGGACATCCAGGACAGTTCCATCGTGGTCAAGGACTGCGCTGGCAATCTTTGTCCCGCCTATATCTATACCGAGAGAACATCTCATCGTTGGACCTCCTGAATAATGGCCGATGAAGTTATTAGGATTTGGACCCGGAGAGGGCGATACCGTCCACGATTTGGCGCTGGGCGACTCCGAACAGGATCAGCAGTGGTGCTGCAGCCAGGGTGGTGGCGGCCATGAGGGCGGTCCAGTCGGCGCCGTACTGTCCCTTGAACTGGTTTACGAGCAGCGGGAGCGTGAAGTTCGCGTCGCTGTTGAGGAAGATCAGCGGCCCGAAGAAGTTGTTCCACTGTCCAAGGAAGGTGAAGATTCCGAGTGCGGTGAGGGGTGTGCGCAGCAGCGGCAGGATCATGGTGGTGAAGATCCGGAAGCGGCTCGCACCGTCCAGTTCCGCGGCCTCCTCCAGCTCTTTCGGGATGCCTTTGACGTACTGGCGCATGAGGAACACGCCAAAAGCATTAAAGAGCGCGGCGGGGACGATGAGTGCGGCGTGGGTATCCACCCAGCCGAGCCCTCCCATGATGATGTACAGCGGGATGATGGTCAGCTGGGCAGGAACCATCATGGTTGCCAGGAACACCATGAACAAGGGTTTGCTTCCACGGAATTCGATTCTGGCGAAGGCGTAGGCGGCCATGGCAGAGGTGAGCAGGGAGATGGCGGTGACGGTTACTGCGATGTAGGTACTGTTCCAGAATCCGCGGAGGAAGTCGGCGCCTGTGAAGGCTTTTTCATATCCCTCCGTGGTCCATTCAAGGGGGAACAATGCCGGGGGGTGCGCGAAGATCTCGGTCAGCGGTTTGAACGAGGACAGCAGCATCCAGAGGAATGGCAGCGCCATCAGGACTGCGCAGACAGCCAGCGCGGTGTGCAGGATGGTCCGGCCGGCAAGACGCCGTGGGTTCACGCTCCGGGCCTTCACAGGCTGACTCAGATTGCGGCGGTTGTTTCGGGTAGCGGTTGAGGTGCTCATTCTGCGTAGTGGACCCATCTCTTCTGTGCCGCCAGCTGAAGGGCGGTCACACCCAACAGGGACAGCAGGAGCAGGAATGCCAAGGCCGAGGCCTGGCCGAAATTGAATTCGCGGAAGGCGATCTGGACGATTTCGTACACGATCGTGCGGGCAGCTTCAGGAGCATTGCTGTCCATGAAGACGTAGATGTAGTCGAAGATCTGGAAGGAGCCGATGATCGAGGTGATCGAGAGAAACAGGATCGTGGGGGAAAGCAGCGGAATAGTGACGTGAACCAGCTTTTGCCAGCCGGTGCAGCCGTCCAGCTCGGCAGCTTCCAGGTAGGAGGAGCCGATGCTTTGCAGTCCGGCCATGAACATCACCAGCTGGTAGCCCAGGCCCTGCCAGATGGAGACAATGGCGAAGGCCGGGATCACGAAGTTGGGGTCCTGCAGCCAGTCAGGGGCCTGGATGCCGATGCTGCGCAAGGCGCTGCTGACCGGGCTGATTTCAGGATTGAACAGCCACAGCCAGATCGCGGCGACCGCAACTGAAGAGGTCACCACTGGTGCCACGAAGCATAGCCGGTAGGCCGAAGTCATCTTCCCCGCCTTCTGCATCAGCAGGGCAAAGACGAAGCTTGAGATCATCAGGCCAGGCACCTGCAGCACGGTGAACCACACAGTATTCACAACTGAGCGTTGGATTCGCGGGTTGGACAGTACCTCGCTGAAGTTGGCGAATCCGGCGAACGTCGCCGCGCCGAAACCATCCCAATTGCTGAAAGCCAATACCAGTGCGAAGACCAACGGTCCGACCATGAAGGCTGCCAGCCCCACGAGTTGCGGCGACAGGAAGACCAGTGCGGCAATGGTGTCCTTGCGCCTGCGCCGGGACGGGCCGCGTCGAGGGGGCTCCGCGACCCGTTCTGGCGCTGGAGCGGCGGTCAGCGTGCTCACTTCCCCGACTCCACCAGCTCGGTGACTGCGGAACTGAACGATGCCGCAGTCGTTGCGGAATCCTTGAACAGTTTGTCGACCAGGAGGGGCAGTTCGGTAGCTGTTTTGGGATTGCCCACGAATGCGCGCGGGATGGCGTAGCCCTTGGCGACGACATCGTTGAACCACTGCCCGTGTGCAGGAATGCCGCCCTCAGTGGCGACCTCGTCCAGGCCCTTGATGGACGGCACTGCGTTGCCACCTCCGGAGAGCCGGAACTTCTGCCCGTCACGGCTGACATAGTTTCCAATTAGCTCAAGGGCCTTTTCCGGGTTCTTGGCCTTGGCATTGAGCGCTATGGCCGCAGTGGCGACCGGGGCCGGAAGAATGTCTTTGCCAGAGGGCGAGGGGATCGGGACGATGTCGAAACCGAACTTGACGTCCTTTAGCGTCGGGAGCGCCCAACGGCCGACATTGTTCAGGGCAAGTTGGCCGGCCAGGAAAAGGGCGTCTCCGCTTTGGCCCTTCGGCAGAGAGCCTGCATAGGTGATGTTGCCGGACTTGAACTGCTCAAGCAGCCATTCCAGTCCCTCCTGGGCCTTGGGGTCATCGGCAAGAACCAGCTTGCCGGATTCGTCGGTCAGCTGACCGCCGAACATGGTGGTGGCGGTGCACCAGTTGAACCACCAGTTGGACAGGATCAGGCCCTTCTTCCCGGAGGCGCGAACCTTGCCCAGCAAATCCTCCAGCGCGTCCGGCGTCCAGGTGCCGGCCTCGAAAAGCTGGGCGGGATCCTGTGAAACGCCTGCGGCGGAGAGAACGTCCTTGTTGTACCAAAACACCGAGGGATTGCAGTCAACCGGAATGCCGAAGATTCCGGCGCTGCCGTCGGCCGGCTTGCACCACTGGTAGAGATCCTCCGGGAAGTCCTCGAGCTTGGCAGGAGACTGGCCACGGCTGAGGTAGTCGGTGAGGTCTGAGATCTGCTTCGCGTCAATCATTTTGGCCATGTCGGCGTCACCCACGTAGAACGCATCGGGAGCGGAGCCGCCCGCGAGCTGTGAGAGCAGCTTGGCCTGGTAGTCACCGACGACGGCCTGGAAGTTGACTTTGGCGTCAATCTTCTTGCCGAGCTCGGCAGCGAACTGCTTGTAGCGTTCGTCCTCGCCCGGGTTGGCCCACGCCGCCCAGGAAACACTGCCTCCGGCGCTGGAGCCAGAACCGCCGCCGCAAGCCGCCACCGCTGGGGCGGCCGCCAGGCCGAGCACGCCCAACAGGCCGCTGCGCAGTATGGTCCGCCGGTCAATAGAACGTGAGAAAAGGGAGTTAGACATCGATGTCAAGCCTTTCAGTAAGCAAGCGTCCGGTCTTGGGAACGCACGGAAGCCAGTTAATATTGGAAGTAAATTTAGGAGGTGAAACAACTATGGAGGTGCCTTACGTCACACGTCAAGGCGCTGTGGCTTTATGACTTTGAGATGAAGCTGAGTAATAACAGGGCCCAAAAAAGCTGCTCGGCAATTGAATCCGAGGGCGGCCACAGGGGCCGGGAATCGCTTGGAGCCAGACATCTGTCCATCAGCGGCAGGACGCAAAGGCCCCTTATTGGCTCATCGAACGTGTGCTATATCCCGATAGTGTCGGGCTGCCGGTTCCCAGAGCCTGTTCCACGGGCCATCCTCCGATTCGGAGGAGTTGTCTTCCTCCGTTGCGCCGCACGCCTCTTCCTGGTGGAACGATCGGCGCTGGTCGACGGCAACCGCACAGTCCGCTTCTCGCACTTGCCCGTAAGGGACCTCGGAGGTGACCTCAACGGTGAAGCATGTGGGGGCGTGCCTGGTAACCAGGATCCCTCCTGCCCGATCCCTGGTGGCAAGGCTTATAGCCATGTCGATTGCTGCATTGAGGCGTAGGTCCCTCTCCAAGCTGGTCTCGGGTGAGACGTGGATGACCTGTTGCATGGGCATGTCCTTTTCTATGCATTTGAGCTTCAAGGTGCTGGCGGGGCTGGGGCGGCCGCCTGTTGGGTTGCTTCTGTTGGGCCGCCTCGCATGGCGGCCCAACCATAGGCACGAGACGGCGAACGAAGGGCTGGAGGGATTCTTCCCGCGGAACACAGAGCCGTTAAGGGCCCTCTTGGGGGGCCGGATAAAGAACAGTTTTGGATCTCGTAACCTCCACACTGGGCATCTACTAACTTGGATGCAGAGTGAGGGGTGCCGCACTGATGTGGGACGGCGTTAGTAAGGTCTCCGCCTGGGGGATAGTCGGCGAGTCCGTTTATTCGAGACTAAAATTTAGTTCTTCAAGTATTATGGGCTGTATCCGTCAGAGAGGTCAATACCATGTCTTCCGTGATCTCGGCACCGGAGCCCCAGCTGCTGCGCAGAGTGAGCGCCAGCACTGTCCTTGACTTCATGCGGGCTTCGGGTGCAGTAACAGTTACCGACATCATGAAGGCAACGGGACTGGCCCGCGCCACAGCCATATCGGTGTGCGAGGAACTTATTGAACGGGGCTGGATCAGGGAGCTGGAGAACCAGCGGGCCTTTGGCCAATACCAGAAAGGCCGCCCTGCCCGTAGGTTCGAACTCAATGAAAGCGCCGGTTTCGTTCTGGGCGTGGACGTGGGAATCGCAAAGGTCACTGCGGTGGTGTCAAATCTCCGAGGGGAAACTGTCGGCCGGTCCAGCCAGCCATTTCCCGGCGTTCAGATCACTGCCGAGGATCGCATTCCCGGCGCCCAGATCACTGCCGAGGAACGTATTGCCATCATCGATCAGTCGGCCATGGCGGCAATTCAAGATGCAGGCGCTTCTGCCGACATGGTGCTCGCCATGACCGTCGGCATAGCAGCACCCGTGGACCGAAACGGTGATGTTTTAGCCACCCAACACTTCTGGGAGCTGTTCGACCTGGACATCAAGACTGCTTTCAATAATCTCCATGGTTGGACGGTGCTGCTGGAAAACGACGCAAACCTTGCAGCCTTGGGCGAACGGTGGCGCGGCGCAGCCGCCGGAGTAGACGACGTCGTGGTGATCCTCTCCAGCGAACGCTTTGGTTCGGGAGTCATCGATGGCGGGAGGCTACTCCATGGCAGCCATGGAGGTGCCGGAGAACTGGCCTTCCTGAAGCAGATCGAAGGCGTGGGCGACACTTTCGGCATCGCCCTCATGGCCAGGACCTGGGCTGCCGAAGCCCTTGCCGGCAAAGCCAAGACATCCCTCCGAAGGCATCCCGCCGAGGAAATCGATGCGGAAGATGTATTCACCGCGGCCGCAGCCGGGGACGACCTGGCACAAAGGATTTTGGATCGCCTCGCCGACAGGATGGCCCGAGTTATCGGAGCCGTGGCCACCATCTTCAACCCCGAACTTGTGGTCATTGGCGGCGGCGTGGCAAAGTCCGCCGGGGTACTGCTGAAACCTATCGCGGAACGACTGGACGAATTTACCGCCACCCCGCCCCGCATCGCAGTTTCCCCCCTGGGCGAGTCAATCGTCGCTGTCGGAGCAATAAGGAGCGCTCTGGACTATGTAGAGAAAAACAGCCTCAACCTTCAGCTACGCACGCGGAGCCTGGCTGAATAAGGGATTCCCCAGCCCGGGGTGCAGATGCTTAGTCTCAATCGCGATCCGGGCCTGCGCCGCCGCTGCCTTGAGGGCATCCCCAACTGACGCGCCATGAAGGGCCGCAGCCAGGAAGCCAGCCATGAACGCATCGCCGGCACCGTTCGTGTCCACTACATCGGCGGGAACTGCGGCTATCTCATACCGGGTCCCGCCCCTTTCCAGCGCCATCGCACCTTCTGCCCCTCGTGTGCAGACAGCCAGGCGAGGACCCCGCTCGAGGCAGGAACGCATAAGCTCCCACGGATCGTCGGCCTGGTCGTCGTTCATGAACACGGCGTGGGCGGCATCCAGGAATGGCTCATGGAACGCGGAAGACCCGTCGTAGTCGTGAAGGTCCACCCACAGCGGGGTCTGCCGGACCTCTTCCCGTTCCAGCAGGAGCGCGCCAAGCTCGCTCAGGTCAATCACGGCGAGATCCGCCGAGGCCACCAGGGCCCCGGCTGCTTCGAGCTCATTCTCCGCGGGCGTGGAAGGCACCGAAACGTAAAGGGATACCCGGCTGCCGTCGTCGGTCATAAGATTGACGTGCCGCTCGGTGCGTTCAGACGCAATCGCGACGACGGCGACGCCGGAGGTGGTAAGTGCGCGGCGGACCCGCGCGCCGTCGTCGTCAGCCCCAATCGGTGAGCACAACTGCACGCCGATGCCCAGATCCGCAAGATGCAGGGCCTTGCCCGCCGAGGTGCCCCCAACCGTCTCCCAGGTGTCCCGCGCGAACTGCATGTGCGGGACAGGCTGCGGCAGATGGTCCAGGAGGATGAGATGGTTCCATGAGGCCGGGCCGCAGACAACAACGACCGCAGGGGAGCTGGACATGCTCTATTCAAGCACGGTCATGCCACCGCCGCTTCGCTACAGCGAGCCCGCAACGTTCCGCGGACTCATGGGCCGCTGGCCTACGCTGCCCCGTAGCTCGGCTCGTGCTTCTTGATCCAGCCGATCACCAGTGACGTCACCGGCACCAGGAGGAACTCCACCAGGGTCTTGTAGACGAAGCCCACCACCACGTAGTTCACGAACGTGCCGAAGTCCGTGATGCCGATGACAGACGCGGCGATGCTGCAGAAGATCAGCGTGTCCACAAACTCGCCGGCGCCTGAGGACCCCATGAGCCGCGCCCACAGGGACTTCTCCCCCGAACGGGCCTTCATCTTGACCAGGATCCACGAGTTGATGGTCTGGCCTGCCAGGAACGCCAGCAGCGAGGCCAGCACGATCTGCGGGACCGGACCCAAGGCACCTTCCAATGCCGCCTGCTTGGACGTTCCAAACTCGTCGTCGAAACCCGGCAACGCAATGATCACCCAGTAGCTGAGGGAGGCGAAGACGGACAGCGCAAACGTGCAAAGGATAGCCTTGCGCGCAACCCGGAACCCGTAAACCTCACTGATGACATCGCCCAGGATGTACGCCAGCGGAAACAGGAAAAAGCCGCCATCCGTGATGATCGGCCCGATGGCAACACCCTTGGAAGCGCCGATGTTGGACAGAATGAGAACCACGGCCATAAAGGCCAGCAGGATGCCGAAGTAGGGCGAGCCGATGGAGGCAAACCTGGGGGCGCTGACTGACGGACCGGAAAGGGGCAGGGCGTCTGGGCCTGGCGTGGAGGGGCCTGATGCGGAGGGCATGGGGTGTCCATTCGTAGTGGTTTGCTCGCCGCCCGGGAGTGTCACGGGCGCCGGCTGTATTAGCACTGTCACCACATTCTCCCACTGAACGGCCCCACGTCCGGGCCCTGCCGCGCCTAAGCCTGTGCGGCTGACGCGGCGCCCAGCGGCGACTCCCCACGTTGCGACTCCCCCAGCAGCCTTTCCGCCATAAGCGTTTCCGCCATAAGTGTTGCAGTGCGGACGATGAAGGCCCGACGGCGGTCCGCCCGGTCCGGCGCGTCGCCGGCAAGGAGCGCATCGAGCTGGGGAAGGACGGTCCAGCCGTCGCAGAGCGTTACCACTGTGATCACCAGATCGGCCGCGTCCGTCCGGTCGACGCCGGGCAGGACCTTTATGACCTGATCCACCTTGGTGGCGCAATGGTCTGCCCGCGTGGCCCGGTCCACCGTGTTGCGTCCACGTTCGAGCCCCTCCCAGAACAGCAGCCGCGGCAGGGCGCCGTCAGTGGTGTGGCGGTCGAAAAGCCGGCCTGCATAGTCGCCAAAGGCCTCGGCACCGTGCCCTTCAATGGGCACATCCGTCATCACGCGTACCAGTTCGGCCGCCAGCACAGCGTCAAAGAGCTCATCCTTCTTGCCGAAGTACTGGTAGATCCGCTCCTTGTTCACGCCCGCGGCAGCCGCGATCCGGTCAACCCGGGCACCGGCCAGGCCGTTCGCGCTGAATTCCTCGGTGGCAGCCGCCAGCAGCAGTGCTTTGGTGCGCTCTGTGTTCCAAGCCATAGGCCAAGTGTAGCCGTTCTCCAACTAACCAGTTGCACTTTCCAACGAGCACAGCTACTGTCGTTTTATCAATTGCAACTAAACAGTTGGGGATTACGTTGGAGAACACACTCAGCCCTGCGTCAGCCGGCACCGCGGCCCAATCAAGCACTCTTTCCTCGGCGCCGCCGGCTGTCCCGGGGGCTCCGTCAGTCCCGGGGGCTCCGTCGGTCCACGTCCGGGCAGTCATCACGTGGCTGGCCATCTTCCCGCTGGTCACCGTGGGCATGCTGGCGTCCGCGCCGTTAATGGAGGGGTGGCATCCCGTGCTTCGCGCCCTGGTCCTGACCCTTGCAGTGGTCCCGGTTGCCGTGTATCTGGTGGTACCCAGGTTCTTCGCGGCTTACGGCATCCTCGTGCGGCGCAGGCACTCCCGGCGCTGAGGAACTTGCCTAGCGCGGATCGGCCACCTTGCCCATAAAGAGCGGCATTCCGGTTTCAACGTGGACGATCTGGTACTGGAACGGCCGGTTGAATTCGAGGATGCGCGCAGGGTCTGGCATCTTTGCGCTCGAGGCCTCGGCATTGATTTGAGTCACCGCGGCGGCAATGGTCCCCTTCTCCGCCACGGTGATGTTGGCCGCCTGCGCGGCCTGCGTGATGGTCATGCCCCGCTGGATCTCATCGAAGTCCCGCGTCGTGTTCAGCATTGAGCTGAGCCCGAATTGCTCAAAGACGCGGCGCAGGTCAAAGGCGCTTTTGTGATTCCACTTTGGCAGCGAGAGCTGGACACTTTCGTCAGCGGCAGCCTCCAGGGAACCGGCAATGTCGGCGAGTTTGAGAGGGTCAAGAAGGTCTCCACTTTGGCCTGCGGCCTGGGCAGCGCCGCCGTCTGCAGGAAGCACCAACCGCATCACAAACCCCTCCCCGTACGGCAGGTCAACAGCCTGCCACCCGTCGCCTTCCGCGTAGGCCAGGTCCTGCAGGCTGTGCATCATCGGAACGTTCACCGTGCCGCCGGCTGCAGTGGTGAAAGGCTCCTCATACGTGGCATTGGGGCTGAACGGCGTCTCCCACGCGGACGCGAAATAGACGGCATTCAGCAGGCTGAAGGTGTTGTTGACGTCGTAATCCGCCGGCGCCTTCTTGATTCGGCCACCCGTGTTCTTGTCAACCCACGCGTCGATCGCCGGGCTGGTGACGGCCTTATCCCGGAAGTCCACCGGATAGACGCCGCTCCCGTAATGCTTTGCCAGTGTTTGCAGATACGGCTCCCCGGTGGGGACGCTCCCGTGGACGAACAGTCCGTTGGCCACATGCAATAAGGGTTCCGCCGGTGGATTGGCCTCATCCACTGACCCGGGGTCGCCGTCGAACTTTTCGAGCTCGGCCAGGAGGGCGTTCATGGCCTCATCCCGGTTAGCTTCCGGGAGACCCAACAGTGCATCCATTTCAGCGGCGGCGTCGCCCGACGCCCCCGCGCGCAGCATGGCCAAGGCGATCAGCAGGCTTCCGGGCGAGGCGATCACATTCCCGTTTGCGTCGTCGCCGCCGTCGGCCAGAAGGGCATTCCCGAGCTTGAGGGCGGAGGTCCTGAACGCTGACAGCTCACCGTCAAAAGCCGCACGTTCCACCGAAACGCGCTCAACGCCGTCGGCTTTCACCAGGCCCGGCGCCGGTGATGAACACGCCGTCAGGGCCACCACCGCACCCAATGCCAGTACGCGTGTAAGCAGTGGTGCCTTGATGACCATCTGATTGCCTCCCCGTTAGCAAGGGCGGGAGCCCGCCTGCTCCCAGTGAAGCAGCGACGGCGGCAACTAACGATGCCTGCGCGGTCACGGTTCGCCATCGTTTCGGTCTCGGCGGGATGCTGGCGACCACACACTGAGTTTCATCACGCAGAAAACCACGACGGCGGGTGGCCGGCTCCGGCACCGAAAGGAACCGCTGAGCCGGCCACCCGCCGTCGTGCTTCCGCTGTTGCTAGACCTTCAGGAGCGCTTCGTCCTTGTCGCCATCGGTGCTTGGCCGCTTCCAGGCATCACCCTGCTCACGGTCCAGGTGGGTGGCCTTCTTGTTTTTCAGGGCGAAGATATAGACCAGCAGCGAAACGCCGATCGCCACGGTGACGTAGGTGAAGAAAAGATCCACCTGGCCGGCCTTCTGCAGCGCCGAGCCGATCAGCGGGACTGTTCCGCCGAAGAGCGAGTTGGCGATCGCGTAGCCCAGTCCGACGCCGAGGGCACGGATGGAAGCGGGGAACAGTTCAGCCTTCACCAGCGCGTTGATCGAGGTGTAGCCGCCCACGACCAGCAGGCCGCCCATCATCAGCAGGAATGCAGTGAACGGGTCCTTCGTGTTGGACAGGGTGGACAACAGCGGCCAGGTGAAGAGGACGCCGGTGATGCCGAACCACAGAAGCAGCGGCTTGCGGCCCACCTTGTCCGAAATCAGGCCGTAGACAGGCTGGAGCAGCATAAAGATGAACAGCGCCCAGAAGTTGATCAGCGACGTGTCGGTTTTGGCGATGCCGGACGTATCGTTCATGAACTTGAGGATGAAGTTGGTGTACGTGTAGAACGCCACAGTGCCGCCGAGGGTCACTCCAATGCAGATCAGCAGTGGCTTCAAATGGCGGGTAAAGAGCAGCTTCATGGTTCCTGGCTGGGCTTCACCGGCCACATGGACATGCGCCGCCCGGATCTGGTCCGCGGAGACTGTTTCTTCCATGGAGCGCCGCAGCCACAGGACCACCAGCGCAGCCACGCCACCAATCGCGAAGGGAATCCGCCAACCCCACTCTGTCAGCGCCGCATTGCCCATGGTGTTCTGCAGGATCACGAGAACCAGCAGGGCCACCATCTGTCCGCCGATCAGCGTGACGTACTGGAAGCTGGAGAAAAAGCCGCGCCGCTTGGAGGTGGCCGCCTCGGACATGTAGGTGGCGCTGGTGCCATATTCGCCCCCTACAGAGAACCCCTGGACCAGGCGTACGAGGACCAAAAGGATCAGTGCCCACACGCCGATCTGCGCGGTGGTGGGCAGGATCGCGATGGCGAAGGAGCCGGCCGACATCATGGTCACGCTGAGCGTCAGGGCGGCCTTGCGGCCATTGCGGTCCGCATAGCGGCCAAAGAACCAGGCGCCGATCGGGCGCATCAGGAACGACGTCGAGAAGACGGCCATCGCTTCGAGGCCGGCCTGGAGCTCGTCCTTGGAGTTGAAGAAGTGGGACTGGAAGTAGGCTGCGAACACGGTGTAGACGTAGAGGTCATACCACTCCACGAGGTTGCCGGACGAGCCCTTAAGGATGTTGCTCACGGCCTTGCGGGTCTGCGCCGCCTCGTTCTGCGCTGTGGCTTGCTGGGTGTGCATCAGTGAACCCTCCTTGGCGGCACGGCCATGGGTAACCGGTGCGAATTTTCTTTGATGCTGTCCATGGCAACTTTGCGCATGGCTTCCTCCTCGACATTGAAGGCCGCCTGAATGGCGGGGACTCCTTTCAAGCTATGGGTGATCCACAGCACAACCTATGCGGCGGAGCATTTCCTAACACTTCCTTAGGTTTCGCCCCCGGCAGGGTGTGAAAGGGGGTAACCTCCAATGCGGGCAGGGATGCAAGTGCCCACCAAGGGAAAAGGGACCAGCAATGGAAGTGCTCATCGTCGAGGACGACGACGCCATGGCGTCTGCACTTGCCGCGGCCGTCGGGTCCGCCGGCCACAAGGCAACCCGGGTGTCCAGGGGAGCTGACGCGCTGCTGGCCCACCGGCGGTTCGAGGTCATCCTCCTGGACCTGGGGCTCCCGGACATCGATGGCCTGGACGTGCTCCGCAAGCTCCGCCAGGTCACCCACTGCCCGATTCTGATTCTGACTGCCCGCGACGACGAGCGGAGCGTGGTACTGGGCCTGCGGTCCGGAGCCGACGATTACCTGGTCAAGCCGGTGAAACTTGTTGAGTTGCTGGCCCGGATCGAAGCTGTCACCAGGCGTGCGTTCCGCCAAGGCACAGCGCCCCCACAAAGCATTGTGCTGGGAGACCTGGAGGTGGACGTCCACCGGCGCGTGGCCGCCCTCGGTTCACAGGTTCTTCCCCTGACCGCCACCGAGTTCGACCTTCTTGCGCTCCTGGCCCGTCACGCAGGATCAGTGGTCACCAGGGAACAGATCCTGGATGCACTCTGGGGTGATGCTTTCCTTGCCTCCTCACGGTCCCTTGATGTGCACCTGACCGGGCTGCGGGCAAAGCTCCAGTTGCCCGGCTTTATCATCAACGTCCGTGGCGTGGGCTACCGGATCGAGGCGGATCCTGCATGAAGCTGCGGGTCCTGGGCGTCCTGAGCCTGCTCTCGGCACTCCTGGTCATCATTGTCTCCACTGTCATCCTGACCTCGGCCAGCCGGGAACTCACGCAGGAACTCCAAATCAACCGGGTCGCAGCCCTGAACCGGTTCGCCCAAGTGGCCTTCGATGCCGCGGGTGACGGCGACTCCAGCCAGCTGCAACGGGAGATGGACAGGTACTCGGAGCTCTACGGCGAGGGAATCCTGGTCCGCCTCCAAAACGCCACGTTGCGCTCGGGCGGCCTGTCCGAAGACAGGGCAGACGTCCGGGACGCCATCGCCAGTGCGAACCTGAACCTCAGCGACACCACCCTGGCCCCGCTTCAACCGTTCGGAACCGGCTCCGAGGTAATCTCCCGGTCCTTCGGAAGCGCCAGCCAGGTCCTGGGCGAGGCCGTTGTCGAAGTCAACCTGGACGCGGCCCGCCAGAAACTGCGGGACCGGTGGCTCGCCGTCGTCCTCGCGGCGTCGGCGCTCGGGGCGATGCTGCTGTGGGGCGCATCCCGCGTGACCGGATGGGTGTTGCGGCCTGTTCATCGCCTGAATTCGGCGGTGACTGAACTCGAAGCGACGGGAAGGACAGCCCAGCTCCCGGACGACGGTCCTCCTGAGCTGAAGAAACTGAGCCGCTCTTTCACCGCCATGGCGCGGACTGTCAGCGACAGTATCGACTCGCAGCGGCAGCTGATTGCCGACACGTCACACCAGTTGCGCAATCCCGTAGGAGCACTGCGGCTCAGGATCGATCTGCTGCAGCTGGAGGTGGATTCGGACCGCGAAAAGGCTGCTGCGGCCGGGGTTGTTGCAGAACTGGAACGCGTCGAGGAGATCCTGGACGGCGTGCTTAGGCTGGCGGCCGCGGAACACCGGGCGTCGGAGGATTCTGCCAGGGGCACCCTCGGCCCGGCTTTCGGTCGGAACGGGGCGCTGATCGACCCCTTCCCGATCGTGGCGGAAGAGGTGGAGCGGGCAATGCCTGCGGCGCGGCGGGCGTCGACGGCGGTGGTCCTGGAGGCGCCCAACTCGCCAGTGCAATTAGCCTGTAACCCCGAGGACCTGAGCCAGATGGTCGGTGAACTCCTGAACAACGCGATCAAATATGCCGACGGGGCCCACATCTCTGTATCGGTCCGTACCAGTCCGGGAATGGTGTCCGTCGCGGTGTCAGACGACGGTCCGGGCCTGTCCGCCGACGAAAGGGCAGCAGCCACCACACGGTTCTGGCGCTCCCCGCGGCACCGGATGGTCAGCGGCAACGGCCTGGGCATGACCATCGTGGACAAACTCGCGGATGCCAACGGGGGCCGGCTGTCCTTGGCGGAACGGACTCCGCATGGCCTGGACGCACGCCTGGAGTTTCCCCGCCCCTTAGCCCTGCAACGCCAGGTGGGTCCGGATGAGTGAGCCAACACTCCGCTTTCTTCCCGCCCGGCGGACAGCCCTCAAAGCCGGGCTGGCAGCGGGACTGACCGGCCTGCTGCTGCCGGCGCTCACAGCGTGCACATCGGAAACCGGGCCCGGGACGGTCACGGTGGCAGGCGGTGAGCAGGGCGGCTTCTATCTTGAGTTTTCAACGCTGCTCGCGGAAGCCCTCCAGCGGCACGGTGTGGCCCGCAACGCCATGGCGCTGACCACCGGAGGCAGCCTGGACAACCTCGAGCAGCTGCTGAGCGGCAAAGCCACCTTCGCCGTCGCACTCGCAGACGCCTCGGCCCAGCAGGCAGCGGCGGCGACCGGATCCGGCAACGGAATTGCCGCCGTCGGCAAGGTGTATGAAAACTATGTCCACTGCGTGGTCCGGCGGGACAGCGGCATCCGTGCGTTTACTGAACTGGCCGGCAGGACCGTCGCCGTGGGCCAGCCTGGCTCGGGGACGTCACTGACCACTCCCCGCCTCATCGAAGCCGCAGGGTTGATCCCCACTGGTACCGGTTCGAGTGCGCCGGGACCGGCAGGCAGCGCGATCACGGTGCTGAACCTGGGGCTCAATGACGGGCTTGCCGCACTCCAGGCGGGTTCGGTGGATGCCTTGTTCTGGTCCGGCGGGGTGCCCACCGCCGCCATCGCTGCCGTCCATCACGACACAGGGCTTGGCTTCCTCGATCTTTCCGCGCTGCTCCCTGAATTGCGTTCCAGGTACGGCCCTTATTACGACCGCGTGCTGATTCCCGCGGGCAGCTATGAGGGGACGCCGGCCGTATGGACTGTGGGCGTGGCCAACCTTCTCCTGTGCCGCGATGACCTGGATGCCGGCACAGTGAAGAGGACCGTGGAGCTGCTGGTGGGCCATGCCCAGGAACTCGTTCCGCGGTCCAGCCTGGGGGTCCAGTTCCTCAGCGCGGAATCACTCATTAACACCGCCGGCCTGCCACTTCACCCCGCAGCTGAGGCGGCCTACAAGGCGCTTCACGGGTAGCGGCGGATTCAGCGGTTCCTGCCGTCGTTGGCGGACGCAGGAATCGACCTGTTTCTTGACGATTGCCGTGCATGAAGGGCGTCATTTGCCAGTATCGGCGCAGGATCGCCCGGGTGTACACTGCGCTTGTCAACCCTAGGTTTTGCGATTCGGGCAGGCCATGAAACTCAAGGTTTCCGTTGTCATCGATAGGCCCCCTGCGGTGGTGTTCGACTTCTACGCGGTGAACCATGTGCGCAACCATCCTCGGTGGGATCCGCACATGCAATTGACGCAGCTCACCGAAGGACATGTAGGCGTGGGCACTCGGATCCAACGCCGGCACACACGTCTTGGCACTCCCATCGAGGGCATCATGGAAGTGGTGGAGTTCGATCCCGAAAAGGTCATGAAAGCTGTCATCGTGGACCAAACGCCCAACGGACCTTTGGAAGTCCATGGCCGTGTCACCTTCGACCCCATAGACGGTGACAAGACCCGACTTAACCTCGAGCTGGACATGCCCTACTACCACGGGTCAATGGACCGAGGAATGATCGAGGGCGGCTACCAGCGAATCAAGGAGCTCATCGAAGCCGAGACGTAGGGCGTGCAGCTCTTAGGCCTGGAAGGGGCACTCATCCACGGATTACTTCCCCGAGTGCGCCTGCAGGAAGCTATACACCTCGGTTTCGTCCACGCCGGGGAACGCGCCTGGCGGCATGGCGGCGAGCAGGTGCGAGTGCGCCCGCGCCGACGGCCAGGCATTGCCTGCCCATTCAGAGGCCAGCGAAGCCGGAGGACGTTTGCAGCAGCTCTCGTCCGGGCACGTGGACTTGGACCGCTCGGTGGTGTCCCGGCCGCGGAACCATTTCACGTGGGCGTAGGGCACACCTACCGACAGCGAGAATTCGCCGTTGGCCGAGCGCTCGGTCCTGGCAGTGCACCAGTAAGTCCCCGCCGGAGTGTCCGTGTACTGGTTGTATGCCCTGAACTTGTCGGGGACGTCGAACACCACCCGTGACGTCCACTGCTTGCATGACGGCTGGCCCTCGATGGCGCCGGTGTGGTCCTGCGGGAACGTCACGCCGTCGTTCTCGTAAGCCTTGTAGATGATGCCGCTCTGGTGTGTCTTCTGGAAGTGCGTGCGGATGTCCAGGTGCTGGGTGGCGAGGTTGGTGAACCGGTGCGCGGCCGTTTCGTAGGAAACGGCAAAGGCGTCACGGATGTCCTCGACGGCAATTTCCTTGGCCTGCTTGGCCTTCTGTAGGAAGTCCACCGTGGCCTTCTCCGGAAGCATCAGCGCGGCGGCAAAGTAATTGGTGGCCACGCGCTGCATCAGGAAATCGCCATAGTTTTTGGGCGTTTGGTGGCCCAGGACGTAGTGGCCCAGGGCCTGCAGCAGCACCGAGCGGGGGTCGTGGTCAGTCCGCTGATTCTGCGTGAGATAAATTCTGTGATTCTTAAGATCGGTCACCGAACGCGTTGAATGCGGCAAATCGCCCACATGATGGAGGCTGAAGCCGAGGTGCGCGGCGATGTCGGCGATCACGTGCTGGGACAGCGGACCGGTGGTGTGCCCGACGGTCGCCAGCACCTTCTGGGCCTCCGCCTCATACTCGGGAAAGTAGTTGTTCCGCTCCCGCATCATGGCCCGCAGCTCACCGTTGGCGCGGCGGGCCTCCTCCGGGGTGGCGATCTGCTCGTTGAGCTTGCGTTCCAGCTCATGCTGCAGCCCAACCATCGACTCGAGCACGTCCATGGGAAGCCGCGAGCTGATGCGGATTTTCGGCAGGTTAAGGGACTCATAGATGGGACTGCGCTGGTACCGTTCCAGCTCGATTTCCAGGGCTGCCCTGCGGTTGGGCGGCTCCGCGCCGAGCAACTGGTCGATGCCCACATTCAGCGCGGCCGCGAGCTGCTGCAGGAGTCCCAGCTTGGGCTCTCGCTTGCCGTTTTCGATCAGGCTCAGCTGGCTGGGCGCGGTCCCGACGGCGGCGCTCAGGTCATCGAGCGTCAGTCCAGCCGCTTTGCGCAGGTGGCGGACGCGGCGGCCGAGGCTGATGACGTCCAGTTCCGGGGCGGCAGGGGACGACGGCGGTGTGGCGGCTTTGCGGTTCCAGCTTGAAGGGGACATTTCTTGAGGATACGCGAAGAAATGCATTTCTTTCCATTGTTTTCCCCTAGAGAAGTGCTTGAAAGTGCTGAAAAGTAGGGATCACGGAAAGAAACACCGCACCGGGGTAGCCGGCCGGGACTGCAAGGAAGCAGCCCTGGCCGGCGGATTACCACCCCGGAGCTCAATCAAGGAGATCAACGATGACTGCAGCATTTGAGCCCACCCAGGAGCCGTCCGGCCAGGACACAACAGAGCAGGCCGCCGCCCTGGAGCTTGAGTGGGCCGCCAACCCGCGCTGGGAAGGTGTGACCCGGGACTACAAGGCCGCGGATGTCGTCCGCCTCCGTGGCCGTGTCTCCGAAGAGCACACTCTGGCCCGCCGCGGCTCGGAAAAGCTGTGGAAGCAGCTGACCGAGGAGCACAAGACCGGCGGCTACACGAACGCCTTGGGCGCCCTGACCGGCAACCAGGCTGTGCAGCAGGTCAAGGCCGGCCTCCGCGCCATCTACCTCTCAGGCTGGCAGGTGGCCGCGGACGCCAACAACTCCGGCCACACCTACCCGGACCAGTCGCTCTACCCGGCCAACTCGGTACCCACAGTGGTGCGCCGCATCAACAACGCCCTGCTCCGGGCAGACCAGATCGAGTTCTCCGAGGGCATCCAGACCGTTGAGGACTGGATGGTGCCGATTGTTGCCGACGCCGAGGCTGGCTTCGGCGGGCCGCTGAACGCCTACGAGCTCATGAAATCCATGATCCAGGCCGGCGCCTCGGGTGTGCACTGGGAAGACCAGCTCGCCTCGGAGAAGAAGTGCGGCCACCTCGGCGGCAAGGTCCTGATCCCCACCCAGCAGCACGTCCGGACCCTGAACGCGGCCCGCCTCGCTGCAGACGTCGCCGGCACACCGTCGGTGGTCATCGCCCGCACCGACGCCGAGGCAGCCACCCTGATCACCTCCGACGTCGACCCCCGCGACCAGGAATTCGTCCTCCGCGAAGGGGGCCAGCCGGTTCGCACCCCGGAAGGCTTCTACAAGGTCCGCAACGGCATCGAACCCTGCATCGCCCGCGCCAAGGCCTACGCCCCGTACTCCGACCTCATCTGGATGGAAACGGGCACCCCGGACCTTGAGCTGGCCCGCAAATTCGCCGAAGCCGTCAAGGCCGACTTCCCGGACCAGATGCTCTCCTACAACTGCTCGCCGTCATTCAACTGGCGCAAGCACCTGGACGACGCCACCATCGCCAAGTTCCAGCGTGAACTCGGCGCCATGGGCTTCACGTTCCAGTTCATCACCCTGGCCGGCTTCCACGCCCTGAACTACTCGATGTTCGACCTCGCCCACGGCTACGCCCGTGAAGGCATGAGCGCCTACGTCGAGCTCCAGGAAAAGGAATTCGCCTCCGAATCCCGCGGCTACACCGCAACCAAGCACCAGCGCGAAGTCGGCACCGGCTACTTCGACGACATCGCTACCGCGCTCAACCCGAACGCATCAACCCTGGCACTGGTGGGATCCACCGAAGAAGGCCAGTTCCACTAATCCCCAGCCATGCCCTCCGCTCGCAAGCTCGCGAGGGAACCCGGGCCGTGGCCCCCCTCCCCACGTAAGTAGCAGTAAGTGTCGTTTTGGAAGCTCAAAACGACACTTACTGCTACCCAGGTGGGCACAGCACCAGGAGCAATTGAAATGAACACCTTCACGGACAACTTCACGATCAACGGCATCACACTGACCGCGCAGCCTATTTGCCGGCAGAACGAGGTACTCACTCCGGATGCCCTGGAGTTTGTCGCCAAACTGCACCGGGCTACGGCTGAGCGGCGGCAGGAACTCCTGCAGGCACGTCGGACCCGCCGGGCAGACATCGCCGCAGGCCAGGACCCGACGTTCCTGCCGGAGACCGAGGACATCCGCAACGACCCGTCGTGGCGCGTCGCTCCGCCCGCGCCCGGGCTGGAGGACCGCCGGGTGGAGATCACCGGCCCGGTGGACAAGAAGATGACCATCAACGCGCTGAACTCCGGCGCAAAGGTCTGGCTCGCGGACATGGAAGATTCCTCCACCCCCACGTGGCGCAACGTCATCAAGGGTCAGCTGAACCTCACCGACGCCCTCGAACGACGCATCGACTACACGAGCCCCGAAGGCAAGGAATACAAGCTCCGCCCCGCCGAGGATCTGCCCACCATCGTGGTCCGTCCCCGCGGCTGGCACCTGCCCGAGAAGCACATGATCATCGACGGCGCTCCCGTGGCCGGGGGGATCGTGGACTTCGGTCTGTTCTTCTTCCACAACGCCCACCGCCTCATCGCCCAGGGCAAAGGCCCGTACTTCTACCTGCCCAAGATCGAAAACCACCTCGAAGCCCGGCTCTGGAACGACATCTTCATCCTCGCCCAGGACCTGCTGGACATCCCGCAGGGCACCATCCGCGCCACCGTGCTGATCGAGACCATCACCGCCGCGTTCGAAATGGAGGAGATCCTCTACGAACTGCGCGACCACGCCGCCGGCCTTAACGCCGGCCGCTGGGACTACATCTTCTCCCTGATCAAGAACTTCCGCACCCGCGGCCCCCGGTTCGTCCTGCCGGACCGCGCCCAAGTGACCATGACCCAGCCCTTCATGCGCGCCTACACCGAACAGCTGGTCCGCGCCTGCCACAAGCGCGGCGCCATGGCCATCGGCGGAATGGCCGCGGCCGTCCCCAACCGCAAGGACGAAGCAGCCAACACCAACGCGTTCGAGAAGGTCCGTGCCGACAAAACCCGCGAGGCCAACGACGGCTTCGACGGCTCCTGGGTGGCCCACCCCGACCTCGTTCCGGTCTGCCGCGAAGTGTTCGACGCCACCCTCGGCGAATGCCCCAACCAGCTGGACCGCACCCGCGAGGACGTCATCCCCAACGACCGCGCCCTCATCAACGTGGCCGCCACCACCGGGACCATCACCGAACAGGGCATCCGGAACAACATCGAGGTAGGCATCCGCTACATCGAGTCCTGGCTCCGCGGGAACGGCGCCGTCGCCATCCACAACCTCATGGAAGACGCCGCCACCGCGGAAATCTCCCGCTCCCAGATCTGGCAGTGGATGTACGCGTCCGCCATCACCGACCGCGGCGAAATCATCACCCACCACTGGATCGAGGAACTGCTCGACGAAGAGTTCGCACGCCTGGAACGCTTCGACGGAGACCGCTTCGAAGACTCCCGCGACATCTTCGAGGAAGTCACACTCAGCCAGGACTTCCCCTCCTTCCTCACCCTCCCCGCCTACGCGCGGTACCTGACCGAAGCCCGTGAAAAGGCAAGCCAGGAGGAACTCACCGCAGCGTAGTCAGCTGCAAAAGACTTCCGTCTGCCGGGCCGGCACCGTTCGCAACAGGAACCCCGAAATCCGGGGCGCCGGCCCGGCAACGGAACCCATCAAAGCGCGAACTGGCAGCTAATGACCCCAAAACCAAGTTTTGAGGGCATTAGCTGCCAGTTCGCGCTGTTGTTCGGGGGCTTAAGTGTTCGTTCGCGCTCACTGCAGAGACACCCTTCGCGGCGGGCAACGATGGTCCCGGGCTGGCATACGATAAGCATCACGCCACCGACGGACGAAGGAGCAGACATGGGGCACCGGCTTGCCATTCTGGATGACTACCAGGATGTTGCGCACGGCTTCGCCGACTGGACCGCCCTTGAGAAAGAGGGTGTATCCGTCACCGTCTTCCGGGAGCCCTTCACCTCGCAGGAAGCGTTGGTGGCCGCGCTGGCCGGTTATTCCATGGTCATCGCCATGCGCGAGCGGACTCCGTTTCCCCGCCCGGTCCTGGAAAAGCTGCCTGCATTGAAGCTCCTGGTCACCACCGGGATGGCTAATGCAGCCATTGATGTGGCAGCCGCAGAAGAGCATGGCATCACTGTTTGCGGGACGCCGGGATCACCTGCGGCAGCGCCGGAACTCACCTGGGCCCTGCTGCTGGCGATCGCCCGGAACCTCCCCGCTGAAGACAACTCGATGCGCTCCGGGGCGTGGCAGAGCACTGTGGGGTTTGAACTGGCCGGCAAGACGCTGGGCATCGTGGGGCTTGGCAAGATCGGCCGCCGGATTGCAGCCTATGGCCAGGCATTTGGCATGGACGTGCTGGCCTGGAGTGAGAACCTGACCGATGAGGCCGCCGCGGACGCAGGAGTCCGGAAGGTGAGCAAGGACGATCTTTTCCGAAGTTCCGATGTGGCCACCCTTCACCTGCGGCTGTCCCCCCGATCGGAAGGCACGGTGGGTGAGCGGGAGCTGCGGCTGCTGGGACCCGAAGGCATCCTGGTGAACACAGCCCGCGGCGCTCTGGTTGACCAGGATGCCCTGGTCCGGGCCCTGGCGGAGGGCTGGATCCGCGGCGCCGCCCTGGATGTGTTTGACCAGGAACCCCTGCCGGCGGCCCACCCGATCCTCGCGGCCCCCAATACCGTCCTGTCGCCACACCTGGGTTATGTCACACGGGAGAGCTACCGGCAGTTCTATGGCGGTGCCTTCGAGGACGTCAACGCCTGGTTGGCAGGCGCACCCATCCGGGTTATCCCTGCCTGACACGAAACCTGACAAGAGCTCTAGCCGGCCGCCTGGAGCGTGGACTCAATTGCCGCCGGTGACAACACATGCTGGGTGACCATTTGGCTCGCGCCGAAAATCGCGGCCTGGTCCCCCGCTCTGGAGAGGGCAATCCGCAAGTGGGTTGTAGCCAGCGGAAGTGAACGCCGGTAAACAACTTCCCGGATGCCCGCCATCAAATGCTCTCCCGCCTGGCCCAGGCTTCCGCCAATAACTATGACGGACGGGTTCAGCAGGTTCACCACAGTAGCCAGGACATCCCCCACGTCCCGCCCGGCCTGGCGCAGCGCCTGGATGGCCGGCAGGTTTCCCTCCGCCACAAGGCGCAGCACGTCGCTGCCCTTCGAGGCGGGCACTCCCTGACGCGTCAGGTCTGCGGCAAGCGCCGGCCCGGACGCGAGAGCTTCCAGGCAGCCATGGTTCCCGCACCGGCAGAGCACATCGTCTCCGCGGGGAACGCGGACATGGCCAAGATCGCCGGCGGTGCCATTGGCCCCGCGCTGCAGCTCGCCGTTGCTGATGATGCCTGAACCGATCCCTGTGGCAACCTTAATAAACACAAAATTCTGGTGTTCCGGCCAATGCGCACTGCGCTCGCCCAAAGCCATGATGTTCACGTCGTTGTCCACCAGAACAGGCCCCGGCAGGGAACGCTGGACATAGCTGACCACGTCGAACCCATCCCAACCCGGCATGATGGGCGGCTTCACGGGCCGTCCGGTGGCGTGCTCGACGGGACCCGGCAAACCGATCCCGACGCCGGCAAGGTCACTGATGCTCCGGCCAGCCTTTGCCAGGAGTGAGAGCCCTTCGGCAACCACCCGGCCCAAAACCGTTTCCGGACCGTCGGCAACGTCCTGGACCAGGCGCTGTTCGGCCAGGACTGCTCCGCTGAGATCGGTGAGGGCCACGATGACATGGGTGGCCCCGACGTCCACGGCAAGGACGGCACGCGCCGCCGGGTTGAAGGCAAAGCGCGACGGCGGCCTGCCGCCGCTGGAGTTCGCCTCCCCCGCCGCGGCAATAAGGCCGGACGCGATGAGGGCATCGATGCGTGCAGCGACGGTGGAACGGGCGAGGCCGGTTGTCAGCGCCAGTTCGGCCCGGGTCCGCGCCTTGCCGTCGCGCAGGAGCTGGAAGAGGTCACCGGCGCGCGCCAGACTGCCGCCGCTATCAGGGTTGGCAGGCGCGGTACGGGAGGTGATGCTCATTGTTTATGGATAACACACGATTCTTCTGCCTGTCACCTCGAAGTAAGATTGATGCCCATCATTCAACTTTTGCTTGACGCTCGGTAAAAGTGGTTCTAGCTTTAGGGGAAACCAACTGCACTTCAGGAGAACCACGAATATGACGTATTCACTTCAGCTCTACACGCTGCGCAACGCCATCCAGGAGGACCTGGCCGGCACCATCCGGAGGGTCGCGGAGATTGGTTTCACGCAGGTGGAGCCGTACAACTTTGTCGCTACTGCAAAGGAACTCGGCGCGGCGCTGCGGGAGAACGGCCTGACCGCACCCTCCGGGCATGCACCGCTGCTCAGCCAGGACCAGGACGAAATCTTTGCCGCGGCGAAGGAACTCGGCATCAGCACGGTGATCGATCCGTTCATCCCGGCGGAGCGCTGGCAGACGGCCGAAGACATCCAGGCCACCGCGGCAGCGCTCAACGCTGCAGCGAAAAAAGGTGCGGAATACGGCATCCGGGTCGGCTACCACAACCACCAATGGGAGCTGGAGTCGATCATTGAGGGCCGCACCGCCCTGGAGTACTTTGCGGACCTGCTGGACCCTGAACTCGTGCTGGAGGTGGACACCTACTGGGTGGCCGTCGGCGGGCAGGACCCCGTGGACATTCTCACCAAGCTGGGTGACCGGGTGAAGTTCATCCACATCAAGGACGGCCCGCTGAACACCGACACGAAGGCCCAGCAACCCGCCGGCCAAGGCAAGGTCGCAGTCCTGGACGTCATCAACGCCGCCGCTTCCCTGGAGGTAGGGGTGGTGGAGTTCGATGACTACGCCGGCGACATCTTCGACGGCATCGCCCAAAGCCTGGCCTACCTCCAGACCGCTGCCGTGAACGCAGGAGAGCTGGCATGACCGGCACAGGGATGGCCGGCACAGGCACCGGCCGCGGCCCGGTGGGCGTCGCCGTGATCGGTGCCGGGAACATCAGCAAGCAGTACCTGGACAACCTGACCGGCTTCCCGGACCTGAAAGTTCACGTCATCGCTGACCTCTTCGAAGACACCGCTCAAGCGCGGGCCACCGAATACGGCATCCCCGAGTTCGGCGGGGTGGACGCGGCGCTGAACCATCCCGACGTCGAAATCATCGTTAACCTCACCATCCCCGCCGCCCACGTCGAAGTCGCCACCGCCGCGGTCAACGCGGGAAAGCACGTCTGGACTGAAAAGCCCTTCTCCCTGGACCGTGAATCCGGGCTGGGGCTGCTCAAAACCGCGGACGCCGCGGGGATCCGGCTGGGCTGCGCCCCCGACACGTTCCTCGGCGCCGGCCTCCAAACAGCCCTGCGCCTGATCCAGCGCGGCGACATCGGCACGCCGCTCACCGCCATGACCACCTTCCAGACCCCCGGCCCGGAATCCTGGCACCCCAACCCGGCGTTCCTCTTCCAACACGGCGCCGGCCCGCTCTTCGACATGGGCCCGTACTACCTCACCACCCTGATCCAGGCCTTCGGCTCCATCCGGAAAGTCGCCGCCGTCGGCTCCAAAGCCAAAGACATCCGCGTCATCGGCTCCGGACCCAAAGCAGGCGAAGAGTTCACCGTCGAAGTACCCACCCATGTCTCCGCGATGGCCCAATTCGAGAACGGCGCCTCCTCCCACAGCGTCTTCTCCTTCGAATCCCCCCGCCAACGGATGGGCTTCGTGGAGATCACCGGCACGGAAGCCACCATCTCCCTGCCTGACCCGAACTATTTCGACGGCGACATCAGACTCTGGCGCACCGGGGACGAAGACTGGACCACCATCCCGGCAACCGGCCCGGCGAACGGCCGCGGCATGGGCGTCCTGGACATGGCCCGCTCCCTCCGCGCCGGTGTCCCGCACCGCGCCACCGGCGGCCTCGCGTACCACGTCCTGGACACCATGGTCTCCATCACCGAGTCCATCGAATCCGGCACCTTCATCAACGTCGAAAGCACCGCCCCCGCCTCTCCTGCCCTCCCCGAAGACTGGGCACCAGAAACCAAAACCCTCTAGGAAAACGCACCATGACCCCACAGGAACGCAGCACCAACCGTCCGCAAACGGAACCCACCATGCCCTCACGCCGGGATGATCAGCCGCTGGGCGTGGCCATGGTTGGCTACGCCTTTATGGGCAAGGCCCATTCGAACGCCTGGCGGAACGTAGGCAGCTACTTTGATGTACCGGCGTTCGAACAGAAGGTCCTTGTCGGCCGGGACGCCGCCGGAGTGAAGGAAGCCGCGGCGAAGTACGGCTGGGCCGAAACCGCAACGGACTGGCGCACGGTGATCGAACGGGATGACATCCACATTGTGGATATTTGTGCGCCGGGATGGCTGCACGCCGAGATTGCCACCGCTGCCCTGGAGGCCGGGAAGCACGTACTCCTGGAAAAGCCGCTCGCCAACACCCTGGCCGAGGCCGAATCCATGACGGCTGCGGCCCAGGCTGCCAGGGCACACGGTGTGCAGTCCATGGTGGGTTTCAATTACCGCCGGGTTCCGGCGCTGGCCCTGGCGAAGGAGCTGATCGCCGAGGGCCGGCTGGGCGTCATCCGGCACGTGCGCGCCGCCTACCTCCAGGACTGGCTCGCGGATGAGACTGCCCCCATGACCTGGCGGCTGAAGAAGGAAAGCGCCGGCTCGGGCGCCCTGGGGGACATCGCTTCGCACGCCATAGACCAGGTCATGTTCCTGCTTGGAGATAGCGTTAGGGAGGTTTCGGGCCGCACCCACACCTTCACTACCAGCCGTCCCGGGGCGGCTGGCCCGGAGGAAGTAACGGTCGACGACGCCGCCTGGGCAACGTTGTCCCTGGCCTCCGGGGCCATTGCCTCGGTGGAGGTCTCGCGCGTGGCCACCGGCCAGAAGAATTCACTGAAGCTGGAAATTTACGGCGACAAGGGCGCCATCCTCTTTGATCTGGAGAACCTGAACGAACTCGGGTTCCTGGACGCCACCGCCCCCGTCCGCGAGCAGGGCTTCCGCCGGATCCTGGTCAACGAGCCGGAGCACCCCTATCTTGAGGCGTGGTGGCCGCAGGGCCACATCATCGGCTGGGAGCACACATTCACCCACGAGATCCGTGACTTCCTGCTGGCCATCGACGGCGGAACCCAGCCTTCGCCGTCGTTCGAGGATGGCCTGGCCGTCCAGCGAGTCCTGGCGGCAATTGAAGAATCGTCCGCTGCGAAGGGTTCCATCATCAACGTGGCGCCAGCCACGACTGAAACAGCCAGCAACTACACAGCCCTGTCCGAAACCGTCCCGACTGAAGGAGCCTGACATGCCCCGCCCGTACACCCTGTTCACCGGCCAGTGGGCCGACCTCCCGTTCGAGGAAGTCGCCCGCCTTGCCTCCGGCTGGGGCTACGACGGACTCGAAATCGCCGTCTCCGGCGACCACCTGGACGCCTGGCGCTGGGACGAACCAGGCTACGTGGACTCCAAGCTCGCGGTCCTGGAAAAGTACAACCTCAAGGTCTGGGCCATCTCCAACCACCTCAAGGGCCAGGCCGTCTGCGATGACCCCATCGACTTCCGCCATGAAGGAATCGTGGGAGCCAAGGTGTGGGGCGACGGCGACCCCGAAGGCGTCCGCACCCGCGCCGCCGAGGAAATGAAACACACCGCCCGGCTCGCCCAGGCACTGGGCGTGGACACCGTCGTCGGGTTCACCGGGTCCTCGATCTGGCAGTACGTGGCCATGTTCCCGCCCGTCCCGGAAAAGGTCATCGACGCCGGCTACCAGGACTTCGCGGACCGCTGGAACCCCATCCTGGACGTCTTCGACGAATGCCGGGTCCGCTTCGCCCACGAAGTCCACCCCAGCGAGATCGCCTACGACTACTGGACCACCGTCCGCACCCTCGAAGCGATCGGCCACCGCGAAGCATTCGGCCTGAACTGGGACCCGTCCCACATGATGTGGCAGGGCATCGACCCCGTCTCGTTCATCTGGGACTTCAAGGACCGGATCTACCACGTGGACTGCAAGGACACCAAGCTCCGCCCCACGGGCCGGAACACCGTTATGGGCTCCCACCTGCCCTGGGGTGATCCGCGCAGAGGCTGGGACTTCGTCTCCGCCGGCCGCGGCGATGTGCCCTGGGAATCGTCCTTCCGCGCGCTCGCCGCCATCGGCTATGACGGACCCATCTCGGTTGAATGGGAAGACGCCGGCATGGACCGGCTGCACGGCGCCCCCGAAGCCCTCGCCGCCCTCAAAAAGTTCGACTTCCCGCCGTCGAGCACCTCTTTCGACGCCGCCTTCAAGCAGTAATCTGAAGAGTTTTTGTCCAGATGCGGCGACTTTGCCGGGGCTCAAAGTCGCCACAGATGGACAAAAACTCAGCGGGGCTGAAGGGTTGGAACATGCCCCACACCGTTCGGAAAGCAACAGCGGACGACGCCGGCGCGCTGGCCCGGCTGGCGGAAGTCACCTTTCCGCTGGCGTGCCCGCCGTCGGCGTCTCCTGAGGACATTTCCGCGCATCTGGCCAACACACTCAGCGAGCGCCATTTCCAGGCATACCTGGCGGATCCTGACGTCACCGTGCTGGTGATCGACGCCGAAGTTGGGCGTCAACAGCCAGAACGTCCGTGCCATCCGCTTCTATGAGAAGTCGGGATTCCGCACAGTGGGGACCAAGTCTTTCCGGCTGGGAAACTCGCTGGAACATGACTTTGTCATGGAGCGCACGCTGGGCCAGGCTCCTAACGGTTCTGGTGCAAGCCAACAGGATTGGGAACGCCCGCAGCCGGCTTCCCTTCAAGGAGCTGTTCGAAAAGGTCAAGGTGGTCCGCAACCATACGTTCAGCGCTGAAGCGTTCCTGTACGCTGGCCCGGCATGCCGCCCTGTCCAGGCTGGCGGCCGCCGGAACCAGGTCCGCCAGTTTGTCGGTGGCTGCCAGGTAGCCTGTCCGTCCGTGCTCCACTATCTCGGGGGCGGAACCTATGGGGGTACCCACTACCGGCGTGCCGGTGGCAAGGGATTCGATCATGACCAGGCCAAAAGGCTCTGACCACTGGATGGGATTAAGGAAGGCCACCGCTTCGCCCATGAGATGGTATTTTTCGGCGTCACCGATTTCGCCCACGAACTCCTCGTTGGTTCCCAGCAGCGGTTTGATGACGTCGCGGAAGTAGCGCAGTTCCTCGGCTTCGCGCATCTTGGCCGCAATTTTCAGCGGCATCCGCGCTTTCCGCGCCAGGTCGATGGCTTCCATGACTCCCTTGTCCGGACACATTCGGCCCACAAAGCACAGGTAGCCGCCACTCCCGCTGCCTGCCGGGACAGAGGAGAGGTCCATTCCATGGTGGATCACTTTCGCTACCGGGATATCGGGGGCGTGGGAGGTCTGATCATGGGAGATGGCGATGATCGAGGTGTTGGCGCTGGCGGCCCGGTAGATCTCCGCGACGGCGGGGGTGAGCAGTCCGTGGATGGTGGTGACTACGGGGGTTCCTGGCGGCCGGAAGGGGCAGAACGGCCCGGCCAGGGTGTGGTCGTGGATGATGTCCACGCCCTGCACACCCTTGTAGGCCTTAATGACGTGGCTCAGTTCCGAGACGGTGGTGCCCACTTCTTCGGGGTCGGACGGGGCCATGCCGGGAACCCGGGGTACCGGGCACTCGCTGTCGGAGGAGACGGCCAACAGGACCTCATGGCCTGCGTCCGCAAACCCGCGTGCAAGGTGATCCACAACTCTTTCTATGCCGCCATAGGTGACCGGCGGTACAGGAATCCATGGTCCTGCAATCAGCCCTATCCGCATCCAGACCTCCAGGAGGGTGACAGGCCAGGCTCCCCCTGTGGCCAAGCGTCCAGTTAATTCTGAAAGGCCTCTGCATAACCTGTGCTTTGACTATGGTCCGAAAACGGTCGCAAGACAAGGCCAAAATGTGACGCAACCGACACTCCTGCCCGGAATGGCGGCCGGGACGCGGGAGTTGAACCAGTCATGAAGATTGAGATCTGGTCAGACGTCGCGTGCCCGTGGTGCTACATCGGCAAGCGCCGGTTTGAGGCTGCCCTGGCCGAGTTCCCGCACCGGGACTCGGTGGACGTCCAATGGCGCAGCTACCAGCTGGATCCCACGCTCCCCGAGCACTACGACGGCACCGAGCTGGATTATCTGAGCACCCGGAAAGGGCTGGCGCCGCAACAGGTCAGGCAGATGTTTGACCATGTGGCCGTCCAGGCCCGGTCGGAAGGCCTCAATTATGACTTCGACAACGTTGTGGTGGCCAACAGCTTCACGGCCCACCGCCTGATTCACCTGGCGGCAGCCCACGGCGCGCAGGACGCAGCCAAGGAGCGCTTGCTCAGCGACCATTTCGAACTTGGCAAGGACATCGGCAACCAGGAGTACCTGACTGGACTGGGCGAGGACCTGGGCCTGGATGCTGCCGAGGTGGCTGAATTGTTCTCCACTGACAAGTACGCCGACGACGTCCGGAACGATTTCCGGGAAGCCCGCGCCCTGGGCGTCACCGGGGTCCCGTTCTTTGTTATCGACCGGAAGTTCGGCCTGTCCGGCGCCCAACCTGCTGAGACGTTCACCGCCGCCCTCAACCAGGCCTGGCAGGAAAGCCATCCGCTGGTTCTGGTCAACACCGGCGGCGGGGACTCCTGCGGCCCGGACGGCTGCGCCGTCTGACCCTGCGCCGCCCCTCCCGCGGCGCGCGAGCATGCAGTATCAACTGCTGGTTTACTGACACACGGCGGTAAAGTGTCTGCATGCCCAGGATTTCGGCGGCCAGTAACGCCGCGCAACGCGCCGAGACGCAGCGTCGCATCCTCACGGCATTCGGTGAGCTGCTGTTCACGCATGGGCTGCCTGGCCTGACCATGACCGACGTCGCCCGGCACGCCGGGGTGGGACGGACAGCGGTCTACAACTACTTTGCGGACATCGAAGAACTGCTGATTGCGTATGCCCTGGATGAGACCGAACGGTTCCTCGCCGAATTGCGGGAGGCCTTGGATCGCCTGGACAACCCCGTGGAACGGCTGGCGCTGTACGTGCGCTCCCAGGTCGAGGACCTGAGCCGCCGCCACCTCCCGCCGGGGCCGGCCATGGCGGCGGTGATGTCGCCGTCGTCCTTCGCCAAACTGGCGGACCATGTGGGCGAGCTCAGCGTCCTGCTGCAGGGCATCCTCAGTGACGGCATGAAACAGGGGTATCTGCCGGTGGCCGATGTCGGCGAGCAGGCGAAACTGATCCACGGCACCCTCTCCTCCAGCGCCGCCCGCGGCAGCGATGAGCCGGGGGAACTTGAAGGCCGGATCGCCCGGACAGTCCGTTTTATCCAACTGGGTGCCGGAGCAAGGTTCGACGACGACGGCCGCCCAGTCCGCGTGGACCAGCTTCCTGCCGTGACCGGCTAGGCCGTTACCGGCACAAGCGTTATGGCGTTGCACCCGCCGTCGGCATAACAGGATACTTGTCGTCGTCGGCGATGCGGCGGCTTTCACGCGGGCAGCTGAGGGTTCCGGGCGTCTGGTCCACGAGTTCCGCCGCTGCAAGTTCCTTGAAGTCTCCGGCAACGATCACATCCACGCTCGCGTCCGCGCGGTCGTCCTGGTAGTAGTCCGAACCAGGCAGGTTGCGCTGGACGCTGAAAGCCGCCGATTGGCCCGCCGCACCTGACACCACAGCTGCAACTCCCCTGTGGCCGGCGTCGGTGTTGCCCACCGCCCCCACCACGAACTTCCGGGCGAGGAACTCGTCGGCGACGGTCCTGGCCAGTCCGGGCCTGCTGGTGGAGTTGTAGACGTTGAGGTTGATCTTGTCGTTTGGGGTGTAGTCAAAGGTGGCTGTCGGACAGACTGAAGCGGGCTCCTCGCTGCTTTCGGCCGCCGGAAGCTTCAACTGCCCGCTGATGATGGCTGTCGCGGTGATGATGGCGGCGGCAATAAGCCCCAGGAGGAGTACCAGCACCACGCCGTGCAGGACCCTGCGGCGCAGCCGGACCGGGTTGTCCGGATCCGCTCCGGCCTCAAAGGCGGCGCGAAGTTCAGAGCCGGTGACTACGTGATGGCCGTGCAGTACCGCGGGGTCCTTGGCCTTGGGCGTCCTAGCCATCTATGACCAGCACGCGGGCGTGGATGGCGGTCCGCTGGTGGAGGGCTGTGCGGACGGCCCGGTGCAGCCCGTCCTCCAGATACAGGGTTCCCTGAAACTGAACCACGTGTGGAAAGAGGTCGCCGAAGAATGTGGAGTCCTCGGCCAGGAGAGCTTCAAGGTCCAGTGTCCGTTTGGTGGTCACCAGTTCGTCCAGCCTGACCGGACGCGGCGGCAGCGCGGCCCACTCTTTGGGCGAACTGTATCCATGGTCGGGGTAAGGGCGGCCCTCGCCCACAGCTTTAAATATCACCCTGCCAGCCTAGGCAGCTTCCCAGTCTGAGAGAAGATCAGGATCGTGGCGTGCCAAGGTTGTAGCCAAACGGTGACCATCTGTCACATCCCGCGGAGCTTCGGCCCGTGACACAGGTCCGCATGGTCCCGGCTGACACAATGGAGCCATGACTGCAACCGACTTTCCTGCCGGCACACCCGACGTTCGCCAGCCTTCCGCGCCGCCGCTGGCACTCCTGCTCGACGTCGATGGTCCCGTGGCCAGCCCGGTGACCCGGGACGTAAAACCGGAAATCATCTCTGACCTGGTAGCGCTTGCCGCTGCCGGCATCCCAGTCATCTTCAACACCGGCCGCTCCGATGAGTTCATCCGGACCCAGGTGATGGAGCCGATGATCGCCGCCGGAATGCCCTCGGAAACAGTCATCCACGCCATCTGCGAGAAGGGTGCTGTGTGGTTCAGTTACACAGCGGCAGGGCCCGGCCCCATCCACGTGGACCGGGAACTGGCGGTACCCAAGGCCTACGGCGACGACATACGCAGGTTGGTCGCAGAGGACTACGCCGCGCACATGTTCTTCGATGAGACCAAGCGCGCCATGGTGTCCGTGGAGCAGCACGTGGAGGTGGCCAACTCGGACTACCTGGCGGAACAGAAGCTCTTCGACTCCGATGCCATGCACCTGATGGCGCGCCACGGCCTGGGTGTGGTTCGGCTGGAGCATCACGCGCCCAATTCCGACGACGAAGTGGACTACCGGGTGGACCCCACCATCATTTCCACGGACATCGAATCCGTACGGCTGGGCAAGGATCTCGGGGCCAGCCGGGCAGTGGAACTTCTCGCCGCCCAAGGCATCACCCCGCAGGCCTGGCGCACGGTGGGAGATTCCCGGACGGACTACGCCATGGCAGACTGGCTTCACCACAATGACCACGCCGTTAAACACGTTGACGTCCGTCCCGCGGACGGCGTTCCCGTAAAGCCGTACGCGGTGCTGACGGCCGCTGACCTGGGACTGGCCGCCGACGTCATTCATGACGACGCCGGGGGCGCGTTCCTGCGTGACTGGCTCGACGCCCTGATCGGCTGAGGCCCCTTCCCGGCCAGTTGGCCCGTTCGAAACCTGCCGTTTTCCATGCCGGGCTATTATGCAGGGTAAGAACGCTTACGATTTAGCAGCACGGAGACAACCATTACAGAAGCACCGGTCCAGGACGAGATTTACTACGGCAGCCAGGCGTCCGTAGAAGCGCGCGTACACGCGGAGGTGACATCCCCGGCGGCTGAGGCGCGCCTCAAACACCGCCCCGACGTTGTCCGGCATAAGGGCAGGTATGCCCTGATCAACCACAACCGGACGCCCTACCAGGCGATGGTGGAGGATTTGCTGTTCCTTCGCAACGTCCTCGCAGGCGCCGGCCTGGACTACCTCCTTGTCCGGGGCAACAGCGACCGCCCGGTGATCGCGCTTGATTGGAAGGACCGGAAGACGCTCCGGGATGCGCTGGTAAAAGCCTGCCGCAACGAGCCCGTCTATTCGATGACCGTGGACGCCAAGAAGAAGTCCTTTGTCCTCGTTGCCGACGGCGAGCTCTCGCCCAACCGGCAGGCGCGCATCTTCCGCCTGTACCGCCCGCGCGTGGAGCCCGACGGCGGCTTCGAGTTTGGGTCATCGGCGGGTGTCCAGCTGGAGCTGTGGAGCTTTGAGGGCAACCAGGTGATCCTGCCCATCGAGAATTCCCTGACCCGGCGGACCATGCTCAGCCAGGACGCGGTCCGCGGAACTGTGGAACGTTACGGCCACACGTGGCCCACCATCGAGAACATGTTTGCTGACCACGCCAGCGACATCAGCTTCGACATCGACCTCGTGTTTTCCTGGGTGGATGGCAGCTCGCCCGAATACATCGCTGCCCGCCGCGCCCAGCAGCAGGGCGTGGTGCTCGGTGAAGGCGATGACCACGAGGCACGCTTCCGGCAGATCGACGAACTCAAGTACGCCCTGCGCTCCGTGTACATGTTCGCGCCGTGGATCCGGCGGATCTTTATTGCCACGGACTCACCAGCACCTGCCTGGCTCGCCGAGCACCCGGCCGTGACGATTGTCCGCAGCGAGGAATTCTTCTCCGACCCCTCGGTCCTTCCTACGCACAACTCGCAGGCGGTGGAATGCCAGCTGCACAACATCGAAGGGCTGTCGGAGCACTTCCTGTACTCCAACGACGACATGTTCTTTGGCCGGCCCGTCAGCCCGGACATGTTTTTCACGCCGGGTGGCATCACCAAGTTCGTTGAGGCTGAAACCAGAATCGGGCTGGGCGACAACGACGCCGAGCGCAGCGGCTTCGAAAATGCGGCCCGGGTCAACCGCAAGCTGCTGTGGAACAGGTTCGGCCGCATCACCACCCGTCACCTGGAACACACTGCTGCACCGCTGAGGCGCAGCGTGGTGTCAGAGATGGAGCGCGAGTTCCCCGAGGAGTTCAGGAAGACGGCCGCCAGCCGATTCCGGGCCGCGGACAACATTTCCGTCACCAACTCGCTCTACCACTACTACGCGCTCCTCACCGGACAGGCAGTGACGCAGACAGCGGCAAAGGTGCGTTACATAGACACCACCATGCGTGCAGGACTGAACTACCTGCCCAAGCTTCTGGCCAAGCGGAACATGGACTTCTTCTGCCTGAATGACGGAAGCTTCCCGGAAGTCCCCGCAGACGAAAGGGCGGAGCTGGTGACGGATTTCCTGGAGAAATACTTCCCCATCAAGGCACCGTGGGAAATCTGAGCCTAACCGGCTGACCGGATCCCCACCTTGGTGCCCCTGGGCTTTGCGTTCTCCGGGATGCGGACGCCCGCTGCGGCCAACCGCTCGGCCGTCCCTTCCGGCGTAACGTACTCCCCCACCGTGGGCGTGCTGCCCAGCGGGACCACCGAGTGCACGATGGTGTGCTCATAAACGTGAACGAGGTTGAACGCCTGCCCGCCGTCGCGCCCGCGGGTGCCGCCGACGGGAACGTTGAGGTCCTGGGTGTAGCAGGTGGCCGAAGCTACCGAGACAGGGATGCCGGCAAAGCTTGCCGTGGTGGAGTAATGCAGGTGACCGGCCAGGATGGTGCGCACGTCCGAATTGCGGACTACGGCCTCGAGGTTCGCCTGGTCCCGCAGCTCCACCAGCACGGACAGGTCCAGGACAGACGGGACGGGCGGGTGGTGCAGCGCCAGGATGGTTCCGTCAGGGGCAGGGGTGTCCAGCTCATTGGCCAGCCAGTCCAACTGCGCTTCGTCGAGCTCGCCGTGGTGGAACCCTGGCACGGAGGTGTCCATGGTGATGACGCGCAGGCCGTTGATGAAGTAGCTGTGGTCCACCGGGGCGTCGGTTCCAGGCTGGTCCAGCAGCGCTGTGCGGAAGTTTGCCCGGTTGTCGTGGTTTCCCATGGCCCAGATAACCTTGGCGCCGAGTTCCTCGCAGGCGGGGTCCACGATGGCCCTGAGTTTCACGTAGGCTTCGGGATCACCCTTGTCCGCCAGGTCCCCGGTGAAAATCACAGCTTCAGGTTGGGCTCCGGAAGCACGCACTTCATCAAAAAGCTGGATGAGTTTGGCTTCGCTGTCTATGGCGCCGTATAGGGGGTCCGGACCTCCCATCAGATGGGGATCGCTCAGGTGGAGTAGGAAGTGGCGTGGCCGGGGGTGTTCGGCCTCGATGTGCTCCATTGCTGCCTCTGTGGTCGGTGGGAAACGGCGTTTCCCTTCTACCTATCAGTTATCTTTATCCAATCAGACATTGGGCAAACTTTGGGTAAATTGCCGCGGCCAAGTTGAAAAAAGGTAAAAGAATTACCCTCAGCGTTTTATGCAGACGGACTATCCGGCCTCGCAGACCCGAGGGCCTTCTCGATCGCGTCGATGACCTCCGCCGAGTCCGGTTCGACGGCGGGAGCGAAGCGGGCAACCACCTCGCCGTCGCGGTTGACCAGGAACTTCTCGAAGTTCCATTTCACCAGCCCGGGCAGGACGCCGGACTTGAACTTGGTGAGCTCCGCGTACAGCGGGTGCTGGTCCTTGCCACGCACATTCGCCTTTTCCGTCAGGGGGAAGGTGACGCCAAAGTTCCGCTGGCAGAACTCCGCGATCTCAGCATCGCTGGCTGGTTCCTGGCCCGCGAACTGGTTGCATGGGACGCCCAAAATTGCGAAGCCGCGGTCCTGGAACTTTTCGTAGAGGGTCTCAAGGCCTGCGTACTGGGCCGTGAAGCCACACTTCGAGGCGACGTTAACCACCATCACAACATCCCCCTTGAAGCGGCCGAAGTCAGTTATGGTGCCGTCGTTGAGGGTGAGGGGAATGGAGTACAGGGAAGTCACGGGCGGTCCTCGAAAAGTTGGTGATGCCGGAGATACGTTGCCAACTTAAGCGTACGGGGCAACACTGAACGTTTCCTGTCAGGCTGATTCCCGTCAGGCCGTTCCTTTTCGATTTAGACTGCTTCTTTTTCGGTTAAGGAGCGGCAGTGACCGTTGCTGTTTCCGGGGCAATCGCCGCCGTTTCGGCCTCCCTCGAGGCCAGCTCCGTGGCTGAAGGTTCAGTAGCAGGCGCGGGTGCCGGCGGAAGGGCCGGCGAGGACACTGGATCAACCGGTGTAACGGGAGCCGCATCGGGGGGTGGTGCCGGGTCAGCCAGGGTGGCTGTCGCTGCTGGCGCAGGCTCGGGGGTCACAGCAACGGTGGGCGTACCAGCCGCCGTTGGCGTCGTGGTCAGCGAGTCCGACGTGGCAGTAACCGCCGGGCTCGCAGTCTCCGATGGCGTAGCGGTCTCCGTCGGGCTCGCAGTCTCCGAAGGCGTAGCGGTCTCCGTCGGGCTGGCAGACTCCGAAGGCGTGGCAGTCTCCGTCGGGCTGGCAGTCTCCGAAGGCGTGTCCGTAGCTGTTGGTGTGGGCGATTCGCTGGGAGCCGGCGTTGTGGGAGCCGGCGTTGAAGGGGCAGGCTGGGCAGGTTCGGCGTCGGCGCTACCCGCTGGCGGAACTGTGGTTTCGTCCGGTGTTGGCGCCACGGTCAGTTCATTCTCGCCGCCCAGGACGGTATGGGTGTGGTCGGAGGCGGCAGGGATTGCCCAGTTGTTCGTCCTGGCGGAAGCAGGCGGGCGATCGGCAAAACTGATCATGGCGATGGCAGCAAGCTGATCCACTTGGCTGATGGGGATAAGCCTCCAATTGAGCGGGCTGGTGTGCTTGCCGTGCAGGATCGTCTCGAAGTGCAGATGGCAGCCGGTGGACCATCCGGTGGTTCCCACCCGGGCGATCACCTGCCCCACCTGGACAGAGTCACCTGCCTGCACGCCAATGGCTTCAAGGTGGTTATAGGTAGTGATGAGTCCGTTGCCGTGATCGATTTCTACCCGGTTCCCACCGCCCCACGGATGCCAGCCGGCGGCCCGCACCGAGCCCGAATCCGACGCATAGACCCTGGTACCGCAGGGGGCTGCGTAGTCCTGGCCGAGGTGGAAGTCGCCGCCTGCCCCGGTGAGGGGGCTGACACGCAGGCCAAAGGGTGAACTTGAATTGAGGACTTCAAGGGGCGCCATCAGGAATCCCTGCGGCGGCCGTGGGAGACCGGCGGAGGCAACATTGAGCTGCGGCAGGCCGTCTCGTGGAATGGTCCTGACGATGGTCCGGCTAAAGGGAACCAGGGCCCTGGCGTCTGCCACAAAGCCGCCAGAAAGCCCGGTCAGGTCCGCTTGACCGTCTGTTCCTGTCCAGGGCGCTTCTGCCCCGTCCCCTGGAAGTTGTGCATTGTGGACATGGCCGGGGGAAGGAAAGCCACCGGGAACAATGCCAACGGGACCAACACTGCCGGCTGCAGTGCCGCCGCTGTGCCGGCCCTGTGAAGGGAGGCCGGCGGCAAAAAGGGCCATTGCCACAACCGCTGAGGCAGCCAGTGCCCGCACGGCAATAGCACACGCGCCCGCAGATTCCTTCTCGCGGCCGGACCCCCAGTGATTACCCACTACATTGACTCCCCGTTCGTCCCGTCAGACCCCAATCCGGCCGGGCGTGCTCTCACTCCCATAGGAACACACGGCCGGTGGGCTGGGAACCCCGCTTCTGATTAACTGCGGATTTTGTGGATAACCATGCGGGGCAGCGTCAGTGCGGATTCAGCCCAGGTTTTCCTTGAGGAGGGTTCGGTGCACGGCGGCCGCTGCGGCATGCAGCGTGCGTCCGGCATCGGTCAGCTCCAGGTATAGGGAGCGGCGGTCCTCCTCGCAGGCCTTGCGGGTCAGCAGGCCGGCTTTCTGAAGGCGGTCCACCACTTTGGACATGGCGCTCTGAGTCATGGGCGTACGCTCCCCCAACTGCTTCATCCGGCAGGCGGATTCGACGCTGTCGGCGACGAGGTCAAGAATTTCGAACTCGTTCAGGCCGATATCAAACCGGGCCTCAAGCTCGCGGTCGATCGCACCCGCCGTACGGAAATAGGCGCTTTGGATGGTGCGCCACTCCTCAACGAGCTGACGGTCCTTGGTTGCCATAGCGAGATTCTAGCCGACGCGATAAATAAAATCCACGTCATAATATTCCTTGTCATCTAATGACACGTCATATAGATTGATCGCCATGAGCTTACCCTCCACCCTCACACGAACCGCTTCCGGACCGTCAGCACCCTCTCGCTGGACCCGTGCGCAATGGATGCTTCTGCTGGTCCTTTGCACCGTCCTTGCCCTCGACGGATTAGATGTGTCCATGGTGGGAGTTGCGCTTCCCTCCATCGGGCAGGAACTTGGCCTCGGCACCGAATCCCTGCAGTGGATCGTCTCCGCATACGTGCTGGGCTACGGCAGCCTGCTGCTTCTCGGCGGCCGTCTGGCCGACCTCCTGGGGCGGCGCAGGATCTTCCTGATCGCCCTGAGCGTCTTCGCCGCCGCATCACTGCTGGGCGGCCTCGTGGATGACCCCACCCTCCTGATCGCCACCCGCTTCATCAAGGGCCTGGCGGCAGCGTTCACTGCCCCAACAGGGTTCTCGATCATCACCACCAACTTCGCGGAAGGCCGCGAGCGCAACCGTGCGCTGTCCATCTTCTCCACCTTCGGAGCAAGCGGCTTCTCCCTTGGACTGGTGGTGGGCGGCCTGATGACCAGCCTGAGCTGGCGCTGGACCTTCCTGGTCTCCGTCCCGTTCGCCGTCGCCGTGATCATCCTTGGCCTGAAGTACATCCCGCGCGACAACCCGGCGGACCAGGAACAGGAGAGCGGGCATGACGTGTGGGGTGCCATCACGCTGGCCGGCGGAATGCTCGGGCTCGTCTATACCCTGGTATCCGCGCCGGAACACGGCTGGGGATCCCTTGCCACCATCGCCGGGTTTGCCGTCTCAGCTGCCGTCCTTGCCGCCTTCGCCATCATCGAAACCCGCGTCAAGCATCCTCTGATCAGGTTCAGCATTCTGAAGGAGGGCTGGGTTGCCCGGGCAAACCTCAGTGCCGTAGGCCTCTTTGGTTCCTACCTCAGCTTCCAGTTCATCGTCACCCTTTACCTTCAGTCCGTTCTGGGCTGGAGCCCCCTGAGCATGGCCCTGGCGCTCCTCCCGGCAGGACTCCTGGTAGTGGCCACGGCTCCGTTTGCGGACAGGTTCATTGACCGGTTCGGGGCGCCCCGGCTGATAGTGGCGGGCCTGGCCTCGCTGGCGGCCGGATACGTCCTCTTCCTCAGGGTAGGCACCACGCCTGACTACGCACTGGACATCCTGCCATCCATCCTGCTGCTGGGCATCGGTTTTGCGCTCGCCTTCCCTTCCATCAACGTCCAGGCCACGGCGGGCATCCGCAACTCTGAACAGGGGCTGGCGGCCGGGCTGATCCAGACCAGCACGCAGGTGGGGGCAGCCCTGGTACTTGCCGTCACGACGGCCCTCATCTCCGGGCAGGGACACCCCGGCGGCCAGCAAGTGGATGCTGCGGCCATGCTGGCGCAGTACCGACCAGGACTGGTCCTCAGCGGCGCCGTAGCCATCGCCGCGCTTGTCGTCGCCCTGGCGCCGTCCCGCCGTCGCGCTGCCCCCGAGCCTTTGGCTGCCGGCCACAACTGACGGACGGCAGCAGCTGCGTACCGTTAGAGCCCCGGCGGTACGCAGCTGAGGGAGTGCGCAACAATGGGAATATGCGCAACATCCTCAGGGAGTGGCAGGGCGAGCTGAAAAAGGCGTTCACCGGCAGTGCCGACGCGCTGCCGGACTGGGTTCCGCGGCTGGCGGAAGGGGACGACGCCGGATATCACCTGCCGGGTTCTGCCGTGTGGGCTGTGCACGGTTCGATGCCAACGATTGTTGCCGGAATCCGGACGCTGCTGATGCAGGCGCTTCACCCAGGTGCATTGGCGGGAGTCCACGAACATTCGAATTTCCGGGAGGATCCATTGGGGCGGCTGGCACGGACCATCCGCTGGATCTTTACTGTCACCTACGGCTCCACGGCTGCGGCCCAGGAAGCCTCGGCCAGGCTCCACCGCCTGCACGAGCCCGTGCAGGGTACCTACCTTGACGGGCAGGGCCGCCCACGGACCTACTCCGCCAATGATCCCGACCTGGCCCGCTGGGTACATATCGCCTTTATGGACGCTTTTCTCTCGGCCCACAAAATCTGGGGCGGCCCCATCCCCGGCGGGCCGGACGCCTATGTACGCGAATGGGCACAGGCAGGACGGCTGATGGGGGTGGAGGATCCGCCACTGACGGAAGCGGAGATGCGCCGGCAACTGGACCGCTACAACAGCGACCTGCGTGCGGACGGCAGAGTCAAGGAAACGGTGGCGTTTATCCGCAATCCGCCCCTGCATCCGCTCCTGCGGCCGGGCTACCGGATCATGTTCGCTGGCGCCGTCTACAGCCTGGAACCCACGTATCGCCGGATGCTGGGGCTCAGGAACCCGCGGCTGGGCCCGTTCCCTCTGCCGGTGAAGCTTGCAACGAAGGTGACGCTCGGCGTCGTACATCTGGCACTGGGACGGAAGGGCCCCAGCGAGCTCGCCGCGCTCCACAGGCTGCGAAGACTTGGGTACCTGACTGAGGATCCTGCAAAGGGCCAGTCGTCAAGCGCATATCAATAATTTCAACATTGAGGAATGCAAAAACCCGGCCCTGACAATGTCAGGGCCGGGCTTTTGGTGGCGGAGAATGGGGGATTTGAACCCCCGAGGGCGTTAACCCAACACGCGTTCCAGGCGTGCGCCATAGGCCGCTAGGCGAATTCTCCAGCTGCTTCCGAATCGAAAGCAGATACTAGAATACCTGAACATCGCGGCATCGCCCAATTGAGCCCGCGGGCCCCGCAACGTCCGCGGGCGCGGCTGGATGCAGAGCCCCGGGCAACTGGGGCCTTAACGCCAAAATGGACGCCCCCAACGCGCCCATTCCACCGGTACACGTTGAGCTGCCGGGTCCGGCCCCACCAGCCAGGCCCCGCAGCTCACAATCTGGAGATTGCCCCAATCGTTGTACATACCCATGATCGTGCCTGCGCGCCAGATAAGCAATGAAAATTGCCATCTGCGAACCCCATGAACCCGGGACTCTATGGCTGCTTTCTTGGCACCATGGACTCATGAGTGCGCTTCACGCCTTAGTGGTTTATGTCCCGGCCTCCCATACCGACCAGGTCTTAGCTGCCCTTGGCGACGCCGGCGCCGGCAGGATCGGGAACTACTCGCATTGTTCCTTCGTCACCCCGGGGACCGGCCGCTTCATGCCGCTCCAGGGCGCATCGCCCTTCGTTGGCACGGTGGGCAGCCCCACCACCGTGGCCGAGGACCGGATCGAATGCGTGGTTGAGGCCACAAAGCTCGACGCCGTAGTGCTGGCTTTACGTGATGCCCACCCCTATGAGGAGCCGGCGTTAATGAGCTGGCCCGTGGACGGATGGCGTTAGGCGGCCGCTGGCTGCCCGGTTCGAGGCACCCTTAAACGTCGGGTAAACTTGCTGACGGCCCCTCATGTGGCGTCATCCTGTTGAACTCCCCCAGGACCGGAAGGTAGCAAGGGTAAGCGGGCTCTGGCGGGTGCATGGGGGGTCTTTACTATTCCCCCACAGGGCACCTGCGAGGAACCCTGAATGTCAGCCCGGATTGGTAGGGTTTCTCTGTGACTGTTACAACCGCCCTTTACCGCAGATACCGTCCCGACTCGTTCGCAGACGTTATTGGGCAGGAACACGTCACCGAGCCCCTGATGACGGCCCTGCGCAAAAACCGCGTCAACCATGCCTACCTTTTCTCAGGCCCCCGCGGCTGCGGCAAGACCACTTCCGCCCGCATCCTTGCCCGCTGCCTCAACTGCGCCCAGGGGCCCACTGACACTCCATGCGGCACCTGCCCCAGCTGCATCGAGCTGGCCCGCGGCGGTTCAGGTTCCCTTGACGTCATCGAGATCGACGCCGCCAGCCATGGCGGTGTGGATGACGCGCGGGACCTCCGCGAACGTGCCACGTATGCCCCAGTCCGGGACCGCTACAAGATCTTCATCATCGACGAAGCCCACATGGTCACCTCCGCCGGCTTCAACGCCCTGCTCAAAATCGTGGAGGAACCGCCGGAGCACATCAAGTTCATCTTCGCCACCACGGAGCCTGACAAGGTCATCGGCACCATCCGTTCCCGCACCCATCACTACCCCTTCCGCCTGGTGCCGCCGGAACCGCTGATGGCCTATCTGGAACTGCTGTGCCGGCAGGAGAACGTGCCGGTTGCCCCCGGCGTCCTGTCCCTGGTGATCCGCGCCGGCGGCGGGTCCGTCCGTGACTCCCTCTCCGTTCTGGATCAGCTCATGGCCGGCGCCGGTCCCAGTGGCCTGGATTATGAGCTCGCGGTCGCCCTGCTCGGCTATACCCATGCATCGCTGCTGGACGACGTTGTGGAAGCCGTGGCAGCATCCGACGCCGCCACCGTATTCCGGGCGGTGGACCGGGTCATCCAAACCGGCCATGACCCGCGTCGTTTTGTTGAGGACCTGCTGGAACGTTTCCGCGACCTCATCATCGTCCAGGCCATGCCGGAAAGTGCCCAGACCATCCTGCGCGGGATGCCCGCAGACCAGATCGCCCGCCTGCAGAATCAGGCCCACAACCTGGGCGCGGCAGAACTTTCGCGCGCCGCGGATGTCACCAACACGGCACTGACCGAAATGACTGGGGCCACGTCACCGCGCCTGCACCTGGAACTTCTCTGCGCCCGCATCCTGCTGCCCAGCTCCGAACAGACCGAACGCGGCATCGCCGCCAGGATCGACCGCGTGGAGCGGCGGCTCAACTATGCAGGAACCGACGCCGGTTCTCCCGCCGCTGCCATCGCGGCACCGAGGGCGGCATCTTCCTCGGCTGCGCCTGCAATGCCTGCTGACCCGTCCGGCCCTTCTCAGCGCGGCCCTGAACGGCCGGAGGCTGTTGCATCCGCCGCGGCACCGCTGCGGCGTGGGCTGCCGCCGGAAACCCCCGTTTCTAACCCGACTCCTGCCGTGCCGGCGGAGCCTCGCGGGCAGGCTGCCCGGGACGGAGAAGCCGCGCAGGCAGGACATGCCGAACCGGGCCAGCCTCTGACGGCGCCGCGCGTCACCACTGCGGACTGGCCCAGGGAGGAGCGGCCGGATGGACGCCAAACCGCTCCGGCGAACATGCGTGCCGCCCAGGCGCTGCCAGAGGCAGCGCAGGTGGCAAAAGCATCAGGATCCACGCCGGCCCCTCATCCCCTGCCGGTCAATGGAGCCGCACCCGTCCATAATGCCGGGCCAGTCCAGAGTGCCGGGCCGATGCATAGTGGCGGGCCGGTCCATGATGCCCGGCCAGCAGCGGGGCGGGAACCAGAAGCAGCAGCAGCCCCGCGGCCTCCGGCAGCAAGCGCCACAAGCTCCTCGGGCGACGTCGAAGTACTGCGCCGTGCATGGCCCGAGATCCTTCAGGCACTGTCCAAGATCAAGCGCAGCACCTGGGCGCTGGTGGAGCCCAACGCCCAGGTAGGCGCCTTTGATGGGCAGGTCCTGACACTGGCCTTCACCACCACGGGCCTGGCCGGCGCTTTCGGCCGCGCCGACCATTCCGACAACCTGCGCCAGGCAATCCACAAGACCGTGGGCATCGACTGCCAGATCACCGCAGTTTCCGGTTCCGCCAACAGTCCAGTGAGCTCTGAGCCAAACCCAAAAGCACCCGTTAGTCCCGAGGCCCAGGCCACGTCCGCGGACGTCGCCTGGGGACTCGCCCCTGCCCCTGCTCCCGGCGCAGCGCCGGTACAGCAACCAGCCAGCCCGGTTGATGCATCCACGCCGGGCCAGAACGCTGCCCCGTCACAGTCAGCTGTGCAGTCTCCGGCGAAGTCCCATTCCGAGTCGCCGGAACGGGAACCAGCGAAGCCGCTGCCACAGGATGCGACGGCGGGCAGCGCAAGCCCCGTGCGTCCGGAAGCAACCCCGGACGAAGCAGCCCCAGCAGTAGGCCCCTCCGGAGTACAGGCCGTGCACTCCGGTAAAGAAGAAGCCGCCGCAGCTCCGGGTTTGCCGAGCGCCGCCGGGGCTCAGGCCGCCGACCCGGGCCTGAACACTGAGGGCACGTACTCCTATTCCGACGACGACTGGGGTCCGCCGCGGGACGAGGACGCGCCGCCGCTGGATGAGGAACCCCCCATGGACTGGGCACCCCCGGCCCCAGGTGACTCTCAGCAGGGGCTTGACTCTCAGCAGGGGCCCGCTGCCATTCCGGCTGCCGTCGCCTCACGGCCTGCAAAGAATCGGGCTGAGACCACCCCACGCTCCGGCGGCAAGAAACAGGCACCATCGCCAGAAGCGTCGAAGCCGGACACCTCGCACGATCCCTGGACCCGTGCCGTGGAGCAGGCTCCGGGCATCTGGGTCATGGGTTCAGAGAGCAACGTCGGCAAAAGCCCTGCCACTGCCGCCGCCGAACCGGCAATTCCGGAAACTGCCCCGGCGCCGGCCTACGAGCCTGCCACAGCCCAGATCCCCGGCCCTGCTGCCGTCCGGGCTGATCCGGACGCGGAGGCCAGCTGGGGCCTGTCACCAGTACCGGTGGTCTCCCCTGAAGCCACCACAGTGCCGGCCGCAACGGCCACTACGCCGGAGCAGGTGCCGGAGCAGGTGACGAATAGTCCCAGGGAACCCGTTTACGCCATGGCCTCCTCTGCCCCTCCGGCCGCCCCACAGCCAGCACCCGCAACATCACCGGCGGCAGCCGCTGCCAGACAAAGCCTGTACCAGCGGCTGTCCAACAGTCCCGAAGCCGAGGCCGGCCGGGCCAAGGCTCCGGCCCGGGTGGTTGCAGCCAGCACCACCTATGTCCAGGACATCCCCAGCTCGGACGATGAAACCATTGAAGAATCGGGCGTCTTTGGGCGTGCCGCCGTCGAGCGTATTCTGGGCGGAAAGCTGATCGAAGAGCGCTCCCCTGACGGAAGCCCGCTTCCACCGCGGTTCTGACCGCACTGATCCACCAATCATCCAAACCGATTTAAAGAGGGAAACGTGTACGAAGGTGCAGTCCAGGAGCTGATTGATGAGCTCGGACGCCTTCCCGGTGTTGGCCCCAAATCCGCGCAGCGTCTGGCATTCCATATCCTCGAAGCCGATCCGCAGGACATGAAGCGGCTGGTGGAAGCCATCACCACCGTGAAGGAGCGGGTGAAGTTCTGCTCTGCCTGCGGCAACGTTACGGAGCAGGAGCTGTGCAACATCTGCCGTGACCCCCGGCGTGATCCTTCAGTTATCTGTGTGGTGGAGGAGTCCAAAGACGTCCTTGCCGTGGAACGGACCAGGTCATTCCGTGGCCGGTACCATGTGCTCGGCGGAGCCATTAACCCCATCGCCGGCGTGGGCCCCGAGCAACTGCGGATCCGCGAACTTCTCACCCGGCTCAACGACGGCGCCATCCAGGAAGTCATCATCGCCACCGATCCCAACCTGGAGGGCGAGGCGACGGCCACCTACCTGGCACGCATGCTGAAGTCGATCGGGATAGTGGTTACCCGCCTGGCTTCCGGGCTACCCGTCGGCGGGGATCTGGAATACGCGGACGAAGTCACCCTTGGCCGGGCATTCGAAGGCCGCCGCAACGCACTGACTTAGCAAGCACGGACTTAACGGGAGGCAAGATGAGCACGGCCGGCATCGCACCAATTGAGACTGAGCGCCTCACACTGCGCCTGCTGACCCCTGCCGACGCCGCTGCCGTTCACAGTTTCCGCGGGGATGAAGGCGTCACGCGCTTCCTGTCCCACGCGCCCCTGACAGCCGAAGAGAACCGTGTGCGGCTGGCGGAAGTAGTGGAGCGTGCTGCCGTATCCACCCCTGAGTGGTTTCACTACGGCTGGGCCATCACTCTTCGGGATACCGGCCAGCTGATCGGCGACGGGAGGACCTGGAACAGTGCGGGTTCACCGGCACGCGGAACGTTGACCCCCGGCAGCCTCCCCTCCCACCAGGCGTCACTGGGTTACGTCCTGCACCCTGATTACCAGGGCCGGGGCTACGGCCGGGAGGCCGCGGGTGCCCTGGTGCAGTGGCTTTTCCGGGAGCTTGGCGTCAGTACTGTCTTCGCCGGAGTCTATGAACCAAATACTGCATCGATTAGGCTGCTCCAGCATCTGGGATTTACCCGGGACGGCTACGTCGCCCCGGAACTGGACAAATTTGGCAAAGGCTTCCCTTCGCTGATGTTCAGGTTGGACAACCCTGGGGTTTCATCCCGCTGAGGCCTCCTCCTGATCCACCTTCTCCCGAATAACCCGGCGACGAGCGGCATGATGGCCCGCAGCCAGGAGCCCAACGGCCAACCCACCCTGCATGGCCAGGCCCATCGCCGCCAAAGGGGGTTTGGAAGGAGCCAGCAGCCTTCGGCTCGGAATTGACGCACGGGACCTGGATTCCGTCGGCTGTCGCCTGCAGGGCCATGGGAAACCAGCCTAAGACACCGGGGCCACCGAGAGCGGAAGTGTAGTCGGCGTAGGCATCGGAGCCGCCGTCGGCGCCCGCAGCCACCATAACGAAAATCATCATCGGGTTGGGAGCGGCCAGCCACATAATCCGTTCCGTGTGGAATACCTCGGCTACACCCACAATCTCCGCTGCACAGTCGTAAGCCACAGGAACGCCGTCAGGACCCCGTTCGATGTTCAGCACCACCGTCACCGGTTCTTCGGCACGGACTGCGGGAAATAAGGCCCACACGGCGGCAAGGTTCCCGAGCACCAGCCACCAGGCCAGTGCCCAGACAGCCGTGCCCGCAGCACGGGAACGCCCGAGCCACGCCGAGATGCCGGCGGCAAGGGCGCCGAATACGGCGAACTCGAGAAGGGCCAACCCCGCGGCTGCCACCGCAAGCCCGCCGGGAGCGCCCACAAGACCGGCGTGAACGAGCAGGACAACAAGGGCAAGCACCGCGAAGACGAAGCCGCGGGCCGCCGTCGCGAAGAAATCCGCCAGCGGGCTCCGGCTGGCGTGGCCGGGCCGTTCGATTCCATCGAATGAAGAGATGCCCCGATGCCCCCAATGCACGGCCAGGAGGGCGCCAGCCGGGGCCATCAACGCCGAGGCCAGAATGTAGGTCCAGAGCTGCGTTTCCGCCAGTAATGGATCTTCCTGGACAGTCCCGAGCGCGACAACTGCCGCGGCCGTGAGCCAGGCACCGAGCACAACCATTGCCGTAGAGCCCCAGAACCTGACCGTCCTGATGGAGCGCAACCAGTCGTCCGCCGCCTGCCTTAGCGCCACCCGGGCGGCGCCGTCCTGCCGCGGTGGCCGGCCGGCGTCGTCCCCGACTTCCGGCGGCTCATTGATCCAGCCGCCGCCGATGGGTTCGTAGAACGGTTCCGGGGCCGGCCGTACGGCAGCCTGGTGGTCATCTTCGGGCATCGTTCCAGCCTCCATCCCTGGACAGGCCCAGCCACCCGAGATCCGGCTGCACAGCCGGCTCCTACAATCGTGATCCGCTGTGGCAGGCCTGTCCAGAGGAGAAGCTAGGCGATCCGGGTGCCCCGCGCCAGCTTCCGGGCCGGCGTCCGCAGCGAACGCCACCCCAGCCACATCAGGAGCCCGGCGAACAGCAGCTGCAGGCCAAGGCCAAGGGGCCACAACGCAGCGGACTGCGCCAAATACCGGGGCTTGGGCTCGCCATTGGCGCAGGGAAATGTCCCCTCCGGGCCGGCCATGGCATGCCTTGCCCCCTGGCTGATTGATTCAATGGCTCCAACCCCTGAATAGCCAAACGGGCTCATGGTACGGTCCGGATACGGGATGGCGTCCGCCACCACCACGTACGGATTCATGGCCAGCAGCCAGGCGATGCGTTCGGTGTGCACGGTGGAACGTTCGCGGAGCGGCCCGGAACACGTGTATTCGGGTTCTTCCGGATCCGGCGTCGGTTGGCTAAAGCCGCTGTACTGCGCCTCGTTTGCCATGACGGTGCCATGGGTCAGGCCGGTGCCCAAGCCAAAGGAAATCAGGGTGCCGAAGACCAGCCCCGCCACCGCGAGGTAGGTCACCACAATGGAAAACAACGGACGCCCGGCCAGGGCCGAGATTCCGACGCCAACGGCGCAGACAACGCCTACTTCCAGGGTGAGCATCAACAGCGCCACGAGGACGTGGCCCGGTGTCATGCCCCCGAGCGCCACGCCGATGATCAGGAAAGGTGCGCTGGATACCAGGAAGGCCAGCGCGGCAAGCCAGGCGGCGAAAAATTTCCCCCACAGTATCTGCCCGGGCTGCAGCAGTGTCACCTGCAGGATTGCCAGCGTTCCGCCGGCGCGGTCGCCGTTGACGGCGTTGGCTGACAACGCGGGTGCCACCAGCAGCGCGAACAGGAGGACAAAGGCCAAAACCACTTCGAAGATCATGGACCCGGGGCCAGTGGCCTCGGTAGCGAAATCCGAGTAGGCCCGCTGGGCTGCCTGGTTGGCATTCCAGCTGGCCCAGGTCAGCCAGGTCACCAGGCCGGTGAGGACAAACCAGATGGACAGCATGATGTACCAGCCCCGGGAACGCAGGCGCTGTTTCAGTTCAAGGACCACAACGTCCCTGATTCCGGCGACGTAGCCCCCGGCGGTATGTGGCACGGAGGGCTGGTGCTGTGTTTCGGTCAGCTGGCTCATCGACGCTCCCCTTCAAGGCTCATGTATGTCTCTTCCAAGGCACCTGAGGCGGGGGCAAAGGAGCTTACTCCCACGCCCGCCAGCACGAGGTCCCGCAGGAGGCGCGCGGCGTCGTCGTCGTTCATCAGCATGAGGCTGACGGCCTGCCGGCGTCCGTCCTCCACCCGGAACGCAAGGCCCAGGCTGGTGAGTTTGGCTGCCAGGGCAGCCCCGTCCGACGCCGAAATGGCGTAACGGCGTCCGGAGGCGGCAGCCTCTTCGATGGTCTGCTGCCTGACGGTGCGGCCGTTGTTGACGAAGACGGCGCCGTCGGCAATTTCGTCAAGTTCGCTCAGGACGTGGGAGGAGACCACCACGGCTGTGCCTTCGGCTGCGAGCTGGCGCAACATGTTCCGGAGTTCCACCCGTGACCCCGGGTCCAGGCCTGATGCCGGCTCATCAAGGAGGAGGACAGAGGGCTGGTGAATCAGGGCACGCGCCAGGCTGAGCCGCTGCTGCTGGCCTCGGGACAGGACGCGTGCCGGCTGGTCTGCCAGGTCGCTGAGGCGTACCCGCTCCAGCATCGCCGAAACACGCTGGGCGATTCCTGCGGCTGGAAGCCGGTAGAAGCGGGCCATCTGCGTCAGGATTTCGCGGGCCGTCAGGGACTCCCACACGCCCAGGGTGTCCGGCATCCACCCGATCCTGCTCCGTACCTCCAACCGATGGTGCCGGGGATCAAGCCCGCCCACTCTGACGGTTCCGGAATCCGGCGCCAGCAGTGACGCCAGCATCAGGAGCAATGTTGTTTTTCCGGCCCCGTTGGGTCCGATCAGGGCCGTCACCTTTCCCGCGGGGGCATGGAAGTCCATGTGCTCGACGGCATGTACCGCGCCGAAGCTTCGGCTTACCCCACTGGCTGTGATGCCCCCTTGCTGCAGGCTGTCCGGCTGGCCCGGTCCGCCTTCCGTGTGCTGATCTGCTGTCATTTTCCGCGCACCTGTCCCCCAAGTCTGTGAATGCATACTGACTATAGGATCGTACGCCTGCAGTGCGTCTTCCCGGGTCCTCCAAGAGGATGGGATTGGGTCACAATTCAACGGCGGACGGCAGGCAAAGATAAACTGGGCAGACAAGCTACGCCGTTGCGCCTCAAGGCGGCTGGCCTCCAAAACTCCGATTGATCCGTGAAGGTACGCGCATGAGTACGCCCACTACCGAAGTGCACACCGCAGTCCAGCCGCAAAAGGGGCCCGACGGCGGTGCAGTCACCAAACAGCTGATTGTCCAGAAGTTCGGCGGCTCATCCGTGTCGGACGCCGAAGGCATCAAGCGGGTTGCCAGGCGTGTGGTGGATGCCCAGCAGGCCGGCAACGAAGTTGTTGTGGTGGTATCCGCCATGGGTGACACCACTGACGAACTGCTGGATCTGGCCGCCCAGGTGACCGATTCTGCCCCCGCACGGGAAATGGATATGCTCCTCTCGGCCGGGGAGCGCATCTCCATGGCCCTGCTGGCCATGGCTATCAACAAGTTCGGCGCCTCAGCCCAGTCCTTTACCGGATCGCAGGCCGGCATGATTACGGACGGGATTCACGGCAAGGCCAGGATCATCGATGTGGACCCGCACCGCATCCGTACATCACTGGACAAGGGCCACATAGCGATTGTTGCCGGATTCCAGGGCATGAGCCGCTCCACCAACGAGATCACCACCCTGGGCCGCGGCGGCTCAGACACCACCGCCGTTGCCCTGGCAGCCGCGCTGGAAGCTGACGTCTGCGAGATCTACACCGACGTGGACGGCATCTACACCGCGGATCCGCGTGTGGTCCCCTCCGCCCAGAAGATCGACACGATCTCCAGCGAGGAAATGCTGGAACTGGCCGCCTCCGGCGCCAAGATCCTGCACCTCCGGTGCGTCGAGTACGCGCGCCGGTTCGGTGTGCCGCTCCACGTTCGATCCTCATTCAGCCAGCACGAAGGCACCTGGGTCATCCCCAGCGCCGAAGACAAGATCACCACTCAAGAGGGAGTTGCCTTGGAGCAGCCAATCATCTCCGGCGTTGCACATGACCGTTCCGAAGCCAAGGTCACAGTGGTGGGCGTACCGGACATCCCGGGCAAGGCCGCCGCGATCTTCCAGGTCATCGCTGACGCCCACTCAAACATCGACATGATCGTCCAGAACGTGTCCACCCACGGCACCGGCCGGACGGACATTTCCTTTACCCTGCCCATCGTCGAAGGTGCGGACGCACTCAAGGCGCTCAAGACAGCACAGCCGGACATCGGATTCGAGAACATCGAATACAACGAGCAGATCGGAAAGCTGTCCCTCATCGGCGCCGGCATGCGCTCGCACCCGGGTGTCTCCGCGACTTTCTTCAAGGCTTTGTCCGCAGCCGGAATCAACATCAACATGATCTCCACCTCCGAGATCCGGATCTCCGTGGTGACGCATGCGGACCTTCTGGACGACGCCGTCCGCGCCATCCACAAGGCTTTTGACCTGGACAGTGACGACGAAGCCACCGTGTACGGCGGCACCGGCCGCTAGGCAGGAACGCCTGGCACTGGAGGCGCCCCCTCCAGACTTACAACGAAAGCCGCCCCGCACATCGAAACTGTGCGGGGCGGCTTTTCCGTCGGCGTCTCAGGTGAGGTCTTCAGGTGAGGTCTTCGCGCCGGACTGCGTAATGGTGGCCGTGGGAATCGGTCTCCACTTCGAAGTGGGAGAGTTCCTCGTCTGAGGCCTGCTCGAACGCATCATGCTTGTGCACAACAGGTTCGTCGATGTCGAGACGCGTCGCCGGGCCAAAGACGAACCGGAGCCGTTCAGTCAGGTTCATAAAACCACTGAGTACATGTGCCATTATTTCCACCCCCTTCCCACGCTCCCCAGGAAGAGCCGCAGGACCATTGCCCCCGAGAGGAGCAACGGCCCCAACTGGAGCCAGTGCCCTTATTTTACGCCCGGAGCTGGGAAAAGGCCCCTGCCGGCGGGCTCAGCGGAGGGACTGGTCCTCAGGGTTTTTGGGTACGACGTAGGTGCTGCCATCGGGCCGGCGCAACGTTTCCCACTGCTGGCTTTCGGCTTCGCGCTGCCGCAGCAGTTTGCGGTTCTCCTCGGTCATGTCGTGAGAGAGGGAACTGCGGTTGGCCGGGCCGAAAATCGCCCTGAGTTTTCCGGTTGCCCGCATGAACCGCTGCGAGGCGTTGTCTTTGTCCGCCGGCTTGCCCTTGCCCATCATGACTCCTTGAAGAGAACGAATTGCTGGTACTAAGTGTACGCTAATGATTAGTGCACTAATTATTGGAGGCCCGCAATGTCCACCGCACCGTCCCAGCTCAAAAAGCAGAACCGGGAAGAACAGCAGGACGATGACCTGCTGCTCCTGGAGCACCAGCTCTGCTTCGCCCTCACCGTTGCCTCCCGCAGCGTGGTGGGCGCCTACAAGCCGGTCCTTGAGAAGCTGGGCCTGACGCATCCGCAGTATCTGGTGATGCTCTGCCTCTGGGAGTCCAGCCCCCGCACTGTGCGTAATATCAGTGATGCCCTGGCGCAGGAGCCGGCAACAATTTCCCCGCTGCTCCGCCGGCTCGAGGCCGCGGGCTTCCTCACGCGGCACCGCATGGATGGAAACGAACGCGCCCTGGCCGTGGACCTTACCCCCGCCGGAGCAAGGCTGCGCGAACAGGCCCTCGCCGTGCCCGGCACCATGATGGAGCGGCTGGGGCTTACGCGCGAACAGGTGGGCCAACTGCACGCCTCCATGATGGGCCTGATCGCGGCGACTTCAGGAGCGACCAGCGCAGGGAGCAGCGAAGAGACCGGCGCAGGGACCAGCGAACGGCCTCAGATACGGCAGTAGAATGACAGCAATCGAGGAGGCCGTATGCGTAAACTGCTGATCCAGGCGGCGGCCCTGCTGCTGGCGGCAGGGCTGATGTCCGCGTGCTCGGCTCCGGATACCGGCGCTCCCACCTCCACCACGCCGGCAGCAAGCTCCCCCACCACTTCCGGAACTGCCACCACGCCCGCCGCGGACACCGAAACCTCCGTCTCGGCTCCGGCGCCGTCTGCCTCACGCAGCCCTGCAGCAGGACCGGGAGCCGGCAACGCCGAACTGGCCATCACGGTCAGGCCTTCCGAGACAGAACCTGCCGTCAACTACACGCTCGTATGCCAGGACGGGGTCCCGGCAGCTGAAAGCAAGCACCTGTCAGCCGAAGCGGCCTGTGAGGCCATCAAGAACAACGCCGCCGTGCTCAGCCCGTCCGCCCAGGACAAGGACCAGGCGTGCACCGAGCAATATGGCGGGCCGCAACAGGCCACGGTCACCGGCATCGTTGACGGCACGCCTGTTGAGTCCACCTTCGCCCGCAGGAACGGCTGCGAGATCAGCGCCTGGGACGCTGCCCGGGACATTCTGGGTGCCAGTGGTGGAGCAGCTTAGCCTGCTGGCGGACGGCGAGTGGCAGCTGCGCGAGGCAGCGTACCAGGAACGGGTCCGCCGCTATGCCGATCCCTACCTTGCCCGCCGATCAGCCGGACAGAAGCACCCGGTTGAAGATTTTCTCTTCACCTACTACACCCAGAAGCCTGGCCAGCTGCTGCGCTGGCACCCGGGCGCCGGCGTCGTCCTCACCGGCGCCGGGGCGGCTGCCCGCAGCAGCTGGAAACACTACAGAATGCTCGACGACGGCGAACTCGCCTCCCTGGGGATGCCTTCCGGCAGCACGGCGGTCACCGTCGACACCCGCGCCTTCCTGGAAGACAGGCACCAGGCAGTCACTTTCGCCGGCATCATTCTGCGCGGAACGGCGGCCCGGCCTGCCCAGTTCGGCTGCTTCGGACTGCATGAATGGGCCATGGTCTACCGCCAGGACAAGTTCGACCTGCGGCACGAGTACCTGCACCTGAGGCTGGGCTCCGCCGGCACGGACAAGGTAGTGGAGGACAACCGGATCCGCTGCTCCCATTTTGATGCCTTCCGCTTCTACACCCCTGACGCCAAGCCGCTGAACGAACTCGAACCCAGCCGGGAAAAGCAGCGGGATCTGGAACAGCCCGGATGCCTGCACGCCAACATGGATCTGTACAAGTGGGCATACAAGCTGGTGCCGGCGCTTCCCAGCGAGCTGGTGATGGAGTGCTTTGAACTGTCGTGGCGGATCCGTGCCATGGACATGCAGGCCTCCCCCTACGATCTGGCCGAGTGGGGCTACCCTCCCATCCGGATCGAAACAGCCGAGGGCAAAGCCGCCTATGTGGAGAACCAGCGGGCCTTTGCTGCTGAAGCCGCAGCCCTCCGCGAACGGCTCGCCGTGCAACTGGCCCCGCTTTCCGGAGGACCGGCATGACGGCGCCTGGTGCCGAAGCGACTGCCACGGACCTGACCATCAGGCTCACCGAACAGCCAGGTTCCAAGGAGTACGTTTTCCGTCTGGTTGCCGAGGACGGACACCCCACAGCGGGGTCGAACCTGCCCGATCCGGAGGCAGCACTGGCAGTTCTGGAACGGTTTGGCGAGGACATCTTCTTTCCGAAGCCGGGCCCGCCCAGGCTGTGCACCCAACAGTACGGCGGACCCCAGGTGGCCCTGGTGACGGGAACGTTTCATGGCCGTCCCGTCAATGCTGAGTTTCGACGCACCGACGGCTGCGAGATCTCCCGGTGGAAGGCCATGGCCCCGCTGCTGGGCGGAAGTCCTGGCTCTTTTCAGACGTAGAGGGCAGCAGACGTAGCGGGCGCAGACATAGCGGGCAGCAGCCACCAGCGCGCACAAGAAAGCGCCGCCGGATCATTGCGAGCCGGCGGCGCCTCTATCGGTAAGGATTATGGGGCTAGATACCCATGTCCCTGATCCCGGAAGATTCGGAAATTTCCTGCTTTTTCTTGTCCTTCCTGACCTTCTCCTTCGCTTCTTTTTGGTCAGGCTTTGCAGGATCATCAGCCTGTTCGTCGGCCGGAACCACTGCCGTGCTGCCCGGTGTCACAACCACCGAGACGAACGTGGGCGTGCTGGAACCGGCAAAGCTGATCCGGCCAATGTACGAACCTGCAGCGAGGTCCTTCCAGGCAAGCGTCAGGACGCCTGGTTGTCCATTGCCAAGCCGCAGCGGGTTCGGGGATACGGTGGCATTTCCTACATTCGCGCCCAGCACTGCGGCATCCACGGACGCCTTGGTGGGCTGGCCGTTGGGACTGGCGTAGAGATTCACGTAGATCGTGTACACACCCGGGGCCGGGTTTGGCACGGATATGGATTCGCTGGCTGAAGCCGTCTGCGCCAGCAGGACCTGGCCCGCTGGATTGAAGACCACCATGTCAAAGTCCGCCTCCTCCGTGGAGGAAAAGACGGAGAACTTGGCCAGCGGCGATCCGGCGGGGACGGTGACCTCCTTGGCGAAGTTGGATGCATTGGTTTCCAGTGCCAATGGCCCGGGAACCAACTCAATCGCTGAGGAATCGGCCTTCGACAGTCCGTCCAGCGTGACATTGACAGGTGCGTTCGTACCGGAAACCACGGGGATCCCGCCCTGACCGGTCCCACCCTCCGACGTAAAGGCCAGGTTTGACGGAGCCACCACGGACTGCGGGCGGACCGCAATAGGTGAGGTGATGTTCTTCCCGGCGCCTTGCCAGACCAGGCTTCCCATGGCGAACTGCCCCAGCGCCGCCCCGGTGTTTTCGAACTTCACCTTGAACGTGCGCTTTTCGCCGGCGGCCTCGAAGTTAAGGACCGACGGCGTCACGCTCACCTTCACCCCCGGTACGTTGGCCTGGGCGCGGTAGAGCCCGGGCGTCAGTGCCGTGACAGTGCGGGTGACCTCCGTTTTGCCGGTGAGGGCTCCCAGCGCGAAGGAAGCGACATTCATGTCCCGCGGTGCCGTGGTTCCCAGGTCCGGGATGCCAAGGTCCAGGCCGGTTCCCTGGATGAACCTGAGGTAGTCGTCCTCGGTGTTGTCGTAGACCAGCCCGGGATCCAACACCCTCGCCACGTCCACCTGGCCCGCGCCGGTGGCAAACACATCGCTGTTCCGGGAGCCGTCCGCATTTTTGACGTCGCCGGCCGTGCTCATCATGGCTGACTTGACCGTGGCCGGGGACCAGCCGGGGTTCTTGGCGAGGACGAGGGCGCCAAAGCCTGCCACGTGCGGCGCCGCCATGGATGTTCCGGACATCATGCCAAACTGGTCACCGCCGGAACCGATAGGAGACACGCCGGCCAGGACAGCCACACCGGGCGCTGCAACGTCAGGCTTGAGAAGGTCAGAGCCCGTGGCAAGAAGGGGTCCGCGTGAAGAGAAACCGGCAACCTGCGGCTGGGGTGCCGCCGACAGCCCGGTGGTGTCCTTGTTGACGAGTGCAACCTTGATCGCCGGATTCGCGGTGATCTTGTTCTTGATCTCCTGTGTCGCCGGAGGATTCACGTGCACGGTGGGAACGGAATGGCGGTCCAGGTCCTCCGAGGAGGTGGCCAGGTTGACCAGGATCATGCCGACGCCGCCCGCCCGCTGAACCTCCGCGCTCTTGGCCACCCGGTCAATGACACCCCGGTCACAGACCACAATCTTCCCGGTTACTTTGGCCGGGTCCAGCACGTTCGGACCGCAGAGTGCCGGGTTGGCTGCCCCGGCGGCCGCAGCGTCGACAGCCAGGACGGCGCTGCTGGCGGGAACGGGGTTGGCCATCAGGCTGGCGCCGCGGAACTTGCTGCCGTCTTCGAATTCAACCGTGCCCTGGAGCTCGGTGGAAAACGAACTTGCGGCCACTGTCGTCAGCCACGGTGCGCCATGGTTGACCGTGCTCGCGGCAGGACCGGAGTTTCCCGCCGAAGCGGCCACGAAGATGCCGGCTGACGCCGCCGAGAGGAAGGCAAGCGAGACCGGATCCGTGGTGGTGGATGTACTGCCGGAGATGGAGTAGTTCAGGACATCCACGCCGTCCAGGATGGCCTGGTTGATGGCAGCCACAGATGCGGAGCTGTAGCAGCCGCCGGTGTCAGGGTTATCGTCCTCCCAGCAGACTTTGTACACCGAAAGCTTCGCAGCAGGAGCAACGCCGCTGGTAATGCCCATGTCGGTCGCGCCAAGGTTGGTCCTGACGTTGGCATTGCCCGCCGCAGTACTGGCGGTGTGCGTGCCGTGGCTGCCCACATCAACCGGTGAGATGAGTTCCTCCGGGGCGCGGTGTTCCGGCGCAACATACTTCATGAAGTCATCCGCGAAGTACCGGGCGCTCAATACCTTCGAGTTGCAGGCACTTCCGTCGAACGCCGCCCCCGCGCCCTCACCCTTCTGGCATTCGCCGATGAAAGTATCGCCGTCGGACTTCAGCATGGCGATCTTGCCCTCTGCCGTCCGGTAGGGAACCCCCACCTGGGCCTGGCCGGTGAGTGGCTGTACGTCCTGGCCGGCGAAAAACGGGTTGGAGGGTGTGTAGCCGGAGTCGATGACACCGACCACAACGCCCTTGCCGGCATTCTCCTGGCCGCCAAACACGGTGTTCCAGCTGCCGTTGGGCCCGCTGAGCTTGAGGAAGTCGGTGGTGGAATAGTCCGGGGCGTTCTCGGTGTCCGGGGCAACAAGCAGTACGGCTGGATCCTTTGCGAGCTTCACGGCCTGCCCGGCAGTGAGGTCGGCTGAGAAACCGTTGATCGCGGCGGTGTACTTCCGCTTGATCTGGACGTTTTCGCCCGCGGCTACCTCGTTCTGCTTCGCCTCGAGGTGTGCCTGGTACTGCTGGACCTCGGGCCGCCCGGCATCCAGCTTGCGGCCACTCTCAGGCTTGGTGGCGGCCAGGCCCGGTGTACCGCCGTCGTACGTGGCAGCTGGTTTCCCGGCAAGCACAACGATGTATCGCCCGGCCGGATAGTCAGCCGGATTGATGTTCTTTGCCGTTATCGCCGCATCTGGATGACTACCAGGCTGGCCGGTAGCCGCGGTAGCGGGGCTCAACGCCATTGAAGTCAGGAGGAACGGCAATCCGACGGCGAACGCCGCCGCTTTCCGGAACCCCCGGCCCCTTCCGGGGCTCTTTCCAGTTGATTTCACGAGCTGGTACACCTTTCACGAGGTACGGGCCCGGCGATGTGGCCGGCCTGAATGGCCGGAAGCGGCAGCAGTATTACAGATCTTGTAACCCGGCGAGACCAGCCGAATCAAACAGTACAGACTGATAGATGAATATGACATAGGCAGCTAACCATGTTTTATCTTTTGTCATATCGTGTGCTGCTGGCATGGAAAAGGGCACAGAAAACGGGCGCTCCCGTTCCGGGAACGCCCGTCATCACCGCCTTGAGGCAAATGTGTTTGGGGGAAGGTGACGCCTACTCGCGCGGGGTGCGGACCACTTCACTGATCCACTGCCGCGTCTTTTCATCCACAGGACCCGTCACCCTGTGTTCCCTGGCGGCACGGTCCGCCTTGATCTTCTGCAAAACCATCCTGCCCAGCCCCGCGAAAACAGCTGCGGCGATCACGGGCAACAGCACGGATTTCGATTTCTCAGCCATTCAGCAATCCTAGTGACGGTCTGCATGCAGGGCCAGAGCCGCCGTCGTTCCCGTCGAATACAGAGTGCGGCTCCAATCCCGGTAGAATGGGCAGGCAAGCTCGCGGAGCGCCCGTCCCCCACCGTTTTACACGACAGTGTTTTTTACAACATGGAACGGCGTGAGACGGCACCACTCCGCTGCGCCCTTACCCAAAGCTCACGCACAGGAGTTGCCGGATGCCCCGGATCGTTGTTGACGTCATGCCCAAGCCCGAGATTCTGGACCCGCAGGGGAAGGCCATCGTGGGTGCACTCCCCCGTCTGGGCTTCACCGGCTTTAGCTCTGTCCGCCAGGGCAAGCGCTTTGAACTGACCGTCGACGGCGAGGTGACCGACGCAATCCTGGCCCAGGCCCGTGAGGCAGCAGAGACCCTGCTGTCCAACCCCGTGATCGAAGACGTCGTCAACGTCGAGGTCGTCGAGGCCTGAGATGACTGAACTTCCCCTGATCGGCGGGGAGGTCGCCGTTGCGGCCGACGCCCGCCTTGCCGGCGCCAAGATCGGCGTTGTGACTTTCCCAGGTACGCTCGATGACCGCGACGCCGCCCGCGCAGTCCGCCTTGCCGGCGCCACCGCCGTCGAGCTCTGGCACGCCGATACCTCCCTGGGCGACGTGGATGCGGTGGTGATTCCTGGCGGTTTCTCCTACGGCGACTACCTCCGCGCCGGGGCGATTGCACGGTTTGCGCCGCTCATGTCCAGAATCATCGACGCCGCCAACTCGGACGCGAAGCTGCCCGTCCTGGGCATCTGCAACGGCTTCCAGATCCTGACCGAGTCGCACCTGCTTCCCGGCTCCATGATCAAGAACGACCACCTGAAGTTTATGTGCCGTGACCAGGTCCTGCGGGTGGAGAACAACACCACGGACTGGACCAGGGACTACGCCGCGGGCCAGGAAATTACCGTGCCGCTGAAGAACCAGGACGGCCAGTACATCGCCGACGAGAAGACCCTCGATGCGCTGGAAGCTGAAGGCCGCGTGGTGTTCCGCTACGTGGGCTTCAATCCGAACGGCTCCCGCCGCGACATCGCCGGCATCTCCAACGCTGCGGGCAACGTGGTAGGGCTGATGCCGCACCCTGAGCACGCTGTTGAGGTGGGCTACGGCCCCGAATCCCTGGATGGAATCGGCGGTTCCGACACCGACGGCCTCGGATTCTTCACCTCCGTCCTGACCAAGATTGTGGGAGGCGCCAAGTGAGTACCTCAGCTGAAACCGTCAGCAAGAAGTTCAATATCGACACCGTCGAGAACGCAGCCAAGACACCGGATACCGAACTTCCCTGGGCCGAGCTGGGCCTGAAGCAGAACGAGTTCGACGAAGTGGTCAAGGTTCTCGGCCGCCGCCCCACCGGCGCCGAGCTCGCCATGTACTCGGTGATGTGGAGCGAGCACTGCTCCTACAAGTCCTCGAAGAACCACCTGCGCCAGTTCGGCGACAAGGTGACCGAGGAAATGAAGAAGGACATGCTGGTGGGCATCGGCGAAAACGCCGGCGTGACCAACCTGGGCGACGGCTGGGCCGTGACGTTCAAGATCGAGTCCCACAACTCGCCGTCGTTCGTGGAGCCCTACCAGGGTGCAGCCACCGGCATCGGCGGCATCGTCCGCGACATCATCTCCATGGGCGCCCGCCCGGTGGCCGTGATGGATCCGCTGCGTTTCGGCGCCATCGACCACCCGGACACCGCCCGCGTCATGCACGGTGCTGTTGCAGGCATCGGCGGCTATGGAAACTCCCTGGGCCTGCCCAACATCGGCGGCGAAATGGTCTTCGATTCGGTGTACCAGGGCAACCCGCTGGTCAACGCGCTGGCAGTTGGCGTGATGCGCCACGAGGACATCCGCCTGGCCAACGCGTCCGGCAAGGGCAACAAGGTGGTCCTGTTCGGTGCCCGCACCGGCGGGGACGGAATTGGCGGCGCCTCGGTGCTGGCCTCCGAGTCCTTCGACGACACCAAGCCGTCCAAGCGCCCCGCCGTACAGGTGGGCGACCCCTTCGCCGAGAAGGTCCTGATTGAGTGCTGCCTCGAGCTCTTCAAGGGCTCGCTGGTTGAAGGCATCCAGGACCTCGGCGCCGCAGGCATCTCCTGCGCCACGTCCGAACTCGCCTCCAACGGCGACGGCGGCATGGAAGTTGAACTGACGTCCGTCCTGCTGCGGGACCCCACACTGACTCCGGGCGAGATCCTGATGTCCGAGTCGCAGGAACGCATGATGGCCGTGGTGACTCCGGAGAACATCGAAGCCTTCGAAGCCGTGATGGACAAGTGGGCCGTGGAATACTCCTGGCTGGGTGAGGTCACCGACACCGGCCGCCTCATCATCACCTGGGAAGGGGAGGTGATCGTCGACGTCGATCCCCGCACTGTTGCGCATGACGGTCCGGTCTACGACCGCCCCTACGCGCGGCCCGAGTGGCAGGATTCGCTCCAGGCTGACACGTTCACCGGGTCCGTCCAGGACGCCGGCCGCCCCTCCGCCCCTGCAGAGCTGGCGGCAGCCGTGACGGAGCTCATCGCCTCGCCGAACATGTGTGACAAGTCCTGGATCACCAACCAGTACGACCGTTACGTTGGCGGCAACACCTCCATGGCCATGCCCGACGACGCCGGCGTGGTCCGGGTGGATGAGGAAACCGGCCTGGGTGTGGCTTTGGCCACCGACGCCAACGGCCGTTACACCTTCCTCGACCCGTACCACGGCGCGCAGCTGGCACTGGCCGAGGCCTACCGCAACGTGGCCACCTCAGGTGCTGTCCCGATGGCTGTCAGCGACTGCCTGAACTTCGGCTCCCCCGAGGACCCGGACGTCATGTGGCAGCTGGCCGAAGCGATCCGCGGCCTGTCCGACGCCTGCATGGTGCTGGGCATCCCCGTCACCGGCGGCAACGTTTCGCTGTACAACCAGACCGGCACCACGCCCATCCACCCCTCCCCTGTGGTGGCTGTGCTGGGCAAGTTCGACGACGTAGCCCGCCGCACGCCGTCGGGCTGGCGCGAAGACGGCCAGGCGATTTACCTGCTGGGCACCACCGCGGCTGAACTGGACGGATCTGAATGGTCCAACCTGCGCGGCCACCTGGGCGGGCTTCCCCCCAAGGTTGACCTCGCCGCGGAACGCGCGCTGGGTGAAATCCTGATCAACGCCTCGCGCGACGGCATGGTTGACTCCGCGCACGACCTCTCCGAAGGCGGCCTCGCGGCCGCCCTTGTGGAGTCCTCCCTGCGCTACGGCGTAGGCGCCCGCATCGCACTGCAGGACGTCCTGGACCGCGACGGCGTGGACCTGTTTACGGCGCTGTTCTCCGAGAGCCAGGGCCGTGCCATCGTGGGCGTCCCCAGGTCCGAGGAGATCCGCTTCACGGACATGTGCACAGCCCGCGGCTTTGCCCACATCAGGATCGGCATCGTGGACGCCGCCAGCGGTCAGCTGGAGATCAACGGCGTGGAGACGCTGTCCCTCGATGCCCTCCGCGAAGCCCACGAGGCCACCCTGCCGAAGTACTTCGGCTAGTACCCTCCGCGTCGCACTCCTCAAGGATCCGCGGCGGTTTCGGCCAAACGTACCCCTGATAAGGGAAGCGAATTGGCGAAACCGCCGCGGATTTTTGGCTTTATCATCGTGCTATGGGCAAGGTGGCAAGGTTCCTGAGTATCGTGGTGTTGCTGGTCCTTGTCCTGGTTTCGGCGGCACCCACGCCAACGAGCCGCTATCCCCGGAGTATGGCTGCCATTGGCGATTCCATCACCCGGGCCTTCAGCGCCTGCTGTGGGTTTGGCGACCACCCGGTCCACTCGTGGTCCAGCGGCGACAGCGGGAATGACGGCGTCGTCAGCCATTATGAACGGCTGCTGCGCCTGCAGCCGGCAATCTCCGGGCGAAATTACAACAACTCCAGAAGCGGGGCGAAGGTGGCTGAGATTCCGGCGCAGGCAGCCGTGGCTGCCAGCCAAAAGGCCGCTTATGTCACTGTCCTGGTGGGCGCCAACGACCTCTGCGCATCGTCCGCACACACCATGACCACCGAGGCTGACTTCACGGCGGCAGTGGACGGGGCGCTGGCCATACTGGACCGGATGCGCCCCCGGCCGAAGGTCTTCGTCAGCAGCATCCCGGACCTGTACCAGCTGTGGGCTGTCCTGCACACCGACCCGGCGGCGCAGGCGGCCTGGTCCGGTGGAAGCATCTGTCCGTCCATGCTCTCGGCTTCGAACAGCGAAGAGACGCGTCAGCTCGTGGTGCAGAGGCAAGCAGCCTTCAATGCCATCCTCTCCGGTTCCTGCGCAGCCTATTCCGGCATGTGCCGCAGCGATGGCGGTGCGGTGTACGGATACAAATTCACCGCCAGCGACGTGAGCGTCCTTGATTACTTCCACCCAAGCCTGGAGGGCCAGAACAAGCTGGCAGGCATCACCTGGGACGCGGTTTGGCAGGAAGGCACCCTGACTTCCTGACCGTCCCGGTCAGTCTTCGCTGTGCAGTTCCCGCTGCCTTGCACTGAGCAACTCAAACTCGGGGCGGGCAGCGACAAAACGCTCGACGGCGGTGAGCACCTCCACGAGGTGCGCGCGGTCAGCTGCCACCAGCCCCGCCCCCACCTGGCTGCGGCGGTACTGCTCGTGGTCTCCCACCTCGGCCACCGAAACGTCGAAGCGGCGCTTTATTTCCGCCACGAGAGGCCTGATGATGGAACGTTTCTCCTTCAGGCTTTGAACATCGCCTAAAAGGATGTCGAATTCGATCCAGCCGATCCACATGCCCCCATGCTACCCACGCCGGCTGGCGGTCAACGTCCCGGGGCCGTGTTGTCTCGTCAGCCTGCTGCCAACGCCAGTTCGCACTCCTGGATGCCTTGCCGCGCGGTGTGCTGCTGCGCCGGCGTGCCCACGCGTTCGGCCCACTGTTCGGCCAGTTGGAATTCCACCAGCGCTTCCGTGAACCTGCCTGAACCATGCAGCTCCCGGCCCAGATCATGATGCAGTCCCACCATCCAGCGCCGGGTCAGCGGATCACGGGCGGTGGAAGCGTACTCCAGCGCACTGCGCAGCCACAGTTCCGCGTGGGCGGAGTCGGCGAGGGCCAGCAGGCGAAGTGCGTCCACGGCCAGGAACTCCTCACCGAGGTGATCGGCCAGCTCGGCCGCCTGCTCGAACAAGGGCACCGCCATGGCAGCATGGCCACTCGAGTTCAGGAGCCGGCCCCGCTCCAGCAGGACCCGGACTCCAACGGTCGGTTCGTCACCGTCGATGGAGTCGAGCAGGGCATCTGCCTCCTCGAAACGGCCCTGCAGCCCGATGGCACGGCCTACCTGCGTGGCCAGTTCGGCCTTTTCGTCATCGTCATAATCCGGGTCAGCCATGGCCGTCCGGAGCCGTTGTTCGGAAAGTTCCGGATCATTGGCGTCCCACAAACGGTCCAGGGCCTCTTGGTCCAGCATGTACTTTCTCCTGATCAGATCTCATCGGCGGCGAGTTGGCGCGCCCCTTCAATGTAGCGGGAAGTGATGTACCTTTGCGCCGCCCGGCCCACCACCCCGCCCACCCGGTAAAGCCAGTTGGAGGGCTTGCTGAAAGCCGTGACCTTCAAAAACACACTTTCCTGCGCGTCGATCTCCACCTCGAAGGATTCCTCGCCTCTGACCGGATGACCGGGGAGGGTACCGTAGCCGAAGCCCGCCGACTGCGGGCCTTCACCGGTCCACGGCCGGCGGACCCACACCACCTCGCAGGGGGCATTCAGGCGGAAGGGCCCGACGCCGAATCCGCTCACTATCCGTGCACCGGGAACGACGTGACCTGACTCTGTCCGGACGTTCAGCCCTGACCGCTTCTGCAGCTCCCAGGTGAGGATTCCGTTTGCCACCCTGAGGTAGGTTGCCGTGCCCTTTCCGATGTATGTCCGTGACATCACGCTGGCGTACCCCTCCGGCGTCCGGCCATGCTCGGTGGAGCCAATGCCCGGGTAATTGAGTTGGCCCGCCGCCAGACGCTTTTCAGTCAAGCGATGCGCCCTGCGATCCGGACAGCCGGGCCCAGCCGAGCTGCTCCTGCTGTTTGCGGCTTAAGGTGGCCACCACCAAATCGTAGGAATCCTCCACCATGTCGCGGATCATGTCATCCGGAAGGGAACCATCAAGGCGGACACCGTTCCAGTGGGTCTTGTTCATGTGCCAGGCGCCGGTTATTTCGGGATGGGCCGCACGAAGCTGCTCTGCCAGGGCAGGTTCGCATTTCAGGCTCACGGACCAGTCGTCCGGGTTCATGGCCGATGCCGCGAACATTTTGGCCTCATGCCTGGACCCGCCGGCCACGTGGGCCCGGACCTTGAACACGGAGGTCTCAGGCCCAAACGGAAAATCCTCAAAGGCCCCGGGAAACGACAGGCAGATTTTCCTGAGCTGGGCTACGTCCATGCAGCGAGCCTACAAAGCCTTCCACGGCAGTGCTAGTCTGCGAGCATGTCACATGACCAGGCGACCATACCTGTTCTGGACCTGAGCACCGCACGCCAACCCTACGGTCCCTTCAGTCCGGAATTCATTGAACAGCTGCGGGACGCCACCCATCGTGTGGGCTTCTTCCAGCTCACGGGCTACGGCGCCTCCCCCGGGCAGCCGGAGGAGCTGCTGGAACTGATTAAGCGGTTCTTCGATCTCCCGCTCGAGGAGCGCATGAAGCTGGACAACCGGCTTTCCCCGCATTTCCGCGGCTATACGCGGATGGGCACTGAAGTCACCCAGGGCAGGGCTGACGCGCGCGAGCAGATCGACTACTCCCCGGACCGCGAACCGGTTCTGGACTACCCTCCGGACCAGCCGTACTGGCTGCTTCAGGGCCACAACATGTGGCCGGACGAGTCGTTACCGGAGCTTGAACCGGCAGCCATGGCCTGGGCCGAATTGATGTCCCGGGTGGGCGCTGAACTCCTCCGCGCCATCGCCGTTTCCCTCCAGCTGCCGGAGGACTACTTTGATGAACCCTTCAGGGATACCCCGGCCTGGATGGGCAAGCTGGTGCACTACGTAGGCGGTGTGGTGGAAGCGGCCGGCGACCAGGGGGTGGGTTCGCACGCCGACTACGGTTTTGTGACCCTCCTGCTGCAGGACGGGGTGGGCGGTCTGGAGGTGCTGCCGCCTGGAGCCAGCGATTGGGCTGCGGTGGAACCCATTCCGGGGGCGCTGGTGGTCAACCTCGGTGAGATGCTGGAGGTGGCCACGGAAGGCTACCTGGCTGCCACCATCCACCGCGTCCAGGCACCGCCGCCGGGCGTGGACCGTTACTCGGTGCCGTTCTTCTGGTCACCCCGGCTCGATGCCGTGATTGAACCCGTGCCGCTGCCGGCCGAGCTCAAGGCGCAGGCCCGCGGTATCTCAGATGACCCCGCCAACCCGATGCTTGCTTCCTTTGGGCTCAACATGCTCAAGGGCAGAATGCGCGCACACCCCGACGTTACGGAGCGCCACTACCCCGAGCTGATGAAGCGATGACTCCTTAGCGCTGCGCAGCGCGGATTAGAGTTTGTACTTCCAGGCCTGCTGCGCCGGGCAGACGTCCATCACCACGTCCAGTTCGGCGGCCTTGGCGCGCTCCACAGCGGCCTCATCAATCACGCCCAGCTGCAGCCACACCGCTTTAGCGCCCACGGCGATGGCCTGGTCCACCACCGCGCCTACCTTCTGCGAATTAACAAAGCAGTCCACGACGTCGATGGGCTGCTTTTCCGGTGGAATGTCCGCCAGGCTGCGGTAGCCTGTTTCGCCGTGCACAGGGTCCCCTGGCAGGTTGACGGGAATGATCTCCATGCCAAGCCGGTCCCTGATGAACAGGGACGTGTCGTAGGCAGCCCGCCACTCGTTGGTGGTCAGGCCCACAATCGCCCACCGCCCCTTGTTGCGCATCAGGCGTTCGATGACTGCAGGATCGTTGGTGTGTCCCATGGACCAAGCCTAGCCGGGCTAACGCCGGAACTTTTTCAGCCAGGCGGCCCCGGGGCCCGGTTTTCCGGATCCGGCGCCCGCTTTCCCGGTCGGGGCTGCCGGCTTCAAGGCTTCCTGGACTTCGGAACCCTTGGCATCCTGCCCTTTGGTGGAATCTCCGCCTTTGGCGGCAGCACCGTTAGCGGCAGCACCGCCGTCGGGAGCGTCCCTGTTGGCCGGGGCACCGCCTTCGGCAGAACCGTCGTCGCTTGTTGTCTTGCGCGCCGGAGTGTGTGCCCGTTCGGCCGCCGGGGAACCCCCTTGAGCCGCCGCGTGTCCCGGAACGGGCGCTGCCGGCTTTCCGCGCTGTTCCGCCCCAACCGGCGCTGGCTGATTAAGCGTCCCTGGAACGTCGGCCGGAGCCGGCATCAGTCCACCGTCTCCGCCCGGTGTCCCCGCCGCAATGGTCCAGGAGGGCGTCCAGTCCTCCAGCAGGTGCTGGATGGACATGCTGGCCTGTTGGCTTCCGCCCGGCCCGCCGGCAGCCACGCCAGTGACGCCCAGCCCCATCCCTGCAATGACTGCCAGGCCCACAAATCCGGAGCGGTGCCTGCCCAGCCTGCGCCGGTGGGAAAGCTGATCATGCCCTCCGGCCAGCAATGCTGAAAGTTCGGCGTTGGGTGCAGGCGCCGGTACCGTTCCCAGGGAGCCCAGGGCGAGAAGTGCGGCGCGAAGCTCATCGGCGTGCACCTGCCCGGCGTCGAGCAGCATCTCATCCACGGTCCTGATAACTCGGCTTGTGCTGGGCGTCATGGCGCCACATACTCCTTTACTGCCGACTGCTCACGGAGATTGCTCAAAGCACGCCGCTGCAGTTGCTTGACTGCGCCGGCGCTCTTCCCCATGACCACGGCAGCCTGGTCGACGGTGAGGCCTCCGATCAGGCGGAGGGTGAGCACTTCGCGCTGCTCGTCCGGCAGAGCCTGGAGGAGGTCCAGGACCTCCCCGGAGGAGACCCGCTGCAGGGCCTGCGCTTCAGCGGAAGATTCCTCGCGCTGGTCCAGATCCGCTTCGAAGGGAAGCTTTAGCGGAGTGCGGCTTTGCCTGCGGTGATCATCCACCATTCGCGCGTGGGCAACTGAAAAGATGAAAGTGCGCAAGCCGGAAATGCCGCCGCTAACAGTCGCCAGCCGGGGAAGGACGGCGAGGAAGACTTCCTGCATAACCGCCTCCGGATCTTCGACTCCGCGGGCTGCGAGGTAGCCCTGGACCTGTGACGCATATGTCCGGTACACGAGGCTGAAGAACTCAGGATCACGGGCTTTGTCCCGCAAATCATCATCAGTCAGCACATCGTTCACGGACGCAGGGCCTTCGCTGGGGGGACTTTGCTTGCTCAGTCTAGGGCCACCGACGCTGACGCGGTATGCCCTTGCCCAGCTAACTTTACCCCGCAGTAACTTAGCTGCCTTCTCAGGTGCAGCCCGTACCGCCCCAATATCCCTGCCTCGATGGATGCTGAGACAGAAAGAGCCGGGCTGGAACATGATGGGGGACAAGTTCCAGCCCGGCGCTACATAAAGGTAATCGCAGGCAGCATCCAAAGGGTTACGCCCCGGAAGAAAAAACTTCTAAGCAATTTCTTCACGTCGCAAAGGTGGCCCGGCTGAATCGGGCCTAGGCGCTCCCCGAACCGAGCTCTTCGGCCGCCTTCCGGGCGCCGCGGACCGCGATCGCCACGCTCATCAAGGTGGGATTCATGGCCGTCGCCGTCGGAATCAGGGCGTTTCCGCCTACCACCAGGTTGTCGTAGCCCCATACGTGCGACCACGGATCAGCCACCGACGTTCCGTCGTCGGTCTCGCCCATCCGCATGGTGCCCTGGTAGTGCAGGCTCGAGCCGTTGGGCATGAGCCTGGGTTCGGCTACGAAGACGCCAAGGGCCTTCCCCGCACGGCGCAGCCGCTCGGTAGCCTCCGCGATCTCCACGTTTTCCCGCTCGGTGAGCTCATACTCAATGCTCATGTTCGGGAATCCCCGATAGTCGGGCTCGTTGTCGTCGAAAGTGACCGCGTCCTCGTAGCGGGGATGCTTGCGCATGCCGTAGCCCATGTTGACGTAGCCCCAGCGGTTCTGTGAGTGAGGCGTTCCAGGCTCCATCGGGAAGGGCGTCGTCTCGGAGTACATCACCTGGACAGAGAACGGGTGTTCCGGCTCAGAGAACGGGATGCGGTTCACCGCGGCCACCGGATCCGCCGGATTGAGCGCGCGCCGGGCCAGTTCGGCCTTGAGGTCCTCCTCGGTGGCGTATCGCCCCATCTTCTCTTCGTCCAGCGCCACCGTGGAAATGACCACAGGATGCTCAGTCAGGTAGTGGCCGAGGGCCTTCGGCCGCACACCCGATGCCCAGAGGAGCTGCGGCGAACGGAAGGCATCGGCGGCCACCACCACCAGCTCAGCCGCCACAAAGGACGTCTCCCCCGTCCGCAGGTCCTGGACGGTCACGCCCGTGACACGATGCCCGTCCAGTTCCACCCGGCGGACCAAGGTGAGGTCGCGGAGTTCGAACCGCTCCGAGAGTGGACTCTCCTTATCGATGAGCGGGCCGAGGACGACGTCGGCGCCCGCCCAGCGCACGGAGCCGTCAGGCTGCGGATCCCCGGCCACGGGAAGGGTGCCCACCCCGTAACCTTCCGGCAGCTCCGCACCGAATTCCTCATCGAGGAGGGACCGGATGGCCTCGCCGACTTTGGAATCGGTAAACGCGGCGCTGTGGACGTGCAGCAGCTGCTTGGCGTCCTCAATCAGCCCGTCCCATTCGTCGTCCCCGATGAACGGGACCTTCTCGCTGAAGGCGGGCGACGGCGTCGCACAGGTCCAGTGCGCACCCTGGCCACCGACGTTGGTGGCCGCCGCCGCTGCCGGGAACGACGGGGCGTGCGCGGAACCGGCGCCGCCGAAGTCCAGCAGGTGGGTGCCTTGGCGTGCGGTGAACATGCCTTCGGTGACGGTTCCGGCCGGGATGCCGAGGGATTCCCGGTACGCGCCGGCCTGCGGCCCCTGGGACATTTCCCGGGCACGGGCCTTTTCGGCCGGGTCGGGGATGTTCCGGACGCTTTCACCGGGAACTTCGGTGAGCTGCGGGCCGGCTTCGAACATCACCACCCGGGCGTTCGGGACCCGCTCCACGAGCAGCCGGGCGTAGGTGGAGCCGATAGGCCCGCTGCCGACGATGGCGACGGTGGGATTGGACATAATGTCTCCTTTGGATCAGGCCGAATGGATCAGGCCGAAAGGGATTCGGAAGTTGAGGGGGCCACAGGAACGGGTTCGTCGGAAAGGCGGCCGTGCGGAAGCAGGACAGCCGCGACAATCCCCACGGCGTAGGTGGCCGCCAGGGCGATGAAGATCGGGATAAAGACGGAGCTGTAGATATGCGCCACGCTTTCCTGGACTGCCGGCGCAGCACCGTGGACCAACTGCGGGGTCAGGGTTGAAGCGTCAAGGCCCGCCGGCAGGAGGGAGGCCACACCGAAGCCGATGACCCCGCCGATAATTGCCGTCGCCACTGTTGAGCCCACCTGGCGCACCAGGTTGACGGTTGCCGTAATGGTGCCGGTCTGGCTGGCCGGAACAGCTCCCTGCACCACTGCGACAATCAGGCTCATGAACGCACCGGTGCCGATGCCCACCACACCCATCACCACCATGGGAACCCACAGCGTAAGTCCGGCCGGCAGCAGGGCCATCGCGAACAACCCGGCGGCTCCCAGCGAAGTCCCCAGGATCGGGAAGATCCGGTACCGGCCCGTCCGGCTGGCCAGCCATCCGGTGAGCAGATTGCTGATCAGCATGCCGAACACGGTGGCGATTGGTACGAGCCCGGACACGGTGGCCGTGGTCCGGTAGGCCATCTGGAAGTACGTGGGGAGGTACGCAGTTATGGAGAAGAGCCCGACGCCGATAATCGCCGAGAGCGCTGTGCCCGCCGCAATGGTCCTGTTGGCAAAGAGATAGAGCGGCACGATGGGCTCGGGGGCGCGACGCTCGATAAAAAAGAACGCCACGAAGCCCGCGGTGCTGACCGCGAGCGCAGCAGCCGTGGCAGGGCCTGCGCTGCGTTCCGCAGCCCAGGTGACCGCGAGTACGAGGGCCACCAGCGAGGCAGTGAACACCGCCGCCCCGGCAACGTCGAAGTGGCGGGGCGCAGGCCCTGGCTCCAGGTGCGGTACAGCAATCAGCGCGAGCGCCAGTGCCGCCGCACCCACCGGGATGTTGATCCAGAAGACCCACTGCCAGCCCCAGTAGTCAGTGATGGCGCCGCCGAGAACGGGGCCAACCAGGATAGCGATGGGGAAAGCGGCGCCGATGATGGCCATGTAGTGCGGACGTTCACGCTGGGTGGTGACGCGGGCAATGATGGTCTGGGACATCAACTGCAGCCCGGCGGAACTCATCCCCTGCAGGACGCGGGCGGCAATGAGCCACGCCATGTCCGTCGCGAAACCACAGGCCAGGGAAGCAGCGAGGAACATCACCAGCGAAGCAATGAAGATTCGCCGGGCGCCCAGGACATCACCAAGCTTGCCGAGTACTGGCAGCAGCACGGTGCTGGCGAGCGTGTAGCCCACCACAACCCAGCTCATGAGCTTCAGCGCACCCAGCTCACCGGCGATGGTGGCCAGGGAGGTGGATACCACCGTGTGGTCCAGGGCCCCCAAGAAGGAGACCGTGAGCAGTGAAATGACAAGGAGACGGAGTCTTAAAGGCGAAAGAGGCATAGTGATCTACCCGAACGATCGGGCCGTCGACGCGACGTGTTGTGCCTCCGGCGCATCATCACGACGGAGAACGGGTCCGGCAGGAACCCCGGCGCCGTTACCCATCTTACCGCACTTTAGTCTGAAAGCAACAAAAGGAAGCCTGAATTCGACGCCTACCCCATTGCTGATTATGAGGCGAGCAAATCCCAGGTGAGGGCCATATCCTCAAGCAGATCGCCTAGGTCCGTCACCGGAATACCCTCTGAACGGGCCTGAATGGCGCGGCGGAGCGCCAGTCGGGCTGACGACTCATACCGGTCCGGCGCCCTCAAAGCGCCTTCTTCCCTGGACGTCTCCAGTCGCGTCAGTCCGGCGGGCTGGTCAATGGTCAGGTCCGTTCTCACTTCACCGAGGGCCAGCACCTTGAGCAGGCCTCTAGCGTGAAGGCCACCCACCGTCGTCCCCACCAGGGTGGCAGGACTTGGTCCACTCTCCGCGGTATCAAAATCAAGGAGCGCCATCCTTCCGCGCGACGTGGCAGTACCAGCCTTAAGGCTGAGCGGCCCCTGGGCCAGGGACCTCGCCCAGCCAAAACCGTCCCGAACAACCGCCTCAAAGCCTGATGAAGGTGCAACGCACTCCACCGTGATGATGCGGGCGGGGCTGCCCCGTCGTGCCGCCACCGCATCGGCAACAACATCAGGGCGCAGGCGGGGGCGCTCGACGATCACCGGGATGTCGCCCGTCCATGGGTGGGACACTAAGGCCTCCCGGGGAAGCACCGCCGGGTCGGCCAGCACCACGGCAACGGCTCCCCCTGCGCGGGCCGCCAGCATCGCCTGCCACCAATCTCCTGATCCCTGCACTACCGCCACCGCGCCGCTGACGTCATCCGTCAGTTCGGCGCTGAGAGGGAGCTCGGCAATAGCGGCCATGTAGGCAGGCAGCGCGGCCAGGACGGCGCATCCCCCTCCCGCCGGGCTCATTGACCCACCTCGAGGAGTTTCGCGGCCGCAGCGTCCGCGAGATCGATGGCGAAATGCGAGTCAGCGAGGAGTTCGTCGTACTCCACGGGCGCCGATCCTTCAAGCAGCGCCGCAAGCAGGCGCCACTCCGCCACATAACCATCCTCGGGATCCCGCGTGTACTCCGCCCACTGACCATCGACGCCCCGCACGCGGGTCGCAGCGCTTCCGGCATGCACGAAGGCAGGCGGGAAATTGACCTCGATGCGGTCGTGGGAAGTGGTGATGCTCATCCGCCAGAGGGCATCCGGCCCCTGCGGAAGCATGGTGAGCGCCAACTGGACCAGGACGTCGCCTGCCCGGTAGCCCACCACATAACCGATCGGCGGAGCGATCCGCGCGTACACCACTTCGTCGATACCCGGCGCTATGTCCCTGACCCCGGGAAGGTCATGGATTGCGAGGCCGGTCAGCAGCTGCCTCAGGACGTCGGCGGCGACGGCGGGATTGCCGAGGTCAGGGCGTCCCCGCCGGGCAGCCTGGAAAGGGGCGCCCTCGGCCACCAGCCGGTGGTACCTGTCATTCGGCGGGAGCGCGAGTGTCACGGAGATGGCCCGCACCCGGCCCTCGAGGGCGACCAGGTGATGCTTTGCGCGCCCCCAAGCCGCATCAAAGAGGTGGTTGGTTCCCACCAGGAGGATGGTGCTGGCCTCGCGGCAGGCAGAGATGACGCTCTCCGCTTCCTCGCCGCTGGCGGCCAGCGGCTTCTCACAGAACACCGCGCGCTTGCCGGCGGCGACCGCCGCCAGGATCTGGCGGGCATGCTCAGCTGGCGGACTGCAGACTGCCACGACATCCACGGCGGGGTCGCGAAGCAGTTCCGCCTCCCCTTCTGACCACCGTGCACCAAGTCTCGCAGCCAGGGCCTTAGCCCGCCCGCTTCCGGCGTCGGCAAGATGCACCACCGTAAACAGCTCCGTCAGCCTGCCCAGCACCGGCAGGTGCAGGGCCGCGATTCCCGGCCCCGCACCCAGTATTCCTACGTTCCAAGGCATCATTGCCCCCTTCTTATGTCTCTATTATTCATAAGTATGGGACGTTCTGGCTATAGTCAGGAATAATGCCACCTTAGTGGGCCCCTATGTGTGAGAATTGTTAACCATGACGACAGAGTCCACCCTCCGCTTTGCGGCCCAGACGGATGAAGTGACGAGCCTCCTCAGGATCGTCAACCTCGTGCGAACAGGCGAGGCAACCACCCGCCCCGAAATCGGTAAGGTTACCGGCCTGGGCAGGGGCGTTGTCAGCCAGCGCGTGGACCAGGCCATTCAGATCGGATTCCTGGGGGACGGTGAGTTCGGCGCCTCGTCCGGCGGACGTGCACCGCGGACGCTCCGTTTTCGCGCCGAGCAGGGACGGATCATCATCTGCGCGCTCGGGGCCGCCCATGTGCACGTCGGCTTCACCGCGCTCGACGGCGACGTCCTGGACCATGCGCACCGCCCCTGGGATATCGCCCAGGGTCCGGAAAAGACCCTCGACATGGTGACGGCCCTCGTCGACGACATGCTCAAGAAACACCCCGACGTCCCGGTGTGGGGCGTCGTTGTAGGACTTCCGGGCCCAGTGGACTTTGCCTCGGGACAGCCGGTGGCGCCTCCGATCATGCCCGGGTGGAACGGGTTCGATGTCCGCACACCGTTTGAGGAGCGCTTCAATGCGCCGGTCTGGGTGGATAACGACGTCAACCTGCTTGCCCTCGGAGAGCGGGCACGCCGCCGCGACTCCCTTGCGGACCTCATCTACTGCAAGATCGGTTCAGGAATCGGCGCCGGCCTGCTGTCCCAGGGCCGGATCCACCGGGGTGCCAACGGCGCTGCCGGCGACATCGGCCACGTCCGCGTCTCGGACTCCGATGTCCAGTGCCGCTGCGGAAAGATCGGCTGCCTGGAAGCGGTGGCAGGCGGCTGGGCCCTGGTGCGGGATGCCGAAGAGGCCATCAGGGGCGGTGCGAACAGCTCATTGGCAGCGCGAGCCAAGAAGGGGACGTTGACCCTCGAGGAGATTACCCTCGCCGCGCAGGCCGGCGACCCGCTGGCCATCACGCTGGTCCAGAAGTCGGCGCGGGTGGCGGGCGAGACCATCTCCGCACTGGTGAATATGTTCAATCCCGGAGTCATTGTCATTGGCGGCGCCATGGGTTCCGCCGGTGAGGTCTTCCTGGCTGAGGTCCGCCAGCGCGTCTATGAACTGTCGCTGCCGCTCGCCACCCGCGACCTCACCATCACCCTCTCCGTCAATGACACGCGCGAACCGCTGCGTGGTGGAGCCGAACTGGCCCGGGAGCAGCTGTTCGATATCACTTTCCCGCGCTGGTTTGCCGACGGCAGGCCGTCACCGGAACGGGTCGCAGTTTCGGCCTAGGATTTCAGTCCGCCGTGGCCGGAGGTTCTTCCTCAGGCCACGTCGCGGGAAACACTTGGCACGCGGGCATGATCCAGCTCCAGCCCGGCCTCCATGTGGAACGGCAGGACCAACGGAGAGCCGGGTCGCGCCTGCAGGTAGGGCACCAGCAGCTGGAAATCGACGGCGATGCGGTGAGTTCCGCCATGAAGTTTCCGCAGGCCGGCCAGGACCAGCCTGTCCTGCACGAACCACCAACTGGCCTCCCCCTCCAGCTCTTGTGCCGACACCTGCCTGGGACCCAGCACCACTGCCAACTCGCCCGCCTCCACCGCGACGCCGTCGATCTCCACCGTGAGTTCAAGGACGCTCGACAGGGGCATGGACCGGATCCACGGCAGGCCGATTCGAAGTTCGAAGCCTTCCGGCGTGGCTGTCAGCGCATCTTCGCGCAAAGCAGTTTGCAACATGGTTTTCATCCTTTATCCTAAAAGTGACATAAGTTTGTCATTAACAGGCATAAATGGGAAGGTGCCCAATGGCCCTCGCAATCCCCCACGGCTGGACTTTGTGCGCCAGCTCCTTCAACTGGACCCCCGAGATCACCGCCGCCCGCCGAACCGCCCACGAGATCGTGGCTGGCATCGCGGATTCGGTAGTGAAGACAATCGAGCTCGAACCCGGACTGCTGTGGCGGTCCTTCCCGGCCCCCCAGGACGCCGAGGTGGACGAACTGAGGCACTCCCTTGCCGCAAAGGGCGGAAGTGTCAGCATCGTCGGCGCCAGCCTCGACGATTTCACGTCTGCAACCAACCGGCGCGCCCTGCAGGAGCGCCTTGACTTCCTGGTCCCCCAACTCCGCGCTGCGCACCGCGTCGGAGCCAGCGGCGTCCGGCTCCCGATCGGACAGGCAGGCACCGAACTCCTCACTCTGGTACAGCCCCTGCTCCACGAGCTCGATCTGATCCTGTACGAGGAGATCCAAGGGCAGCAGGCTCCCAGCAACCCTGCCGTCCAACCTGCCCTGGATGCGATAGCCGGGCTTGCAGATGATCAGGTGCGGGTTCTGGTGGATATCAGCATGCTGATGCCTGCCCTCCCGGTGACGTATCTGGAAGAACTGCGGCGTGGAGGCCTGTCCGTTGAACTTCTGCACCGCCTGGAGAAGGACTGGCGGGACCCCGCCACGCTGGACGCCGTCACAGCTCTGCTCCGCTCCGGGCAGGTTCCGCCGGACATCCACACGCTCTTTATGAACCTGCTTATCCGCTTCGGCCGGAGCGACACCGCAGACCTGCAAGGCATCCTCCCGCTGGTGGGCGCCTTCCACCTGAAGTTCTGGGACCTGGACGACGACGGCGGCCGGGTTTCGCAGCCGCTGCGGGATCTCGGCGGCCTTCTGGGCAGGAACGGTTTCACGGGCACGCTCACCAGCGAGTGGGGCGGCCACGAATGGCTGCAGGACGACCCCACGCAGATGACGCGGAGGCACCTGGCCCTGGCGAAGGCATCCCTCGTGCAGGCAGCGCCGGTGGCCCAGGGAATCGGTGGCTGACGAACCCGATCTTCTGGCTGAGGAAACGCTCTCTCACTTCCTGCAGCTTTTCCCGCGACGCTCTCTCACTTCCTGCAGCTTTTCCCGCGACGCTCTCTCACTTCTTGCAGCTTTTGGCACAACGCTCCATCGGTGCGTGCGGCATCTCCCGGCAAACCCCAAACGTGATGGAGGGTTCCCGGGCTGGCAGGGCGTCACGCAGTGCTCGCTTTTGAGAAGCGAACGACGGCGGCGTCCCGGTTTGGCGGTGAGCGGCACCTACGATGAGCCAAAAGGCTGCCTGACGTGACGCCGTCGTACATCCAGCCAGGATTCTCCGACACGTGATGCCCCCGCCGGGGTGACAGGTGAGAGAGGGTTCCCCAATTTATTGGGGTAAGTGAGAGAGGGTTCCCCAAATTGCTGCAGGAAGTGAGAGAGGGTTTCCCGAGCCGGAGGCGGACGTGACGGGCAAAACAACGAGGCCGGCCCCGAGTTTCGGGACCGGCCGTCTGGTTTGTGCTGATTTATCGGTGTTATGCGGTGCTATTTCGTGCTGAAAGCGGCGTCAAAAGCCGTGGCGGAGGGTTCATAGCCGGAGAGCTTGCGCACGAACGCCAGCGCCTCGGGGGCACCGGCCAGGCGGTCCATGCCGGCGTCCTCCCACTCCACGGAAAGCGGGCCGCGGTAGCCGATGGAATTCAGCATCCGGAACGCATCCTCCCAGGGCACGTCGCCGTGGCCAGTGGAAATGAAGTCCCATCCGCGGCGCGGATCAGCCCAGGCCAGGTGCGAGGACAACCGGCCGTTGCGGCCGTTGGACAGGCGCTTCTTCGTATCCTTGCAGTGCACGTGGTAGATCCGGTCCTTGAAGTCCCAGAGGAATCCCACAGGGTCGATGTCCTGCCACACCATGTGGCTCGGGTCCCAGTTCAGCCCGAAGGCCTCGCGGTGCCCGATCGCTTCCAGGGCGCGGTGCGTTGTCCAGTAGTCGTAGGCGATCTCGGACGGGTGCACCTCGTGCGCGAACCGGACGCCCACCTCATCAAAGACGTCGAGGATGGGGTTCCAGCGGTCCGCAAAATCCTGGTATCCGGCGTCGACCATCTTTTCGGAGGCAGGCGGGAACATCGCCACGTACTTCCAGATGGACGAACCCGTAAACCCGGTCACCGTCTTCACGCCCAGCTTGGCGGCGAGCCGCGCCGTGTTTTTCATTTCCTCGGCGGCGCGCCGCCGGACACCCTCAGGGTCGCCGTCGCCCCATACAGCATCCGGCAGGATGCCGCGGTGCCGTTCGTCGATGGGATCATCGCAGACGGCCTGGCCCTTGAGGTGGTTGGCGATGGTCCACACCTTGAGGCCGTGGCGTTCAAGGATGTCCAGCTTGCCCTGGACGTAGGCGTCGTCGTCCCAGCGCCAGGGATCCAGGTGGTCACCCCAGCAGGCGATTTCGAGCCCGTCGTAGCCCCACTCGCCGGCGAGACGGGCCACCTCCTCGAACGGCAGGTCGGCCCACTGGCCGGTGAACAACGTAACAGGTCGTGCCATGTACTTCCCCTCCCTACCTGGTCTGGACAGTGACGTCGGCGGCGACGCGCGTCCAGGCGGAATCATTGTTGGAACTGCGCTCGACGGCGTCGAGCACACGCTGCACCCCGAGCCCCTCCGCGAAGGTCGAATGCGGATCAGTGCCGCCCGCGATACCTTCCACGAGGTCCTTGACCTGGTGGGAGAACCCGTGCTCGTAGCCGAGCATGTGGCCGGCGGGCCACCATGCCGAGACGTAGGGGTGTTCCGCTTCGGTGACCAGGATTTTTCGGAAGCCCTGCCGGTCAGCGGGTACGGTGCGGTCGTAGAACTGGACGCTGTTGAGGTCCTCCAGGTCGAACGCCAGGGCGCCCTTGTCCCCCGAAACCTCGATCTGCAGTGCGTTCTTCCGTCCGGTGGCAAAGCGCGAAGCCTCAAACGACGCCAGCGCGCCCGATTCGAAGCGGCCCGTGAAGATGGCAATATCGTCCACGGTCACCTGGCCCTTGCCGGCTCCGGCAGTGCCGGAGAGACCTGAACCGTAATCCAGAAGGGGGCGCTCCTTAACGATGGTGTCGATGACGCCGGACACCTTCTCCAGGTTCAGCCCTGTCACGAACTGGGCGAGGTCGATGGCATGGGCGCCGATGTCCCCCAGCGCGCCGGAACCGGCGTGCTCCTTCTGCAGGCGCCATGCCAGCGGCATCTCCGGGTCCACGAGCCAGTCCTGCCGGTAGGAGGCACGCACCTGGTTGATCGTCCCCACGGCACCTTCGGCGATCAGGTTGCGCAGGAAGGTGACAGCCGGAACCCGGCGGTAGGTGAAACCCACCATGGCCCGGATTCCCTGTACTGAGGCCCGCTCGGCCGCTTCGGCCATGGCTTCGGCCTCGGCCACGGTGTTGGCCAGCGGCTTTTCACACAGGACGTGCTTGCCCGCTTCCAGCGCCGCGATCGCGATCTCTGCGTGGGAGTCACCGGGGGTGACAATGTCGACGACGTCGATATCGTCCCGTGCGATCACCTTACGCCAGTCCGTGGCTGTCTCCGCCCAGCCCCACTTGTGGGCGGCGGCGGCCACCGCTTCGGTGTTCCGGCCGACGACGATCGTCATTTCCGGCTCGGCGCGCAGGTCGAACACACGCGGTGCCGTGCGCCAGCCCTGCGAGTGCGCGGCCCCCATGAAGCCGTAACCGATCATGGCCACGCGAAGGGTTTTCATGCAAGCACCACTTTGCGTTCAACAGCGACGCGGTTGCCCACATAGCGCATGGGTGCGATCTGCATGTACAGCAGGCGGAGGGTGAGGATGACCTCGACGTCGATTTCCTCACCGGCGTCGGGGACGCGGTCCAGTGGAATGATCACGTCGGGCTTGTCCGCGACGAACCACAGGGTTTCCCATTGCTCGGGAAGTTCGGCAACGGAATAGGACGTGCCCTGCAGCTCGAAGCGGAGGGCTTCCTTGGGGATCTCCACGCCGTTGACGGTGGCGGCGACGTCGTCAACAGCAGAGAGCCAGAGACTGCGGTACCAGGGCAGTTGCACGGATACGGCAATGCCCTCGGGGTGCCTGCGGACGTCGGTGTCCTGGAACAGGGAGTTGTGAGTTGCCATGGCTTTCCTTACTGAGCTGACTCGACGAAGGTCGGGTGGGAAACGTTCGCTGCGGGTTCAACAGCCTCTTCGATGGCACGCCGCATCAGGGAGTGCTGCTTCTTGACCAGGTCGATGGGATCGGACTCGCCCAGGTCGGCGAAGGCATGGCCTTCCCATTCGCTGGAGAGGAATCCTGTGTAGCCGCCCTTGACGAACTGCCGCACGATGCGCGGGATGTCCATGGCGGGCTCGTTGCCGTTCTCGTCGATGTCGTAGAACTTTGCGTGGACGTGGAACATCTGGGGCATGATGTCCAGCCATTCCTCCGGCGGGACCAGGCCGTGCATGTTGAAAGCGAGCCGGGTGAACGGGCCCAGGCGTGCGGGGTCGAAGTTGTTCTCCCGCAGGTAGTCCTCGAACTCCTGGTTGCGCTCCTGCATGGGCAGGGGCTTGCGCCAGATGTCCTGCATCACGGCAAAGTGTTCCTCGGGCAGTCCCATCTGGGTCAGGGTGCGGAACAACGTGGGCGACAGGCTGTGCATCGTGGAGCTGAAGTCTGCCGTGAAGCCCAGCCGGTCGCTGCCCAGTTCCTCGTACATTTCGCGGATCTGCAGGATCTTGGGATCGTTCGGGCCCTGCGGGGCATGGATTTCGTAGCCGAGTTTCTGGTCGTACTTTTCGGCAAGGGGCAGGAGCCGGCGGAGCAGTTCCTTGCCGGCGGACCGGATCACGATCTTGTTGAAGCCGAGCGTGTTCGCCGTCTTCAGCTGCCTGGCGAAGAAGTCGTATTCCTCGTCGGGGGTCATGTCCCGGTCCTTGCGGCGGCCCATGTCCAGGTTGGTGCCCACGGCGCTGGGCGTCAGGCCATAGCGGTCCATGCTGTCCCGCCACAGGCGGACGAAGTCCTCGTCCACGTCCGGGTACGTGCGCAGCATCTGGGCGATGTTGAACTCGACGCCGGGGCCGAGGCCTTCGTCGGCGACGGCCTTGATCAGGGTCTCCGGGGTGTAGACTCCGGCGGCGAACTCGGAGGTGAGTGAATAGAGGGTAATGCCAAGCTCGATGCCCGAGCCTGCGATGCCTTCTGACATGTCGTGTTCCTTTTCGTTTCAGCCGCGGACGGGCTGGGCGAGGTGGTTGTTGAGGATGCGGCGGGCCTCGGCGGCATCGGTGATCATGGCGGAGCCGGCGTCGGCGGCGGCAGAACGCTGGATGGCCTGCTCCCCGCGGATGATCTCAAACGGGTCCTGCCAGTTGTTCCAATGCCAGCCTTCGTATTCGCTGGAGATCGCTCCGGAGTAGCCGTTTTCAACGAGTTGGCGGACCAGGTCACGTACAGGCACCGAGGGCTCTTCACCGTTTTCGTCGATGCCGAAGAACTTGCCGTGAACATGGCGGACCCACGGCATGATCTCCAGCCAGGTGTCCAGCGGCGCGGGACCAAACAGCCCCGTTCCGTTGATGCCGAAGTCGATACCAAGGTCCGGCCGGCCGTTGCGTGCTGCCAGGCCTATGAAGGCACCGAAGCGCTCACCGTGGACCTTCTGCGTGTTCGGCGGCCCTTCGGCGTAGAAACCGTTCCACAGCTCCACCACCTGGCGGAGCAGTTCCTCCGAAGCGCCACGACGGCGGTATGCCTCCAGCAGCGAGGGGGCAAAGCCGGTGACGGTGGCGCCCCAGTCGGCGGTGAACCCCAGCAGTGGGGAGTCGAGCTTTTCGTAGCGGTCACGCAGGGCCAGGACGCGTTCGTGCGCGCCGTGCTGGTCCGCGTGGACTTCCAGTGCCAGGGTGACGCCGTACTTTTCGGCTACGGGCAGCAGGCTTTCCATGGCGTCGGGAGTCAGTGAGATCTGTACCCGGGCGATCGGGAATCCGAGCCGGGCGGCCACTTCGATCTGCTTGCGCATGTATTCGACCAGCTCGTCGTGGTTCATGAGCCGGTCGCGGCGGATGCCGGTGTCAACGTTGACTGCGAGGGAGGTGGGGACCAGGCCAACCTCTGCCACCAGGTCGCGGAACTTCCCCACGAAGGTGTCGTCGACGCGGTCAGGGAAGCCGCGGAGGCTGGAGAATCCAATCACCTCGAGCCCCGGGCCGAAGCCCTCGGCCGCTACCTTGCGGATCAAGCCGTCGAGGTCATACTGCCGGGCGTGGAAGGCGCGGGTGAAGCTGTAAAGGGTGACGCCCTGGATCGGCGTGCCGAGGCTGGTCATCGCTGTGCCACCTTCATGGTCTTGGTGTCGTGCTCTTCGATGTGCAGCACGCCGTGGTCGGTGATGATGTACGGAATATAGAGCTTCAGGTCCACGCGGACCTCGTGCTCTGCCTGGTCATCCTGGACGGGAACGTCGCCGGAAAGGACTGCCGAGTCCAGCGGGAACCACCACTCACCGGTCTCGTCCACGAGTTCTTCAAACCGGAACGTCCGGTTGTTCATGGTCCAGCGCAGGGTGTCCTCGGGAGCGGCAACACCGTCAACTGTCAGTGCTGCGCCGGCGATGCACGAGCCCGGAAGGGCCCGGTACCAGGGGATGCGGACTTCGACGGCGGTTCGGCCGCCCTCCGTGGTGAGTGTTCCTTGCTCGATAATGCGGTCGGCGATCATCGAGACCTCCTTGTCTGCGGCGTGCCTTGCCTGTGAAGGACGTGCCTGTGAATGAAATGCCTGGGATTGAACGAAAGGGGCTTTGCGCGCCACTTCTTCTTTATTTAGTCATTCTATTGTCTGATTCAGACATAAGTAAAGCGCTGTTGAGTTGTTCCGAGATTTTCCGCGCCCCACACACGGCGAGGGCAACGGCCGTCAGCGTGGGATTGCACGCCGTCGCGGTGGGAATGACGCCGTTGCCGGCCACGAAGAGGCCGGGAACCTGCCAGACCTGGCTGTCGGGAGAACAGACGCTCTCGCCGTCGTCCGTCTCGCCCATGCGTGTTGTGCCCTGGTAGTGCAGCGACGCTCCGGGCGGCATGACAAACGGACGCTCGTCGAGTGGTTCGCCGACTGCCCTGCCCAGACGGACAATCTCCTGCCTGGCGCGGTCCAGTACCTCGTGGTCCCGCCCGGTGAGGCGGTAGTGGATGCGCATGGCGGGCATTCCGTAGGAGTCGTGTGCGTCGTCGTCGAATGCCACCCGGTCCTCGCGCTGCAGGTCCTTGGCGCAGAACAGGCCAAGCCCCACGATCGATCCCGGCACAACGGGGTCATCCTCGGCCAGCGGAACAGGAGAGGCGTCCAGCTGCATGATCTGGCCGTGGAAAGGAGCTTCGTCAGTGTAGGGAACCCAGGCAACCCCGCTCTGCTCGCTGAGCGCACCATTGGCGGCTGCCGGGGCCGGCGGAGCCGTGACATCGCGCAGCCTGCTCGCGAACACCACCTGCGCCTGGTCGTTGAGGTAGCGGCCCAGGGCGTCGGGCCTGATCCCGGAAGCCCACAGCAGCTGCGGCGTGCGCAGCGCATCCCCACCCACCACAACATAACGGGCAGCCACCCGATGGGTTTCGCCGCTGCGGCGGTCCTGGACTTCGACGCCGGAAGCAGCGCCGTCCTCCACGAGCACACGGGTCACCAGCGACTCATCAAAAAGTTCGAACTGCGGGTTCTCCCGGGTGACGTTACCCATCACGACGTCAGAGCCTGACCACACGAGGCCGCCGTCCTCCCGCCGGTGCACAGCAAGCGGCATCGGCTGGACCCGGTACGCCGCCTTCCGGCCTTGGTCCACCACCGCTGCGAGGCGCCTGATGACGAGGTCCGAGAAAGGTGCGCCGTCGAAGGCATGGGTGGTCACACCCAGGAGGCGGTCGGCGTCGTAAAGGAGATCTTCCAGGTCCGGCAGGAACGGAATGCGCTCCTTTCCACCCGGGTGTGGGCAGGCGGCGGTCCAGTGTGCCGCCATGCCGCCCACATTGCTGGACATGGCCGCGACGGGCATGCCGTCCTCGCCCGGGAAGGCGTAACCATCCTGCAGCAAATAGGTTCCGGCCCTGGCCCGGCGCTCCCCGCTTTTGACGGCGCCGGGTGAGCTCACCGTTTCGGCACCGGCGCCGGGGCCTTCCGAAGCGCGCTGCGCGACGCTGCGGGATTCAGGATCCTCGATGTTCTTGACGTGCGCCCCGGGCGGATTGCTCACCGTGGGGCCGACTTCAAACATGGCGATAGTGGCCCCGGGCGCTTCCTCGCTCAGGATCCGCGCGTACGCCGATGCCGTGGGGCCGCTGCCAACGATGGCGACGTCGACTGCCGCCGGGTACCGGTGACCGCTCACCGCCCGGCCACCAGTTCCTGGATGCGGCGGACGGACTTTGCCGAGTCAATGGTCGGGTAGTACTCAAGCCCGATGGGGCCTGTGTAGCCGCTGTTCCGCAGGTCACCGAGCCGGGCAGGCCAGTCGATGGAACCCGAGCCGGGTTCGCCGCGTCCTGGGGCGTCGGCAATCTGTACGTACTTGATGAGGTCACCGGCATTGGCCAGTTCAGCGACGACGTCCTCGCCTTCGACGGTGGAGTGGTAGAGGTCGTAGAGGACGCCGAAGTTCGGTGAGTTGACGCCCCTGGCGATGTAGACGGCTTCGGAGGTGCGGTCCAGCAGGGCACCGGGGTGGTCCACCCTGGTGTTCACCGGTTCGAGGACCAGGGTGATGCCGGAACCTTCAATGTGGGCTGTGCCTTTGGTGAAGATCTCAATCAGTTCATCCAGCTGGTCCTGCCGCTTACGGCCGCCGAAGCCGGTGCCGCTGCCCACCACGATCCGCGGGCAACCCAGCTGCTGCGCCACCTCGACGCCGGCATCAAGTCCTGTATAGAACGGCGCGTGGTCCTTGGGCGGGATCATGAACTGCATCCGCGGCTCCGCCAACTGGACGGTGAGCTGCACACCCGTCTCCTCGAGGGCGCCCTTGAGCGCGGAAATGTCCTTCCCCGTGGGGCCCCACATTTCCACCGCGTCGAATCCGGCAGCGGCAGCAGCACGGACACGGTCTGCGGCGCTGCCGCCGGCTTCTGCGAACAAAAGGTCGATGTTGGGTGCAAGTTGGTACATGGGTGTCTCCTGGAAGGTGAGGTGTTCAGCTAAAACTTGGGCAGGCGATGCACCCGTATTTGGGTGTGGACCCGTTTTTGGGTGTGGAACATCGCCGCGAAGCGTTGATCGCTGCGCGGTGGTCAAACGAGTGGTCAGCCTTTCAGGCCGCCGGAGAAGCCCTGGATGAAGCGCTTCTGCGCAAACAGGAACAGCGCCAGGATGGGAATCATGGACACGATCACGATGGCGAAGATCGAGTTCCACTGCGAGACCAGGGAGCCGATGTAGTAGTACATGGCCACCGGCAGTGTCTGGTTGGCGGAGCCGCCGAGGAAGATCAGCGAGGTGAAGAAGTCGTTCCACACGATGAGCCCGGCGAAAATGGTGACCGTTCCCGTAGCGGGGGCCATCATGGGCAGCACCACCTTGGAGAAGATCTGGGTCTTGCTGGCACCGTCGATGGTGGCTGCTTCCTCATAGTCGGTTCCAAGCCCGCGGAAGAAGTTGGCGTAGAGGAAGATCGACAGCGGCAGGAGCATCCCTGTGTACAGGACGATCAGGCCCCACGCCGAGCCCGTCAGGCCCATTGCGCGTGCACCCATGTACAGGGGTACTGCGCCGAGCTGGCCCGGGAGGATGATGGCGATCAGGAACAGGTAATATGCACCCTTGCTCCAGCGGCGCGTGCTGCGTGAGATCACGTAGCCGGTGATCGAGCCCAGTGCGATCAGGCCGATGATGCTGCCCGTAGTGATGATGACACTGTTCACGAGTCCCATAACGACGTTGGAGTTGCCGGTGGCCGTCAGGACATCGACGAAGTTACTGAAGTCCGGGCTTTTCGGCACGGCCAAGGGTGACGTTGTGTACATCTCACTGTCCGGCTTCAGGGCGGTGGTCACCAGGAAGTAGAACGGGGCGAGGAAGATCAGCGCCAGCGCCCAGAGGCCAACTTCGCGGAGCAGGGTGAGTTTGGTGTAACGGAACATGGTTAGTCCTCAGGGTTCGATCGCGTCAGCCGCTGCTGGATTACGGCGAAGAACAGGATGATGACGGCGAGCACCAGGGCCAAGGCGGCGCCGCCGCCAAAGTTGCCGAGCGCGAATGCCTGCTTGTAGACCTGGGTGGCCAGCGTCTCGGTTGCCCCGGCGGGTCCGCCACCGGTCAGGGCCATGATGGGGTCGAAGACCCGCAGGCCCTGGACGATCCCGAGGGTGGTGGCAATAGCGACGGCGGGGCGAATGGCCGGCAGCGTGACGTTCCGGAAGCGCTGCCACAGGTTGGCGCCGTCGATCGCGGCGGCCTCCTCGACTTCCACCGGGACGCCGGCAAGCCCGGCCATAAAGATCACCATGGCAAAGCCGGTAGAGCCCCAGACCAGTACCACGAGCACTGTCCAGATCGCCCACTGCGGGTCTGCGAGCCAGGGCTTTGCGAGGTCCTCGGCGCCGATCGACATGAGGAAGGCGTTGATGGGGCCGTCAAAGTCGAAAATGTACTTCCAGATGTAGGCCGTGGCCAGGGGGCTGAGCACCACGGGCATAAAGAAGAGGGTCCGGAGGATGTAGCGCGTCTTCAGGACCCGGTTCAGTCCGAGGGCGATGATCAGCCCGGCAACGTTGCCGAGAAAGACGGATCCGAAGGCGAGGAAGAGCGTGTTGGAGAGGGCACCGAGCTTGGTGGGGTCCTTGAAGATGGCTTCGAAGTTCTGCCAGCCTGTGACTTCGAACGCCCCGATGCCGGTCCAGTTAGTGAAGGCGAAGAAGCCGCCAATACCCGTTGCCACGTAGTGGATGGCAATGACAAGGGTGATCCCGGGCAGTGCCCACCACCAGTGTCCAAACTGCAGGCCCCTGCCCCGGGGGCGGGTCTCTTGGCCCGCCCCCGGAGTGCGCCTGCCTCGCCGGGGCACTTCAGCTGCTTCGCTTTTGGGTTGCATCGTCGCAGTCATGGTAATCCTTGTTTGTCCCTTTGAGTCGTCGGAACCTGGGTGATGTGAAACGGTCACTGGCCCCAGGCTGCGTCCATGGCCTGCAGGACCTGGTCAGGGTTTTTCTGGCCGGTGATAAGGCCCTGGACGCCGGTGGCGAGTGCGTCATACACGGCGGAGTTGGGCCACTGGCTGTTCGGCAGAGGACCGTACTTTCCGTCCTTGATGAGCCCGCCGACGTTCTTGTACGCACCTGCGTCGAAGTCGTAGCTGTCCAGGCCGGTGACCGGCAGTGCGCCATCGATTTCCGCGAAGGCCTTGGTCTGCTCAGGCTCAGCGGCCCAGTCCAGGAACGCCTTGGCAGCATCCTTGTTCTTGGACGCGGCGTTGATGGAGAACGCGTAGTTGGCGCTGGCGTAGACGAAGCTTTGGCCCGAGCCTTCGGCCGGGAGTGCGCGGACATTGAACTCGGAGTCTGCAGCGGCGGACTTCAGCTGCTTCCAGCTGGGACCCGGGATAAAGCCGGCAACCGACGTTCCACTGGCGAGGCCCTTGGTGATGGCGTCAAAGCCGGCACCTGCGGCGCCTTTCTGGAAGCAGCCGGCCTCGTTCAGTGTGACCACCGCCTCGAGCGATGACTTCCAGCCGTCGGAGTCAGCGAAGGTGGTTTCCTTGGCAGCCCGCTTTTCATTCCACTTCGGGTCCTCGGCATATACCCGCGAGGCTGCGAGGGACATCGCCATCAAACCTGTGTTGGGAGCAGCGGACCCGGCCAGCGCGATGAACGACTTGCCGGAGGATGCAAGCTTCTTGCACTGCTCCTCAAGGGCGGAGAAGTCTGCCGGGAACTCTGATATGCCGGCCGCTTTTGCGGCAGTCTCGTTGGCTACCAGGCCAACCACAGTGATCTCGGGGGCCTGGCCGTAGACTTTGCCGTCAGTTCCAAAGAGGGCTTCGCTGCCTTCAGGAAGCAGTTCCTTGGCGGCATCGTCCAGCGGCTCCAAAAAGCCTGCCTGAACGAGCGGCAGGATGCTGCGTCCGGTGCCCGAACCGGGCGAGGTCACTACGACGTCAGAGGCGTTGCCGGCCTGGAGCTGGGTCCGCAGGGTCTGGTCGTAGGAGTCGTTGGGCTGGGGGTTGAACGTGATTTTTACGTTCGGGTTCGCTTCCATGTACTTCTCACCCAGGACCTGGAAGGGGCTCTCGATGGTGTTGGAAGTGGCAAATGACAGGGAAAATTCCTGCGAGCCTCCGGAGGAGGTGCTGCCGGTGGGGGCCGAGCAGCCGGTGAGGACGAGGGCTGCAATGGTGGGGACGGCGAGGGCGCCGGCCTTCAGGCCCGAATAGCGACTGTGCTGTGACATGTCCAGCCTTTCTGACTTCGTTGTCGAAATATCCGGGAGCCGTGACCCCGGTCACTCACTAGTATGCAGGAGATGTGCAGAAAAAGCACATAAGTAATGCGTATACCAGACATAAGTTCCACGGAGGTCCGCGGAAGCTCCCGGCATCCAATCCTCTGATATGGACCGGCAAATGTATCGATGCCGCTGATACACTGATGAGACGTAGTTCACCGCCGAAAGAAACGCCGCGCCGTGACAAACAATGTCCTGCTTTCCCGGCTTGACCTCAACCTGTTGATATCGCTCGACGCCCTCATCACTGAGCGGAGCGTGACCAGGGCGGCCGAGCGCCTGCACCTGAGCCAGCCGGCATTGAGCGCCTCGCTTGCGCGCCTCCGGTCCCACTTCGGGGATCCCATCCTGGCCCGCCGGGGCAACGCCTATGAGCTCACGCCCTTCGCCCTGCGGCTGGCGGAACACACCACCACGGCGCTGGAAGCCGCCCGCCGCGTCTTCGAGAGCCAGGCAACGTGGGAACCCACCGAATCCGAGCGCGAGTTCTCCATCTACGGTTCGGACTATGGGTTCACCACTATTGGCCGGGTAGTTTCCGAGCTTGCGGCGGAACGTGCTCCGGGTGTCCGGTTCCGGTTTATGCTCCACAATCCGATGGTGGTGGAAGATGCAGCCAACCGCCTCCGCTCGGTGGACGGCATGGTGATCCCCCACGGCTTCCTGTCCGGACTCCCCTACCTGGACCTGTGGCGGGACGCGTGGGTCGCTGTCGTCTCTTCGTCCAACGAGGCCGTCGGCGAGCAGATCACCATGGAGAACATCGCAGAACTTCCGTGGGTCATGACGTATCAGACCCGCTCAGCCTCAACGTCCGCGGAACGCCAAATCATGCAGCTGGGCGTTGAGCCTCGGGTGGATGTGGTGGTTGAAAGTTTCCAGTCCTTGCCGCATTTTGTGGTGGGGACCAACCGGATCGCCCTCATCCAGGCAGCGCTGGTTCCGTTTGCGCTGCGTGTGGGCGGAGTGCGGATCCTGCCGCTCCCATTCGATGCCACGCCGCTGGTTAATGCCCTGTGGTGGCATCCAGTACACAACCGCGATTCCGAGCATGAATGGATGCGCGGCCTCTTCAAGGACGCAGCTGGCATCGTCGCAGCCGCCGCGGCCACGGAAGCTCCTTAAATGCCCCGATACCCGCCCTGATGAGGGACGGGCATCGGGGATTGGGGCTACAGCGTCAGGCTGATGCGAGCGCCGTCCGCGTGCTCTTGCGGATGAGGTCATGCTGCTTGCGAACCAGCAGCAGCGGGTCCACTTCACCCAGCTCAGCGAAGGCGTGACCCTCCCACTCGCTGGACCAGTAGCCGCGGTAGCCCCCTTCCACGAACACGCGGACCAGTTCCGGGTAGTCGATTGCCGGCTCGTTGCCGTGCTCATCGATGTCATAGAACTTCGCGTGGACGTGCATGATCTGCGGCATGATGTCAGACCACTCCTCCGGGCTCACGTGGCCATGCATGTTGAAGGCGAGGTGGGCGAAGGAACCGAGGCGGGCGGGATCAAAGCCGCGTCCCTTGAGATAGCCGATGAACTCTTCCTGCCGGGCCCGCATCGGGGCGTCGGTGGCCCAGATCGCCTGCAGCCTGAGGACGGCTTCGTCGTCGAGTCCCGCCCGGCGGACAGCGCGCAGGAGGGTGGGTGACATGCTGTGCATGGTGGAAGAGAAGTCCGCCACGAAGCCCAGCAGCGGTGAATCAAGCTCCGCATAGACGTCGCGGACCTTTCTGATCTCCGGGGAGTTGGGCCCCAGCGGCGCGTGGATCTCATAGGCAAGCTTGAGTTCGAGGTTCTCGGCCAGCGGAAGAAGCCGGCGAAGCAGTTCCGGCTTCGCGCTCTGGATCCGGACCAGCGGGAAACCGAGCTTTTTGGCGCCCCGGAACAGCGTCTCCGTGAACCCGTATTCCTCATCCGGAGTCATGTCGCGGTCACGGCGGCGGCCCATATCAAGATTGGCGCCAAAGGAACTGGCGGTGAAGCCGTGCTTGTCGAAGGCCTGCTGCCAGGAACGTGCAAAATCATCAGTCACGTTGGGGTAGGTGGGCAGGACCTGGGACGCCACGATCTCGATGCCGGGGCCTATTCCCAGCTCCGCCACGCGATTAAGCAGGCCGTCGAAGTCATACCACCCGGCCCGGAATTCGGCGCTGGCAGAGTACAGCGTGAGCCCCAGCGAGAACGGATCATCCTCAGCCTTCGGCGGAGGCGGCGTAGCCGCCGTCTTCAGTTCAGGAGCCGGCGCGGCCTTGTCGGTCACGGTCAGCTCCAGCGTCTGGTTCACGAAGTTGGGCACGTACATGCCGGGGCCGCCGTCCTGGCCCGGGGCGATCTGCATGTACGGCAGTCGAAGCTCCCCTATGAGCTGGATGGTGTGCTGCTCGCCCAGGGAAGCCGGGCTCTCCCTTGTGACGATGAGCAGGGGATGTTCCTGGAGGTACCAGAGAGTCTCGCTTTGCGCCGGCAGGTCGGCAAGCGCGTAGCGGACACCGCCCAGTTCCAGTGACAGGTCCCCGGAAGGAACCTCCTGGCCGTCAATACTCAGCCGGAGGCTGGACACCGAGGAGAGCCACAGGCTGCGGTACCACGGCAGCGTCAGTACCAGCGCGAGGCCTTGCGGATGGGGGCGGAGGCTTGATTCGTCAATAAGTCCGTTGGGCATGGTTGTTCTCTTTGCTGGGAGATGGGATGGGTCAGGGAAGTTCGGCCGTAATGCGGCGGATGAGGGCATGCTGGCGCCGCACCTGCTCGATGGCCCGCCAGGGGGTGCGTTCGCCTTCGTATTCGCTGGAAAGGTAGCCGCTGTAGCCGGCGTCCTTGAGCGCACTGAGCACGGTCAGCCAGGGAATCTGCTGGTCTTCCAGCTGCTCGTTGATGTCGTGGAACTTCGCCTGGATGAACACCACGTACTGGGCGATGTCCGCGAAATCGGCCGGATCGACGCCGATGCCGTCCAGGAAGGCGGGGCGGGTCTCGCGCGTCTCCCCTTCCCGCAGCGGGATGGGCCGGTCCTGGAAGATGCCGGTGTCGATGAGGAGGCCGAAGTTCTTGGTTCCCGTCCGTTCAATGAGGCCGATGTAGTCCTCGACGACGGGGTGCCTGATGGGCGTAGGCGAGTGGATCTCGGGGCAGATGATGATCCCCAGCTCGTGCGCCAGGTCGAGCGAGCGTTCCACTGACTCCGTCCAGATCGGGTCCGGAACCAAGTCGCTGGATACGACCCCGATCTTTGGGCGGACGAAGCCGAATCCCAGCCGGTGGGCAAGCCTGAGGTCCCGTTGCAGCGCCTCGGCACCTTCGGTTGCTGTCATGCTCCGGCCAGGATGCAGCCGGGTGTCAATCCAGGAGCCGTAATTCGTGGGCTCCAAAGAGTACTTCTCGAGCAGGCCGAACCAGTTGTCCATCCACGCCGGGGAGGGCTCGGGATAGTTGGGGATGTGGCCCTCGCCGAGGATCTCGACGCCGGTGGCGCCCACGTCGGCGACGGCGGCCAAGGCCGTTTCCAGGTCCATGACCGTGCCGTAGTCGCCCATGAAGCTGTACAGGGAAACGCCGTAGCGGAAATTACCGTCTCCGCCTTCCGGTGCCAGCGTCACCTTCCGGCTGACCCGGTGGATGGTGGGCTGGTGCTCGACGGGAATGTAGGACATCCGCAGCCGCAGCTCGATGCTGAGCTCATGGACGCCTTGCGGCAGTCCGCCGTCGAGGGGAACGGTGACCAGGGCAGCTTCCTCCAGGGGCCAGCGGACGCCATCACTTTCCCAGAGTTGCTGCAGTGTGTAGGTCCGCCCGCCAAACGTCCAACGCGGAACGTCGGGGCCAACGTTCACCAGATCGCCAATGCGGACCGCGATGCCGTCAATGAGGGACGCGGCCATACCCCGGTAGGAAGGCATCCGGACCCGGAACTGAAAGCCGGTCACACGTCCGCCTTCTGTTACGTTGCGGAAGCCGACGGACTGGATGAGGTCTCTTTCGAGAAGCATCATTGCTCACTCTCTGTAGGTTCTTAAACAGACTAACAGCATTATGTCTGTTTCACACCTAAGTTGGTGAGGATCCTACTTAAGAGGTTCGCATCCATCCGGGTTTGCCCATTAACGACGCCGGCGGGCCACCTGTTCAGGTGACCCGCCGGCGTCGGACTTTCAGAAACTGTCAGTCATTGATGAGGTCGTTGACCACAATCGTCTGGTCCCGGTCCGGACCTACGCCAATGGCTGAGAAGCGGGTACCGGAGAGCTTTTCCAGGGCCAGGACGTAGTTGCGTGCATTCTCCGGCAGGTCATCCATGGTGCGCGCGGCCGTGATGTCCTCGGTCCATCCTTCGAAGTACTCGAAGATGGGCTTGGCGTGGTGGAACTCGGTCTGGGTCATGGGCATTTCGTCGTGCCTGACACCGTCGACGTCATAGGCCACGCACACCGGGATCTGCTCGATGCCGGTGAGCACATCCAGTTTGGTGACGAAGTAGTCCGTGAAGCCGTTGACGCGGGCCGCATGGCGGGCCAGGACGGCGTCGTACCAGCCGCAGCGGCGGGGACGGCCGGTGTTGACGCCGAACTCGCCGCCCGTCTTCTGAAGGTACACGCCCATCTCGTCGAAGAGCTCCGTGGGGAACGGGCCGGCGCCCACACGCGTGGTGTACGCCTTGATGATGCCGATGGAGCGCGAGATCCGGGTGGGACCGATGCCGGAGCCAACGGAGGCTCCGCCGGCGGTGGGGTTGGAGGAGGTGACAAACGGGTAGGTGCCGTGGTCCACGTCCAGGAAGGTGGCCTGGCCGCCTTCCATGAGCACTACCTTGCCCTCATCCAGGGCCTTGTTCAGGACCAGTGTGCTGTCGATGACCAGCGGCCGGAGACGCTCGGCAAAGGAGAGGAAATATTCAACAATCTCCTCAACATCGATGTCGCGGCGGTTGTAGACCTTGACCAGGAGCTCGTTCTTCTGGCGGAGCGATCCTTCCACCTTCTGGCGGAGGATGGATTCGTCGAAGACGTCCTGGACACGGATGCCCAGCCGGGCCACCTTGTCCATATAGGCGGGCCCGATGCCCCGGCCCGTGGTTCCGATGGCGCGGCTGCCGAGATAACGTTCAGTGACCTTGTCCAGCACCTGGTGAAAAGGCGCCACCAGGTGTGCATTGGCGGAGACGCGCAGTTTGGAAGTGTCTGCACCGCGGGCCTGCAGGCCTTCAATTTCCTGGAACAGGGCTTCAAGGTTCACCACGCAGCCGTTGCCGATGATGGGAACCGCATTGGGGCTGAGAATGCCGGCCGGAAGGAGCTTGAGCTCATACTTCTCACCGCCTACGACGACGGTATGCCCGGCGTTATTGCCGCCGTTGGGCTTAACCACATAGTCGACGCGGCCGCCGAGGAGATCAGTGGCCTTGCCTTTTCCCTCGTCGCCCCATTGGGCTCCTACGATCACGATAGCTGGCATGGGATCCTCCCCCATTCGTTCGGGCTGCATTCCGGTTGATCCACCCTGGTGAGGCAGCAGGTGTTCAGCCGGAAGTCAACGCCGTTCATGAGAATGCCCCGACGGCTACAGTCTGGCGGGCACAGTTGCGGTGGCCTGCCAGGCAAGAGTTCGGGGCTCTTACCAGCCAAGTTTAGCGGATCCCCGGGTTTCTCTACTCGTTCGCAGCAGGCGGGCCCTGGGTTTCTTCGCGCCTGCCACCCGCCCATCCCATGAAACAAACCGGCTGAAACAAACCGGCTGAAATAATCTGGCGAAGTCTTGCCCGCACCCGGCAGATGCCATTAAGTGAGAGTACCCATCCGGAGCGGCCGAGAGACCTGGCTCGCTGACGCCGCAGCAACCACGGGTGCAGGGACAATCCTGTCCGCTGGTGCTACTGCCAGGACCGATGGAAAGGAAGTATCCATGTCCCTCAACACCGACTACATCCAGGTCACGCACGCAGGTTCCCTGCCCCGAACCCCGGAACTCATCGCCGCCAATGCCGCCAAGGAATCCGAGGGCATCACGCCCGAATTCCTGGAGCTGCTGGAGGCCTCGGTGGCGGATGTGGTCCAGCGGCAGAAAGACCTCGGCGTCGACATTGCGAACGACGGCGAGTACGGGCACACCATGTCCACTTCCGTTGATTACGGCGCGTGGTGGAACTATTCCTTCGCCAGGCTGGGCGGCCTGGAACCCACCGACGTGGACAGGTGGAAGGACCCCGTGGTGCATCGCTCGTCCCCGGGGCACATTGTGCTGACCTCGTTTCCGGACCGCCGGGACCGGCTGGCTTTCAACGACGCATACACCGATCCGTCCTCGGGCATCCTGGCGCACCGCAAAAGCGTGACGCAACCGAAAATCGCGGGACCCCTGACCTACACGGGGCATGACCTGGTGGCCTCCGATGTCACCAACCTCAAAAAGGGACTGGCTGCAGCCGGCCTGACCGAAGGCTTTCTGGCGTCCCTGTCCCCCGGTTCGTGCGCCAGGGTAGCCAACGAGTACTACAAGTCGGACGAGGAACTGCTGTACGCCTGCGCCGATGCCATGCGGGAGGAATACAAGGCCATCATCGACGCCGGCCTGACGGTACAGCTCGATGACCCCTCCCTCGCGGAAAGCTGGGACCAGATCAACCCCGAGCCATCGCTGGAGGACTACCTCAAATTCATCCAGCTGCGCATCGAGGCCACCAACTGGGCCCTCCGCGACCTGCCCCAGGAACAGATCCGCCTCCACGTCTGCTGGGGTTCCTGGCATGGGCCGCACACCACGGACATTCCGTTCGGGGACATCGTTGGATCAGTCCTGCAGGTCAACGCCGGGGCCTACTCGTTCGAGGCCGCCAACGTCCGGCATGAGCATGAGTGGCGGGTGTGGGAAAACACCAGGCTTCCGGAGGGCAAGGCCATCATTCCCGGGGTGGTCTCACATGCAACCAACGTTGTGGAACACCCGGATCTCGTCGCTGACAGGATTGTCCGCTTCGCCGAACTGGTGGGCCGGGAGAACGTTATTGCGTCCACGGACTGCGGGCTGGGCGGCCGTGTTCACCCGCAGATCGCCTTCGCCAAACTGGAGGCTCTCGGCGAGGGCGCCCGGCGCGCCAGCCAGCGTCTTTGGTAGGTGCAGCGATCCAGCCGCCCTGTGCCTTCCATCACGGGAAGGCCTTGGGCGCGCCTGCGTTTTGCGGGGCTTGCTAAACTGATAAGGACCGACCAGGAATCGGTCCACTCCACATTTCAAACCATCCCGGAACCTGCCGCGCCACGGTGCGCCCATTTTCCGGATTGGCAGCATCACCGAGCCCCGCAGGAGACATAGCAATACATGACAGCCCTGGCACCTGAATCTTTTCGCGAGCAGCTCATGAGCCGCCGTTACGAACCCAACGTCGCAGCCGTCAACGAGCTGTGCGATTCCCTGCAGAGCGTCAAGCCGGACACCCAAGTTCCCTACGTTGACCCCATGCACGACGTAGATGAATGCCGCATTATCAGCCTGTACTCGAACATCGGCGAAGCGGACAAGTCCGGATTCATTACCGCCGGCGACGACGACGCCGCCACCCGCATGCTGGGCGTCCAGTGGAAACTGGGCCTGCGTCCGGAGTTCGTGATGCCGTGGAACGTCCACCCGTGGCACACCCCTGGCGAGCCCAACGGCAAGTTCACGCCGGACCAGATCGCCTCCGGCCTCAAGCCGCTGCTCAAGTTCCTGGCCCTCGTGCCCCGGGCTTCCGTCATCGTGGCACACGGCACCGAGGCCAACCGCCTGGCCAACCTGCTGCTGAAGACCGAGGTGCCCCTGCTCTGGCGCCGCGGCCTGAAAACCTACAAGGTCCGTTCCCTCAGTGGCCGTGCCTTCGCCGGTACCCCGGCCCGGCAGGAACAGTATCTTGAAGAAATGCACGTGGCCTATGCGGATGCCATGGCGCGCACAGGCCTGACGAAGCCCAGCTAGTCCCCTCCGGTTACGGAGTTAACGACGGCGGGTGGCCACCTTTCCAATAAAGGTGACCACCCGCCGTCGTGCTTTAACGTGCTTTTAACTTCGTTCAGTTGCCTTCGATCGCCGCTTTCGCTGCCGGGTCCGAGTCGTTGAGGAACTTCTCGATCCGTTCCGGTTCCTCGGCTTCGCCGATGGCCGCCGAAGCGCGGCCCAACGAATACAGCGCACGCAGGAAGCCGCGGTTGGGCTCGTGCTCCCAGGGGATGGGGCCGACGCCGCGCCAGCCGTTACGCCGCAGCGAATCCAGGCCGCGGTGGTAGCCCACACGGGAATAGGCGTAGGAATCGATGGTGCGTCCCTCGGCCCACGCCTCTTCCGCGAGCACAGCCCACAGCAGCGAGGAGGTGGGGTGCTTTTCCACCAGATCCAGTGCCTCCTGGCCCGCCTCCAGCTGCTCGTAGACCTCGGTCTCGGCAGGCAGGAGGGTGGGCTCGGGGCCCATCAGGTTCCTGCGGAACTCGTCGGACATACTAGAACGACTTGCCGAGGGAGCCGAGCTGCTTGGCTGCCTCCACCACACGTGCAGCCAGGCCGGCTTCGGCCGAGGCGCCCCAGACGCGCGGATCGTAGAGCTTCTTGTTGCCCACTTCGCCGTCAACCTTGAGGACGCCGTCGTAGTTCTTGAACATGTGGTCAACCACCGGACGCGTGTAGGCGTACTGCGTGTCGGTGTCGATGTTCATCTTGATGGTTCCGTAGGAGACGGCGTCAGCGATTTCCTGGTCCGAGGAGCCCGAACCGCCGTGGAAGACGAGGTCGAACGGGTTGTCCTTGCCGATCTTCGCGCCAACTTGGGCCTGGATATCCTTCAGGATCTCCGGACGCAGCTTCACGCCGCCCGGCTTGTACACGCCGTGCACGTTGCCGAAGGTCAGGGCGGTGATGTAGCGGCCGTTCTCGCCGGCACCGAGGGCCTCGATGGTGGCCAGGGCATCTTCAACCGTGGTGTAGAGCTTGTCGTTGATGGCGTTCTCGACGCCGTCTTCCTCGCCACCGACGGTGCCGATCTCAACTTCGAGGATGATCTTCGCGGCGGCGGTGCGCTCCAGCAGTTCACGGGCGATGCGGAGGTTCTCCTGCAGGGTCTCTGCGGAACCGTCCCACATGTGGGAGTTGAACAGCGGGTTGCGGCCTGCCTTGACCTCGGCCTCGGAAGCGGCCAACAGCGGCAGCACAAAGCCGTCCAGCTTGTCCTTGGGGCAGTGGTCCGTGTGTAGGGCGATGTTGACGTTGTAGTTCTTGGCAACTTCGCGCGCAAAGGCTGCGAAGCCCAGGGAACCGGCCACCATGTCCTTGGTGGAGGCGCCGGACCAGTAGGCGGCGCCGCCGGTGGAAACCTGGACGATGCCATCGGACTCAGCATCGGCGAAACCGCGGAGGGCCGCGTTCAGCGTCTGCGAGGAGGTGACGTTGACGGCCGGGTATGCGAAGCCGCCCGTCTTAGCGCGGTCGATCATCTCGGAGTAGATCTCTGGGGTTGCAATGGGCATGCTGACTCCTCATGTGAATTTCGTCTGCGGGTTCTTGACCCTGGAGTGAACCTCGTCGGCTAGGAACCATCCTAGCCAGTTCTGCCGCCGGGCCGTGTTTCGGGTCACGGAAACTGGTAATACAGGGTTCTGTTCTTGCGCCGGGATGTTACTTCCCGTCGGTCCTGGCCCGTCGCGAAGCTTAGACGTGCTGGTTGAAAACGTGCCGGCGGACCCAGGCGTGCATGGCGATCGCGGCAGCCGAGGCGGCGTTGATGGAGCGGGTGCTGCCGAACTGCTCGATGGAGAGGGTGGCCAGCGCCGCCTCATGCACTTCAGGCGTCAGGCCCGGGCCTTCCTGCCCAAACACCAGCACGCAGTCTTTGGGCAGTTCGTACGTTTCCAGCGGCACTGAGTCCGGGAAGATGTCGATGCCAATGATGGCCAGCCCCTCCCCCTGCGCCCACGCCACGAAGTCCTCCACGGTGGGGTGGTGGCGGACATGCTGGTAGCGGTCGGTGACCATGGCGCCCCGCCTGTTCCACCGGCGTCGTCCGATGATGTGGACTTCCTTGGCGAGGAACGCGTTGGCGGTCCGGACCACGGTGCCGATGTTGAGATCGTGTTGCCAGTTCTCGATGGCGATGTGGAAGTTGTGGCGCCGGGAATCGAGGTCGGCCACGATGGCGTCGTGCTTCCAGTAGCGGTACTGGTCCACCACGTTTCGCCGGTCACCGTCGGCGAGCAGGTCCGGGTCCCAATGGTCACCGGCAGGGAGGTCCCCTTCCCAGGGCCCGACGCCGACCTCCGCCTTGGGGGCGGCATCCTCCTCGGGCGCTGGCACGGGCGGGGCTGGAATCTGGGGGTGGTCAGTCACGCATCAACTCTAGCTGCGCCTGCCCGGCCGCGGGTCCCGGCCAGGTATCCGGCCGGGACCCGCGGTGGTGTCAGCCGGCCAGCTTCCACTTATTGGCGCGGTAGGAGTTGCCCAGCTTCTCCATCAGCCCGGGGTTGGCCGCCCAGTAGCTTTCGTGCCCGCTGATGCCCATCATTTGCGGCGTGCCCCAGGGCGTCACCGTGAAAAGGTTGACGGCCTGGATCGTTTCCGCCCGGGCATTGGTGCAGGTGAAGCCAATCACCACGGCAACTGCGCGACGGAATTGCCTGAGTTCCGGCGTCGAGGTCTTGAAATTGCTGGTGCACTTGTGTCCCACAAGGTGCTGGGGCAACTCTGCGGCGGGCATGGCCTTGAACTTTGCCTCAATTTCCTGGATGCCCGCCTGGACCTTGGCCGGCTCCTTGCCGTACTTGCCTTCCTCCGCTTCCGCGAAAAACGCGAACGCAAGGGCAATGCCGTCCCCGTCCCGTTCCTCGGTGCCTTGCGCCTTTTGCTGCATGGTTACGCCCGAGACGGGGTCTGTGGTGATTCCGAACGTTTCGTCCTGGGTCCAGGAAGCAAGGTACTGGAAGGAGGATTCACCGGTGACGAACTTGCGGAACAGCGGGTCGCCGTCGGCCGGGATGTCAGTGGGTCCCTGCAGGGTGTCCCAGCCCGGGGGCAGCGGAATAGCGCCGGCCGGCATGTCCGCCGACGATGCTGTGGGGCTGGGATCGGCGGAAGGTTCTGCCGAGTTCTTTGCGTCTGCATCATCCGTTGCCTCGGCCGAGGCCGCTACAGGATCCGGAGTTTCCCCTCCCTGGTTGCTGAACGCCGGGATGACCCAAATGAATACGGCCACCAGGGCCGCGATGACAGCTGCTGCTACGACGCCCAGAACGATGAACAGGGTTTTGTTGCCGCTGCCAGGTTCAGAGGGGTTCGGTCCCGGCTGGTAGGGACCGGTCTGGTCCGGCGCCGGCGGGTACGGGCCGGCTTGGTTCGGCGCCGGCGGGTACGGGCCGGCTTGGTTCGGCGCCGGCGGGTACGGCACAGTCTGGTACGGCGCGGTTTGGTACGGGGCCGTTTGGTCAGGCTGGTTTTGGTAGGGCGCCGTTTGGTCAGGCGCAGGCTGATACGGCGGGTTCGGATAGCCGTTCTGGTGGCCATCCGGCCCCTGGGGCGGGGGCGGCGGGGCGTTGTACTGGTTGGTCATTGGCAGACCCTTTCAGGTGCTTGTGGGCATCCTGAGGTTCCCGGGATGCCATGTGATGTCCGGCGTCGGGGGCCTGCCGGCGCGGGCCGGCACAATCAATTGCTGCGGACATCCCCCGAGCCGCAGCACTTGGCACAGTAGTGCCACGTATGAGCCTAATGGAAGACGCGCTGATGGAAGACGCTGCGGAAGAGTTGCGGGCTGGAAGAGTTGCCGGCTGACCGGCCGTCATTCTTCGGGCCGCGGATGGTGCCGCCGGTGAAGGATGACAGACTGGGATCCGCAACCGGCACATCAGCGTTGGAGGATAACAACATGGCAAAAGCGGACCAGGTCAGCGAATCGTCAACCATCTACCGAAGCGGCCGGGAAATTGAGTGCTGGCTGACGGACATGGACGGCGTCCTGGTCCACGAAAACCAGGCGGTCCCGGGCGCAGCTGAACTGATCCAGCGCTGGGTGGATACTTCCCGGCGCTTCCTGGTGCTGACGAACAACTCCATCTTCACCCCCCGCGACCTGGCCGCACGGCTCCGCGCCTCCGGTTTGGAGGTTCCCGAGGAAAACATCTGGACCTCCGCCCTGGCCACCGCCCAGTTCCTCAAGAACCAGGTGCTGGGCTCAGGTTCCGGCAACCGCGCCTACACCATTGGCGAAGCCGGGCTGACGACGGCGCTGCATGAGGCGGGCTTCATCCTCACGGACCAGGACCCGGACTTTGTGGTGCTGGGCGAAACCCGCACGTATTCGTTTGAGGCGATCACCATGGCCATTCGCCTCATCCTGGCCGGCGCCCGCTTTATCGCCACCAACCCCGACGCCACGGGCCCGTCGAAGGACGGCCCCATGCCCGCGACGGGCGCCATCGCCGCTCTGATCACCAAGGCAACCGGCCGGGAACCCTACATTGTGGGCAAGCCGAATCCCATGATGTTCAGGTCCGCGATGAACCAGATTGATGCACACTCCGAAACCACTGCCATGATCGGGGACCGGATGGACACGGACATCATTGCCGGCATGGAAGCCGGCCTGCACACTGTCCTGGTGCTGACCGGAATCACCCAGCGCGATGACATCGCGTCGTACCCCTTCCGGCCCAACCAGGTGCTCACCTCGGTGGCCGACCTGAAGGACCAGATCTAGAAGACCGTCACCCTGGATCCTCCACGGGGGAGGGGGAAAAGCTCGTTCAGGAGCCGCTCCAGGATGGGCCGGTAAATCGTGGGATTCCATCCCGGGCTGGCATGCGCCGGCCGTGCACCGTCCGTCTGCTGCTCGGTGGACACCATGTTGGCGCGGTAGGCCACGTTCCAGGCTTCCAGAGCGGTCTGGTACCGCACTGTCCGGTCCGCCGGATTCCCGATGAATGCCATCCGCGTGCCACCAAGCTTGTCCGCGAACCGCATTCCGTCAAAGTGGTAGATGTACGCCGACTCGGACTGGACAAGGACGCTGGAGGGAGCGATCGGTGACAGCTGCTCCATGGTCTGGTCCAGGATCTGGCGCCACGTCCGTTCGTCCTTGTGGATGACGCGCTCCCCCAGTTCGTAGCCGCCGCGGAGCACCGACGGGACGCGGAATCCGCGCTCGTAGAGGAACACCACGCCGTCGAACCAGCTCTGGTCCAGGACATCATGCTTGCTGTAGGGCGTGGAATCGAGCAGGATGAACGCCACTTCCACGCCGTGAAGTTCCCGTAGCCGGGCAGCCACCTGGGTGGCCACCATCCCGCCGAAGCTGTGCCCGTAGAAGAACAGCTTGGTGAGCTTTCGCGCCCGGACATGCTCGATGACCGCAATGACCAGCTCGTCAATGTCCAGGCCCTGATTGGAATAGCCGACGGCGGCCAGCTGGGCCCGCTTGTTCAAGGCACCCCGGAGGGAGTTCAGGATCCACTGGGCTTCCTCCCAGCTGGTTTTGTAGCCTGGGAAAAGGAACCAGCTGGCATCAGGGTAGTAGGCGTCGGCGAAGTCATCAGGCACCGTGAGAATCCTGTTGACCCTGCGCTCTGCCTGGACCCGCCGGGTCAGCAGCATGTCCGCGGCAAGCACCGATGATGCCCCTGCTCCTATGAAGAAGCTCCGCCGCGAGAACGTCCTGAGGGCAGCGGCATCCGCGAGCAGCCGGGCTCCGGCAGCCCCTGGCTGTTCGTGTTGCTCAGATTCCCCCTGTAGCGGCACATCTCTACCGTAGTCACAGCGGGAGCCCCCACTGCAACTGTGCGCTTGCCGGCGTCAGCGGGAACCGGGCTCAGCTGGCAGCTTCCCCCGCTGCGGGTTTGAAAGCAGCATCGGTGGAGTCCCGCCGTGAAATCTCCTCGCCGATGTCGTTATAGCGGGCCAGGAGATCGGATCCGGCGAATGCCTCGGGGGTGTCCAGAAGCGAAAAGATCGAGTCGCTGGCGGCCAGGAGTTCGTCGTCAGAATACTCCGTCAACGAACGGGCGCCCAACGCTCCCAAGCCTTCCGGTTCCTCTTCGACATGCTGGGCAGCAAAGACATCGGTCAGTCCACCGGCGATGTCCAGCGGCCGCTCTCCAAGGCGGGGGCCCGAGGAACTCTCCTCGGACGAGGCCGTCAGTTCAAGGGAGACGCCCGCTCCGTTGCCGCCCGGACAGGTGGCACCGTCGATGGCGTTAAGGTCATTGCGCAGACCTGCCAGCGCTGATGATTCAACAATCGCGGCACGGGAGAGGTCAACCCGGATATGGGATCTGATCCCCGTGCGCCTGACGCGGAGGATAACGTGGACAAGGGATGGGCGGGATTGCTCATTGAGGCTGCCCCGGACATCGATCCTCACGACATCGGCGGCGACGTCCAGCTTAACGTGGGCATAAAGTCTGCGGTCCATAGGTACTCCAAAAGAAGGGGTCTATGGCCGACGGCTCAACCTCGGCTAGCGTATCCTTCCACGCAGTTCCGCACAAGCCACCGTCCTGCGAAGTGTTCAGTGCAGGTTCCAAGCGCCTGGAACCTAGCCGGCCTGGGCCTGGTCCGGCTCCTGATAGTGCGTGCGGGTGCCCGTCCCGCCGACGGATTCAACCAGAGACTTGGCAATGTCGCGGATCTTGGTGTTGCTGTTGCTGGAGGCGTCCGTAAGGATCCGGACCGCTGCGTCCTGGCTGCAACGGTTCTGTGCCATCACAATGCCCACGGCGATGTCGATGATTGTCCTGGACTCCAGGGTGGCCCGGAGGTTGGTGGCGCTGTCTGTGTGCAGTGAAAACCGGACAGCCAGCCGCAGCGCCTGTGAGATTTCCCGCGTGTAGCCCCTGGCCCGGGCGGCCGCGCGTTCATCGAACTTATTCGGCACGTCCGAATAGAGGTTCAGGGCGGCCCTTGCTTCGCCCTGCAGGTTGAACGGCAGGGACAGGACTGAACGCAGTCCGTGGGACGCCACCGCGTTGGCGTAGTCCGGGCCCCAGCGGTCCTCCTCGAACAGGTCCGGCACGTGGACTTCACGTTCTTCCTCGGCGGCAGTGAGGCAAGGTCCTTGCGAGAGCGAGTACTGGATTTCATCCACTTCCCGCGCAGAGTCGCTGCTCCAGCCGATCGTGGCTGCCTTGCGATCGCGAAGCAGGGTGATTCCGCACAAGGCGTCGTCGCCGTCGCCGGCCATCTGGTGGGCCGAGAACCTGGCCAGTTCATTGAGGAACGCTTCGAAGTCCGCGCTGTCCAGGATGAGATTCTGGACTTGCTCGGTGGTGTTCAAAGGCTGTTCTGGCGGGAGCATAGTGCACGTTCTCCAAAGGGATCCTGAAGTGGGTTAGGGCAAATAGTAGGGCACCCTCAAGTATGAGTCCAGCCGTGCAGGTCAGCGGGCTGACCCGTCCAGTCCCACGCTCCCCTGGCTCCAGCTGTTAGGAGAGTCCCAGCTCGTCCTTGCCGAAGGCGAACAGGTACGGCACACCGGTCTCGGCCTCGATCTTTTCCTTGGCACCGGTGTCCCGGTCCACGATGACGGCCACGGCCACCACGTTGCCGCCGGCCTTGCGGACGCCCTCAACTGCGGTGAGCGCCGAGCCTCCGGTAGTGGACGTGTCCTCCAGCACCAGCACGTTCCGGCCCTCAACTGGCGGGCCCTCAACTTGGCGGCCCATGCCGTAGGACTTCTGCGCCTTGCGGACCACAAATGCGTCTACCTTCCGCCCGGCGTCCACCGCGGCGTGCATAACGGCGGTACCCACGGGATCGGCACCCATGGTGAGCCCGCCGGCGCACTCAAAGTCGATGCCGGCGTCGTCCGCCAGTGCCAGCATGACCTGGCCCACCAGCTTGGAGGCCTCGTGGTGGAGGGTGATGCGGCGCAGGTCGATGTAGTAGTCGGCCTCCGCTCCGCTGGAAAGGATTACCTTGCCGCGGACGACGGCGAGCTCCTTGATCAGTTCAAGGAGGCGGGCGCGTGCGGCAGTGGCGTCAAGAGGGGGAGTCATGGTCTCCAGTTTAGTGGTTGGCACGGACAGGGATTGCGGCGCCAGATCCAGGACCGCCGACGGCGGCCCGCCTCACCGCTGGATGGTTCTCGTGCATCAAGCCCGCGTGGTCACAGAGGACACAGTTGAGCCGTATTGACAGTGCTGGCTAGGCTGGGTCACATGCGCGAACTCCAGGCCAGAATCATTGAAGAAATGGGCGTGCAGCCCCGGATCGACCCCGCCGGGGAGGTGCGCAAACGCGTCAACTTCCTCAAGGACTATCTCAAGGCGACACAGACCAAAGGCTTTGTCCTGGGTATCTCCGGCGGCCTGGACTCCTCATTGGCGGGCCGCCTGGCCCAGCTTGCCGTGGAGGAGTTGGAGGCCGAAGGCGTCGAGGCCAACTTCGTGGCGGTGCGGCTGCCTTACGGTGTGCAGCACGACGAGGACGACGCGCAGGCCGCTTTGGACTTCATCCAGGCGAAGACCCAGTGGACGTTCAACATCTCTGCCGCCGTGGACGGCTTCGAGGACGAGTTTGAGAAGACCGTAGGAAACGGCATTTCCGACTTCCATAAGGGCAACACCAAAGCCCGCACGCGCATGACCGCCCAGTATGCCCTGGCCGGTGAATACAACTATCTGGTCATCGGCACGGACCACGGCGCCGAGTCAGTGACCGGGTTCTTCACGAAGTACGGCGACGGCGGAGCCGACATCCTGCCACTCTTTGGCTTGAACAAGCGCCAGAACCGTGAACTGCTCGCTGAGCTGGGGGCGCCGGCCCGTGTATGGGAGAAGGTTCCCACTGCTGACCTTCTGGACGGCAAGCCCGGCCGCACTGACGAAGACGAACTGGGCCTCACATATGACCAGATCGACGACTACCTTGAAGGCCGCGACGTACCGGACGACGTGGCCGAAAAGATTGAAGGCAAGTACCTTCGCACCCGCCACAAGCGCACCGTACCCGTCACCATCTTCGACTCCTGGTGGAAGCATGAGGGTCCGGAGGAGCCCAGGGTCGGCCTCTAACCGGGCACGAACCCACGACGTCCATGACCCACGACGTCGACACGTACCTCGCGGGGAAGCCGCCGGCCGCCGTCGAACTTTTCTGCCGGTTCCGTGCCCTGGTACTTGCCGTGGGCGAGTGCGAGGAGCGGGTTCATACCGTGGGCCCCGGTACACGCTAGCGCCACCCCCAGCGACTACAGTTCTTTGCCCGGGCCGGCCAGCTGAACACTGATCCGGTGCGCCTCCTCCATCAGCAGCCGCCCCAGGAAGTCCCGGCGCTCCTGCCGGAACCGCGGCTCGATGCCGGTGAGGGACAGCGCACCGGACGGGCGTCCCGCAGGATCAAACACTGCGGCGCCCATCCCCCAGCTTCCCTCCAGCACCAGGCCCGGGTTGACCGAAAAGCCAGCTTCACGGGTCTTCTTCAAATTCTCCCGGACCACGCCTTCGGGGTGACCGGCGGCGAACTGTCCGGAATGGGCCGTCCAATTATCCAGCAGCTGATCCTGTTCCGCTTCCGGCATGAAGGCCATGATCGCGGTTCCTGCCGAGGCAACACCCAAGGGGAACCGGACGCCTTCGTGCAGCACAAAGGAGCGGACCGGAAAGCTGCCTTCTTCGCGCAGGAGGCAGACCGTTTCAAAACCGCGGCGAATGGAAAAGAAGGCACTCTCCCCCGTTTCCTCTGCCAGCCGGCGGAGGCTGGGCCGGGCGATCTCCTCGAGAGGGAACCTTGCGGAAGCAACCGACCCCATCAGCAGGATCTCCGGGCCCAGGACCCAGTTGCCGGTGCGGGCCTCGTGGTCCAGCAGCCCCTCGGAAGCCAGCGACGTCAGCAGCCTGTGGACAGTAGGCCGCGTGAGGCCCGATTCCCGGACGAGTTCAACCAGTGTGCTCCCCTCGGGCTTGCGCCCCACAATCCGTAACAAACCGGCGATACGGCTGACAACCTGGGCTCCCTGGACGGGTAATTGAGTCATTTTCGCTCCTAGTAATCCATATTATGGACACCGGCTAGCTTACCGTCCACAGTGTAGAAATGAGGTGTTTCGGCGTTAAAGCTGGTCCTTGACAGTCACAGTTCAGCTCCCGTACGCTCCACATTCAGCCAGCAAGTCCATAAAGTGGATTGCCTTTAAGGGCCCACGCTCAATGAGGAGACAAAGATGTCCAAACTCAAACCAGGAGCCGCCGAGGCCCTGCATGATGCGCTGCGGGACGGCATCACCCTCGCCGTCGGCGGCTTTGGCCTCAGCGGTATTCCAGCGGACCTCATCGACGCCGTGCGGAACTCCGGCGTCCGGAACCTGACAGTCGTGTCCAACAACATGGGCGTCGACGGCAAGGGCCTGGGCATCCTGATTGAGGCCGGCCAGGTCCGCAAGGTCATCGCCTCCTATGTGGGCGAAAACAAGCTGTTCGCCGAGCAGTACCTGGCGGGCCGGCTGGAGGTGGAGTTCACCCCGCAGGGGACCCTCGCCGAACGGCTTCGAGCCGGCGGGGCGGGCATCCCGGCGTTCTACACCAAGACGGGCGTGGGAACACTGGTGGCCGAGGGCAAGCCGCACGAGGTGTTCGACGGCGAAACGTACGTCCAGGAGCGGGCCATCCTGGCCGACGTCGCCCTCGTCCACGCGCACACTGCCGACACGGACGGGAACCTGGTGTACAGATACACTGCCCGGAATTTCAACCCGGTGGTAGCCACGGCCGGCGCGGTCACCATAGCGGAAGCCGAAGTGATCGTGGAGCGCGGCGGGCTGGATCCGAACCACATTGTCACGCCCGGCGTCTACGTCCAACGGCTTGTCCAGGCCTCCGCGAGGGTGAAGGACATCGAACAGCGCACCGTGCGCCCGCGCGCCTCCGAGTCCGTCCCCGTGTAATCCCGCCCCACTGGATCCCCCACCCCCACGCGCGAACGAACACTTAAGCCCCCACTTTGAACCAAGGAGAACCCCATGGCCTGGACCAGGGATGAAATGGCTGCCATAGCGGCCGAAGAATTGAACGACGGCGACTACGTGAACCTGGGCATCGGCATCCCCACACTGGTGGCCAACAACCTGCCCGACGGCGTCCGCGTGGTCCTGCAGAGTGAAAACGGCCTGCTCGGCATGGGTCCGTTCCCGTACGAGGGCGAGGAAGATGCCGATCTCATCAACGCCGGCAAGCAGACCGTCACCGTCCTTCCGGGCGGCAGTATCTTCGACTCCGCCACCTCCTTCGGGATGATCCGCGGCGGCCACGTCAAGGTGGCCATCCTGGGCGCCATGCAGGTCTCGGGCAACGGCGATCTGGCCAACTGGACCATCCCGGGCAAGATGGTCAAGGGTATGGGCGGCGCGATGGACCTGGTGGCCGGGACACCACGTGTTGTGGTCCTCACCGAACACGTTGCCAAGGACGGCACCGCCAAAATTGTCACCGAATGCACCCTTCCGCTGACTGGCCTCAGCTGCGTGGACCGGATCATCAGCGACCTCGCGGTCTTTGACCTGGTGAGGAATGAACAAGAAACTGCCGACGGCGAGCGGCAGCTCACCCTGACCCGCCTGGCGCCAGGCGTCAGCGTGGAGGAAATCCGCGGGAAGACCGAGGCGTCGTTCGCCGTCGCACTGGAAAACAACACTGCCCCCGCCCTCGAAGGAGCCCCAGCATGAGCCTGAAAGAACAGTTTGGAAAAGACGTCCTCCTCACCGGATGGGGCCACAGCCGGTTCGGCAAGCTCACGGAGGAGACGCTCGAGTCGCTGATCGTGCAGGTTGCCACGGAAGCCATCAGCAGCGCCGGCATCGAGCCGGGGCAGATCGACGAGATCTACCTGGGCCAGTTCAACTCGGGCATGATGCCGTTGGCCTTCCCGTCGTCGCTCGCGCTGCAGGTCTCACCAGACCTGGCCAACGTCGCCGCCACCCGGGTGGAAAACGCCTGCGCCTCGGGATCCGCCGCCTTCCAACAGGGCACCAAGTCGCTCCTCGCCGGAACGGCAAGGACCGTCCTGGTCATCGGCGCCGAGAAAATGACGCACGCCGGGGCGGACGTCGTCGGGGCCGCCCTGCTGGGCGCTGACTACGACATGGCCGGCCACCCGTCCACCACCGGATTCACGGGACTCTTTGCCGACGTCGCGAAGCACTATGAGAAGCGGTACGGGGACGGCAACGGAAAACTGGGCGACGTCCTGGGCACCATCGCGGCGAAGAACCACCGCAACGGGGTGGACAACCCCTATGCCCAGCTCCGCAAGGACCTGGGCGAGGAGTTCTGCCGCACCGTCTCGGACAAGAACCCCCTGGTGGCGGATCCGCTGCGCCGCACCGACTGCTCCCCAGTGTCCGACGGCGCCGCCGCCGTCGTGCTGTCCGTGTCACCCACTGGAGGTATTACGTCGCCGGTACGGCTGGCCGGTTTCGGCCACGCCAACGACTTCTTCCCCGCCGAGCGGCGGGACCCCACCGCCTTTGCCGCCACCCGCGAGTCATGGCACCGCGCGCTGGCGATGGCCGGCGTCGGGCTGGAAGACCTGGATTTCGCCGAAGTCCACGACTGCTTCACCATCGCCGAACTGGTGATGTATGAGGCCATGGGACTCACAGAGCCCGGCCAGGGAGCCCGCGCCGTGGAGGAAGGCTGGGTGTTCAAGGACGGCAGGCTGCCCATCAACGTCTCCGGCGGGCTCAAGGCCAAGGGACACCCCGTCGGCGCCACAGGCGTGTCCCAGCACGTCATCGCGGCCATGCAACTGACCGGGACGGCCGGGGACATGCAGCTGGCCAAGCCACGCCGGGCCGCGGTGCAGAACATGGGCGGTGTGGGCATCGCCAACTACGTCAGCGTGCTCGAATCCGTTTAAGGGCGTGTGGGCGCCGCCGTCGTGGGCGGGTTTGAGGCCAGTTTTCGGCTGGCGACGCCCAAACGCCGGCGTGTCCGCGCCAATGTGCCCCACGACGGTGGCATGGAAGCCTTGGTCGCAATAGTCGGGCCGTGAAACTAGCCGGCACGGATGAGGTTGGCGATCTCCACGAAGCCCAGGCGTTCGGCGTTCTCCAGTGCTGTCCGCCCCTGGGGATCCCGGATACTGGGGTCGCCGCCTGCCTCGAGCAGCAGCCGCACCACCTCCTGCTGCCTCGGCCCGCCGTTGTTGAGCAGGATGGCCTCCTGCATGGCAGTCCAGCCCAGGTTGTTCACGTGGTTCACGGGCACGCCGGCGGCCAGGAGGATGCGGACAGTCTCCACATGGCCGTGCTCGCTGGCCGGCATCAGGGCCGTCCCGCCGTAGCGGTTGGTGCTGGTGACGTCTGCGCCGGCTTCCAGGGTCAGCCGAAGGACCTCGTTGAAGCCCTCTGCCCCGGCATAGAGGAACGCCGAATCCTGGATGGCATCCTTGGCATTGACGTTTCCGCCCCGGCCGATCAGCTCCGCCACCAGCGCCACGTTGTTGGCCTTCGCGGCGGCAATGAGCTCCTGGTCGAGCCTGGCCTGGTCCTCCGCGGATAGCGCCGGTGGCGTGGCCGGAGCTGTTGTGGCGGAAGCCGTGGCTGGGGAAATGGCGGCGGGGGTGGGCTCCGGGCTTGCCAGAACGAACGACGCCGGCGCCCCCTCCTGCTGTGGCTCACCGGGGTCCGCCTGGCACGCCGCCAAACAGACCGTTACACCACAGACCAGGAGAAGGACCGTTAACCTCCGTGCCGGGCGCCAGTAGCTGAACCGCCTCATGGATCCGAGCCTACTTGGCTGCGCCGGCAGCCGCAGCGGCGATGGCCTCAGCACCGGCGGTAGCGCACGCTTCGTCCAGGTTGCCGTCAGGGGCGCCACCCACACCGATCCCCGCAACGGAGACTCCATTGACCTTGAGCGGAACACCGCCGGCCAGGAACAGAGTGCCCGGGAGGTCCGCGATGCTGGGGCCAGTGCCGTTGATGCGTTTGGCCAGCTCACTCGTCGGTGCACCAAAGGCAGCAGCGGTGTACGCCTTCTGCTTCGCTGCCTCAATGGTGTGCTCGGCGGCGTTGTCCCCACGCAGGAGAGCCTGGACGGTGCCGAACCTGTCCACCAACGCCACCGTGACGAACGGCAGCTTGTCCGCCTGGCATTTGGCGAGGGCTGCGCGAACGGCGTCGGACGAGGCGCCAACGGTGATGCGCTGCTGCGCCACCACCGTTTCCGGTGCCTGCGGGACGTCGACAGCGGGAACCGCGGCTTGAGCGGCGGCGGGGGCGGCGGCTTGGCCTGGCCCGGCATTGGCCGCAGCGGTCAGCCCGCCGGTCAGCAGCAATGCTCCGGCAGCAGCGGCGGCGGCAATCTTGTTGGACTTCTTCACAGTGTTCTCCTTGGGTTGAGGGGCGTTGATCGATTCCCGAGGACCGGAACCGGCTCCATCCATCCTGTCCAGCCCCGCCCGGACACACATCGGGCCTTTGGCTGGGCCGGGGTCCTCCGGATGGCTGGCAGCATCAGCCAAAAGGCTGAGAGACCAGCGGTGGTGCGGGCAATAGCATGGGATAAGACCTCCCCTGACCTGAACCGGACACCATGCCCTCCCCAGCCACTTCCCCCGAAGCACCGTCCACGGGCGCCGCCCTGTCCGCCGGATCTGATGCGCCCCCCGGCCGGCTGGGCAGGATCGACACCGCCGTGCACCTGGGCTTCGCCGTCCTGCTCGTCGCATCAGCAGTCCGTTATGCCATGAGGCACAGCCTGCAGGACAACCTCCTGGTCCTGGGACTGGCGGGAGCTGTGTGCGCTGTTTACGCCGTGATAGCCGTGCTGGCCCGGCAGAGACGGCCCTGGGCAGTCTGGATGCTGGTGCTTATGGCCATCTGGGCCGTCCTGGTGATTGCGGCGCCCAGCTTTGCCTGGTGTTCCTTCGCCATCTTCTTCCTGTGCCGGACCGCCTTCACGGGCGCTGTGGGCTACGCTGCGGCAGGCGGGACGGCGGCTGCCACCGCCGTCGGGCTGTTCCGGCTGAGCGACGGCACCGACCTCGCGATGCTGCTGGGCCCGCTTGCCGTCGGTGTGATGCTGACGCTGATCTATGACCGGATCGAGCACGACGCCGAGCAGCAGCGCCGCCTTCACGCCGAGGTCTCACAGGTACAGGGTGAGCTGGCAGCCAGCGAGCGCCGGGCCGGAACCATCGCCGAACGTGAGCGCGTATCACGCGAGATCCACGACACCGTGACGCAGGGCCTGGCCAGCAGCCTCCTGCTCCTGGAAGCCGCGGACCGTTCGTGGCCCGGCCAGGAGTCACGCCGGGATGTCACCCAAGCCACTGAACTGCTGCGAAGGAACCTCTCCGAGACCCGCAGCCTGGTTCACGAGCTCGCTTCCCCGGGACTGGACGATTCGCCGCTGGCCGAGGCACTGCACCAGGCCGCCTCCCGGTACGTTCCGGACGTTCGGCTCCTGGTTACCGGCGAACCCGGGAACGTCACCGCGGAGGTCCGGCACACGCTGTTGCGGGTGGTCCAGAGCGCGGCCGCGAACATCCAGCAGCATGCGAACGCCACTACCGCAACGGTGACGCTGGGCTTCCTTCCCGGATCGGTCACCCTGGACATTTACGACGACGGAACGGGCTTTGACCCTGCGGCGGCAGCACCGCCGTCGGACGCCGGAGGCTACGGGCTGCGGGCGATGCGCCAGCGGGTGGAGCAGCTGGGCGGCGTATTCTCGGTGGAAAGCTCGCCCGGCGAAGAAACGATTGTGGCCGCCCAGGTGCCGGCCCGCCTGCGGGCGGAGCAGGCAGCGCAGGCAGATAGGGAGGAGCCATGAACCCCATCACAGTCCTCCTGGTGGACGACCATCTGGTGGTCCGGAGCGGCCTCAAGGCGTTGCTGGGTACCCAGCCTGACCTTGTTGTGGTGGCCGAGGCCAGCTCTGGCGAGGAGGCCCTGGAACTGGTGGAACAGCACTCCCCTGCCGTGGTGGTGATGGATCTGGCCATGGGTCCGGGGATGGACGGGATCGGGGCCATCAGGCAGCTGCGGCAGCGCAACAGCCGGCAAGCCATTCTGGTTTTCACCACCTATGATTCGGACGCGGATATTGTCCGGGCGGTGGACGCCGGCGCCATGGGCTACCTCCTCAAAGACGCCACCCCGGATGAAATTTTCGCTGCCCTCCGCGGCGCCGTCCAGGGGAAGAGTGTGATGAGTCCGCCCGTGGCTTCGCGGCTCTTCCAGCAGCTGCGCAATCCCGATGAGGTCCTGACGCCCCGGGAGGCGGAGCTGCTGAGCCTTCTGACGGAGGGGCTCAGCAACCGGGAGCTGGGCCAGCGGCTGTTCATCTCCGAGGCCACCGTCAAAACCCATCTGGCGCACATCTATGCCAAGCTCGGCGTGGAGACCCGCGCGGCGGCCATCGCAACGGCCATCCGCCGGGAGGGTATGCGCTAGCGGATCCCGGCTACCCGCAAGGTCCTGGCGAGTTCGGCGGCGGCTGATTCCAGGGTGGCGACGGTATCGCGCAGGACGTCGTCTGTAGCGAGTTCGGTGGGAATGGAGCAGCTGATGGCGTCCGTGCCGGGGATCCGGTAGGGCACCACCACGCTGACGCAGCACAGTCCGACAGTGTTCTGCTCTCTCTCCAGGGCGTGGCCGGTCTTGCGGAATTCCGCCATTTCAGCCTGCAAAGCTTCGAAGTCCGGCACCGTGTTGGGCGTGAGCTGTTGATAGGGACCGTCACCGATCCGTTGACGGACTTCCTCGTCGGTGTATTCGGACAGGATGGCTTTGCCGAGTGCCGTCACCTGGGCCGGCAGCTTGCGGCCCACCCGGGACGAAAGGCGGCGGCGGTCCACGGCCTGCCGCGTGGCCAGATAGATGACATCGGAGCGGTCCAGGCGGGCGTAATGGGTAGTGAAACTCGTGGCGTTCCTGACCTTTTCCAAGACGCCGGAGACGTGTTCCATCACAGGATCACGGTCCAGGTACGCGGTGCCGCACAACAGCGCGTGGGTACCTATCCGGTAGGCGCCTTCCGGAGTCTGTTCAATCCAGTTCAGCTCAAGGAGGGTCAGCAGGAGCCAGTGCAGGCTGGAGCGCGGATACCCGGTCTGCTTGAAAATTTCTGCCGTGGTCAGCGGCTGCGGGGCGGCTGCCAACAGTTCAAGAATAGCGATGGTGCGTTCAGCGGATTTAACGAGCTTTACATCGCCAGCTGCCCCGGCAGCGTCGCCGGGATGCTCCTCAAGCGGTGTCATTGCGGCCTTTCCTCTCCCCATTTCATTACTGTACGGCAGTTCACTTCGCGGCCAGATGCGGGTAGTTGTCCACGCCGAGTTGATGTCCGCTGCTCGCCCAGAACCCGCCTAGAAGGCCGTTCCAGCTTTCGCCGCTTGCGCCTTGGGCCTCAATGCCGGCAGCGAAGTCTTCAGCGTTGTCCTGGGGATCAAATCCAATCCGACGGCCGGCCGACAGATCCGCCCAGCCCCGGGAATTTGCCGAGACTGCCCACAGCACGTGGTGCCCCGGGGCGCCCAGGTCATTCAGTGTTGCTTCCACCAGCCGGTAGGAATCGGCCGGGGAAAGCCAGGACGACAACGTGCGGGTGTTGCCGGGCTGCTTGCCGCCGGTTCCGATCCTGGCGCTGACGACTTTCATCCCGAACCTGTCTGCGTACAGGCTGCCGAGGGCTTCCATCGCAGCCTTACTGACCCCGTAGTAGGTGTCCGGCCGTGGAGCCGGGGCAGTGGCCGAGCCGCCGGCTTCCACGGGGTGATAGCCAACGGCATGAGTGGAACTGGCCAAAAGGACGCGGCCGACGCCGTTGATGCGCGCCGCTTCCAGTGTCACCTGGGTGCCGGTGATGTTGGTTGCCACCAGTTCCTCCCAGGCCTTCTCGCGGTGAAGCCCGCCCAGGTGGACGACGGCGGTGGCTCCTCTGAGAGCGTCAACCATAAAGCCGTGGTCCGCCACGGAGCCAATATGGACGGTTTCGCTGGGCCGGGGGTCCGGGGCCGCGGCAAGATCAAGCAGCCTGACGGTATGCCCCGCATCGGCCAGGTATGGCCGCAGCAGCGTTGCCATCATGCCGGCCCCGCCTGTGAGGGCAATGGTCTGGGGGTTTAGTGCTGCAGACAAGATTCCTCCGGCTGTTGACAGTTGGTGATGGCGATCATACTCTCATGAAGTACGTTTCACATGATAACAGCAATTTACATATGTAAAAAGGAGAATCAGAGTGGATTCCAAGACGATGTCCCGCTCCCGGGCTGCGGTAGCACTGACCATTGCATCTGCCGCTGTCCTGACGGGATGCGGAGCCGGCTCCTCGGCACCTGCTGCGACTGATGACGGGCAGCCTATTGAGGTCTGGGCCCGGGCCGGTACCGATGCCGCCACCACCTACGCCGCGCTGTTCAAGGACTTCACGGCGAAGACCGGCGTCCAGGTCAACTTCCAGGGTGTCCCGGACCTGGACCAGCAGCTGCAAACCCGCGCCGCTTCCAAGAAGCTGCCGGACATCGTGATCAACGATTCGGCAGCACTGGGCAACTACACCGCGCAGGGGTACCTGCAGAAGCTGGACAAATCCACCGTCGAGGGCAACGACAAGATCGCCGGCTCCCTGTGGGACGAGGCCAAGGGCCTGGACGGGGCCACCTATGGCGTTCCGTTCTCACGGCAGACCATGGTCACCATGATCCGCAAGGACTGGCGCGAAAAGCTGGGCCTGCCGGTTCCCAAGACCCAGGAAGACCTGGAAAAACTGGCCACCGCCTTCGCTACCCAGGATCCCGACGGCAACGGGCAGGCTGATACGTACGGCATGACAGTTCCCGGCTCCACGGAACGCGGCTACCTGGGATGGTGGGCATCCTCCTACATCTGGCAGGACGGCGGCGCCTACCTAAAGGACGATGGTGACGGAAAGTACGCAGCCTCCGCTTCCACTGCAGAGGTGCAGAAGGGCGTCACCTGGATCAAGCAGCAGTTCTGCACCCCCGGGAACACCCAGCCGGGTGCACTCACCGCCGCCACCAGCGTCGCCTCACCGTTCTTCCAGACGGGCAAAACCGGAATCATCCTTACGGGTCCGTACAACTTTGCCTCCTTTGACACCGCGCTGGGCAAGGACGCCTACGAGGTCATCGAGGCTCCCAAGGGCTCCGTAGACAACACCGTGCTGGCTGAAGGCGAGAACATCTACGTCACCGCCAGCAACGGCAAGCCGGAGCAGACCAAGAAGGTCATCAACTACCTGGTCTCTTCCGACGGCCAGAAGGCAGGCATGACGGCCGGCAAGCAGCCCATCGTCCGGGTCCCCGTAAATGCCGACGTCGACGCCGCCACCGTCTACAACGATCCCCGCTGGAGCGTGGTCCAGGATGCCCTGAAGGACTCCTCCAAGGCGTTTCCCTCGGCCATCAACTTCGTGCCGATCAAGCAGGCCGCCGCCGAGGCGCTGAACAAGATCGTGTCCGACTGCGGGGCCGACAACGTCGGCTCAGGGCTGAAGGATCTTGACACCGCCATCAACGACGAGCTGACGAGCCAGAACGCCAAGTCATGACCGTCACGCCAACCAAACCAGCGGAAACGCTGAATCCAGCCGCAGGGGGAAAACAGGCTCCCAGCGGCAGGAAGCGCGGCAACGGGAAGCAGCTGCTGGCCATATGGCTGTTCCTGGTGCCGGCGGCCGTGCTGGGCATGTACTTCAAATTCATCCCCATGGTCGAGGGGATCCGGCTGAGCCTCTTCAAGGTACAGCCGTTTCTCGGCGACGTTTTCGTCGGCTTCGACAACTACGTCAGCGTTCTCACCGACGCCCGCTTTATGGATGCCCTGGGCCACACCGTGGTTTTGGGCCTTACCCAAACGCTGGGTGCCCTGGTGGTGGGATTCGTCCTGGCCCTCTTGCTGGAGGGCCAGGCAAGGTCCCTGTGGGTCCTGCGGACCGCCATTTTCCTGCCCGTCGTCACGGCCCTGGCAGTGGTGGGCGAAATCTGGCGCATCCTCTATTTCCCCACCCCGGATGGCCCCCTGAACAGTATCTTGAGCTCGGTGGGGCTGGGTCCGCTGCAGTTCCTGAACGGGACGGACACAGCTCTCTGGTCCATCGCCGTCGTGGGCATCTGGAGCGGCGCACCGTACAACATGGTGATCATCCTCGCCGGCCTGACAGGTGTGGACAGGTCCCTGTACGAATCGGCAGGGGTTGACGGTGCCACCGTTTGGCAGCGGCTCCGGTACATCACTCTTCCGGCGTTGCGGCCCTCGATCGTGATCGTGCTGACCCTGGCTGCCATCCGCAGCCTGCGAAGTTTCACCGAAGTGTATGTACTCACCGGAGGCGGCCCCGCCGGATCCACCGAAGTGTGGATGACGCGCATGTACTCTCTCGGTTTCCAGCGCAATGACATTGGTGTGGCTTCGGCCGCAGCGGTCCTCCTGCTACTGGTCACGTTGCTGCTGACAGTTGGCACCCAGCTCCTGGCCCGAAGGAAGGCACAACGATGACGAGCCAAACCAGCACCCCCACCGCCGTGCGGAAATCCAGACCCTCAGCGTCTGCCAGGTTCGACTCGGCGCTGGGCTGGTCCCCCCGGTTCGGCACCAACATGGCCCTGCGAATGATGTTGTGCGTCCTGGTGTTCTGCATCTTTGCACTGCCATTCCTGGCGATTATCTCCGGAGCCTTTGACCGGAACTCCAGTCCCACGGAAATCTCGCTGCTGCCCAAGACCTTCACCCTGGCGAACTTCGAAGCCGCACAACAGCAGGGCCTCTGGCGCTATCTGCTGAACTCGCTGGTGGTTGCCGGCGGCGGACTCCTGCTGCAGATGACCGTTTCGGTGTTCGCGGCGTACAGCCTCAGCCGCAGGAAGTTCAGGGGACAGGCCCTGGTGATGCTGCTGGTCCTGATGACCATGATGCTCCCCGAGGAAGTCATCGGCATCCCGTTGTCGCTGGTGCTGGGTGACTTGCCGCTCCTGGGCATCAGCCTCCGGGGAACGGTCCTTGCCGTCATCCTTCCCGTTGGCATCTGGGGCTTTTCCATCTTCATCATGAGCGAATTCATGAAGGAGATCCCCGCAGAAATCGAGGAAGCGGCGCGGCTGGACGGCGTGGGCGAGTTCCGCATGCTGTTCACCATCATCCTTCCGCTCTGCAAGCCTGCCCTCGGTGTGATCGGCATCTTCGGCTTCATGATGGTGTGGGACCAGTACCTCCTGCCCCTCATCGCAGCGAATGACCCCAGCGACTACACACTGACCGTGGCGCTCTCCGTGCTCCGCAACGACACCACGGTGGGACCGGGCGTGCTGCTGGCCGGCGCCGTTATGGCCATGATCCCCAGCCTCCTGGTGTACCTCTTCCTGCAGCGCTCCATGATCCGCGGCATCACCTCCGGCGCCACCAAAGGCTAGGGCACGCCCAGCCCGTCCGGACCATCCACGAAAGAAGTTTCATGAAAACCAGCACCATCCTTCCGGCCGCCGCCACAGCCACGGCCACAGCCACAGCCACCGACCTGAAAATCACCGAAATCACCATCACGCCCATTGCCTTCTCCGACCCGCCGCTGCTGAACGCCGTCGGAGTCCACGAACCTCTGGTGCACCGGGTGGTGATTGAAGTCCGGACCGGAAACGGACTGCTGGGCCTGGGCGAATGCGCCGGTGGCCAGAGCCGGCTGGACAACCTGGCAGTGGGCGCCAACGCCATCAAGGGCCTCAGCGTTTTTGACACCTCCCTGATGGAACAGCTCATCAATGAGGCGCTGGACCCTGCGCTCTCCTCCTTTGAACGGGCGGCCGTGTTCTCAGCCTTCGAAGTGGCGGCGCTGGACATTCAGGGCCATGCCACAGGCCGGAGCGTCAGTGAACTGCTGGGTGGCACCGTCCGGGACGAGGTTCCGTTCAGCGCGTACCTGTTCTACAAGTGGGCGGAACACCCGGAACTGGATGGCAGGCCGGCCATTAGCGATGAGTGGGGCGAGGCCATGGACCCGGAAGGCATCGTGCGCCAGGCCCGCAGGATGATTGCCGAGTACGGGTTCAAGTCCATCAAACTCAAAGGCGGTGTCTTCCCTCCTGCGCAGGAGATCGAGGCCATCCGGGCGCTGCGCGGGGCGTTCCCTGACCTGCCGCTTCGGCTGGATCCCAACACAGCCTGGACAGTCGAAACGTCCAAGTGGGTGGCCAGCCAGACCGAGGGCCTGCTCGAATATTTGGAAGACCCCACCCCTGGCCTCGAGGGCATGGGGCAGGTGGCCGCGTCGGCTGCGATGCCGCTTGCCACCAACATGTGCGTGGTGTCCTTTGACCACATCAAACGCAGCGTCGAACTGGACTCAGTGCAGGTGATCCTGGGCGACCACCACTACTGGGGCGGCCTGAGGCACACCCGGGAGCTGGGCACCATCTGCCAGACATTCGGCCTAGGATTGTCCATGCACTCCAACTCCCACCTCGGCATCAGCCTGGCCGCCATGGTCCACGTTGCCGCGGCCACTCCGTCGCTGACGTACGCGTGTGACACCCACTATCCCTGGAACGGCCATAACGACGTCATCAAGCCCGGCGTCCTGCGGTTTGTTGACGGCAGCGTCAGAGTGCCGGCCGGGCCGGGGCTGGGTGTGGAACTTGACCGGGAGAGATTAGCGGAACTGCACCTGCAGTACCTGGAGGCGAAGATGACCGCGAGGGATGACACCGGCTACATGCAGCGATTCGTTCCGGAGTACACCGCGGACCTCCCCCGCTGGTGATCCGCCCCTTGAGGAACGTCACCGGCTACCTTTATCCCTGGGACGTCCTGGACGATCCCGCGGCGGCCTCCCGCATCGAGGCCACGGGGGTGAACCGCGTGGCGTTGGCCGCGGCGTATCACTCGGTCCGTGCCGCAACCCCCAGGCATCCGGAACGCCGCGTTGTGGATGCCCGTTCGGCGGCCCTTTATGTCCCTGTGGGCAGTGCCTGGGACCAGCAGGCACTGACGCCGGCGGAAGCCCGGGAGTGGACGGGTACCAACGATTCCTTCTCAGCTGCGGCGGCGGTTCTGCGGGGCGCGGGGCTTCCCATCGACGCGTGGACGGTGCTGACTCATACGAGTGCGCAGGGGATGCGGCATCCGGAACTCTGCGTGCGGAACGCCTTCGGAGAAATCTACCGCCACGCCCTGTGCCCTTCACACACACAGGTCCGGACGTATGCTGCCACTTTGGTGGGACAGATACTGCAGCATGGACAACCGGATGGGCTGATCCTGGAGGCGGTGGGACCGCTCGGCTTCGGCCATCAGAACCAGCATGAGAAGACCGAAGGTGCAGAGTATTCGCCCTGGGTGCAGGCGCTTCTGTCGCTGTGCTTCTGCCAGGCCTGCAGCTCCGCTTACGCTGCGCGCGGCATGGCGCCGCAGGAGTTCCAGAACCGCGTGAGGGCGGCAATTTTGCGGGAGGATAATCCGCATTCCACACCGGAAACAGCCCGGGACGCGGAGGAGTTCCGGCCCCTGCTGGACGTCAGATGGGATGCCACCGCCGCGCTCCTGGACGAATGCCTTTCCGAAGTGGCAGGCTCCGGAACAGACCCCCGGATCTCGCTGCATGTCTCGCCGGATCCATGGTCCAGCGGGCCGTTCGTCCCGGTGGAAGCGCTTCGGCGCAGCCGGCTTTGGCCGGTCATGGGCAACGTGACCGCCGTCGTTCCGTGTTGGGGAGACGCCGCAGCAGGCGCTGCTACGGTGACCGCGCTTCGACATGCGGCCCCGACGGCACGGGTCGGTTCCTATGTCCTGGTATTGCCACCGAAGCCCTCCGACGCCGAATCCATGGCGCGTGAGTGGGACACATTGTTCGCAGCGGGCAGCAGCGAACTCCACTTGTACCACTTGGGACTGGCCTCCACCGCGCGCCTCAATGCCGCCGTCGAAGCCCTGGAATGTTTGCCGTTGAAAGACCCCGGATCACCGGAATCCACCTCCTAAAGTCCGGCTCTGCACTGGGCTGCCGGCGCTTTGGCAGGATCAATCCAACGTGACAGGTGGGACAGTTGATGACCGCAGCTATTGCACGGCCACCCCGCAGCCCCTAGGTTTGAAACAGCGGAGGACAGTCTTCGCGTCTGCCTGCCGTCCGAGCAGGACCAGAAAAGGGTTACAAAGGAAGTTAGCAATGGCAACAGGCACAGTTAAATGGTTCAACGCTGAAAAGGGCTTTGGCTTCATCGCTCCGGACGACGGATCCGCCGATGTTTTCGCGCACTACTCCGCAATCGCCAGCAGCGGATACCGCTCACTGGACGAGAACCAGAAAGTCGAATTCGATGTGACCCAGGGCCCCAAGGGCCCCCAGGCAGAGAACATTCGCCCGCTGTAATCGTCTGGAAGCTCCCCCGCTGGCGCCTCCGGGCGCCATCGGGGGAGCTTCTGCATTCCTGCTCCCACCGGCTGCGGGTCAGAAGCGGCGGTACCATTCAGCCGCTGCCCGGGAAAATCCAAAGTCCGGCGGTTGCACGCCCGCCACGGTCCAGAGCCTGTCGGACTGATACCAGTGGTCCTGTGAGAGCAGCGCCACCTGATGCTCCGTCAGTCCGTTCCTGCGGAGCAGGGCGACAGCCCCCGCAAAGTCGGTTCGGGGTGACCACCGGGGACCCGTAACTCGGTCTTCAATATGGTGCAGGATCTGCCCGACGCTCACGGGAACGGGCTCAGCGGCATGAAAGACCCCGTGTATTTGGCTGCCGAGCGGGAGCAGCCCGGCAATCAGGCCGCCCAAAGACTCGACGCCGATAACCGAAAGTCTGGACTGGCCGTCGCCCACCGGTCCTCCCAGCATTGTGGCCATGCGGATCAGGGACGGAACAAACCAGATGTCGCCCGGGCCATAGATTAAGCCGGCTCGCAGCACTGTGCCTCCAGCCGCAAGCACGAGTTCCTCGCCCGCCCGCCGGCTGCGGCTGACATCCGATTCCGGCCGGCAGGCCAGGGCGGTCGCCGTGGCCCCCCGGTGCGGTCCGCTGCCGTAAACCGCGGTTGTGCTGAGCTGGATGAACCCCGGGACGCCGCAGTCCTGGGCGGCCTGAAGCAGGTTTCGCGCACCTTCACGGTTTACGGCTTCAGCCATGGAAGCGTCGGCTCCCGTGTAGGAGGCCGCGTTGACAATGACGTCCGCCCCGAACAATGCCGCTTCAAGGGTTGAGCGGTCCGTGATGTCGCCGACGTATATGCTGGCTTCACTGGCCTTCATGAGGTCGGTAGTCCGCCGGGTGAGGAGGCGAAGCTTGATTTCCTTCCGGGCAGCGATGGCTTGAAGGGCGTTCTGGCCGATAAAACCGGATCCGCCCACCAGCAGGACGGTCATCCCGGGCAAGCCCTGCGTCATCCGGGTGGCCCGGCGACCGGGCCGGCCACAGCTGTGTCAGGAAAGGCCAGGCCAGCTGTACAGCATGTGCACATCTTCAAGGAAAGGTCGCATAGATGCCCCTGCAGGAACGCGCCAAGGCTACAAAGGTGTCCATTGTGGAAGGCGCGGCGGCCGTTTTCGAAGAAATCGGCTACGGCAACACGAGCCTGAGCAGCGTCGCCGAACGGGCCGGAGTGACCAAGGGTGCGCTGTACTTCCACTTCAAATCCAAAGAGGATCTGGCGCTGGCAGTGATCGAATCCCAGCATGAAGTGGTCAGCCGCGAAGGCCAGCGCGTCGCGGACCTCGGCCGCGGCGCCCTGTCCACCATGATCATGACCTGCGGCGGTTTTGGCCGGCTGCTGGTTGAGGAACCCATCGTCCGCGCGGGCATTCGGCTGACCCTTGAGGCCTCTGCGTTCGGGCAATCGGTGACCCGGCCCTACCACGACTGGATCCACACCATGGAGCTGCTGACCCGGCAGGGCCAGACCGAGGGGGACATCCACGAGTCGGTGGACGCCGCCGCGTTTGCACGGTATTTGGTGGCATCCTTCACCGGGGTACAGATGGTCTCAGGCATCCTCACCCACCGTGCTGATGTCCTGAGGCGGATCGAGGATATGTGGTCGATCCTCTTGCCTGGGATGGTTCCCGACGCCAAACTGCCTGAGTTCCTGGCCGTTGCGCACCTGAGCATTCGTGGAGCGGATTCTGCCGAAGACCACTCGGTGGACTGACTGCAAAGCGGCAATCAAGCTCCACGCACACGGTGCCGTCCACGGTTATGGCGGCAGAAGCCTGCCCCACGTCCTGGCCGTGCCTCGTTATATCTTGCAGTGTCACGGCCGCGTGGTCAGTGAGTTCCACCATTTTCCCGAACACAGCCTCGAAGGCCTGAAAGTCCAGGCAGGGGTTGCCCATCCGCACCCGAAGGGCCTGCCGGACTGCTTCCACCATCAGAAGGCCCGGGACGTGGTCCAAAGGATGGTCAAAGAATGTGGGGTTGCTGCCGTCAACGTGCAGTGGCCAGCTGCCACCGGGCCCCTCGTGGCCGAGGACAACGTTGTGGGAGAACCGGTGCCCCACAAGTCCGGGCGGCAGCGGCTCAGTCTGAGGAGATGGGCCATCCGCCCCGGCCCGGAGCCGCATCCTGGCGTAGCTTCCCGGATCCATTAGCCGTGCTCCCGCCGTCCCGGTGGCAATAGTGCGCCCGCCGACGTCGAACCTCGCCTTTACCTGCAGGGCGCCCGGTCCGTGCGCATTCCGTCGTGGGACGGAGGCGTCGATCAGCACCTGAACTTCGGCAGGAGTGCCGGGATCACTCGAATGGCCGACCATGGACTGAACGGCCATGTCGGGCATCAGGAAAACCTGTCCCAGAGGCACGCCTTCCATGGCATGGGCAACCAGGATCGTAGCCTGCCGGAGTGATTCGGCGATCAGCGCTGTGTCATAGGCCCCGCCTCCGGAAAGGAAGAAGGGATGCAGCCGCGGCCATTGCGCGGCGGCCAGGTATCGGCCGTCACCAAGCCGGTGGATGTCCGTCATAAAAACCTCGGAGATGGCGCGGCGGTGCACGAGTTCGCGGGGAACAGTGTTGCTGAACGACGGCGTGCGATCGGCACCGGAGGCTTTGCCGCCGTCGGGCTTCCCGCGTTCAAACCGCATGGTTTTCCTTTCGCCAACCCCTGAGTGGCAACAGCATACCGCGTATGGGGCAACGTCCTCGGGAAAATTCGCCTCCATTTGACCAGGTTCAATGACTGGAACTGTCAAAGTGAAAAACATACCGGTCGAATGGTTTATTATTATTGACAAGCAGTATTAGCATTCGGTCTGGATGGTCGCATCCGGATGGTGGCCACGCAGTACAGAAACGGGAGCAAGGTAGTCCAATGGCGGGTAAATTCGAAGTCTTTCGGGACAATGATGGGCCCTTGCCGTACAGGTTCCTCCTGCGTGGCAGCGACGGGTCTGTGATTGCCGTTTCACCACAACTGGGCAGCATTACTGCGGTAAAAGCAGGCATTGTGGCAGTCAGGGAAAGCGCCGCCAGCGGCAGCATCGTGGATCTGACCGAATAGCCCCCGCCTCTTCCGGCACCCCGCTGCGAGGGTTCCGGGTGAACATCACCAGGTGGGAGCCGGCTACACGAAGGCCGACTTACCCGTGACGGCGCGCCCCACAATCAACGAATTGATTTCGTAGCTCCCCTCATAGGTGTACAGGATCTCGGCGTCGCAAAAGAGCTTGGCCATCTCGTAGTCCGTGCTGATCCCGTTGCCGCCCAGGAGTGATCTCCCCATCGCTACGGAAGCCCGTGCCAGCCTGGTGCCGGTGGATTTGGCCATGGCGGCCTGCACCATTTCCAGCCGGCCCTCCTCCTGGATCCGGGCTACCTGGGCCATCAGGGCAAGTGAGGCGGACGCATTGCCCAGGATTTCGGCCAACTGCTGCTGGATCAGCTGAAAGCGGGCCAGCTCCTTGCCAAACTGCCGGCGCGCCAGCGAGTAGGAACGGGCCACGTCGAAGGCCGCGAGCTGGATGCCGGCAGCCTGCCATCCCACCCACGCACGCGAATCCCGCAGGAGATCGTTGGCCTTGGAGAAGTCGGTAGCGCCGGGCAGTATGTTGGACTCGGGAATTCGGACTTGGTCCAGCACAATGTCGGCATTCTGCATGATCCGCAGTCCGATCTTGTTGGAGATCTTGGTGGCCCGGTAACCAGGGCGGTCTGTCTCCACGATAAAGCCCTTGATGCGCCCGTCGGCCTGGTCACGGGCCCACACCAGGGCAAAGTCGGCAATGGTTCCGGCGCCGATCCAGCGCTTGGCGCCGTTGATCACCCATTCGCCGCCCTCCAGCCGGGCAGACGTTTCGAGGCCGCCCGCAATGTCTGATCCATGGTCCGGTTCCGTCAGGGCGAAGGCTCCCAGCTGGGTGAAAGAGGTCAGTCCCGGCAGCCACCGCTGCCGCTGCTCCTCGGAGCCGAGTTCGTTGATCATGCCCACAATGAGTTCGTTGTGGATCCCCACCAGAGCGGAGAGGGATACGTCGGCCCGCGCCACCTCCACGTACATCAGACCCTTGAAAAGTTTGGAGCTGCCGTCTGTCTGCAGGCCGCCAAGCCCGTGCTTGCCCATCTCTGCGAGCAGCCCGAACGGGAACTCTTCACGGTTCCAGTAGTCAATCGATGCCTGCCGCACTGAGGACTGAAGGAAGGTCCGGACGGAAAGGTACCGCTGACGCTCGGGCTCGGGCAGCAGGTCCACGATGTACAGCAGGTCCGCATCAGGAAAGGGTGGCGTGCCGCCGGTTCCAGGGAAAGCGTCATTCTCGTGTCCATGTGGCTGCACGGGCAGTGATCCCTTCGCTCTACCGAACCCTTGGATGTCCTAGTATATTGCACAGGGTTGGTGATTTAGTGATGCGCATCACTGTGGCGAAAGGTGCTCCATGTCAGCCATTCAAGACGGCGGAACAACCGGGAACCGCCCCACGCTTCCCTTAGCAACCCAACTGGGTAGCGCTAACTGTCGTTCTGAGCCCTCAAAACGACAGTTAGCGCTACTTAGTTGGGCCCCGCACAACATGGGCCGGCCGGGGCTGAAGGGCTGACCGTGGGTTCCCCACTTCCGCGCGACCCCATCTCCGACGCCCAGCACAACTGGGAGGAGCACGGCTGGGCTGACGTTGCCGCCCCCATGGCCGCCATCACCGCAATCATGCGCACCCAGCAAATCCTCATGGCCAGGATCGAGGCCTGCCTCAAGCCCTTCGGCCTGACGTTTGCCAGGTACGAACTCCTGGCCCTGCTCAGCTTCACCCGGACCGGCGCGCTGCCCATGAACAAGGCAAGCGCCCTTCTCCAGGTCCATCCGACGTCGGTGACCAACGCCGTCGACCGCCTTCAAAGCGTGGGCCTGGTGACCCGCTCACCGCACCCCACCGATGGCCGCACCACCCTGATTGAACTCACCGCCCAAGGCCGTACCCTGGCAAAAAGCGCGACGGCGGTACTGAACGCAGAGGTCTTTGGCCAGTCCGGATTCGCCCCCGAAGACATTGACCACCTGATCCGGATCCTCGCCGGTTTCCGCCGGAAGAGCGGCGACTTCATCGGCTGAGGCGTCGCGGGAAATCCTGGGAGAAAGCTGAATCGGGCCTAGCGCTGGCGGGCCCGGCTGCGGCGGACCCCTCTCACAACGAGCCAAACCACCAGGACCGCCAGCGCACCATAGACGGCGTAGTTCAGGAACCGGGAATACTGTTCGATGAGCCGGTACTGGGACCCCAGCAGGTAACCCAGGCCGATGAGTGCACCGTTCCAGAGCCCGCTTCCGGCGAGCGTGTAGAGGCTGAAGGTGGCCAGGTGCATGTTGGAGGCACCGGCCGGCAGGGAGATCAGGCTCCGCACGCCGGGAAGCAGCCTGCCGAAAAAAATCGAAGATCTGCCGTGCCGCCGGAACCAGTCCGCAGCCTTTTCGAAGTCCTCCCGGTCCATCAGCGGAAGCCTGGACAGAGTACGGATGGACCGCTCAAGGCCCAGTTTCGACCCCACCCAGTACAGGAGGAGAGCGCCAAGATAAGCGCCCAGGGTGCTGGTGATGAAAATCAGGGCAACGTTCAGGTCCCCCTGTTTGGCGAGGAAGCCCGCCAGGGGAAGAATCACCTCGCTGGGGATTGGCGGCAGGACAGTCTCGGCAAGGGTAAAGAGGCCCACTCCCCATTCACCGAGGTTATCGATGCCCCGCGCAGCAACCCCTACCAGGCCGTCCAGGTTGTCCGCCGCGCCGGCTGCAGCCACGGATGCTCCCCACATAACTTCCCCCGTTCCGCTCCCAAAGCCGTTTTGCGTCCAGTCCCGTGTCTACCTGAGGAACCTGCATAAAAGCTAGGAGTCCGCGGCTGGCTGCCCCGGTTTGGCCCGCACATGCATCCGTTCGCCCTGGCGTCCAAAGAGACTGAGGAACTCCACAGCCTTCCCGTCCGCCCTGCCGAACCAATGAGGGATCCGGGTATCAAATTCTGCGGCCTCTCCCGCGCCCAGGACGAGGTCCTGCGCACCCAACACCATCCGCAGCTTGCCGTTGAGCACATAAAGCCATTCATAGCCTTCATGGACCTGCGGATTCGGTTCCTCCAGCCTGCCTGCGGGCAGGATGTGCTTGTACGCCTGGATACCGCCCGGCCGCCGCGTCAGCGGAATAATCGTCATGCGGTTGCGGACGATGGGCCGCAGGTGAACGCGCGGATCCCCCGTGTCCGGGGCACCCACGAGTTCATCCAGCGGGACCTGGTGCGCCTTCGCCAGCGGCAGCAACAACTCAAGGTTCGGACGCCGCAGCCCGGATTCCAGCCGCGACAGGGTGCTCACCGAAATGCCGGTGGCTTCGGCCAGTGCCGACAACGTGGTGTTCCTGCTCATCCGCAGCGCGCGCAGACGCGGGCCCACGGCGGCCAGGACATCGTCCAACTGTTCTTCCATCCGATCATTTTGCCATTCCAGCAAGGATCTTTGCCAAGAAAGCAGACCAGCAAGATGATAAAAGACATGACCGAAAATGCTGAACAACCATACGACGTAATGATCATCGGCGGCGGTGCCGCCGGCCTGAGTGCCGCCCAGATGCTGGGACGCTCCCGGCGGTCGGTAGTGGTGATCGACGCCGGGAGTCCCCGGAACGCCCCTGCCGACGGGGTCCACGGATTCCTCAGCCGGGATGGCATCAGCCCTGCGGAACTTCTCAGGATCGGCCGCGCGGAGGCGGAGCACTACGGCGCGGACATCGTCGACGGCGAGGTGTCCAGTGCAGAAGGCAGCCGTGAGTCAGGCTTCACAGCCTCTCTCAAGGACGGGCGCACGGTCCGCGGCCGCCGCCTCCTGGTCACCACCGGCCTGACGGACGAGCTGCCGGACATCCCAGGAATCCGCGGGCGCTGGGGGAAGGACGTGCTTCACTGCCCGTTCTGCCACGGCTGGGAAGTGCAGGACCAGGCGATAGGAATTCTGGGCAACGGGCCCTGGTCCACTCACCAGGCCCTGCTGTTCCGGCAGTGGAGCAGCAACATCACCCTGTTCCTCAACAACAGGACCAACCCCACGGACGTGGAGCTGGAGCAGCTGGCCGCGAGGGGCATCAACGTGGTGGAGGGAACCGTGGAGGCGCTTCGCGTCGAACAGGACTCCCTCCGCGGGGTTGCCCTTGCCGGCGGCCCGGAGGTGGCGGTGGACGCAGTAGTGGTGGGGCCGCAGGTCCGGGCCCGGCTGGAGGCCTTTGCCGGGCTTGGCCTTGCGCCCTCACCCCATCCGATGGGCGTGGGAGATTACCTGGAGACTGACGCCGACGGAGCGACAGCCGTCCCGGGTGTGTGGGCGGCCGGCAACGTAACGGACATCAAAGCACAGGTGCTGGCATCGGCGGCAGCGGCGGCCTGGACCGCCGTCGCGATCAACAACGATCTGATGGCGGAGGAACTCCGCCGGGACGTCAGCGACTACCGGGAATCGCTCGCCCTCAGCGGTGCTTGAACTCGGGCTGCCGCTTTTCGGTGAAGGCTGCCATTCCTTCCTTTTGGTCCTGTGTGGCGAAGAGTGAGTGGAAGATCCGGCGCTCGAACAGGACCCCTTGCGCGAGCCCGGTTTCGAAGGCGGTATTCACGGCTTCCTTTGCCGCCATGGCTACCGGCTTTGACTTGGAGGCTATGACCTCGGCGGCCTTGAGCGCTTCGTCCACCACATCCTCGGCGGGCACCACCCGCGAGACCAGGCCGGAACGCTCAGCTTCCTCGGCACCGATGAACCTGCCGGTGAGGATCAAATCCATGGCCTTGGCCTTTCCTACGGCACGGGTGAGCCGCTGCGATCCGCCCATCCCGGGCAGCACGCCAAGGTTTATCTCCGGCTGGCCGAACTTCGCGTTGTCGCCGGCGAAGATCAGATCGCACATCATGGCGAGCTCACACCCGCCGCCCAGTGCGAAGCCAGAGACGGCAGCAATAGTGGGAATGCGCAGCCGGGTAAAGTCCTCCCAGCCGCGGAACCAGTCGGCGGCGTACATCTCCATGTACGTCTGGGAGGCCATCTCCTTGATGTCCGCCCCGGCAGCGAACGCCTTGCCGGAACCGGTGATCACCACTGCCCCGATGCCGGGATCAGCGTCCATGCCCCCGACGGCGGACACCAGTTCCTCCATGGTGGCCCTGTTGAGGGCGTTCAATGCCTCGGGCCGGTTAAGGGTCACCAGGCCCACCCTGCCACGCCGTTCCACAAGGATGTTCGCGTATTCGGTCATGCCTGGCTCCCGTCCTCCTGCGACTTGTCGCGGATATCGGTGATGATGCCGGAGAAGTCCCGGGCCGCACCGCCTTCCGCGGCAAACGTATCGTAGATTTCGGACGCCAGTGGCCCCAGCCGGGCCGCCACCCCGGTGCTGTTGAGCGCATTGACTGCCAGCCTGAGGTCCTTGGCCATCAGCGCGCCGGCAAACCCCGGCTGGTAGTCACGGTTGGCGGGGCTGGTGGGGACGGGACCGGGAACGGGACAGTTGGTGGTCAGGGCCCAGCACTGGCCTGACGCCGCGGAGGCGACGTCGAACAGTGCCTGGTGGCTCAGACCCAGTTTCTCGCCGAGGACGAACGCCTCGCTCACGGCGATCATGGAGACCCCCAAGATCAGGTTGTTGCAGATCTTGGCTGCCTGGCCGGCGCCATGGCCACCGCAGTGCACCACACGTTTGCCCATGACTTCCAGCAGGGGGCGGACGGCCTCGAAGTCCTCAGGCCCGCCACCCACCATGAAGGTGAGGGTGCCCGCCTCGGCACCCACCACACCGCCGGAAACGGGAGCGTCCACAGCACGGTGGCCGGCGTCGATGGCGAGAGTGGAAGCCTCCCGGGCCTCGTCCACATTAATAGTGGAGCAGTCCAGGAACATGGTTCCGGGGGCGGCGGTAGCCAGCAGTCCGGGCTGTCCGTCGGCTCCGCGGTAGGCGTCCAGCACATGCTGGCCGCTGGGGAACATGGTCAGTACCACACCCGCCCCGGACACGGCGTCGGCAGCGCTGGGTGCGGTGGGTACGCCCTGATCCTTGGCGGCCTCCAGGGCGGCGGGCACCACGTCGAAGCCGGCCACCGGAAATCCGGCCCTGACCAGGTTGACGGCCATGGGCCCGCCCATGTGGCCCAGGCCCAGGAAGGCGATGGTGCTGTTATCAGGCATGGTCCGTCTCCTTGATGTGAAGGTTCAGCTCTCTGTCACCCAGCGGCACAAAAAACAGTTCCACGTCTTCCGGCCGTACGTCGTGCAGGGTGGCCGGCTTCCAGTGCGGTGTGCGGTCCTTGTCCACCACCTGCGCCCGGATGCCCTCGCGGAAGTCCGGAGCGGCAAGGAACCTGAGCCCCACCCGGTATTCCTGGGCCAGTGCCTGATCCAGCGTCAGGCCTTTGACCCGGCGCAGGGATTCCAAAGCCACCTTCACGGCAGTGGGCGACTTCGCCTCGATGGTACGCGCGGCCTCCGCGGCCTCTCCCCCGGCCGCTGTCAGCCTGCGGAGGATTTCTTCGGCGTCGGAGGAGGCGTAGCACTCGTCAATCCAGTCCCGCTGGGCTTCCAGCCCGGACGCCGGCGCGGCTGTAAGGAAGCGCCCGACGGCGTCCTCCGGACTTTCGTGCTCCAGCGCCACCGCCAGGTCGTCAAGGCTTTCGGACGGGACGTAGCCGTCCGCAAGGCCCAGGAACAGGGCATCCGCCGCGCTCAAATGCGCCCCGGTCAGGGCGGCGTGGGTGCCCCCCTCCCCCGGCGACCTGGAAAGCAGCAGGGTCCCGCCGACGTCGGGCACAAAACCAATGGTGGTCTCCGGCATGCCCATCCGGGTCCGCTCCGTGACCAGCCGGACTGAACCGTGGGCCGAGATGCCAACGCCCCCGCCCAGGACCAGTCCGTCCATCAGGGCCACATACGGTTTGGGGTACCGGGAGATCAGCGAGTTCAGCCTGTACTCCGTCTGCCAGAAGTCCGCTGTCTGCGTTCCGCCAGCCAGCAGATCGTGGTAAATCGCCACAATGTCGCCGCCGGCGCACAGCCCCCGCTCACCGGCGCCCTGCACCAAAACGGTGGCCACGCCGTCGTCCTCTGTCCAGGCGGACAGCTGCACAAGCATGGCTTCCACCATGCCTGCGGTCAGGGCATTAACGGCCTTTGGCCGGTTGAGGGTGATGACACCCAGATGGCCGCGCCGCTCGAAGATCACTTCCGGGCTGTTTGACGTCACGGATTCTGCGCCGGGTTCTGTTTCCGCAACTTCGTTGCGGCTGTCCGGCATCAGCTTCCTTCCGGCATCACAAAGCTGGCGCCCTGTCGGATTCCGGAAGGCCAGCGCGTGGTGACGGTCTTGGTCTTGGTGTAGAAGCGGAAGGCGTCCGCGCCGTGCTGGTTGAGGTCGCCGAATCCGGACGCTTTCCAGCCGCCGAAGGTGTAGTACGCGATGGGGACAGGGATGGGGACGTTGATGCCCACCATGCCCACTTCCACCCGGCTGGCGAAGTCCCTGGCGGCGTCGCCGTCGCGCGTGAAGATGGCCACCCCGTTGCCGTATTCATGTTCGCTGCAGAGCCTGAGGGCCTCGTCGTAATCGGCGGCCCGGAGCACGCTCAGGACGGGTCCGAAGATCTCCTCCCGGTAGATCTTCATGTCGCGGGTGACGTGGTCAAAGAGGGTGGGACCAACCCAGAAGCCTCCTTCGTGTCCCTCAACGGCAAGGCCCCGTCCGTCGGCAAGCAGTGTGGCCCCTTCGTCCAGGCCGGCCTGGATGTAGCCCTCAATCCTCTCTTTGGCGGCCGCTGTCACCACCGGGCCGAAGTCCGAGTCCTTTTCCAGGCTGGGTCCCACCTTGAGCCCCTTGACCCGTTCCTGGAGCTTCGCCACCAGCCTGTTGGCGGTTTCCTCGCCCACCGGCACCGCCACGGAGACTGCCATGCAGCGCTCCCCCGCCGAGCCGTAGCCCGCGCCGATCAGGGCATCGGCGGCCATTTCCAGGTCGGCGTCAGGCATGATCACCATGTGGTTCTTGGCGCCGCCGAAACACTGCGCGCGCTTGCCATGGGCGGCTGCGGTGGCATAAATGTACTGAGCGATGGGGGTGGAGCCCACAAACCCTATCGCCTTCACCCGGGGATCCTCCAGCAGGGCGTCCACGGCCTCCTTGTCCCCGTTGACCACGTTGAACACACCGTCGGGCACCCCTGCCTCCGAGTAGAGCTCGGCAAGGCGCAGCGGCACGGACGGATCCCGTTCAGAGGGTTTGAGGATAAAGGCGTTGCCTGCCGCGAGGGCCGGTCCGGACTTCCAGAGCGGGATCATGGCCGGGAAGTTGAAGGGAGTGATGCCGGCGACGACGCCCAGGGGCTGGCGCAGGGAGTGGACATCGATGCCCGCACCGGCGTCGGTGGAAAACTCGCCCTTGAGCAGGTGCGGAGCGCCTGCCGCGAACTCCACCACCTCAATGCCTCGCTGGATGTCGCCTTTGGCGTCCGCAAGTGTTTTGCCGTGTTCGGAGGACAGGAGGGTGGCGAGCTCATCCAGGTTCCTGTTCACCAGCTCAACAAACGCGAGCAGGATGCGGCCCCGGCGCTGCGGGTTCATGGCCGCCCACTCCGGTTGGGCCTTCTCCGCGGCGGCAACCACATTCTGGACTTCCGCGCGGCTGGCCAGCGGCAACCGCGCCTGGACCTCGCCCGTGCAGGGATCGAAAACGTCCCCGTAGCGGCCGGATGTCCCGCTCACCCGCTGGCCGCCTACGTAATGGGATAGCTCGCGCACCATGGCTGACTGCTCCTTCGCATGTGATCCAGGTCATCTCTGCAAGCGAATATACTCGGACTTCCTACTAAATTCCAGCGTCCCTAAGCCCTCCTCCGCCAAGCAGACGCCCCGCCGTCGTGGGGCACTTTGACCCTCATTTTTGAGCACCGAAGCACCATGTGATGGCGTGTCCGCGCCATAGTGCCCCGTTTCCGCCGCAACACCCGCCGGTGTTCGGTAAGTTAGGGGATGTGAAGATTGCTACCTGGAACGTAAACTCCCTCCGTGCCCGTGCCGACCGCGTGGAGGCATGGCTGCAGCGCAGCGACTGCGATGTCCTGGCCATCCAGGAAACCAAATGCAAGGACGACAACTTCCCCTGGGAGCTCTTTGAGCGCATGGGCTACGAGGTGGCCCACTTCGGCGTAAACCAGTGGAACGGTGTGGCCATCGTGTCCCGCGTGGGTCTGGAGGACGTGGAGCGGACCTTCCTGGACCAGCCGGCGTTTGGCAAGGCCGGCAAGGACCCTGTGCAGGAGGCCCGCGCGATGGCGGCAACCTGCGGCGGTGTCCGGATCTGGAGCCTCTACATCCCCAACGGCCGTTCCCTCGACGACGAGCACATGCCCTACAAGCTGAAGTGGCTGGAAAGCCTCAAGACCCACGCGCAGGGGCTGGTCACGACGGACCCCCACGCCCAAGTGGCCCTGATGGGCGACTGGAACATCGCGCCGCGGGATGAGGACGTATGGGACATCGACCTGTTCGTTGCGAACCGGTACACCCACGTCAGCCCGCCGGAACGCGCGGCCTTCCATGCGTTTGAGGAGGCCGGCTTCACCGACGTGGTCCGTCCCTACACTCCCGGCCCCGGCGTCTATACCTACTGGGACTACACCCAGCTGCGCTTTCCCAAGAAGGAGGGCATGCGGATCGACTTCGTGCTCGCCTCCCCCGCCCTGGCTGCCCGGGTGACCGGCGCCTCGATCGACCGCGAGGAGCGCAAGGGCAAGGGCGCCTCCGACCACGCCCCCGTTATGGTGGATCTGGCAGACTGATGGTAGCGTCCTGGACCGCGACAGGGAGGCAACAATGACCGGAAATCTGTACCGGGGCCAGGCTGGGCTGCCGTTCTCCTCCACCCTGCGGGTCTACGAACCCCTGGACGCCTTCCCCGAGGACCAGCGCGCAGCCATCCAGGCGGCCGGCGCACGCACCGCCTCCCGCGCTGCGGTGGAAAACGCCGAACTACTGGCCTCCCTGGGCCGTATCACCAGGTCCGGCGGGGATCCCTTTCCCACCGGACGCACCGACCTCGTGCGGGTCACCACTGCTCCGGGAGTCCCCCCAGCGGATACGCCCGATAAAAAAGCGGCCGACGGCGACGCCGCCGCCGGCGCTTCCACCGGCTCCGGGGCGGAGCCGGTACTGCTGTACTGCCCCAGCCAGCTGGTCCTTCGCGCCGGCTTGGCTGCCAACGCCCTGATGGAAGGCATCCACGGCCCCCTGGCGGAGATGCTGATACCCGAGGAACAGCGGGACAAGCACCAGGAGCGAATCGACCAGGTGAAGGCGCGGGACGGCTCCATCCGGGTGCACACACGCGCTTCCACCTGGGGCATCCCGTTCAGCTGGTTTTCGCTGTTTATGGAATCAGACCCCAAGGATGTCGTCGAATCAGGCGGACGGATCCTGACGGTAAGGGTCTGGGCGCCGATCACCGAGGCCATGGAGCGGGCCCGTTACGCCGTGGCCAACCTGGCCCTGGCCGCGCCTGACCTGGACATGCTTGATGACCTCGCCCAACTCACGGAGTGGCTGGAGCTGTTCCATGTAAATTCCATGGTGGAACTGGACTATGGAGCGGTGGCGGACAAGGTGTACCCCGACGAGTCCCCCATGGACATCAGGCTGGGCATCGAGTGCCTTGCCGAAGGAGACATGACAGGAGCCGCGGCCGCTTACCGCAGGCTGGCATCGCGCTGGATCCCCATCCGCCAACTGGCCCGCGCGTCCTAGCGCTGCACAGTTCTCGCGGAGTTCCTTTTGATAGGAGTTCCCTTAACCAGGGCTGACTCAGCAGGGCGGCGGCGCCGTGGTGCGCCTGACAATCAGCTGATGGGGAGCGACGGCGGACTGCACGGCCCCGGCAACGCCATCCAATTCGTCAAGAAGCATCTTGGTGGCGAGTTCGGCCTGTTCATCAGGCCGCTGGCCAACGGTGGTCAGGCCCACGGCGTCAGCGAAGTCATGGTTGTCGATGCCCACCACGGACAGTTCCTCCGGCACACGGACACCCATCCTGGCTGCTTCAAAAATGACCCCCATGGCCATCTCGTCAGAGGCGCAGAAAATGGCGGTTGGTTTGGGGCCGCTCCGCGCCCAAAGCCGGCGGAAGGCCTCCTGGCCGCTCCGGACGGTGAAATCTCCCCACTCGTCCCATTCGGGACGGGTGGGCAGGCCGGAAGCTGTCATGACGTCCTTGAAGGCCAGGATCCGCACCCGGGGGACGTCGAAGTTAAGGTCTGTTTCGTCGTCGCCGTGAAGGAGGGCGATGTCCCGGTGCCCAAGATCGATCAGGTGCATCACGGCGGTTGAAGCCGCCGCGTAATCGTCAATGCCGATGTAGGCGCATTCCTCCACGTGGCCGCCCACAACCACCAGCGGGATGTCGATCTTCTGGAGATGGTCCAGCTCGTCATGTGTCAGCGCCATACAAAGCACCAGCAGGGCATCAATCTGTTTGTAGACCATGGTCTTGCTGAAGAGCCGTTCGCGGTTGCTGCCGTGTCCGCCCAGGTTGAACAGCGACAGGTTGTAGTGGCGCGCATGGAGTTCGCGGTCCGCTCCCTCGATGGCCTTGGAGAAGAACCAGCGGCTCACAAAGGGAGCCAGTACACCGATGGTTTTGGTGCGCCCGGTGGCAAGCCCGGAAGCCGACGACGAAGCCACGTAACCCAAGGCGCCGGCCACTTCCAGGATCTTCTCCCGGGTGGCCGGTGATACCCGGGGCAGTCCCCGGACGGCCCTGGACACGGTGGCGGTGGATACGCCCGCGGCAGCAGCGACATCCTCAATGCTGACGCCGCTGTGGCCTCCCCGTTGGGACCTTTCAGTAATGCGTGCCACGGTGTCCCCTTATCGGCCCGGTGGGCATCCGTAATGCCCAGATACCCCCAAGTCATAGTATTTTGCGCGTCCCCCTACGTCGCAGTGTTACCTGCGGGAGGAAAACTGCTGGCGCCGCCCTCCCCCAACGGAGAGCGCGGCGCCAGCGGGTGTACTACCGACAGGACGGTTGGCCTGCTGGCCGGCTGGCTGTGGCTACCGCCTGGCCGGAAGCCGACGGCGGAGCCGCACCATCCCGTAGATCGCCAACAGGCTGGCCAGGAGGCCCAATGCCCAGCCGAGTGCCGGCTGCCCTGTCACTTCCATCCAGACAGTGACCACCAGCAGGACTACGGCCCAAAAGCCGAGGAATCCGATGATGATGTCAAAGTCCTCACCGGACCGCGCCCTCCGGCGTTCACTTCCCGCCCTGACGGACTTCCGGGGGTGGGAAGCTTCTCCTGTCACTTGACTGCACCCGCTGTCAGGCCGGCCACGATCTTGCGCTGGAAGACCAGCACCAGGATCACCAAGGGAATGGTAACGATGGTGCCGGCAGCCATGATCGCCGTGTACGGAATCTGCTGGGGCTGGGCCCCGGCAAAGTTGGCGATGGCGACGGTCACTGGCTGGGTGGCGTCGTTGGACAGCTGGCTGGCAATCAGGAATTCATTCCAGGAGGAGATGAAGGCCAGGATCGCCGTGGTGAAGATTGCCGGAGCGGCCAGCGGCATGATGACTTTCCGGAACGCCTGGCCCTGCGTGCAGCCGTCCACCCGGGCAGATTCCTCGAGCTCCCACGGCATTTCGCGGAAGAAGGATGTCATGGTGTAAACGGTCAGCGGCAGGACAAACGAGATGTTCGGAATGATCAGTGCCTGGTACGAGCCCATCCAGCCGATGTTGGTGAAGAGCTGGAAGAGCGGGGTGATGAGGGCAACGCCCGGGAACATGGAAGCTCCGAGGATGAAGCCCAGTACCAGGTACTTGAACCTGAAGTTCAGCCTGGCCAGTGCGTAGGCGGCAAAGACGCCGATCAACAGCGAAATTCCGGTCACCATCACACCGATGAAAATACTGTTCAGCAGTGCCTGGCCGAACCTGTTGCCGAAGGACGTGTCGAAGGCAGTGACGAAGTTGTCCATCGTCACGTGGGTGGGCAGGATCGAGGTGTCGTAGGTGAAGGCCACCTCGCGGAACGCGGTCACCACCATCCAGTAGGCAGGTGCCAGGCACCAGATCAGGATGACGGCGGCGCTGATATACGTGCGCGCCTGGGCCCACTTCTCGCGGTTCTGGGCCGTCTTGCGCCCCTTGTCCTGCCGCGCCCGCAGGTCCGAGGCTGCTGTTGCCGTGGTCATTTCTTCCCCTTACCGGTGGCGCCGCTTTGTTCGACCACGTTCGCGCCCAGGAACCTGACGAAGATAAAAGCGACCAGAAAGATGATGATGAAGGTGATAGTTGACAGCGCTGCCGCCGAATTAAACCCTTGCCGGATCTGGTTGATCACCAGAATGGAGAGCGTTGTGGTGTTGTTCGCGCCTTCGGTGAGGATGTAGGGAAGGTCGAACATACGCAGCGCGTCCAAGGTACGGAACAGGATTGCCACCATCAGCGCAGGCTTTACCAGCGGCAGGGTGATCATCCGGAACCGCTGCCAGGCAGAGGCGCCGTCCACCTTGGCGGCCTCGTAGACCTCCGCCGGGATCATCTGGAGCCCGGCAAGGATCAGGAGGGCCATAAACGGCGTGGTCTTCCAGGTATCGGCGATGATGATTGCCCATTTGGCCGGCCACTCGCTGCCCGTCCACAGAATGGAAGCATTGAACAGCTTGTTGGCGATGCCCTGGAAATCGAAGATGAAGAGCCACAGCTGCGCGGTCACGGCAGTGGGGATTGCCCACGGAACCAGGACTGCGGCACGGATCAGGCTGCGGCCCTTGAACGTCCGCGCCATGATCATGGCCATCCAGAAGCCCAGCACGGTTTCCAGCGTCACGGTGACAATGGTGAAGAAAAACGTTGTGCCGGTAGCTGTCCAGAACTGCGAGCCCAGGGTGCCCGGCGGGCAAGCCACGGTACCGCCTCCGGCGGTGGAGCACTGCTGGGCAAGCCAGTTGATGTAGTTCTGCAGCCCGGCGTTACCGCCCTGAACGAACAGCCCGGTGGCCGGATCAAGGCCTGCGTCCTTCTGCACGGACATCACAATGGCGCTGATGATCGGGTAAATGATCACCACGCCCAGGGCGATGATGGTGGGAGCCAACAGCCATGATGCCCACTTGCCCTGGCTCAGGATCTTGTTGTCTTCACCTACGCCCTTGGGCCCATGGTGAATCTCGGGACCGCCCGACGCCGGCTTTTTGACCGGCGTCGGGCCCAATTCGGTTGCCATGGCTAAGCTACGATCCTGCGCCGGCGGACTCGATGGACTTCTGCATATCGGCAAGAGCCTGTTCCGCAGTCTTCTCACCCTTCAGCGCGGCGTAGGCGTTGACCTGGATGGCTTCGGTAACGGCCGGGTAGAACGGCGTGACCGGACGCGGAACTGCATTCTCGATCGAGGTCTTCAGGACGGGCAGGTACGGCAGCTTGGCCACCAGTTCCTGATCGTCATACAGGGCAGTCAGCACCGGAGCCAGGGAACCCTGGGTGGCGTAGAACTTCTGGGTTTCCTCGGACGTGATGAACTTCAGGAAGTCCAGCGCCGTGGCCTTGTTCTCGGAGTAGACGCTCACACCAACGTTGTGGCCACCCAGTGACGAAGCACCGGGGCCGTCCTTGCCCGGGAGGGCTGCCATTCCCAGCTTGTCCTTCACGGCGGAGGAAGCCTCAGTGGTGGCCAGGTTGTAGACGTACGGCCAGTTGCGGTGGAACAGCAGCTGCCCGGACTGGAAGGCACGGCGGCTTTCCTCTTCCTGGTAGGTGATGGCTTCTGCCGGAATGTTGCCGTTCTTGAAGGCTTCCGTCAGGTTCTCGAGGCCTTCCTTGGCTTCCGGAGTGTTCAGGTTGGGCTTGCCCTGGTCGTTCAGGACGGAACCGCCGAACGAGTTGATGGCCTCCGACGCGTTGACGGTCAGGCCTTCATACTGCTTGAACTGTCCGGAGTAGCAGCCGATGTTGTTGGCCTTGGCGATGGAGCACATCTCCATCATTTCGTCCCAGGTCTTGGGAGGCGTGGCAACCAGGTCCTTGCGGTAGTACAGGATGCCGCCGTCGGAGTTCTGCGGTGCAGCGTAGAGGGTTCCGTTGTAGGAGGCGCCTTCAACGGTGGACTTCAGCATCTTGGACGTGTCGATTGCCATCTTGTCCTTGAGGGGCTGCAGCCAGCCCTTCGCCGCAAATTCGGCCGTCCAGACCAGGTCAACGGCAGCGACGTCGTAATCAGCGTTCTTGGCCTGGAAGTTCTGGACCAGATCATCGTGCTGCTGGTCGGCCTGGTCGGTCTGCTCCTTGAAGGTGACCTGTTCATCAGGGTGGGAAGCGTTCCACTTTTCAATCAGGGGACGCACAACGTTGCTGTTGTCCTTGCCCTGCACATAGGTGATGGGGCCGCGGCCGTCAAGGCCTTTATCGGCGTCGCCGCCACCACCGCCCGTGGTCCCCCCGCCGCCGCCGCCCGCACAGGCGGAAAGGGTCAGGGCCAGGATGCCGGCAGTAGCTGCCGGGAATAAGAATTTACGGGTTTTCATTTGCTTGAAGCTCCTCGCTGAGTGACAAGTATGTCGACAGTGCGCTTGATGTGGTGACCATCACACTAGTAACGTTGCCGTGAGAAATGCAAGCGTTTACATCAAATAGTTACATGAGAGGAACCAAATGGTCCACACAGACGTTCCCGCCCCGGATTCCACGTTAGGATCGTGGTGGGCGAGTGCTGTCGTCTACCAGATCTACCCGCGTTCCTTCGCTGACTCCAATGGCGACGGGATGGGCGATCTGCCCGGAGTTACGGTGCATTTGCCCTATCTTCAGCGTCTTGGCGTCAACGCCATCTGGCTTTCACCGTTCTATAAATCCCCACAGGCTGATGCAGGTTATGACGTGGCGGACTACCGCGAGGTGGATCCCCTTTTCGGGACTCTTGCTGACTTTGACACCATGTTGCAGAAGGCTCACAGCCTGGGACTGAAAGTTATTGTGGACCTGGTCCCGAACCACACCTCTGACGAACACGTGTGGTTCCAGGAGGCCCTTGCGGCCGGCCCGGGATCGAGGGAGCGGGACCGTTACATCTTCCGCCCGGGGCGGGACAGGGTTCCCGGGTCCGGCGACGGAAACGTCGCCCCAAACAATTGGAGGTCCATCTTTGGCGGCCCCGCGTGGAGCCGGGTCACCGAGGCCGACGGCAGCCCGGGAGAGTGGTACCTCCATCTGTTTGACACCAAACAGCCGGACCTGAACTGGGACAATCCCGAGGTCCGGGAGGAGATGCGCTCTGTCATGCGTTTCTGGCTTGACCGCGGCGTTGACGGTTTCCGGGTGGACGTTGCGCACGGAATGGTTAAGGCAGAGGGCCTTCCGGACTGGGATGGGGTGGCGGCCATGGTGGAGGGTACCTCCGCGGCTGCCCCGGATCCCCGTCGCACCACGGGCGAAGCGCCCGGGGCCCACACCGACGCCGAGGAACCACACCGGGCAAGGTCGCCGCTGTATCCGCCGTCGCCGTTCTTTGACCAGGACGGGGTCCACGACATCTACCGTGACTGGAACCGGCTGCTGGCATCCTATGGCGGGGACCGGATGCTGGTAGCCGAAGCCTGGGTGGAGCCGGCAGAACGTCTGGCCCGGTACATCCGCAAGGACGAAATGCAGCAGGCGTTCAACTTCGATTTCCTCTTGGCCGGGTGGAATGCCCAGCGTATGGCCAATGCCATCGACGCGTCGCTGAAGGCGGCCGCTTCCGTGGAGGCACCCTCAACCTGGGTCCTGAGCAACCACGACACCGTCCGTCATGCCAGCCGCTTCGGCCTGAAGGACCCCACCATATTCCCTAACGGGATCGCGGGCGGGGACGAGCAGCCGGACGCTGCCCGCGGCCTGGCACGCGCCCGCGCCGCCACTTTGGTGATGTTTGCCCTGCCGGGCTCCGCCTACATCTATCAGGGCGAGGAACTTGGCCTTCCCGAGCACACCACCCTTCCGGACGATGCCCGCCAGGATCCCACGTTCTTCCGCACAAAGGGCGTGGAAACCGGCAGGGACGGCTGCCGCGTTCCGCTTCCGTGGAAAGCGGACGAGCCCGGTTACGGCTTCTCCGACATGGTCACCGGTGCTGTAAGGCACGACGGCGGCACTCCAGACGACGGCGGCCCCGCCCCCAGCGTCGGCGGTCCGGACCGCCCGGCGGCCCCATGGCTCCCGCAGCCCGAGTCTTTCGGTGAGCTGGCTGCCGACAGGCAGGAAGGTGTAGCAGGGTCTACGCTGGAGCTCTACCGTTCGGCGCTGGCACTGCGCGCCGCCCATAATCTGGGGACGGGAAGGTTCCGGTGGGCGGACATCCACCGGCCGGCTGAGGGCGTGTTGGCCTTCCACAATGGCGGCCTCCTGGTGATCTGCAACCTCGGCGAAGGGCCGGTCCCTGTTCCGGCCGGCTACTCACCGGCACTGTCCAGCGGCCCGGCTTCCCAGGCAGCCGCAGGCCTCACCAAGGTGCAGCCAGACTGCACGGTATACCTGCTGGCGGACTGAGATTCACACAGATGACGCCGCGCCCCGTCCGGAGCGCGGCGTCATCTATTAAACAGACTTGCCAATTAGACAAGCCTGGGCAGGAAGCCCGGTCTACTTGCCGGCCTTGAACAGCCCGGCGATCCGTGCGCCGAGACCCTTGGCGCCTTCAGCAACATCACTGGCTAGTTCCTTGGCACTCCCGGTAACATCACCGGCCAGTTCCTTCGCGTTCTCAGCCACGTCGCCGGCAAAGAATTCCTTTGCCTTCACGGTAGCCTCGCCAGCGAACTCCTTGACGTTTTCGGTGGCCTCGCCAGCGAACTCCTTGGCCTTCCCGGTAGCCTCGCCCGCAAACTCCTTGACGTTTTCCGCGGCTTCGCCCACCACTTCCTTGGCCTTGACGGCCGCACCTTCCACTCCGTCTTTGGCTGATCCGCTGCCAGTTACTTCTTCGCTCATGGTGTTCTCCTTGGTTCCCCGGGCAATTTAGTCCGGACGGTGGTCCCCGGCGACGGACAGTGTCCGGCATCGGGAAGATCAGGTGTCCCCCGCCTCACACTACGGCCACAGCTCCCGCCCTTTGCAACATCCGCGCCAGGAGCAGGTCACGGGGTCACGTTGACATGACAAAGCCTGCAACGGCCGGTAATGCGGGCAAGCGAAGTGCAGCGGAGGTCAGCGGACGCGCTCGGCCCGGCTGAAGCGTGTCCGGGCGCCGGCGCCAATGTGGATCAGAACGGGGGTTCGTTTGCCCACCACGGCATCCAGGGCATCCACCAGGGAAACCACTTCGGCTGCCAGGAGGTGGGGCGCCACTCCCTGACGTGGCTGCAGCCTGACCTTCAGGGCGGGGCTGCCCTGAACGTCGTAGGTTGTCACTGTGGCACCGGCCAGGTCCGCGCGCCCGGCGAGAGCTTGCTTCAGGGCCTGCTCGGCCACACCTCCGCCAATCCGCACGTCACCGGGTACCGTACCGGGGTCGTATTCGGAGACCAGCAGGTTGCTCCGGCCCTTTCCCTGCTGGGCAATCCAGGCAACCATGAGCCCAATCAGCACCAACAGGGCAAACGCGACCAGGATCCATAACCAGCTTTCCGGCCTGCCGGGGAACCGGGTGCTGTCGAATGCCTGTCTGATTCCGTTCCAGGCTGAGCCGGACCACGAATGCCACCACGTTGCTACTGCGGGAACCGTAGCCAGCAGAATCAGCAGCAGGCCAACAGCCAGCAACATAGCACCCAGGATGCCTATCAGGATCCGGTTGAGCAGCGCGGGTGTACTGTTCATGCGCCAATCACCCCCGATGTGGCGACATTGACCTGCACCTCAGGTGACGGAACCAGTGCCATTTGGCCAAGTTCTTCCTGAACTGCGGCGAGGACGGCGGTTTCATCCACGGGCACCCCTGACGTGGGCCGGACATTCACGATGACCTGGCGCCTGGAGACCACCACCATGACCTGCTCGGGCGTAACGTTCGCGGCGAGCCGGGCGCTGCGGGCAAGCGCTGAAGCAATGACCTCATCATCCACCACCACTGCCGGCGTGTTTTCCGGATCCGGGCCGGGGCCGACCAGCACATGCCTGGCACGCCTGCCGGGAAGAACAGCGTTGAGGAAGAAAAACAGCCCCACCATCGCAAGGACTGCCCCCAGGGCGCCGAGCAGCAAGGGCGGCAGTCCAGCCGGCAGCGCCACGATGCGCTCCGCAGCCAACTGGGGTTCGATCAGCCACGCCGGCTGCCCAATAGCGTGCACCGCAGCCTCGAGAAGGCCATAGGCAGCCAGCACCATCACCAGGACGGCAGCCAGCGTGGCAACTGCTGCACGGGATGAATGGGTCTCGCGGTGCAGGATCCGCCGCATATCCGGCCCCTGTTCTTCTGCGCCCGGGTTCTCCCTGTCCTGCCGACGTGGCCGTAAGTTCACTGACACCAGGTCATCCTGCCCCTGCCTCACTGGACGCGGCCTCCTTCGCTGATCCGGGCACCGCTGATCCGAATGTCCACCCTGCTCAGGCTGGCGCCACTGAGGGCGGCTACAGTTGCCAGGATCTGCGCCTTGGCCGTGACTGCCCGGTCCCTGATGGTTCCTCCGAAGGCGGCCACGCGGCCGGGGTCCCGTGCCACTGCCTTGAGCGGCGGGATTTTGATAGGTGCGACGAGAGACAGCGCAAGCAGGCCGTCGTCGTCGGACCAGTCTGCCCGGATATCCTGGGCGTCCACGCCCAGCGCATCAGCGGCCGCTGCCTTGGCAAGGCTGGTCAGGGCTTGAGTGCTGATGCGGTTATGGCCGTTCAATACCTGCCCGGGTAAGGCCGGTGCCGGCGAGCTCATGACGAGGAGCGCCGGCCGGTGATGGCATCCAGGACGCCGCGAAGATCCAGTTTCCCTTCGGCGGCGCGGCCCAGCAGGGCACCAATAGCCATAAAGAGCAGCGAAACCAGGAAGCCCCAAAGCCCGAACTCAAAGGACATAAAGGCTACGAAGGCGCCAATGGCGATTCCCACGACGGTCAGGTTCACAGGAGTCCCTCTCTTTCGGTGGTGCCCACTGCCCCGGCGGTTCCGGTCCCAGCTGGGGATTTCACCGGCGGCGCCACATAAACGTCCGTGATTTCAACGTTTACCTCAATGACCTGAAGTCCCACCAGCTCTTCGACGGCCCGGTAAACGGCAGACCTGACCTGATCTGCCAGCGAATGCAGGGGCGTGCCATAGGTGGCAACCAGGTTGATGTCCACTGCCACCTGCGTCTCGCCCACCTCTGCGTGGACGCCTGCAGCATGGTCCGAGCTGCCAACGGCGTCCCGGATGGCGCCGAGCGCACGGGAGGACCCGGAACCCAGCGAGTAGACACCGGGTATGGCGCGGGCGGCAATGCCGGCGACCTTGGCAACGGCAGTTTCAGAGATGACGGTGCGGCCGTGGCCCGGAACCGGTGGCTGCGCAGGACTTGCGGCGGCGTGGTTACGGACAACCGCATCGGGTTGTGGGTTCTGGTATTCCATCAGGCACTCCCCCTTCTGTTGATCCCAACCCTATCCCCTGCATGTGACAACGTGCGTCGAATCCACCGCAACTCCGAATGACAGGTCCTTCCGTTAAGAGCGGAAGACCTGTCATAGCTGAAGACGAACATGGGGACGCCCGCGCAAAGTCGCGGACGTCCCCATTTACTCAAGGCATTATCCAATGCGCCCCGTCAGGGCGCTGGCCACCGAGCTTGCCGGTCACTTGTAGTGGCCGGCACCGCCTACGTTGAGGTTAGTGGGCAGGTAGCCGAACGGGCCGAGGCCGTTCTGGCCGAACGTGCGGTCAACCTGCGAGATACCGTCGCGGAAGTTGATTTTCACGGTGGGTGACAGCGATCCACCACGGACACCGTTCACGTTGTCGATGAAGGACTGCACCAGGCCACCGGGCTGCACGTAGTGCGAGTAGGCCTGGAACTGGCGGCCGTTCTGGAGCGGGTTAGGACCTTCCGGGGCGTTGGCCGGCATGTTCAGGTCGGTCGGGGAACCCAGGGCCAGGCCGCTGTTGTTCATCGGCTGGTAGTCGGAGCGGATGCCGTCGCCCACAAAGCCGTAGACGCCGTCGGGGCCGCGCATTCCGGCAGCGTAGGTGAACTGGTGGCTGATGGTGAACAGGTAGTACTTGTTCTTGCCATTTTCGTTCTGGATGAAGATCTGCGGGCGTTCGGTCTGGTCGTTGACGCAGTTGGCCGACAGGATGGGCGGCAGGAAGGACCACTTGGTCAGGTCCTTGTTCTCGGCCACAGCAAGGCCCACGTTGGCAGTCTGGAACCAGGCGCCGGTGTTGTTGACCTGCTCCAGGCTTTCAGCGTTCGGATCGCCCGGCTGGTAACCCAGGTCCTCCTGCTCGCAGCGGTATTCGCCGCGGGTGCCGCCGGTGTTGCCTTCGAAGACCATAAAGGTCTTGCCGGGGTGCGCCGGGTCCGCGAAGGTGTAGGGATCACGGAAGGCGAAACCCGGGTTCTGTTCCTTTGTCTGGTACATCTTGCCCTCGGGTTCCAGCAGTTTGGTGTGCTCGAAGCCGTCGAAGGTAACGCCGTTCTTGTCGGCGTGGATGCTGCCCAGCGCCTTGGCGATGGCCGCATCGGGGGCGATTCCGCCGCCGCCTGCGTTGCGCTCGGCCACGTCGTAGAAGGTGGTTGCCGTGTAGAAGACGTTGACCTGGTCACCCTGCATCAGCCGGGTGGACCCTGACCATTCGGTGTTGCCGATGGAGGCACCCTCGGCAAACATGTGGCCGCCGTAGTTCCACTTGTCAGTGGCGGGGTCTGCATTGGTCTTGCGGAAGAAGTAGCCGATCCGGGCGTTCCAGTGGCGCTGGTCAAAGCCGTAGCCGGCGTGACGGTCCGCCACGAGCGCGAAGATGACGTCCCAGCCTTTGTAGCTGATCTGGTTTGCGTGCTCGTCGGTCAGGGACCAGGTGTCCCAGACCCAGACGTCCTCGTTCATGGTGGGGAAATCCTCGGGGATCTCCGGCATGGTGACGTCCGGGCTCATGGAGTTTTGGCCGGGAGCCACGGTGGAATCGCTCTGGGCCATGATCTGCTTGGCGTCCGCGCGGGTCCACTTTGCGGTGAAGTCCGACGCCGGATCATGGGCCTGCTGTGTGTGCGTCGTGGGGAGCGGGAAGCCGGGGGTCGGGGCCGGCATCTGCTGTGTGGCCGGCGGATCAGATGGTTCGTTGGCCTGGGCCGACGGAACGGCCAGGAAGGCCGACGCGGCAACGGCCGCCGCCAGAGCTGCGGCGGCAGAACGCCACCGCAGCATCCGGGGTGAATTGGGGTGCTTGTGCATGTTTGCTCTTCTCGCGGAGTTGTAACTATTCGTGGAAGACGGGCAGGTGCCCTGGCCCTTGAAACTCCGGCGGACCCGACAACACGGCAGGCGTCATCGAGGACGCCGTTGTGTCGAGGGGTTGGGGGCATGGGTAGGGCCCCGCAATGTGGTCCAGGTGGTACTGCTTTCCTGGCCTGCCTCCACGTTATGCAGCCTCCGCCGGCCTTTCAAACCTGGGTTTCGGAGGGCCAAAATTGATGTGAGCGTGAACAAATGCAAGCGCTTACATACCGCAATCGCGCGCGCGTGCCATATCGGTTTGGCCTTCGTCAAATGTGGCCCGAAAAATCCGGGTTAGTGAGCAGATTCACGTCCTGGATGCCCCTTAGAGTGTGGGAATGGAGGGACGCGTGTTTCTGATAAGGCCCTGTTCTAGACTTTTTTATATCGAGGATTTAGCTACACCTCCTGGTGGTGCGCGCGCCTTGACGTATCTGAAAGGCAGATCAGTGAAAGCTCGTCTTGCTTTGGCTGGGTCGGCGCTGCTCATCGCACTTACGGGCTGCGATGGCGGATCCACTGTGGACGCCACGCAACACGCATCACCGGTTCCCACGGGTGCGGCGACCGCTTCCTCAGAACCTCGGCCATTCACGGGCCCCGGCACGTACACTTTCACGGCCGACGGCGGCGGCACCGGCACCCTGCAGGTGCCGGGGCCGGCAGCCTCCGATATTGAGGAGCTCCGGACGATGGTGGGCGCCCCGCCGGTCACCTACATCTCGGCAGCAGTTGATAACCGGGAAGGAACCAAGGCCATCAACATGTATTCGCTGAGAATTTACACTCCTGAGGGCAAGGAATTGAAGTACGAAGGGGCCAGCCCCTATGTCGATGATCTGCGCCGCATGCTCCCCCCGGATGCTCCATCCGAAGTGTTCAACAGGTTCATTGAGCTCTCGGATGCCTACCTCGATGATGCCTCGCCCCTGGAGGTCAAGAACTTTGTCCTGGTGGGACCGGAGGTGCCTGCCCAAATCACCGGAATCACGGTCTATCCGACTGGCGGATTCCCGCCGGTAAGTGCTGAACCGGCCGCAGAGTGAGCACACAACACCTCCCGGAGGACCTCAAGTATGGACAGTAGATCCCCATCGTTGCCGCGCGTCGAAGGCGACGATCTCGAGTGGGAGGGCCAACTTCAGACCTGGAACGATGAGCCATTCACCGGAATCCAAGTGTGGCGCTTTCCGAACGGAGCCATCGAGAGCGAAACGACATACAAGGATGGCCTCAGTGACGGCCTGTCGCGCAGCTGGGACGAGCAGGGGCAGCTGCGTGCGCAGTTCACCTGCCGCCTTGGCGCCATGCACGGCAATCGCAAGAAGTGGCATGCCAACGGCCAGCTCGCCGAGGACGGCAACTATGAATGGGGCGTCCGCATCGATGAGAAGGAGTACAACGGGCAAGGTGCGCTGATCAGCGAGTTCACCCTGGACCCGGCCGATCCCGACTCGCAGTACGGCATCCTGCTCAAGTTCAGGGAAGCCTACAATAAGTATCTGTAGGAGGTCCTTTACAGGGGTTCACTGCCACCGCCGTCGAGCAAGCCGGTCTTGGATCAGTGCCGCAATGCCGCAGGTTCCCGGTCGTTCCCGTCGTTATTGCTGACGGGTGCTGATGTCGCGGGCGCCGTGTCAAGGGATTTGGTGAGGTTGCTGCCTTCCGCATCAAGGTCGGGCAGGACACGCTCAAACCACCGGGGCAGCCAGTACGCCCTGTTGCCGAGCAGTGACATCAGGGCAGGAACCAGGGTCATCCGTACCAGGAATGCGTCAGCGAATACGCCGATGGCAAGGGCGAAGCCGATGGACTTGACCACCGGCTCGGTTGCCGTGATGAACCCGGCGAACACGCCGACCATGATCAGGGCCGCGGCCGTGACTACACGCGCCCCGTGGCGGAATCCGAGGGCGATCGATTCGTCGGCGGTCGCGCCATGGACGTGCTCCTCGCGTATCCGGGTCACGAGAAATACTTCATAGTCCATGGCGAGGCCAAAGAGGATGCCCACCAGAAGGATCGGCAGGAAGCTGATGATGGGTCCGGGATTGTCGATGCCGAGGATACTGGCGGCGAAGCCATTCTGGAATACCGCCACCACGGCGCCGAAAGCTGCCATAACACTGAGGAGGAAACCGCCGACGGCTTTGAGCGGGATGAGAATGCTGCGGAAGACGAGCATCAGAAGAACGAACGCGAGCCCGACAATGACAGCAAGATAAGGAACAAGGGCATCAGAGAGTTTCTGCGAGACATCGATGCCTGCAGCGGTGGTTCCGGTCACGTAGACCTGCGCGCCGGTCTGGGACCGCCAGTCGCCGGAATCGTCACGGATGGTATGGACAAGGTCCTCCGTCTGGACGCTGGCTGGCCCGCTCTTCGGAATCACGGTGATCACTGCGGTGTCGCCGCCCTGACCGAACGCCGCCGGGGTTACGACGGCGACACCGGCGATCTTGGACAGGTCCTCGCCAATGGTCTGTGCCGCCTGCTGGGGAGCCTCAGCATTGGCGAGGTCGGCAACGATCACAAGAGGGCCGTTGAAGCCGGCCCCGAACCCGTCAGCCAGGGCCTGGTAGGCCTTGTGCTCGGTGGTCCGGGCAGAGGCGGTCGCGTCGGAAGGCAGCCCAAGGCGCATGTCCAGTGCAGGTATTGCCACGACGCCGAGCGTGATGATGACACCCAGCACCGCCAGGACGCGGTGGCGCAGCACGCCACGGGCCCACCGCTCCCCCAAAGGGACCTTCCCTGCCGCCTGCGCTCCGTTTCCTCCGGCTGCCCGGGCCGCGCGGCCCTTCCGGCCAAGGACACTTTCTCCGGCGAAGCCCAGCAGTGCCGGAAGCAGGGTGATAGCAATAGCAACTGCTCCCAGGACAGTTGCGGCGGCAGCCAGGCCCATCTGCATCAGGAACGGGATGCCCACCACAGACAGCGCGGCGAGGGCGATAATGACGGTCAACCCTGCGAACACGACGGCCGATCCAGCCGTCCCAACCGCCCGGCCCGCCGCCTCTTCCGGGGAATGACCTTCGATCAGCTCATGCCGGTACCGCGAGACGATGAACAGGGCGTAATCGATTCCCACGGCCAGGCCGAGCATGAGGGCCAGGGACGAGGTGTTGGAACCGAGTTCGAAGAAGCCGCTGGCGATCTGGATGCAAAGCATCCCGGCACCGACGCTGATAATCGCAGTCAGCAACGGCAGTCCGGCCGCGACGAGCGCTCCGAAGGTGATCAGGAGGACCAGCGCTGCCATGATGACGCCAATTCCCTCCGTGGCACTCTGCTCCGGGGATGCCGTGACGGCATCGCCACCGAATTCAACAGTCAGGCCGGCGGACTCGGCACTGCGGCCTGCTTGGAAGAGCGCTTCACGCTCCGCCGTTCCCAGGTCAGAGGCCTTCACGGCATAGCTGACAGTCGCGAACGCCGTGCGTTCGTCGGGCGAAACCGCGCGTGAAACGAAAGGATCTGCCACCGCCCTGACATGTGGAAGCTCTGAGACGTTCTTCACCGCAGTCTGGATTGCCTCCTGCGCTGACGGTGTTGCCAGGGTCTGGCCCTCGGCCGCGACAAATACCACCCTTGCTGTAGCCGAATCTGCGTTAGCCCCTGTTCGCGACGTGAGCAAGTCAAGCGCGCGCTGCGACTCCGTACCTGGAATCGAAACCGAATTGGACACGGGACCGGACAACGTTGCGGCGCCAGCACCAAGCCCGGCAAGAACCATGGCCCACAGGATGAGGACCAGACGCCGGCGCCGGAACATACAGCGCCCAAAACGGTACAGAAAAGCAGCCATGACAGGACCTCCTGGAAGGGATTTTGTGTGGATGGAGGATTCGTTCACATCCAAGCCGATTGGCTAACTATCAAGTTAGCCAATCGGCTCAGCTTTTACAAGCCGTTCGGCTAACTTGTGCGTAGAATGGGTGACAAGTGCTTCGGACGAAGGAGCGGATGCAGGCGTATCGTGCCTGCCGCGATCAGGGGGGACTGTGGGGAAACCAAAAGCACCGCGAGGCCAGGGACGCGACCGAGTGGTTGCGGCAGCCCTCGAACTTTTCTCCGAGCGGGGCGTCAGCGGGACCTCCCTGCAGATGATTGCCGATCGCCTGGGAATCGGGAAAGCCGCCGTCTATTACCAGTTCAAGACCAAGGAAGGCATCATCGAAGCGGTCCTCGCGCCCGCCTTCGCACAGATGCGCCGCATCATCGCCGACGCCGACACTTCACAGTCACCTCAGGAGGCGGCCATCGTGGGACTCTCCGGCCTTGTGATCGCCCAACGGGAAGTGGTGGCGGCACTCAGCCATGATCCGGAAGTCCGCCGCTTCCTCGAGACGCACAGCGAGGCAGCCCAGCTCATCTTGCAGTTAGGTGGGATGCTCCTGGGGCCCGAACCAGACACCCGCCACAGGGTGGCTGTTTCCCTGTTCGGCGGAGGACTTGCCAGCGTCGGCATAGATCCGGCCCTGGCCGACATCGACGATGAAGCTCTCCGCAGCGAACTCATAACCCTGGGACAGCTTCTTCTCATGGGGAAGCCGCATCAGAACGGGCCTGCCAGCCCGCCAAATGTTCGGGTCAGGACAGCGCAGTGACCCGCACGTCCTGGTACCCCGCCCGTCCGTCGAAGACATTCAGTCCCACCCGGCCCGACGCCAGGCTGTTATCCACCACATCGATCAGCCGGGCGCCGTCCAGATTCACCGTCAGCCTGCCGCCGTCGGCCTGGACCTCCAGCCGGTAGCTCAGGCCATGCGTGAGCAGCACCGGGACGCTGGCCAAGATGCTGGTGGCGGGATTGAAGGAGCCGTTCTCAAGCTTGAAAATCCGCACCAGCCGCAGGTTTGGATCCAGATTGACGTAGTAGGCGGTAGATCCGTCAGCCGACGCCCGAAGCAGCACGGAGCCGGCGCCGCCATCCCCGCGCTCGGGCGCCAGATCACCGTTGAGCATGGCCCCGGCATAGGCTTCCCCGCCGAAGCGCACCGTCGCCTCCACCTTCACATTGGCGTATGTTCCCGCACTCAGCGCCGTTGAGTCTTTGTCGAATGTTCCCACCAGCCCCGCTCCTGTGCTTTCCCACCGGCCGCCAGGCACCACTGTATAGGCGCCCAGGTTATGCCGTGCTGCGCCGGTTGCCGGCGGCAGAACGGCCGACGGCGGCGCGCTGGTCAGCCTGGAGGTGTCGGCCAGCTGATGGACCGTGGCGGAAACCAGCCTGACGTTCCCGCCGTCGGCGTTCAGGGACAATCCGGTGGAGTCCGGGCCGGGGAAGATGAGCGACGTTAGGGCCGCCGTTCCGTCCCCGCCAAAGACTTCCACGGATGAGGAGTCCACCAGCACCCGCACCCTGACCCGGCGTTCCGTGCCGCCGCCTGCCACCGCAACCGTGGAGGAACTCCACCGTGTGCCGGCGTTGTCCGCCGGATCAGCGGCAAAGTACCTGGTGAAATCCTCCCGGCCGGACCGGCCCCGGTCCAGGGTGAGCGTTCCCGCGCCGGTGTCATAGCGGAGCAGGGTTTCCTGGACCACGCCGTCCACAGTCCCCTTCCGGAGTCCGAAGGAAAAGGCCGACGCGCCCCCGGATGAGGGAACGGCCACCTCGGCCTCCAGTTCCAAAGACCGTCCGGAGGCTCCAGCCAGGGGATTGGCCGACGTGGGCGTCACCAGGACATCCGAGGCCTGCCATAAGGAGCTCCGCAGGCCGTTGAGCTCCGGAACGGGTTCCTGGGCCAGCCTGAGCCCGGCGCCCGGAACGTCTTTCAGGCTGATCTCACGCGGAACGCTCAGCTGGCCGTTCCAGCGGCCCGTGGGCGGGCTGAAGGCATAGTCCCAGTTGCTCATCCATCCGAGCATGATGCGCCGGCCGTCCGGAGCGCCGAAGAAGCTCATGGCGGCGTAGTAGTCCCGGCCGGCATCCGCCTGCAGCACCTGGTCAGGACCGGTATCCGGTGTGAAGGCGGTTCCGTTCCAGGTGCCGGTGACATATTGGGCGGCCGAGCCGTTCGTTGACCGCACTGCTCCGGTGCTCCACCAGAGCACCCAGCGCTTCACCCCGGGCTGGCCTTCGACGGGTAGTTCAAAAAAGTCCGGACATTCCAGCACTCCGCCGCGCACCCAGTTGCCGTATCCGAAGGTGCTGGCGAAGGTCCAGTGCAGCAGGTCTGTGGAGGTGTAGAACCGCAGGTGGTCCCCGGCGGCCACCACCATGATCCACTGACCGGTGGCGCTGTCCCAGGTGACCTTCGGATCCCGGAAGTCCCAGCCGCCGTCGGGCCCTCCGGGATTTTGCACCACGGGTGGGGCCTGCGCCACCTGCCACGTGCGGCCATGGTCCGCACTGTAGGCGGCGCGCACCGACTGGTTTCCGTTGGGTGCATCGTGATTAAAGCTCGTGTAGAACGCCACCAGGCCCTGCCCGCCGCCGAAGAGTCCGGTGGAATCCGTGGCGTCCACCACCGCGGACCCGGACCATGATTCGCCGGCCGCCAGGTGCGGCAGGGCGATGGGCAACTGCTTCCAGTGCAGCAGGTCGGTACTCACGGCGTGGGCCCAGCGGCCGCGGTCCTGGTGGAACAAATGGTATTCGCCGTCGAAATACACCAGACCGTTGGGGTCTGAGCTGTTGCCGGAGTTCTGGCTGTAGTGGAAGCCGGGCTGGTACAGGCCGTTCATGTACGCCGCCACATCGTCCGCCCGGACATTCTGGAAGTAGGCTCCGCCGCCGCCGACGAGCAGCCCGAAGCCCTTTCCTGCGGCAGTCCCGGCCGTCCCGCTGAGCGCCTGAATGCCGTTGACCAGGGCAGTGGCCTGTGTCCCTTGAACGGTGAGCTGGACCCGGTTCAGCTGGCCGGCGGCAAAGCTGTGCGGCGGCATTGCGCCGGATGCAAGGACAGTTCCGCTGGCCCGGTCCTTCAGGACAACCGTCCCGGCGCCGGGGTCGATCCTCAATTCAGTGCCGCCGCTGCCGTCAGCATTGCCGCGGACCACCACGGCGGCCGTGGCCGGGGACGCAACGTCCAGGTCAAGGGACACCACGACGTCGGAGGCCACCGCCGGAATGAAGCGCGCGGCTTCCCCGCCCGCCGGCAAGCCGTCCACCGCGCCGCGCATGCCCCTGGCGTCAGGTTCCCAACTGCCGGCGGCAGTACGCCAGCCTTGGAGCGAACTCTCCAGGCCCTTGAGCGTCATCCCCTGGAAGACCGATTCCCCATTGAAGGACAGAAGTCCGACGTGGCCGGAACCATGGGAGGCGTCCTGGGCTGTGATGACCGGGGCGTAGCCGTTCGGATCAAGGAAGTCGGTCTGCCAGTGGACGGCAAGCTTGCCGCCGTCGGCCGTCACCCGGAGCCGATAAACGTTGTTGACCGTAATGGGTGTGTTGTAGGTGCCCAAAGTCGCGTTGTCGCCGATCCGGTAGAGCCGCAGCCGCCCGGCGTTCGGGTCCACTTCCGCAGCGTAACCTGTGCTGCCGGTGCTGTTGCTGCGGAAGAGGACCGCTCCAACGGCATGCGCGGAACGGATCTGGATGTCCGCGGTGAAATCCGTGACCTGCGCGGTCTGGCCGGTGGCAATGGTCCGGAGGTTGGCGCCGGACCCGGCCGAGCCACGCAAGCCGGTGGCGGTCGCCTGCCAGCCGGGGCCGGAAGTGGTCCAGCCGGTGACGTTCGCCTCCACGGAGCGGGCTGAGGGCTGCCCGAACTGGACCTTGCCGTTGTAGGCAAGCAGGCCCAGATGCCCGCTTTGATACCGCTGGTCCAGGACATCCAGGCGTTCAACGCCGTCCACCGCAACATAGATGCGCGGGCCGTCCACATGAACGTCCACGGAGTAGGTGCGGCCGGTGTCCAGCGGCACGGCTGCTGACGGAACCACGTCTTGCCCGGTGGCGAGGTCGAACAGCCTGACCCGGTCAAGGTTGGGATCGATGGCCACCGCATAGCCGTCGCTGCCGTCTGCCGCGGCCCTGAAAAGCAGCGTCCCCACGCCGTAGGGAGTCCCGGGGTCAACGGACACTCCGGCGGTGTACCGGGCAGTGCCGCTGATCCGTTGTTCGCTGATGGCCGTGCCGTTCTGTCCGGCCGGGACCACGGCGGTGTACCCGGCGTCCGCGGTCCGGGTCCAGGTGCCGCTGTCCGGCAGGGCAACGGCATCGGGAACGGGACTGGTAGTGCTGTTCACCGTGACGGGCGCCTGGCCGGAAGCCTGCGCAGGTCCGGCGAGGATTGCCGGAGCCAGGACGGCCCCCGCGGTCAGCGTGCCGAGCCCAAGGGCGGCTGCGGCGATTCCTGCGACAAGTCTTTTCGGCATTCAGATCACCTTTGATCCTGGGAAATGTGGGCAGCGGTGTGCATCCCTCCCTGCCGCTCATGCGCTTCACCACGAAGAAGGTATGAGCGGCAGGCAGGGAGTATCCGCGGAGATTTCAGGGAAAGAGCGGGCGTGGCCCGTCGAAAACGTCTTCCATCCGCCAGGCGTCGAGTTGCCGCAGCCGGACCGGTCCGACAGCGGACAGGCGCACGCTGCCGCCGCCGAGGGTGGGGTAGGCCCGCGCGGTCAGGGGTTTACCGTTGGCAAAAACCTCCAGCGCAGAGTGGTCCACGATGACGCGAAGCCGCAGCCTGCCGTCCGGGAGGGCAACCGGGCCGGACAGTTCCTCAACATCCACGGATGTGTCCAGGCTGCTGCGCGTGCGGTCCAGCCGCAGATATGACCCTTCGGTACCGTTAGCTGCCTGGCAGCCCACCTCGATGACGGTTTCCTCAGCCATGTCTCCGGTTCCCGAGGGCGTGCCGAGAATGCCGAGCCTGAAGACACTTCCAGGTTCGAGGTCCAGATCCAGTTCAAGATCCAGCTGGTTTCCGTCGACGCCGTCCAGCACCTTGAAGCCGCTGAGAGCTTCCGGGCCCAGCCGGACGTGGCCGTAGCGCAGGGATTCGATTTCAGGTACCGGGGCAAATACCAGCTCCCCCGCAGGGTCCAGGGTGGCAATGCGCGGCAGGCTCATCACGCCGGACCAGCCTGCCTCCACCATCGCCGCGTCCGTGCGGCCCTCCTGGAGCCAGCCGAACATCACCCGCCTGCCGGATTCGTCAGCGAACGACTGGGGCGCGTAGAAGTAACGGCCGCCGTAGTCCAGTCTGTGCAATTGGCGTGGTGTGAACGAATCCCCACTGTAGCGGCCGGTCCAGTACAGCGGATGGCGGGTGGCGCCGTCGTCCCAGGCGGAGAACACCAGGGCGTCCACTTGCGCGTCGCCGCCGTCGGCCCCGTCGCCCAGTGTCCCGGTGCCGGCTCGAAAGAGATCCACGCACTCCCACATGGTGCCTTCCCAGCTGGTGCCTGCCGGATCCCCCGCGGAGGCGTCACCAATGAAGAGCGGCCCCACATACGTCCAGGACCGCAGGTCCTCGGACTCGTAGAGGAAGGCGGTGCCGCCCCTCCCCCGGATGCCCGAGCCCACCAGCTGCCGCCAGCGGGATCCTTCGCGCCAAACGCAATGGTCGCGGTAGGCCGTGATGTCCACACCCGCGGGCGGTCCCGGGATGACGGGGTTTGCATCAAACTTGGTCCAGGTCAGGAGGTCCGGGGAACCTGTTGCCACGCAGGGAAGCTCACGCTCACCCTGCCGGCCGGAGTAGACCAGGGTGGGCGTCCCGTCGTCGTTCACCAGCACTCCCGACCAGCAGCCGTCCGCATCCGGCCCCGCAGTGGGTTCCAACGCAACAGGCTGGTCCGTCCAGTTCACGAGGTCCTCGCTGGTGGCGTGGCCCCACAGGATGCGGTGGTGAAAGGCTCCCTCCGGGTTGTACTGGTAGAAGAGGTGATAGGTGCCATTCCACTGACCCACACCGTTGGGGTCATTCAGCCACCCGCCGGGAGAGACGAAGTGGAAACGCGGCCGGTGCGGGTCCGCTTCGGCCCGGGCCACCAGCTCGTCCCGGGGGACGGTGGCCAGGGGATGGGTCAGTTCAGTCATGCGGATGCCTTGGATTCTGTGAGGGAGCCGTCTGCCGCCGCGAGGGCAGCTAAGGCATCGGAGGAAAGTGCGTGGCCGGCCGCGGCGGCCGGCGGCCGGTACAGGTGGCAGCGCACCCAGTGCCGGTTGGCCGCATCACCCACGGCATGCCGCACCGGTCCGGTGGCGGAGCAGCGCTGCTGCGGATCGCCGTCGAAAGCGCACGACGCCGATTCCATCACCGCAGCCCGCAGTGCTGCCCGTTCGGCGGGATCGTAGGAGCCGGTGCGTGACGGATCCGGCACGGCAGAGACCAGGAGCCGGGTGTAGGGGTGGGCCGGGTTGGCCAGCAGATCAAGCGATTCGCCTTCCTCCACAATTTCACCTGCGAACATCACGGCGATGCGGTCCGCCAAATAGCGGGCAGACGCCAGGTCATGGGTGATGTAGAGCATGGAGATCCCCTGGCTGTCCCGCAGTTGGCGCATCAGGTTGAGGATTCCGATCCGGACGGAGACATCGAGCATGGACGTCGGTTCGTCAGCCAGGATCACGTCCGGCTCCACGGCGAGCGCCCTGGCGATGGCTACCCGCTGCCGCTGCCCGCCGGAAAGCTCATGCGGGTAGGAGTTGAGCATGTCCGGCGTCAGGCCCACCGTGGCCATGAGCTGATCCAGGCGCGTCCGCAGCTGGTCCGGGGTCCCTGCCTTGCCGTGGAGGGTCAGTGACCGGGTGAGGAAGTGCTCGATACGGTGGACCGGGTTCAGTGAACCGAACGGGTCCTGGAACACCATCTGCAGCTGCGACCGGTATTCCCTGGAGGCCTGGAAGCGGTCCCGCTTCAGGACGTTGACGCCGTTGACCAGGATCTGGCCGGCCGTGGGCTTTTCAAGCCGGGCCACGCAGCGGGCCAGGGTGCTCTTGCCTGAGCCGGACTCGCCAACAAGCGCCACGATCTCGCCCTTGCCGATGGCCAGGTCCACACCGCCCAGGGCCCGCACGGATGCCCGGGAGAACAGTCCGCCGCTGTGGAAGTCCTTGACCAGGCCGCGCACCTCCAGGGCTGGAACCTGCTGGGCAGGGGTGTTGGTGCTCATGGCTGCGCTCCTTGCAGAACGGGAAGAGGAGATACGAAGTGCCCGGGCGTGACCTCTTGGAGGTCCGCAATGTCGCTGAACTTCACGCCGTCCGCCAGGCCTGTCAGCGGGACCCGGGGGCCGGTGAGCGGCGGGAAGGCCCCCATCAGGGCCTGCGTATACGGGTGCAGCGGAGCCGTGTGGATGTGCTTGGCCCGCGCAGTCTCCACAATCCGGCCGCCGTACATCACGGCCATCCGGTGCGAAAGCTCCACCATGAGGGACATGTCGTGGGTGATGAAGAGGACCGAAAAGCCCAGTTCGTGCTGCAGTTCCTTGATCTGGGCCATAATCTCCTGCTGCACCACCACGTCCAGGGCGGTGGTTGGTTCATCCAGGATCAGCAGCGAGGGCTTCAATGCCACGGCCATGGCGATCACCGCACGCTGGCGCATCCCGCCGGACAGCTGGTGCGGATACGACTTCAGCCGGGCAGGGTCGATCCGGACCAGCTCAAGCAGTTCCGCGGCCCGCCGCAAAGACTCCTTCCGGGAATAGCCAGCATGCGTGGTGTAGATATCCACGATCTGGTCCCCGATGGTCATCACCGGGTTCAGCGAGTTCATGGCCGACTGGAACACCATGGCCACGTCCTGCCAGCGGAAGCGCCGCAGCTCCTCGCTGCCCATGGACAGGACATCCTTGCCGCCGAAGCGGATGCTGCCGCCGGAGATCTCCGCGGGGTCGCGCAGCAACCGCATGATGGCGTTGGCAATGGTGGACTTGCCGCAGCCGGACTCGCCAGCCAGGCCGAAAATTTCGCCCACGCCGATGCTGAAGGAAACGCGGTCGACGGCAATGGTGGACCGGGTGTCACCGCGGTACTTCACGGTGAGGTCCTTGATCTCCAGCACCGGTTCGTGGGAACCGAAGGAAGTTTGGGAAACGGTCATGCTGCTGCTCGCTTTCCGGAGGTAGCGGACTTGGTGGCTGCCGGCTTGGTCTTCCGGATCTTCCGCAGTCTGATTTTCCTCAGTCGAGGGTTGGTGACCTCATCCACCGCGTAATTGATAAGCGACAGCGAGAAGGCGACCAGGGCAATGCACAGGCCGGACGGGATGAACACCCACCAGCTGCCTGTCAGCAGGGCGCCTTCATTGCCTGCCCAGTAGAGGTTGTTGCCCCAGGAGACCGTGCTGACGTCCCCCAGGCCAAGGAACTCCAGGCCGGCCTGGGCGCCGATTCCGTAGATGATGCAGGCCAGGAGCGTGCCCATCACGATGGAGGCCATGTTGGGCAGGATCTCCCGGAACATGATGCGCAGCGGCCGTTCACCGGTCACCACGGCGGCGGCAACAAAGTCCTTGGAGCGGATGGACAGGGCCTGCGAGCGCAGCACCCGGGCCGAACCCGCCCAGCCGGTGACCACCAGGACCAGGATCACGGTGCCAAGGCCCGGCGGCAGGAAAGCTGCCAGGATCACCAGCAGCGGCAGTCCCGGCAGGAGCAGGAACACGTTGGTGGTCAGGGACAGGGCCTCGTCGATGAACTTGCCAAAGTACGCGGAGGCCAGCCCCACCAGGATGCCGATGAACGTGGAGGCAAAACCCACGGTCAGGCCCACCAGCAGTGAGCTGCGCGCCCCGTGGATGGTCAGCGCCAGGACGTCCTGGCCCTTGGCTGTGGTGCCCAGCCAGAATTCAGCGTCGGGTTCCTGGGATGCCATGCCCGTGATCTTGGAGGGGTTGTCCGGATACAGCACGGGGGCGAGCAGCGCCAGGGCGATGAAGATGAGCAGGATGGCGGTGCCGGCCATGGCCTTCTTGTTGGTCAGCAGCCCGTGCAGGAGTGTCCTGTTGGGCTGCCGGACTGAGCCTTGGGGCGGAAGTCCGGCGCCGCCGTCGGACGTCTGTCCTGACGATTTGCCGGGACGGGAGCCGGCGAGGGTCTCTGCCGAAATGGTGGAGGCTGTGGTTGCGATGGAGCTTGTCATGGTCCGTCCTTCCTAGTTGCTGCGCACGCGCGGGTCGAGGCGGACGTAGAGGATGTCCACCAGGAAGTTGGCCAGCAGCACGGCGGCCGTGATGGTCAGGAACAGGCCCTGCATGAGCGGATAGTCCAGGCCCTGCACGGCGTTCAGGAGCTGGTAGCCCACTCCTGGGTAGGCAAACACCACCTCTGTCAGGAGCGCGCCGCCCACCACAAAGCCCAGGCTCATGCCGAAGCTCGTGACCGACGGCAGCATGGCGTTGCGGGCGGCGTAGCGGAACATGATCCGCCCCGGCCGCAGCCCTTTTGCCTCTGCCATGGTGATGTAGTCCTCGGCGTTGGTGGCGATCATGGTGTTCCGCATGCCCAGCATCCAGCCGCCCACCGAGACCAGCACGATGGTGAGGGCCGGCAGCACCAGGTGCATGCCGACGTCGGACATAAACTCCCAGCTGAAGCTGGGCTCAATCGTGTCGCTGAAGGCGTGCCGGATGGGGAACCAGCCCAGGGTGACGCCGAACAGGTACAGGGCGCCCATGGCGAGCCAGAAGTAGGGGAAGGATCCGATGAAAATCAGGATCGGCGGGAGGGCGGAGTCGATGGCGCCTCCACGCCGCCACGCCGCCAGGATTCCCAGCAGGTTGCCCACGACGGCGGCAATCACCAGTGCGGTCCCGCCCAGCAGGAGCGTCCAGCCCACTTGGGAGGCAATGACCTCTGTCACCGGGGTGGGGAAGCGGGAGATGGAGACACCCATCTGCCCGGTGAGCATGTTGTGCAGGTAACCGATGTACTGCTCCCACAGGGGCCGGTCGTCCACGCCGAGGAGCTTGCGGAGCGCCTCGATCTGTTCGGGCTGCATCCGGTCCTGGGTGCGGGCAAACATGCGGGACACGGGATCTCCGGGCATAAAGCGCGGGAGCAGAAAATTCAAAGTGATGGACACCCAGAAGGCAATCAGGTAGAAACCCAGGCGGCGCAGGATAAAGCGCACGGTTTCCCTCCATTCGGGAATTGCGGAAAGTTTGGATGGCGGACCCGCGCTGCTGCGTTGAGCGGCAGCACGGGTCCGCGTGGAGGCAAGTGGATACTTGCGTGGTTAGTTGCGTGTTACTTGCGCGGTTCCAGCGACGTCAGGACCAGCACCGTGGTGGGCGCCCGCACTGACAGCGTGGCGTACGGGTTGTCCTCGGTGGGCCAGCCCGTGAACCGGGTGTCGTTGTAGGCGCCCCATTCCGGGCCGGCGAACAGCGGGATGACCGGGGCCTCGGCGCTGTACTCCTCCTGGAGTTTGTCCGCGACGGCGTGCTGGGTGTCCTCGTCCGCCGCGGCGGCGAACTCGGTGAGGAGGCCGTCCGCCGTCGGATCACCGAAGCGGTGGTAGTTCTCGAAGGCCTTCTCCCCCACCGGCTTCACCGTGGACGTTCCCATCAGGCCCGCGAAGAACTTGTACGGGCTGGGGTCGTTGGCGCTCCACACAATGCCGGAGTCAAAGTCGCCCGTCTCATAGCCGGCCACCACGGCGGCCCAGTCCGGGGAATCCACCTTGACGGTGACGCCCACCTCGGCGAGGTTCTGCGCGATCACGTTGGCCACGGAGAGCCAGTCAGAGGAAGCGGCACCCACGGAAATCTTGAATTCGAAGGGCTTGCCGTCCTTGAAGACACGCTTGCCGTCCGCGCCCTTGGCGTAGCCGGCGTCGTCAAGCAGCTTGTTCGCCGCGTCGACGTCCAGCTTGGTCCAGTCGCAGTCCTCCTGGACCTTCTTGTTCTTCCATGTTTCGTAGTTCCCGGACAGCCCCGTGCAGTCGGCGGGCTTGGTGTAGCCGCTCATGCCGATCTTGGTGACCTGTTCACGGTCCACGGCCATGCTGAGGGCCTTGCGGACGTTCGCGTCATCGAACGGGGCCTTGGTGGTGTTCAGCTGCCAGTTGATCATCGAACCCGTGGGCGGGAACCAGTACCTGCGGTGGTCCGGGTCCTTGGAGATGAACGTCTTTTCGATGTTGGGCATGTACTGCGGAGCCCAGTCCACGTCGCCGTTGGCAGCGGCGAGGTTGGCGCCGTCGTTTCCGGCAAACGCGAGCATCTTGATGCCGGCGATCTTCTGCTTTTCCGGCTGCCAGTAGTTCGGGTTCTTCTTCAGCACAAAGGACTGCGCCTGGAAGGTGTCCACCTCGGTGTAGGGGCCGGTGCCCACGGGCTTTTCGTTGGCGTCCTTCTCAGGATCGGCGATCTTGGACCAGACGTGGTCGGGCAGGATACTCAGCTGGCCCAGGTCGAACAGGGCCGGCGACCAGGCAGTCTTGAACGTGAACTTCACCTGGTTCGTGCCCTCGGCAGCAACCGTATCCAGATACTCGTAGCCGCCCTTGATTTTCTTCTGCAGCGCGAACGTGGTCACCACATCAGCGGGAACGAGGGGCTGGCCGTCGGACCATTTCACACCCTCACGGAGCGTGAAGACGACGGACTTGCCGTCCTCTGCAGCCTTCCACTCGCTGGCAAGCCACGGCGTGGTTTCACCCTTGGCGGGGTTGTAGATCAACAGGGATTCGTAGATGGCCTGTTGCGTCATGGGGGCCACGGTGGGGGCAAACGGGTTGAAGTTCCTGACGAAGGTGCCCATGTCCTCCCGCGGAATGGTCAGGAGGGCGCTTTCAGCCGAACCGCCGGCGTTGGACTGGCTGCCCTGGTTGGCCGAGCAGCCGGTGAGCAGCAGGGCACCTACTGCCAGGCTGGCCGCGGTGATGCGGGCAGACCTGAGGAATCGCGATTGTGTCATGATGGATATCTCTTTCCTCTCTTCATCGCTGAAGGTGAAGGTGTGGTTGGGGTTGCTCTTCAGTTGTTGATTTGCCGTCAGACTGAAAAGCGTTCTAGCAGCGGACAGTCGACCATTTGCTGGTGTGCGGTGATCGGCTGTCCTGCTGTAAGGCTTGCGAGTGTCTGGACACCCAGCGCACCCATCTCCTGGAAGGGCAACGCAACCGTTGTCAGTTTGGGCCTGAGGTAGGCCGAAATGAGTTCCTGGTTGTCGAAGCCGATCACGGCGATGTCTTGGGGGATGGCCAGTCCACGTTCCTTGATGGCGTCATAGGCGCCCATGGCCATCCGGTCATTGAGGCAGAACAGTGCCGTTGGCCTGCCTGCTCCGGCCGGAAATTTATCGAGGATTTCGCACGCTGCCTCGTAGCCGCCGTCCGCCGTCGCGTATCCCGAGACCACAAGATCAGGGTCCAGTTCCAGCCCTGCTTCGGCGAGTGCTTCACGGCACCCCTCCAGTCGTCCGACGGCGGCGGGGATGTTCGGATCCAGGTTGATGACACCGATCCTCTTGTGGCCGGCCTGGAGCAAACGCTCGACGGCGATCCGGCCGCCGGCGCGTTCGTCCGGCACGATCGAAGGCAGCTTCCCGTCCGCGTCGAAGCAGTTGATCAGGACAGTGGGCACCTCATGGGTGCTTTTCGGAACGTGCACGGGCCGGTGGAAGGTGGCCGCGTACAGAAGTCCTTCCACCCTTTGTTCCAGCAGCTTTTCCACAGCGGCATCTTCCAGGCCCTGGTTCGGTCCTACGGCATCGGCCTGGTCTGACGGGGCGATGAGCAGGAACTTGCGGTCCAGCCAGGCCTGGTCCTGCGCGCCTTTGATGATGTCGACGGCGAACGGTGCCGTGACGATCTCAGTGACGATTCCATACCAGTCACTGCGCTGCGAAGCCAGGGCCCGGGCGCCGGCGTTCGGCCGGTACCCTAGGGTCTGCACGGCTTCGAGGATACGGTGCTTGGTCTCCTGCGAAATGCTGGTGTCCCCCCGGTTGCTCAGGACGAACGAGACGGCGGTGCGGGACACTCCGGCATGCTTGGCAACATCCGCCATGGTGACGCCGCGTTGTGCAGGGGCTCCCGACGCCGACGGTGCGGACGTGCCGCCATCCACAGCCTGTGCGCGTGCGTTGCTGTTCGCCATTGAATGCTCCGGGATTCTGCTTTGGAGCCAGTCGGGAGACCGGCCTGCTCTGAGTTACTAACGCGCGTTACCAGCTGCGTTGTGATTTAGGTTACGCGCGTTAGTTGATTCCTGTCAACGCCTTGGGCAGGTTTAACTTGAGGGGCCGGCGGCATTCAGAAGCTTGTTGGCAGATCGGAGCCTTGAAGGGCCTGTTCCGCGGACAAGGTTAGGTTCAGGCTTGAGGTAGACGGCTTCGTATTTAGGTAGCCGGTTGTATTGGAAAGGTGTGGTGGCCATGTCTTCCGTCCAGGCTCCCCACGGGAAACAGTCCCGCCGCCTCCGCACAGGTGCCGCCCTCATGACGCTGGCCGGGCTGGCCTTCGTGGGCTACGCCGCCGTCTTCCTGGTGCTCAACTTCACGGGCAGCTTCCTCGAGTTGGGCATCGGCCCCGATCAGGTGGACAAGGGGAAGGCTGATGTGGAGGAGTTCAGCCCGCAGCTGTATCACTACATCAGCCATCTCCACCTCGCCATCAGCGGCTTCATTGCGGCGACAGGGCTGGCCATCGCGGGCCTGTCCTGGTACGGCGTGCGACGAGGAGAAAGCTGGGCCTTCACCACAGCGGTTATCGTCCCGGTTGTCGGGCTCGCCATTTCCGTCCCCGCACACTACCCATTTGGCCTGGCGACGCTGGAGCACCTGGGTCCGGTCTACCTCGCCGTCCTCATATTCGTTGCAGGTGCCGGTGCGGCCTACAGCGGACTGCGGACACGGGAGACTCCAGAGGGGGTAGCACTACCTCCCCAGTGAGCCCTGCGACACGTTGCTGCGAACCCGGTCTCCCCACGCGGTGCTGAGCCGTTCGTACTCTTCGGCCGTCACCGGCAGCACCACACCGTGGCAGGGGTCCTTCGGCAGCCGGAAGTCCTTGGAGGGAGTCCACTGGCCGCCGGCCAGATCGGTCGTCTCGAAGGGAACGTAACGGCGTTCCGGGGTGAACTCGTCCAGCCAGAGGAACCACTTGTCCTCGGTGTTCGACCTGTAGACCAGCGGGCCCTCGCCCCGGCTGATCGCACCGAGGCCGATGCCTTCAGCCAGCAGCTTCCAGTCGGCCGCTGTCAGGGAGTCGGCGGTCTCACAGAAGACAGATTTGCCGTTGGGCGCCTCTCCGCTGCGGGTGCGCTCGTCCTTGAGGAAGCGGTAGTAGAGGCCTTCGTGGCAAATCACGGTGGTGTCGATCGTGGCCCAGCCCCGGTCGATCCAGACGCGTGGCTTGGAGAACTCGCGGAAGTCGCGGGTGGTGGCGTACATGATCCGGTTGTAGCTCTCGCCTTCGTGCTCAACATTGTCATAGAGCTTCGAGGACCAGTGGACCAGATAGGCCTCCTGCTCAGGATCCCAGACCGATTCCGGCGCCCAGGTGTTACCCGCTTCGGGTGGCGCGACCTCAACAAGGCGGCCTTCCCCCCAGTCCACCAGATCCCTCGACTCCCAGACCATGATGGAGCGGCTGCCCCGGCGCTGGTGCCGGTCCCAGTCAAGGCTCGTGTAGAGGCACAGGTCCGTGGCAACCATGTAAAACCGCTCGCCATCAGGGGAACGGACGATGTGAGGGTCGCGTACCCCGCATTCCCCCAAAGCCGAGAACAGGACCGGCTTGCCGCCATTGAGATCGTGGAAGCGAAGCGGGTGGTTCCCCTCGCTCAGGGCAAAATAAATCTGCTCACCGTCCGCTGCTTCATGTTTGAAGTGGACGAAGAGGTACCCCGCATACTCATGGCTGGAACTCATTGATCGGGATCACTCTTTCTGTTCAGGACGTAAACAATACTTGCCCACATTCGTGAAATGACTGGAGCCTAAAGGTCAAATGAATTTTTATAAGGGTAGCTGGCTAGCCACGGCGTGGAGCCAGCTATTGCTAGCAACCAAATTACCAGCCCGCGTAATCATCCGATGTATTCCCTCGCTCGGATAGGTTGTAGGAACTTCTCCAATAATATGGACAGCCGATCTCCATCGTTGTAGTTTTTGTGGAGGCTGTTGGTGGGACAAGGGGTAGTCACACCGATCCTGTCCCCCTCATCCGCAGCGGCACCTCTCTCCCGAGCAAGGATCCAACAGCATGTCCGTGCGACACCGCGTCCTCCTCAACAGGCCCGCAACCCTGTTCATCAACTCTTTCCTCCTTGGCAATGGTTCGACAGGGGCAGCCGTATACGGCACCCCGGCCCGGGAGCGTTTTGAGTTGAACGCCGATACGTTGTGGTCCGGCGGTCCACTTCCTGAACCTTCGATCGAAGGAGGGGCGGAACGTCTTGCCGCCCTCCGCGAGGCCATTCAGTGCGGCGACCATCTCGGCGCAGATGCGGCTGCCGTGGTGTTGCAGGGAAATTCGTGGACGCAGTCCTATCAGCCCGTCGGCGGACTGCTCTGGACCTACGGGAACGAAGGGATTGGGGAGTATCGGCGCTTCCTGGACGTGTCCCAAGCAATTGCCACCACGGAATATAAGTCCGACAGCGGATGGGTCCGCATGGACTCCTTCATCTCCGCGCCGGATGGCGTCCTTGTTTCCACCGCCACAGTGCCAGATACAGGAGAAGTTCTTGGTTCGCTCGATTTCGACGCCCCGCATCCACATACCCGGGTGGAGCGGCGGGTTGAAGATGCCACCGAGTTCCTGTTCGTTTCGGGCAGGGCGCCGGCAAGCGTATTTCCCAACTACGTCCAGGATCCCGCCCCTATCGTTTACGCGGACGACGAACCGGATGATCAAGGATTGGTTGATGCGGGGATGGGGTTTGCCCTCGTCGCATCAATGGAAAGGATCGACGACGGCACGTTGCGGCTGATCGCCGCCATCGAGACCGGATTCCGGGGATATGACCAACGTCCCAGCGCCGACGTCGCGTCCCTCCTCAGGGGTGCAGAGGAAAGGGTCCGCGCGGCACAGGTGCGAAGCACCGAGGATCTCCGGAGGCGGCACATCTCCGACTACCAGAGCTACTTCAACCGCGTCGACCTTGATCTCACAGCATCCAGCGGTGCAGGAGCCTCTGAGGCATCCCGCGCCGAACTGTATTTCCATTTCGGCAGATACCTCCTGATTTCAAGCTCACGCCCCGGCACCGCACCCGCGAATCTACAGGGGATCTGGAACGCCGATGTGCGCCCAGGCTGGAGTGCGAACTACACAACGAACATCAATGCCCAGATGAACTACTGGGGCGCGGAGATCACGGCGCTCCAGGATCTTCACCAGCCGCTGCTGGAGCTGACCCGGGACCTTGCCATAAAGGGCGCGGAAACGGCATACGCGTATTACGGCGTGAAAGGCAGCGTGGTGCACCACAACACCGACATCTGGCGCTTCACCACCCCGGTTTCCGGTGAACCGCAGTGGGCCAACTGGCCCTCTGGCCTGATGTGGCTTGCCACCCATTTCTGGGACCGGACCGACTTTGCCGATGCCAGCCCTGTGGCTGATAAGGCCACCATTGCTGTCCTGGAGCCGGTCGTCGTGTTCGCCCTCGAAATGCTTCAGGACAACGGCGACGGCGGCCTCGCCTTCAGTCCTTCCACCTCACCTGAAAACCGCTTCCATTCCGGTGGCGACACCGCCAGCGTCACCTCCGGAAGTGCCATGGACCAGGAACTTGTCCACGAACTCCTCAGCCACTATCTGTCCCTGGCAAAGACGTGCTCAGCCGCAGACCTTGCCATCGTGGACAGGGCACGGCTGGCCTTTCCACGCATCCTCCCCATCCGCACAGGCAATGATGGCGCCATCCTCGAATGGGGCGATGAATCGAAAGAGCCCGCTGAACCCGGACACCGTCATTTGTCACACCTCTATGGTCTTTATCCAGGTACCCGCATCACGGAGGCAGGAACGCCCGAAGACTTCGCGGCGGTACGCCGGGCGCTGGACACCAGGCTCGCGCACGGCAGCGGTCACACAGGCTGGAGCCAGGCCTGGGTGCTGTGCCTGGCGGCGCGGCTCAGGGACCGGCAGCTTGCGGAAAGGTCCATCTCTACACTGGTGCACCAGCTCAGCTCAGAATCCCTGCTGGACCTGCACCCTCATCCTGAATGGCCGGGCGGCAACATCTTTCAGATCGACGGGAACCTGGGTGCAATTGCCGGACTCGCCGAACTGTTGGTGCAGAGCCACGAAGGTCCAATCAGCCTGCTCAAAACCGTACCCACCGCGTGGACTGCCGGGCGCGTTTCCGGAATCAGGGCCAGAGGTGGTCACAGCGTTGACGTCGAATGGGCCGATGGTGCGCTGGTCCGCGCGTCGGTCCGGCCGTCCTGGGACAGCGAGGTCTGGATCGAAGTGCCCCATGGCCAGGAGGATTTAGCCGTGGTCGATGACAGTGGTGCCCAGGTCCAGGCTTCCCAACGGCCGGCAATTGCGGGGCGGACAGGTATCTCCTGGACGGCCGCCGCCGGACAGTCCTACCTAATCAGTCCTCTGGGCTCCCGCTCCGGTAACCAGCCGCAGGACTAAAGGCAGCGCGTCCGCCCAGTAACCCTCAACGGCGGACGCACGGGCCGGTTAAGGAAAGAGGCCCTCGTGGTTGAGGACAGGTCTGGTTAAGAAGAAAAGCACCAGTTCCGAAGAACTGATGCTTCCCAGTGGTGGCTCCGACCGGCGTCGATCCGGTGACCTTTCGATTTTCAGTCGAACGCTCTACCAACTGAGCTACAGAGCCTAGGTGACTAGTCACCATGACGGCCGGAATTGCTTCCGGCAATCAGAGCGACCCTGACGGGACTTGAACCCGCGACCTCCGCCGTGACAGGGCGGCGCGCTAACCAACTGCGCTACAGGGCCTTGCTTTTTCTTGCTTCCGCGGTATCTCTACCGCTTTTTTCAAGGCTTCCAGCCTACCAGACTTTCACATCCGGCCTGACCAGCTCCTTGCGTACCCCCAACGGGATTCGAACCCGTGCCGCCGCCGTGAAAGGGCGGTGTCCTAGGCCGCTAGACGATGGGGGCCAGAACCCGTTCGGAGCAAAATAAAAAGGCTTCAAGCCGAGGCTCTCAGTCTTTGTCCTTTGCTGTTCCTCCGAACTGGACTCTAAAACTATAGGGCCTTGGTGGGAATTATCCAAAATCGGCTTCCGGCTAGGTGAACAAAGCAGCAGTCAGCGGCGAAGATGGACAGATGGATGCCGTTGCCGCACTGAATGAGATTGCGTTCTGGCTGGAACGTGGACGGGCTGCCACCTTCAAGGTGCAGGCGTTCCGTAAAGCGGCCGCCGCCATTGCCGCCCTGGAGCCGGACGAGCTCGCGGCCAGGGCACGTGATGGCCGGCTCAAAAGCATGAAGGGCATCGGGGACCGGACCTATCAGGTCATCCGCCAGGCCGTGGACGGGGAGGTTCCCGACTACCTCCAGGACCTGCGGCAGCGCGGAACCGGTGCGCTTGCCGAAGGCGGCGGTGAGCTCCTGCGCACCCTTCGCGGCGACCTGCACACGCACAGTGACTGGTCCGACGGCGGCTCCCCCATTGCCGCCATGGCTGAGGCAGCGCGCGTCCTGGGCAGGGAGTACCTGGCGCTCACCGACCACTCGCCCAATCTAAAAATCGCCAACGGCCTCAGCGCGGAGCGCCTCATGGAACAGCTCGACGTCGTTGCCGCCATCAACTCGGACGGCACCACAGGCAGTGGCGCCACAGGAAGTGGGTCCACAGCCGGAAACAATTTCCGTCTCCTGACGGGAATCGAGGTGGACATCCTGGAGACCGGTGAACTGGACCAGGCTCCGGAGCTGCTGGACCGGCTGGATGTTGTAGTGGCAAGTGTCCACTCCAAGCTCCGCTCCGACCGCACCACCATGACCAGGCGCATGCTCAAAGGCATCCAGGACCCGCACACCAACGTCCTGGGCCACTGCACCGGACGACTGGTGGAGGGATCGCGCGGCCTGCGGCCGCCTTCTGAATTCGATGCGAGGAAGGTCTTCGCCGCCTGCGCCGAAAACAACGTGGCCGTGGAGATCAACTCCCGCCCGGAGCGGCAGGACCCGCCGGACGAGCTGATCCAGTTGGCCCTCGACGCCGGCTGCCTGTTTTCCATCGACAGCGATGCCCATGCCCCGGGGCAGCTGGATTTCCTCCAGTACGGCGCGGCGCGTGCCGAGCTGAACAACGTGCCGGCGGAGCGCATCGTGACCACCTGGCCCCTGGAGCGGCTTCTGGAGTGGTCCCGGGGCTAGGAAACTCCGTCACCGCACCGGCCAGTGGCTGCTGGAGCACGGCCGCTAACCACGCTCAACGACATTGGCAGAAACTCGACTAGACGTGGCCGATTTCCGCCAGCTGTCCGCGGCGGCGCAGCGCTAGATTGGCAGCATGGCTTCCACCCGAACACGCACTCGACGCTCCTCGGCCCCCCTCCCTGCAGGCAACCCGGTCAACGCTCTTGGCGTGGCGGCCGTCGTGGTAACTGTGGTCCTCTGGGCATCAGCTTTTGTGGGTATCCGGGCCATCGGCCCCGACTTTTCCCCCGGCCCCCTGACGCTGGGCAGGCTGGCGGTTGCCGCCGTCGTGCTTGGTGTCCTGGTGCTTCCACAGCTGCTGAAGAGCAGGCTTCTGCCGCAGGGCCGGGAATGGTGGCCCATCGTGGCCTACGGCGTGATGTGGTTCGGCGGCTACAACGTTGCGCTCAACGCCGCCGAGCACCTCCTGGACGCCGGGACCAGTGCCATGCTGATCAACGTCTCCCCCATCCTCATCGCCGTTTTGGCAGGATTTTTCCTCAAGGAAGGCTTCCCCCGCTGGCTGATTATTGGCAGCCTGGTGGCCTTCGGCGGGGTAGCGCTGATCGCCCTCGGATCCGGCGCAGCTCCCGCAGCGGGGCAAAGTTCGACGTCGTATGTTGCGGGCGTGCTGCTATGCCTCCTTGCCGCTGTTCTCGCCTCGGTCAGCGTGATCATCCAGAAGCCCGTGCTGCGGAAGTTCCCGGCGGGCCAGGCCACCTGGTTCGGGATCGTGGTGGGCGCCCTGTGCTGCCTGCCGTTCACGGGGCAACTGGTGTCCGAACTGCAGGCGGCACCGCTGCCGGCAACGTTGGGGCTTGTGTATCTGGGTGTTTTCCCCACCGCGATCGCCTTCACCACATGGGCGTATGCGTTGTCCTTGATCGACGCCGGAAAAATGGCCGCCACCACGTATCTGGTGCCAGGCGCCACCATCCTGATCTCGTGGCTGGTCCTCAGCGAGATCCCCACCATCTGGGGCCTGGTGGGAGGCGTGGTCTGCCTGGTGGGCGTCGGCCTCACCCGGCGCAAATCCCGCACACCCTCCGTGTCTTGACTGTTTGTCCTTGACCGCCGCCGCCTCAGCGGCAGGGAAGTTCCGGCTTTCCCGCTAGAGTCAGAATATGCCCGCCAACCTGCCGCCCGGACTTCCCATCGTCCCGGATGGTCCACCGGATTCCGGACCTTTTGACATGTCCGACGACGACTTTGAATCCGCTGTCACCGATGCCCTCAACCGGATTCCCGCCAAGATTGCGAGCGCCATGGACAACGTGGCAGTCTTCATCGAGGATGACTACGTGCCCCGGCCCGGCGAAGATCCGGACACCGTCCTGCTGGGACTCTACGAGGGCGTGCCGCTGACTGAACGTGACTCGTGGTGGGACGCGGGTTCGCTCCCGGACCGAATCACCATCTTCCGCCAGCCCATCCTGGAGATCTGCGGATCCCGTGACGAGGTGATTGAGGAGGTGGCCGTGACGGTGGTTCATGAGATCGCCCACCACTTCGGCATTGGTGAAGAACGGCTGCACGAGCTGGGCTGGGACTAACCTGAGCGGGCCAGTCACTGTTTACCTCACGTTGAGCCGGCCCATCTGGGACTAGCCTTAGAGGCATGGGACACGACCACAGCCATACGCATGGGATCACGGCCACGGGCCGGCACCGCAAGCGCCTTGTAGCCGTTTTGGCCATCACACTGGCTGTGGTCCTGGTCCAGGTGGCAGGGGCGGCGCTCTCCGGGTCCCTGGCCCTCCTGGCTGACGCAGGCCACATGCTGTCCGACGCTGCGGGCGTCACCATTGCGCTTCTCGCGTCGTGGATTGCGGGCCGTCCGGCCAGCGACTTGAGAACGTACGGTTACCAGCGGGCCGAGGTCCTGGCGGCGCTGGCCAACGCCCTGATCCTGATCGTCATCTCCGTGATCATCTTCACCGAGGCGATCCGGCGTTTCGGATCTGCTCCCGAGGTACAAACGGACATCATGCTGGGGGCTGCCATCCTGGGAGCGCTGGCCAATCTGGTGTCCCTGCTGATCCTGCGGGGTGCACACCAAGACAGCCTGAACGTCCGGGGAGCCTACCTGGAAGTACTGGGCGACCTGCTGGGGTCCTTGGCAGTCATTGTGGCCGCAGTGGTGATCCTGACCACGGGTTACCACGCCGCTGACACCATTGCCTCCGTGCTCATTGCCCTGATGATCCTGCCGCGCGCCTGGAGCCTGCTCCGCGATGTGGTGGATGTCCTGCTTGAAGCGAGCCCCAAGGGTGTGGAGGTTCAGATGATCCGCGAGCACATCCTGTCCGTTGAGGGCGTGGTGGACGTTCACGACATCCACATCTGGACCATCACCTCCGGGGTACCGGTGTTCTCCGCCCACGTGGTTCTTGAGGATGGAGTGCTCACTGCCCGCGGCGCCGACCAGGTGCTGGACAAGCTCATCACCTGCCTTGGCTCCCACTTCGACACCGAGCACTGCACGTTCCAGCTTGAGCCCGCCAGCCACCTTGAACACGAGGCGCATCAGCACGCCTAACCTCAACGCTTTACGGGCAGCGTGGGCTTCGCAGCCACACCCAGCGGCGATGGCTGCCGGCCACCCACCACGTCTTGCCATCAACGCCAACACGGCGCAGCCCCGCCCACCGCGCCGGGATCCGGTGACCGTCGGGCGCCGCACTTGTCCCGATCCGCAACATCAGCACTTCCCGGGTGGCGTCGCCGGGCAGCCTGCCGATGCCCTCCAGGAAGCCGATCAGCCTCACCCCGTCGGCGTAATAGCCAGGTTCCGGACCTTCGCCCGGATGATTGGCACTGTGCCAGCTGCCAAACAACTCCATCAAGCCGGGGTTTGCCCGGATGGCGCCCGCCAGGGCTGGAAAGTGGTAGCCAATGCCGCCCAGCCTCTTGCGTTCAAGGCCACGCCGGACGGCCGCCACCTGCAGGGGGTCGAAGCCTTCAGGCACCGGCCCCTTCGCCACGAGCGCCTCAACGAGCTCCCGCTGGCTGGCGGCGAGGCGTAAACGCGCAGCGGCGAGCACCTGCGCGCCAGTACCGTCCCAGCTTCCGGAGTCCACGCCGTCCGGATCCGAGGGACTGCCTGTTCCTGCAGTCATTCCGGAAGCTGCCCGGCCGTTGCACCGGGGGTGACACGGGGCAGGCCTGCGGCGTCGGCGATGGCGTCCAGCTCGGCAAAAAACACCGCTTCGGGAGGGAACTTGCCGTCGCGTTCGAGCATCAGCGGCACGGGTCCTGTCGATTGAAGGAGTTCGCCGCCGAGTTCCAGGACCTCCCGCGGGACCGGGTCCTGATGGGTGTCCTGGTAGAGACCGTCCATCACGCTTCCTCCCGCAATGTGGCAATAGGCGATGCGCTCAAGCGGAAACTCAAGCAACGCCGCAAGCGGGTCGCGGCCATGGTTCACTGCATTGGCATACACGTTCGCGACGTCGAGCACCAGCAAAGCGTCTGTCCGTTCCAGCAGCTCGGTCAGGAACTGGCCCTCGGTCATGGTGTTGTCCGGCCACTCGGCCAGCGCCGCGATGGGTTCCAGTGCCAGCGGAACCTCCAGCCCGTCCACAGCCTGCCGGATGTTGGCCGTCAGCACCAATAGCGAGTCAAGGCTCCGCGGCACCGGCAGCAGATGGCCGGCCTCGAGCATGTCCGCATGCGGGGCCCCCGGCGGGGCAGGACTCCCGGCCCGCACGAACGCAATGTGTTCGCTGACCAGGGGCGCCCGGATGGCCTCCCCCACCCGGCGCAAATGCGCCAGGCGGGACTGGTCCACCTCTGCGGCCGAGCCCAGCGACAGTGAGATTCCATGCGCGACGGCGGTGCTGCCGCCGTCGACCAGCTGTTGGAGGTCAGGAGGCACGTCTATTCCGGAACCATGATCATGCAGGTTCTCGGCCACAACCTCAACGAAAGACAGGCCGTTCAGGCGGCCAATGGACTCTGCCAGGCTGGAACGCCAGCCGATGCCCAGGCCCGGCTGAAGCAGTCCTGCCTCAACCACCACAACCGCCGCCGCCGCAGCCACCGCTGCTGCCGCTGCTGCATGAGGAGCTTCCGGACGATGAGGAGGATGCGGAGGATGAGCCGGAATCGCCGTAGTACATTCCACCGCCGGCGGCTGTCCCTGCGGCGGGGATCCCCATGGCCGAGGCATAGGCCGGAGCCGCAATCCATAACCCGGCTGTGCCAAAGAGCGCCGCCCCAAGTGCCACCCGGGCGGGACGAACGCCGTCGTAGCCCGCTTTCCTGCCGGGCCGGAGGTCCTGGTTCTCGCGCCGCAGTTCGCGCAGCGCCTTGATTCCTGGATGAGTGATGGTGGGGATCTTGACGGCCAGTACAAACAGCAGGAAGACGCCCGCAATGACCGCACCCACCAGATACGCGGTGTCCCTGCCGTTGATCATCCCTGCGACGATCCGGGCAACACCCAGCGCCAGGAACCCGATGGCAACCCATTTCAGGATCCGCAGAAAACCCATGACTCCGCGGCTGCGCAGCAGTCCCCGCCCGGCGAGCTGTTGATGCCTGGACCTGAGCTGGAACGAAACGGCCGGATCCAGCAGGCACTCCCTGATGGAGGCAGTGGAATTCAGCACGGGACCGGCAACTGCCTGCAGCAAAGGGTCCAGCCGGTTTGCTCGCAGGAACTCCGCTTCCTCGCCATGGCGCCCCGCCTTGTGATCCGTCCATACCCAATGGCTGATTGCCACGGCGTGGAACGGGCCGCCGCTCAGGTACGCCAGATCGAGCGGCAGGAGGGTGTGGGGGTCAACTTTTGGACGAACGGGTATCAGACCGCCGGTGAACAGCCGGACCAGGAAAATGGTGGCGGCCAGCAACAGCCCAATGCTCAGATACCACCCCAGGAAATCCGCGCCCTCAATGCCCCATGTCGGCTCCACTAGCCCCCCTGTCAGTGTTGTCGTTCCCCAATGTTACGGGCCCGAACGGCGTTCCGTTATGGGTTGGACTGTCCATGTGCCCGGCTCAAATGAAGCCGACACGCCGAGGCAAATAACCAGCCCGCCAACCGCCTGTTGTTAATGTTATTGATGTGACAGTTGTTGCCATTGTGCATCCTGTCACGTAGCCTCGGACTGCTGGGCGATGGGCAGCGGGGCATCTTTGTGCCGCATACAAGCCTCGATCACCAGCCTTACTGTGCTGCGAGGTTTTGACATGGGTTTGACCGCACCGGGCCGGAAGGCCGCCGTATGGTGCGCCGCCGTCGTGCTTCTGGGAACTCTCGCACTGCCGGCTCAAGCCGCTCCCCTGCCACAGGCACCCGCCGTCCAGCTTCCGGCCGCCCCGGAGATTCCCAGCCCCGAGGACATCGCCGCGGCCAAAGCCAGTGAAAGCGCGACGGCGGATCAGGTGGCGGCCATCGAGCGCATCCTGTCGGACGCAGCCACAGCCCAGCAGGCCACTTTCGCGTTGTCACTGCAGGCAAATAACTCCTATGGCGACGCCTTGGTTGAGCAGCAGTCCCGGCAGTCCGCCGCGGTGGCTGCCACGGCGAGAGCCCAGGCAGCCCAGCACGAGCAGGACAAAACGCGCAAGGAGGTGGGGCAGCTTGCCGGCGATCTTTACCGCAACGGCGGCATGAACCCGGCCCTGAGCACGTTCATGGGGGGCGGCGACGTCCTGCAGCAGGCCGCCACACTGGAGGCCATCTCGGCCAGCCGGAGCCGCGCCTTCCAGTCAGCCGAAACTGCCGCCACCACCTTCAAGTCCCTGACTGCTGCCGCCGATGATGCCAACCGGGCGGCAGAAGATGCAGCAAGGAACGCTGAAGTCCGCAAGGAGGAGGCTGAACAGGCCAACGCCGCCCAGGTGAAGGCCGTAGCGGAGGCTACGGCACAGCGGGCAGTCCTGGTGGATCAGCTGGCACAGCTGAGGAACACCACGGTTGCCTTGGAATCTGCGCGCGTTGATGCCCTGGACAGGCAGCGGGACGCGGCCAGGCTTGCCGCACTGACCGCAGCAGCGGATCAGGCCGCAGCAGCAGAGGCGGCGGCTGGTCGGGCGGCTGGTCCACGGGCTGTGGCGCCGGCTGCTCCCGCACCTGCCGCGCCGGCACCGGCAGCTCCCGCGCCTGCGGTCCCCGGCCCCGCTGCTCCCGGCCCAGCTGCTCCGGCTCCCGCTCCCGCTCCCGCTCCACAGCCTCCTGCAGTTCCAGCTCCCGGCGTTCCGGCAGCTCCCGCTCCACTAGTTCCTGCTCCCGTTGCACCCGCTCCCGTTGCGCCTGCGCCTTCGCCTTCGCCTTCGCCCGGAGGTTCCAATGAGACCGCCATCTCCGTGGCAATGACCAAGGTGGGAGCACCCTACTTCTACCAATGGGGCGGGACCGGGCCGTATGGCTTTGACTGCTCCGGCCTGGTGCAGACAGCATTCGCCGCGGCCGGCAAATACCTGCCCCGCACGGCGGCGCAGCAGTATTCCTCAGCCCCGGTGCATGTACCCATCTCGCAGGCCCAGCGAGGCGACCTGTTGGTGTGGGGCTCGGCGCCGAACTTCTATCACGTGGCAATTTACCTGGGAAACGGCCAGGTGGTGCAGGCCCTGAATCCGAATGAAGGAATCGCCGTGACCCAGCTGAGCCGGATGGCCGGCATGCAGCTTCATCCCTACGCCGCCCGCTACTAGCCCTTGCTAACGACTTCCAGCTAAAAGAACCCGAGCGGCCCCCTCAGGAGAGCACATCCTTGGTGACGAACCTCCCGTAGGCCAGCGCGCCAAACACGGCCACATACCCGGCTTGCAGCAGGGCATTGCTGGCAAACGAATCCCACAGCACAGGCTCCCGCAGGATATCTCCAAAGCCAAACCAGTAGTGGCTGAAAAGCCAGGGGTGCAGCCACTCGAGCTGCGGCAACTGGTCCAGGACCTGTGACACCACCGACACCACCACCGTGGCCGCCATCGCACCGACAGGGACCACGGTAAGGGTGGACAGGAACAGGCCGATTGCCGAGAGACCGGCAAGGGACACCGAGAGATAACACGCGATCAGCACCAGCCGCAGTGCCGCTTCCGGTGGTTGGACCACGTCCCCGGACAGCAGCGTCACCGGGCCGATAGGAAACAGCGAGGCCCCAATCGCAGTTCCCGCGAGGGCCACGGTAACGGGCGCGGCGACGCAGAAGGCCAGCGCACCGGCGTACTTCACCAGGAGCAGCCGCACCCTCCCGGCAGGAGCCACCAGGAGATAGCGCAGGGTGCCAAGGCTCGCCTCGCCGGCGATCGTGTCGCCGGCAACCACCCCGATGGTGAGGGGCAGGAACAGGGGAACCGAAACCAGCATGGCGGTGACCGCCACAAAGAGCCCGTTCTGGGTGATCCGGTCCAGGAAAGCGGGCCCCCGCCCCGGCGGCACCGTGGAAGAAAGCCGGACGGCGACGGCGATCAGCACCGGTATCGCGGCCAGTGCCAGCAGCATCGCCCAGGTTCTCCGGCGGCGGAACAGCACCTTCAGTTCGGACGCCAGCAGCGACAGGCTTGATGGCGCGGCCGCGCCGCCTCGTGCGGCTCCGGGCCGGCCGCCGGCCTCACGTCCCTGTACGCTCCCGGGCACACTGTTACTAGGCAATCTGTCACTGGACAATCTGCTACTGGGCAACCTGCTACTGGGCAACGTCGAACCCCTCCCCCGTCAAGGCCACGAACCGGTCCTCCAGGCTCTCCCGCTCCACCGAAAATCCGCGGACCCTGACACCTGCCTCCACCAGGCGCGCCACAACATTCTCCGGCGCCGTGCCGTTTGACCCCGCGGCTTCTGGGGAAACGGCGGCCACGGCGGTCACCACGTCGCCTTCGGGCGCCGGCGTCCCCTGAGCAGGATCCATTCCCAGCCGGCGCAGGACATCAGAGGCTGCTCCGGCGTCGGGCGTTATGAGGCGGATCCGTGTTTCACCAGCCTGGCGGAGCTCCGCCAGGGGCCCCTGGGCCACCAGCCGCCCTGCGCTCATGATGGCCGCGTGGGTGCAGATCTGCTCCACCTCTGCGAGCAGGTGGCTGGACACGAACACGGTGGCGCCGTCGGCAGCGAGGGAACGGACCAGGCTTCTGACCTCCCGGGTGCCTTGTGGATCCAGCCCGTTAGTGGGCTCGTCCAGGACTAGGAGTTCCCGCGGGGACAGCAAGGCGTTGGCGATGCCCAGCCGCTGCTTCATGCCCAATGAATAGGC